>CAZKFM010000007.1:0-154614 GCA_964552195.1 uncultured Flavobacteriaceae bacterium
TTAGAACCTAAGCTAAATTTTGGTTGGACTTAACCCAGTAAATCAGCAGGCCCTACATAGTTCTACCACGGTACCTGGGTTTATTGCTTTACCAGTTTGAAGTCGTAGGTGATCGTTCCGCTGCGTGTTCTCACCAGGTACAGTCCAGGCAATAAGTCACCGACGTATATGGCCTCTTCCTCACGCCGCGACCGTATGTGCTGCCCGGTCAGGGTATAGATATCGATTTGTTCGATGGTAGGGGAATCCTGATGCAGATAGACATAGTCACGAGCGGGATTGGGATAGTGGATCGTCCCTTTCTCAGTGGTCGGAGGAGGATCTTCCCCGGGATTCGAGGGTGTGGAAGGTATTCCCGTGGCGAAGCTCCAGATTTCGAAGTCTCCGTCCTCAGTAAGTTCGTTATAGACCACAAACACTTCCTCGGTCCCCATATAGCTTTCGGGATCAGTCCGTCGTGTGCCGGGAAAACCGTTATCGCAACGGAGCATGAACCGCTGCTGCGGGTCAGGCTCAATGTCGACTACCCATACCTCGGCGTCGACGTAGGACGCACCCGTATTCACGGCCTTGGTGACGAAGGTGATGTACGAGCTGTCGTTGGCCACAAAAGTCTCTGGCGAACCGATATAGGCAAAGTTCGAGGCCGGGGGCACATCAATAACGGTCTCCAGCTCCCAGTAGGTCCCACCCGTATCCCGGTAAATGCCGATCCGGGTGTCATTTAGGAGCACCAGGAAGATCAGTTCGTCGTATTCCGGGGCCACCCAGCCGTATGGGTAGCTCTTAACCTCCTGGTCGTTGGTTACCTGTTGCTGGGTCCGTGTCTCGGTATCGTACAGAAATACCTGTCCCTTCTCGGTTCCGGTCTGCTTTATGTAAAAGAATTTGCGCATACCATCGATCCAGCGAACACCGGTATCCGTGCTGTCTACGATGGTTTCCTGATCCGGGTTGGAAACATCGGCAAAACCAAAGGTGCCATCGGAAAGTCGTTCCCCCTTGGAATACAGGATGCGAGAGTCCGGTGCATCTGGATCCTTACTGGCCAGTATAGAAAGTCGGGGCTGCATGCCCCGAGTAAGGGGTGCGGCATCCACCTCCTGATCCGTTACCTTAGCCTTCCAGGCCTGGGGTGTACCCTGGTTCGGCTTCGTATATACCAGGAACCAACCCTGTGCATCCACACCGAATTCCGGACCGTTGAAGCTGGTGAGCAGGGGAGTGGCCCCGGTATCAATCAGAACATCGAGGCCGTCTCCGGATGTGAAACCCCCGGTATAAGGGTCCAGTTCGGCCAGCCATATGGCCCCTAGTCCGGTCTGGAAGGCCATTTTGTTGGCTGAGCTCAGGATTTCCGGGTCGATGTAGCCCGCCGCCGGGGGTGAAATACGTCGGGCCCTCGGATCTGGAGTGGGTTCGTCCGAGATGCCTAACAGGTATTGCCATACCGGCTTGTAGAGCAGGCCTCCCTCCGGTGTACGGGTGGTGAACTCGTCTGCGCAGGTTGCGTTGTGATAATTCGTTTGAAGGGGCGGAAGATCGATTGGCGCCGAACTGATCAGGGAGTGGGTATTTCCATAGGGTGGAAGGCCGTCGTCCACGCTGGTGATGGGTCCAAACGCGTTCATCCCCAGGTTTTCCCAGGTGGTGGGAATGCCGTTGTAGATCGATGCGTCGCCGGTATGGATGAAGCCGAAATAAGCAGCTTCAGGCGTTGCCCCGGACGATGTGATCCAAAGGGGATTGGTGCCGGGCTTCATCCAGTCGACCCAGGAAATCATCACTACCCGCTCCACTGTAAATAGTTTCGAGCCGTAGGTGGCATTTCCGGCCCCTTGGGAATGCCCGGCGATAGTAACCCGGTTCCAGTTCACCTCGTTCGTGTCGATCAGGTACTGATCCCAGCCCTCATCGGGATAGTTTTCTCCCAGGTACCGGAGCAACTTGACGGTCCGGTTTACGATGGCATTGGGTAGGTCTACGTCGACGGAATCATGGGCGTCCTCTCCCAGCCAGATCTCCCGGCGGGCCCTTCCATGGCAGGTGGGGTCCGTGGTCTGTGGACAAACTTCCAGATTAATGGAAAACAGGTTTTCATAGCTTAGGCCAATGCTGTGGTATCCCATTTCGGCTGCGGTAATCAGGAATTCGTCATAGTCTGTGGGGAGGGCATTGGTGCCCGGCAGGAACAGCAGAAGTCGATCGCGGACAGGCTCATCGGGGTAAAGGTATACCTGATGAGGGGCATTATGGCCATCGATGGCGGGATCGGTGACAGAAGGTTCGATGGTGTGTTCGTTCCATTGGGCCTGCACCCAGGGGAACACCCATAGAAGAACGATAGGGGCGATATTCTTCATACTTAAATCCGTTAATGTGCTCTTTAGACGGCAAACCAGGACCAGGGTTTAAGTCCTCCATTAGACACGTCTCGACTTTAGCGAGGAGAGCAGCAATTCAAACGCATAAGAGTTGCCCGTGAGTACAAGTTCGCCCAGAAAAACGATCAGGATGGGGGTCAGGGGAAAGTCCTCGAGCATGGAGGCACACCTCGGCTGGGTGGCTATCTGCTGGGATATCTCTTGATTTACTGTGTGAACTCAACGAGAATCCAAGTTCAGATGATTCGCTTGAAAGTTTCCTATAAGAAAGGCAGTAAGCAAGAGGTACACTTACCCTTAATGTGCAAACACGAAAAATGCGACCCTTCAACATTTTCTATATCAATGGATTGCGTAAATCTGTTGTGGAGGAAAAGGGATTCGCTCCGCTGCGCGTCGCGCTTCCCAAAAGGAAATCCTGGTCATAGAGGCCGTTACCACGGGCGGCGCACTAATCTCCAAGCATTTCTTCCAAGGCCTGGCGACCTTGTCAATCATCCGGCATAAGCTGCCCGCTAAAACTTTCGGCTTTGCGGCCACTTTACACCGGATGTTGGTACTCCGTACCGAAGAAATGCTTGGGAATAAAAAACGGCTGCCCTAGGGGACAGCCGTCTATGCGGAGGAAGAGGGATTCGAACCCCCGGAGGTGTGACCCTCAACAGTTTTCAAGACTGCCGCATTCGACCACTCTGCCATTCCTCCTCGCAAAATCTAAAGCGAGTTGTGCTTGCCTTAATTGCGGGTGCAAATATAAAAAGGATTTTACTACGGCCACAGGGAATTTTCCACAGGCCGTGTTAATGAACTGCCCATATTTTCAAGTTGTCCCTCCCATAGGCCAGTAAAAAGGGGCTACTTTTGGCCCATGGAAATGGAATTGTGGGCACAGTTTCTCATCCTCCTCTTCGTGGGGATCGCAGTGGGAGTAATCAATACCATGGCCGGAGGGGGGTCCCTGATCACCCTGCCTGTGCTAATCTTCCTCGGGCTGCCTCCTGCCGTGGCCAATGGAACAAACCGGGTGGCCATCGCCATACAGTCCATGATGGGGGTATCCGGCTTCCGAAGCAAGGGCATAAATACCTTCCCGTACAGCCTCTATCTGGGTATAGCCGCAACGATTGGGGCCATTATTGGAGCCCGTATAGCCGTGGATATAAGAGGGGAAGTCTTCAATCGCATATTGGCCATTATCATAATTGTGGTAGTGGTACTGATCGTGGTGAAACCGAAGATTCGCGCTGAGGAGTTTCTCGAACGTACCCAGGGTAAATACCTGTGGATCGGTATA
The DNA here is from genome assembly GCA_964552195.1 of uncultured Flavobacteriaceae bacterium. Lineage (GTDB taxonomy): Bacteria > Bacteroidota > Bacteroidia > Flavobacteriales > Flavobacteriaceae > CAZKAP01. Next base: position 3,679 of record CAZKFM010000007.1, read on the forward strand.
GCTACTTTTTTCCTGTTTGGGATATACGGGGGTTTCATCAATGCCGGTATAGGGATCCCCATGATGCTCTTTCTTCACTATGTGAACCGTATGAACCTGGTACATGTAAACGCGACCAAGGTGGCGGTGGTAGCCATTTACACTCTGGCAGCTCTGGCTGTTTTTGCTATAGACGGTCTGGTGGATTGGAAGCTCGGGGCCATGCTCGCTATCGGAAATGGTATCGGGGCCTGGGTTAGTTCACGCCTGGCGGTTAAACGGGGAGACAAGTTTGTCAAATTCTTTTTGATCGTCATGGTGACATTTATGGCGATCAAGCTCTGGTTCTTCAGCTAGTAATGGACAATTTCTACGATTTCAAGACCGAAACCTGAAATACCCACCCGCCTGAGCTGCTGAGAATTCGAAATCAGGCGAATGTTCTTGACACCCAGGCTGTGGAGGATCTGGGCGCCTATGCCGTAGTCCTTATTGTCCATGCCGACACGGGGCGCCTTTTTGATCCCTTCTTCCTGCAGTTTTTTATAGGCATTGAGACGAGCCAGCAGGTCGAAGGGTGCGCTGCCCTGATCGATGAATACAATGACCCCTTTCCCAATTTCGTTGACCTTGTCGAACATACGCTGAAGGGCCTGATCCGGGTGATCCGTGAGATTGCCCAGGATGTCGTTGTTCACCTGATGAGAGTTGATTCGAACGGGTACCGGTTCGTAGGGTTTCCAGTTTCCTTTGGTCAGGGCTACATGCACCTGGTCATTGGTTGTTTGTTGGAAGGCGTGCAGCTGGAATGGTCCGAAACGCGTGTCTATGCTAAAGCTCGTCTTGAGTTCGATCAGGCTGTCGTGTTGAATGCGATAGGCGATCAGATCTTCTATGGAGACTATTTTCAGGTCGAAGCGTTCGGCTACCTTATACAAGTCGGGCAGTCGGGCCATAGAGCCGTCCTCATTCATGATTTCCACGATCACTCCGGCGGGCTCGAGGCCGGCTAGGCGGGCCAGATCAATGGCCGCCTCGGTATGCCCACTGCGGCGCAATACGCCGCCTTCTTTTGCAATGAGCGGAAAAATGTGACCGGGACGGGCCAGTTCGTGAGGCTTGGTAAGGGGATCGATCAGGGCCTGTATGGTCTTCGTCCGGTCCAGGGCGGATATGCCCGTGGTTACTCCATTTCCCCTGAGATCGACCGAAACGGTAAAGGCGGTCTCCAGGGGATCGGTGTTGTGATCGACCATCTTTTGCAGACCGAGTTCGCGGCATCTGCCCTCGGTTAGAGGTGCACAGATCAGCCCTCGACCGTGTGTGGCCATGAAATTCACCGTCTCCGGAGTTATGGTTTCTGCGGCCGCTATGAAATCACCCTCGTTTTCCCGGTTTTCATCGTCCACGACGATAACTACCCTGCCAGCGCGGATATCTTCTACCGCTTCTTCTATGCGGTCCAGGGAATTCTTGGATGGTGCGGATTGTTCAGACATATCGGTTTACGTCTTGGTATAGGTTTTTAATTTCTTCACTATGGGAAGATACATCACCGGGTAGGCCAGGAATGCCAGTATCAGCCAATACACGGGAATCGGTCGTATGGCATCCACTTTGGCGAAACGAACCTCATTCAGGGTGTTGCGCAATCGCAGGAAGTATATCAGATACAGTACCAGTGAAAACATACCCACGAACAAATAAATAGCCGATTGGGTACCCTCTCCTGATAACAGGTTGACGATATAGGCACCCAGTGCGATTACGTAGGTCACTAAAAGTACCCGGTTCTGACTCTTGAATCGTTTATTCAGCAGCTCGTATCGTTTGTATTCGGATCTCGCCCGAAGATATTGCTTTCTGAGGTCTTTGATATCGGCCGAACGATCCTGTAGTATCTTAAGCGCAGGCAGGGCTGTGTCCCACTTTTGCGTGTCCCGGTAAACATCCAGCGCATACTCTTTGAGTTCGGGATCGCTCAGTCCGTCCAGTTGTTGGTGATCTTCAGCGGTTAACTCAATGGATAACAGGGTTTCGGGTCCCGGGAAACCGGTTTCGACCTCCGCAGCCTGTTCTGGTGCCTTACGGAGTTTTAACTTCTGGAACAGTCCGGAGAAGCCAGTATTGATGCCTGCGAATTGCTTATCCCGGTTAGCTCTGCGTGTTAGGACTATGCTCAGGGGAAGCATGACCAGCGTGGAGAGCCAGGCTCCGAGTACGGGCTCCATATTACCCTTCTTGGCAAAGTTTTCAGCGGCTACGCCCAGGAAATAATAAACAATAAAGAGCAGGAAGGCGATCACCATGGGGAAACCGATGCCTCCTTTTTTGATAATGGCACCCAGAGGAGCACCGATGAAGAAGAGTATGATGCAGGAGAATGCCAGCGCAAACTTCTTATGCAGCGAAAGTAGGTGCCGGCTGTACCGTTCTCGCTGAACTTTCAAATTCTTAGCCTTGGCGCGCACCGTATTGACCAGGCTGACGATATTATTCTCCGTATTTCGGTAGACCTGTTCCTGTCTCCAGTAAGGGAGGCTGTTTATGAGCCAATCCATATCGGCCTCACTTGCCAATTCCGGCACTGCCGTTTGAGTACGGTCTGCAACGAGGCTGGAATCAAGCTGAATCCTGGAACTTATGGGCTCCTCGATTCGGGGGGCTGCCGTTGTGTCTGCCATTGCCCCACCGGTATTAGTGGACCGGGCTCGGTCCGGTATGTTCTGGGTATTCCCCTGTAACACCTGACTTCGGGATTCGTTTTGCTTTCGGGCAGTACTGATGATGGAGTCCTTCCCTTGTGCGTTTTTCAGGGGAAACGCTCCGAGGCGGAGGTTGGAGTTCCTGGAAAAGGCCTGTATCTGTTCTACATTGGCGATCTTCAAAGAATCGATATCCTTGTAAAGCCGCTGAACCGACTTCATCTTATCCGTAACGATACCCCGATCGTCGTCTATGTTTCTCTGAGTGAGGGACGACAGGTCGATATTCTTGATGTAGGTCTTGAAATAGGCCTTGGCGAAGGGATGTTTGCGCCTTTCCGTGGCTTTCTTGGGCTGCACCTCCTCGTAGTAATAGCCGTCGTTGAGAATCAGCTGTACGAGACCTGAATCGTCACCGCCCAACAGTTCCCCGGTCTGAGCGCGTATGACCGTGGTATTCTGTCCTACACCAGACTTCTGATGAATGATGATGTCTTTGAGCTTACTGTCGTTCTCCCCGTACTTTTCACTGACCATCATATTCATATTCGATCCCTCAATGTCGCTGAAAACCCCCTCGATAATTACCGAAGCCGGTTTGATGTCCTTGAGGTTCGTGCGCATGTTAAAAATCTGCTGTTCCGCCCTGGGAGTTACATAGTTCGCCAGCAGAAAGGTGCCGAACCCGAGCAGGATGGAAAAAATAGTGGGTGCCCGCATGCTCCGCATCAGTGAGATTCCGGAGGCCTTCATGGCCGCGAACTCATAGTTTTCTGCGAAATTCCCAAACGTGAGGATGCTGGAGAGCAGCACGGTAAACAGTATCACCTTATCCAGCAGGGTAGGGATAAGGTTCCATAGGAACTTGGCCATAACCGACAAGTCCAGGTCCTTTCCGGCCCACTCGTCCACAAACAACCAGATTGCCTGGAAGATAAAAATGAACAGCAGGATGGCAAACGAGCTGGCGAAGTTTAGCAGGAAGCGGCTAAGAATGTATCGATCTAATATCCTCAAGGGGTCCTTGCACTTGCTTTTAAGGACGTAAAAATAAGAAACTGCCGGGGAGCTCTGAGCTTGCCGGTAACGGGTTGGGAATTATTTGGGACTTATTCGTCTATATAATACCCTTCGGATTCGTATTTACTCCGGTTAAAGGTGAACATATTGGAAGGAAAATCCTGATTCACCTTTAGTGATAGTACAGTAATGGTGGTCTTGGTATTCTCCTTACCTTGTTCGATTACGCGGTAAACGTTCTTGGTGGCCACATCGACGCCGAGCAGTATGTTCTTCAAGTCTGAAGACGGGTCCTGTGGAATCAGCTTGATGAACTGGATTTTTCTGCCCTGCATGTTCTGAAGTATGTCCCATTTGGCATCGTAACCCTCGCGGTAAAACGTCAGCATCTTTGAGGGTGTAACGGTAGCATCGGACTCTCCCATGTTCTCGACCAGCACCTCTTCATTTTCAGGAATGATGGTGTACACCTTCTTGCCATCGTAGAGTTGCTGTGAACCGAAAACATTGACCAGGTAGAGATCGCCCATGACGGTCATATCCCCCTTGGTTTCCTGAAAGAGGTCTGCCTCCTTGTTCTCCAGTACATACTTAAATTCCAGGTTGATGTTTTTATACCCGTTAATCTTGTTGTAGACTTCGTCGAGCAAGGTTTTGGCCTTGGCATCGGACTGAGCACTCACAAGAGCGGTAGTGCCCAAGAGCATAAACAGGGTGAGTGAACGTAAAGAGAGCGTTATCATAGGTCTAAATAGTTGAGTCTTTAAAGAACTGTTCCAGGGCAATCAAATCCGATATCAATACCTGTCGGGCCTTACTGCCTTCGAAGGGCCCCACTATGCCGGCGGCTTCGAGCTGATCGATGATCCTGCCGGCCCGGTTGTAACCCAGCTTGAGCTTTCGCTGTATGAGCGAAGCTGAACCTTGCTGGGCACTGACTACTACCTCGGCGGCTTCCCGGAATTTGGAATCCCTTTCCTCCGGATTATTATCAACACTTGTGCCAGAAAAATCGTCTTCGACCTCGGGTAACATGTGGGCGTCGGGAAAAGCCTTCTGACTTCCGATGTATTCAGTAATACGGGCAATTTCCGGAGTGTCTACGAAGGCGCACTGTAAACGGGTCAGGTCATTGCCCTGAGTGAAGAGCATATCGCCACGTCCGATTAGTTGTTCCGCCCCCTGGGTATCCAGTATGGTCCTTGAATCGATCTTGGAGGTTACCCTGAAGGCAATGCGTGCCGGGAAATTGGCCTTGATGATACCGGTGATTACATTAACCGATGGACGCTGGGTGGCAATAATGAGGTGAATTCCGATTGCCCGGGCAAGCTGCGTTAGTCGGGCTATGGGGGCCTCGATTTCTTTCCCGGCCGTCATGATTAGGTCGGCAAATTCGTCTATGATCAGGATCACGTAGGGAAGGTATCGGTGTCCTTCATTAGGGTTGAGCTGCCTGGCCACAAATTTCGCATTGTACTCCTTAATGTTCCGAACCATGGCTGTCTTGAGGAGTTCATAGCGGTTATCCATCTCCACACAGAGGGAATTCAGGGTGTTGACGACCTTTTTGGTATCGGTGATTATGGCGTCTTCGCTATCCGGGAGTTTAGCCAGAAAATGACGTTCGATCTTATTGTACAGTGTCAGTTCTACCTTTTTCGGGTCCACCAATACAAACTTGACCTCGGCCGGATGTTTCTTGTAGAGCAGCGAAGTGATAACGGCATTAAGACCTACGGATTTACCCTGACCCGTGGCACCCGCCATAAGCAAGTGTGGCATTTTGGCCAGATCCACCACGAAGGTTTCGTTACTGATGGTCTTGCCAAAGGCGATGGGCAATTCCATGGTATTGTTGACGAATTTGGAGGAACTGATCATCGTCTTCATGGAAACGATGGAGGGATTGGTGTTCGGGACCTCTATGCCTATGGTTCCCTTGCCTGGAATAGGTGCGATGATGCGTATGCCGAGGGCCGCCAGGGAAAGCGCTATGTCGTCCTCAAGATTCTTGATCTTGGAAATTCGAACCCCTGCTTCGGGAACGATCTCGTAAAGCGTTACGGTCGGACCGATCGTAGCCTTGATCTGGGATATCCCGATCTTGTAGTTGTTCAGAGTCTCGACGATACGATCTTTGTTTTCCTCCAGCTCTTCCTTGCTGATGGCAATGGACTTGGAGCCTCCGCCATGAAGGTCCAATAGGTCTATACGGGGAAATTGGTAGCGGCTGAGTTCCAATTTGGGATCGAACTCACCGTATTCCTCGACCAATTTCTTGGCCAGGTCTTCAACGGGCTGCTCCTCCTTATGGGAAAAGTCTTCTACCTCGAAGCTGACAGAACTGCCTTCAGCCGATTTAATCTCTTCACCTTCTTTTTCCAGATGAGGAATATCCTTTTTATGGGTATAGCTCTCCGAAACCTTGGGGAACAGTTCAATCTCTTCCCGCTGTTCCGTGGTCTCCGTTTCTTCATCTCCAGATTTTGGAGTAACGGTCCTGTTCTTTTTCAATGAATCCTTGTCTCTGCGTTCGGATTCCTCCCGAAGTCGAACCTTAAGGCCTTTCAGGTAATCGGTCTGCTTCTTAAACCATTGGGTAAGCCCGTCCACCATGCGCGATACCATACTCCCTGTGTAGCCGAAAGCCTCCAGCGTCTGGGCATAATACTTTCCCGGCCTGAGGTGAAACCAGCGACTGACCCCCCAGATGGCCAGCAGAGATAGTAGCAGGATAACTCCCGCCTTACCACTGTAATCGGAGATAAAATCATTGATTTCAAATCCTATGGCTCCTCCCCAAAGTGGGTATTCCTCGGCAAAGAAGCCGGCTGCCACAGAAAGCCAAATGGCGATAAAGATCCCGTTGGCCCAGCGTGATAACAGGCGACGGTTAGACAGGTCGAAAAACAATAAGAAACTGGTATACGCAAAAAGTATAGGGAAGACAAAACTCGCCAGTCCCGGGCCGTCGTACAGGAAAAAATAACTGAGCTTGTTACCAACCGTACCCAGTATGTTCTGAGTACTGTCGTTGTCACGGCTCCAGTCCGCCAATTCGCTTTGATCGTTTTTCCAGGTTTGGTAAAAGGACAGAAACGAAAGCAGCATGGTGAGGCTGACGATAAAGAAGACACCCCCAAAGAATATTTTGTTCTGGGCCTGTTTCTCCTTTTTCGTCCTGCGTTGAGTCGCAGGGCGCTTGCGACGGGTGGTTGTCGATTTGCGTTTCGCCATAGATCAGATTCGAGTCGTCCGGATAAAATTACGAATTCGTGTGGCTTAAGGCCCGTCAGAGCCGGGGTATGTAAATAAGACCGGCTATGACCAAAGCCGTTAAGGCGGCCCAGAGTACTCCTGCGGCGGCAATATCCTTGATAACCCCGATGCGCTTTTCCTTTTCGGGCTGGACATAGTCGCAAAGTTTTTCCAGGGCCGTGTTGGCTACCTCTATGACTATAACCAGGGCCGCAGCCAAAAGTTGCAGGCACCATTCCGTATTGGAGATCTCGAAGACAAAGCCGGCAACCGATACCACCGCCAGTGCCAGTACATGAACCTGGAAATTCTTCTCCGTTCGGATTAATAACAGGAGCCCTTTAAAGGCATACCGAAAACTGTGCAGCCGTCCCCTGACAAAATCGTTAGGGTCAGGCATTGCCCAATGCGTTCAGGGCAGCCTCGTAATTGGGTTCGTCTGCAATTTCGGGCACCTGTTCCGAATACAGCACTGTCCCTTCGGCATCCGTGACCACGACGGCCCTTGAGTGCAATCCCTGAAGCGGACCATCGGTGAGTTCAAGTTGGAAATCCCGGCCAAATGCACCCGTGCGGAAGTCGGAAAGGGTGGTGACATTTTCTATGCCTTCGGCCGCACAAAATCGGGCTTGTGCAAAGGGAAGGTCTTTGGAAACACAAAGGACAACGGTATGGTCCAGGGAAGCTGCCTTTTGGTTAAATGTCCGAACCGACTGGGCACAGGTTCCGGTGTCAATGCTTGGGAAAATGTTGAATACGCATCGTTTTCCCTTGAAGTCGTCCTGAGTCTTTGTACTTAGATCGTTTGCGACCAGTTCAAATCCGGGTATTTTACTCCCGGCTGCGGGAAGTTCGCCAATGGTGTGTACGGGGTTTCCTCCCAAGGTGATTTTTGCCATGATATTAAGTATTATTTATAGTAAGAAGCTATTCAGGGAGCGAAATTACGCATATTGCCGGGGAATGCCACACCAGGGTCAAATTGGATTACCTTCCGGCGAGTCGGCGTATTTTATATCCGATCGCTGCAATAAATAAAGTGGTAAATGGGCTGATCCAGTTAAAAACGGCGTAGCCCACATAGGATTCCCAGGATACCTGGAGTACACTGGCATGGTAGGCCCCACAAGTGTTCCAAGGAACCAGTGCGGAGGTAACCGTACCCGAGTCCTCCAAAGTACGGCTCAGGTTCTCCGGCGCCAGTCCACGATCCTCGTAGGCCTTGGAGAACATCTTGCCGGGAACCACCAATGCCAGATACTGGTCAGATGCGGTCAGGTTTAGTGCAATGCAACTGCCCACTGTACTTGCAAATAGCCCGAAAGTGGTAGTAGCCAGTTTCAGGAGCGACTGCGTGATCCTTTGCAGGGCTCCGATTCCCTCCATAACACCGCCGAAAACCATGGCACAGATTATGAGCCAGATGGTACCGAGCATGCCTTTCATGCCACCGGAATTAAAGAGCTCGTTCAGGACTGCTGAATCGGTGGGTATGGAAATGTCTACCGTAATGGCGTTCATCAAACCCCTATAACCCGAAATCCAGTCTCCGGAGGCACGACCGCTGACCAGGTGTACCAAGTCAGGCTGGAAGATCAATGCGAACAATGCGCCCAGAAGGGTTCCTGCCAGAAGGGCAACCAATGGGGGGGTCTTTCTAACGATTAGGATCACCACTACGGTAGGAACAAGGAACAACCAGGGACTGATCCAAAAGACCGATTCAATGGATTCTTTCAATTCTGCTATTTTTCCCGATTCCCCTCCTGAGGAACCAAAAAAACCCATTATCAGAAAAAACAAAAGGGTAACCACTATAGACGGAACCGTGGTAATGGTCATGTATCTGATGTGGGTAAACAAGTCCGTGCCGCTCATGGCAGGCGCCAGGTTTGTCGTATCGCTCAAAGGAGACATCTTGTCCCCGAAATAAGCTCCGGAGAGTATAGCGCCTGCTGTCATTCCCGTGTGTATGTCCAGGGCTTCGGCTATGCCTACCAGTGCGATGCCAACCGTCGCAGAAGTGGTCCAGCTGCTTCCTGTGGAAAGGGAAATGACGATGCAGATGATGACACAGGCCGCGAGGAAAATATTCGGGTGCAGGACCTGAATTCCGTAATATATCAAGGCAGGTATGATGCCACTGAGCAGCCAGGTTCCCGACAAGGCACCAACCATCAGAAGTATGAGCAGGGCAGAGGTGGTGGACTTTACATTCCTGGATACCGATTCCAGCATGTCATCGTACGGAATATGCCTTCGAAACCCTACGACAGCGGCTATAGCGCCACCGATCAGCAGTATGAACTGATTGGAGCCACTAAGCGCATCATCTCCGAATACAAAAACGTTCAATGCCAGCAGCAGCACCAGTCCTACAACCGGTATAAGGGCTTCTACAAGACTCAGTTTTACCTCTTCTACTTCCCTGGGTGTCGATGTCTCCATAAGATTATTTACAGGCCAAAAACGCTTAAATTAAGTAATTGTTGATAAACGGAAGGCTGATGAGTGTTATGCAGACCTGTACCACCCCTTTAAATCGGAGTTAAGGGCTCGAAGGCTCTCGGATTTTAGTCTTAATTTTAGGGCCAAATTCAGAACTATGGATTCCTTAGATGTAGTAGTGATCGGGTCCGGACCCGGAGGATATATAGCAGCCATTCGATGTGCCCAGCTGGGAATGAAGACTGCCATTATTGAGAAGAGAACCACCCTGGGAGGGACCTGCCTGAATGTAGGTTGTGTACCATCCAAGGCATTACTGGACTCCTCCCATCACTACGAAGAAGCCCTAAAAAACTTCAAAGAACACGGCATCGACATCAAAGGGGAGGTGGGGATCAATTTTGGCCAGATGATCGACCGCAAGCAGTCGGTGGTAGATCAGACAACCAAGGGCGTCCAGTTTCTTATGGACAAGAACGACATTCAGGTCTTTAACGGTTGGGGAAGTTTCGTAAGCCCCAATGAAGTTGAGATCGAAAAGGTTGATGGTGAAACGATCCGGCTGACTGCCAAAAATTTCATCATCGCAACAGGTTCAGAACCGGGCACACTCCCCTTTATCGAGCTCGACGGCGAGCGGGTAATCAGCAGTACTGAAGCCCTCGAACTTAAAGAAATACCGAAGCACCTAGTTATTATTGGAGGAGGTGTCATCGGGCTCGAGCTCGGACAGGTGTACCGCCGACTGGGATCGGAAGTGAGCGTGGTCGAATACATGGACCGCATCATACCCATCATGGACAGCGCGTGTTCCAAGGAACTCATGAAGTCCATGAAAAAGCAGGGAGTCAAGTTTCATCTGTCCCACAAGGTCAAGGCCCTGGACAAGAGCGCCGATTCCATCCGGGTGGTTGCCGATGACAAAAAGGGCAATGAGGTCAGCTTCGAGGGTGATTACTGCCTGGTTTCTGTGGGCCGGATACCTTATACCCAAGGACTAGGGCTGGAAAAAGCAGGCTTGTCCACGGACGAGCGGGGCCGTATACCGGTAAACGATCGGCTTCAGACCGAAGTTTCCCATATATACGCCATAGGAGACGTTATTCGGGGTGCCATGCTGGCCCATAAAGCGGAAGAAGAAGGAGTCGTTGTGGCCGAATATCTGGCGGGACAGAAACCTCATATTGACTACAACCTGATACCCAATGTAGTTTACACCTGGCCGGAGGTGGCTTCGGTGGGAAAAACTGAGGAAGAACTCAAGGAAAGCGGACGCGCCTACAAATCCGGACAATTCCCTATGCGAGCATTGGCTCGGGCGAGGGCAAGTATGGACCTGGACGGCTTTGTTAAGATCCTGGCGGACAAGGAGACGGACGAGATACTCGGGGTCCACATGGTAGGACCCAGGGTTGCCGACCTGATCGCAGAAGCCGTGACTGCTATGGAATTCAGGGCCTCCGCGGAGGATCTTGCCCGAATGAGCCACGCTCATCCCACATATGCAGAAGCCGTAAAGGAGGCAGCCCTGGCGGCTACGGACAACCGTCCGCTGAATATCTGACACCACCCCCGAGAGGGATGGGGTATTTATTCAGTACTTTTCTGCCAGAGGCTTCTGAGGTACGAAACCAGCCACCTCAGATTATACCCCTTGTTAGTAAGCCGTTTGTACAATAGTGCCAGGTAAACGCAGATAAACATGAATGCGAACACGGCGGGTAACATCAGAGTGATATCCAGGCTTCGGTAGAATATGCGGTACAGAGCAATACCGGTAAAACTGCCATAGAGCAGTATAAAATGGACGATATAGATGTTCAGCGTACTCTGCCCGATCTCCACCCAAAGTGCGTGAGTGAGGTATCTCCTGAGACCGATAAAGACCGTCAAAGTGAATAGTACATGGCCGAGGCGTGTAAAAAGATAGTTATTGGCCATAACTTTTAACAACAGATCCTCGGCATATGTCCCTTCGAGCCAGGCCTTGATGCCCATGTGATGCAGCATATCGAACAGAGGACTGGATCCATAGATCAGTCCGATTCCCACTAACACGCAGGTAACCATGGCCCATCTAAAGAAATGCGCACGGTGGAAATATTTAAGAAAAACCAGGGCCATACCTCCACCGTAAAAAGAATAGCCTATCCAGGGAATTACGGTGAATACGGAACCGTTTGCCTGGGTGATGTAGTTGGCCAACCAGACCGGCCATCGGGGATACTCCTGCTTGGCAAAGAGGGGCTCGGTGAGAAAGATCAGGGTGGCGAGTGCGAACAGCAGCCAGAAATTAAAGGATCGACCCAGTCTGAGGCTGAATATATAAATGCCGATAAGCCCTATGAGCGAAAGGCCGATGCAGTGCAGTACGTCCACGTAGAAGAACGAAGGGAACAGTTTACCCTGAAACAAACCGGGCACGTACAGACGCAAAAGGTAGCCGATAATCAACAGTTGAAACCCCCGCCTTAACCCTTTGCCAATACGGGGATTCTTGAGTATTCGGCCCGACTTGGACTCGAGCAGATACACGATGATAAAGCCTGAGATCGTGAAGAAAACCGGAGCCGTTATACCCCTGAAAAACTTCCAGGTCTCATACCAGAAATCCCCGGCTATGCGATGGTGGTCTGCTAACAGACCATCGACGAAATGCCCCTGAAGCATCATCAGGATGGCCCATGCCCTCAGGGCGTCAATGAAGTATAACCGCTGATTTGCCATGTTCCCAGGATTGGACCAAAAATATGCGATACCCCATGTGATACCTAATAATTATTTTTGCTTTCGGCTTCTTCAGTTGTAAAAAACGCGGAATCATGCATTGCGTATGTGGCTGATCATCCTAGGTGTATATTTATGACCGACCTCCGTATTACATTCGATAATTATGTACGCGAAAACCTGCCCGAACTGATCCCGGCACGGTTGGGCATAGCCTGTAGCGGAGGTGTCGACAGTACGGTACTCGCTCATCTGTGCTCGGTATTTCAGTGGAAAATCACCTTACTCCACATCAACTATGGCCTACGCGGCCCGGAAAGCGAAGGAGATGAGGCATTTGTCCGAAGCCTGGCCGAAACCCTGGGATGTCGGGTAGAGGTCTCCAGAAGTGGAGGTAAAGAGGGGCTGGAGACCCTGGAGGGGTCCCTTCAGATGCAGGCCCGAACGTACCGGTATAATCAGTTCGAATGCTGGAAGGAACAACTGGATCTGGACTATATCCTCACTGCACATCATTTACAGGATTCTCTGGAAACCTTGTTGCTGAACATGAGTCGGGGCACCGGACTCCGAGGTATGGCGGGGATTCCGGCGCGCAGGGGAATCTACAGGCGTCCGCTGCTGTTCGCAACCCGAGATCAGCTTTTGAATTATGCCGATCAGGTTGGTCTGAAATGGAGAGAGGATTCCTCCAACGAGGAAGACGCGTACTTGCGTAATTATATTCGTCATAAGGTCGTACCCCCGCTCGAATCCGTACATCCGGAGTTCTGGCAACGCATGGCTCTTACTATAGAGCGACTCCGGCAGTTGCGCGATTGGCAGGAGGCCGAGGTCGAAAAACAGAAGAGCGGAGTGTGGGAAGGCCGTGAAGATCGCTGGCTTATCCATTTGGATAAGCTAAAAGGGCAGGCGCACCTGAATTTTCTGCTGTACGAATGGTTAAGCCCCTTCGGTTTCCATCACCCCGAACAGGTCAAAGAACTTATGGAAGGAGAGACGGGTAAACAATTGATATCCAATGAATATACCTTAATAAAAGACCGGAATTTTCTCGTTCTCGGACTGAGGAAGGCTCACGAGGCTCCGACGGAAAACACGATTGTATTCTGGCCGGAAGAAATCGATGGTATACAAGCCCCTCTCCACCTGCAAAAGCGAAACCTGGATGCCATGGGCGTCCCATCGAATCGAACGATTTACCTCGATGGGGAAACCCTGGAGTTTCCACTATGGGTAAGGAAATACCGCAAGGACGACTATTTTCAGCCACTGGGTATGGATGGAAGTAAATCGGTATACAAATACCTGAAAGATGCAGGAGTACCCTATACCGAAAGATCTGAATTTTACGTTCTCGGATCAGGGGATAGTATCGTTTGGGTAGTCGGATACCGCCCCGATCACAGGTTTCGGGTAACCGATCAAACCCGGCGCATAATTTCAATAGAATGGTGCACATGAAGCAATGGATTATATACCTGAATGTACTCTTTAGTATCGGCCTTACCACCGCACAGGATCCCGGATGGGGTCTGGGTGCAGGAAGTGAACGGGGAGAGATAGCGCAATGGACCTATGAGGTAATTTCGGTTAATGAGGACCAATTTGACCTGGTATTTAAAGCCCGTCTGACCGATGGCTGGGTGCTGTATTCCACCCGATCGGCCCCCGGCGGAAGCCTTCCGGCGGAATTCGAATATCCCGAAACCGGAATCGAATTGGTGGGTGAGATCAATGAAGGAAAAACGTATGAAAAGTTTCAGGAGGTGTTTGGTGTTACCGAGACCTTCTTCAAGGATCAGGCGTATTTCAGGCAGCGGGTACGCCTTACGGATCTTACTGAGCGACGATTTGAAGTACAAGTTTTCTATCAGGTATGCGAAAATGATCTCTGCATAGCCCAGGACCACTCATTTGGTTTTGAGGTAATCCGGGAGGGAAATCGATCCACCATTCAGGTGAGTGCGAAAACAACGCCGACTGCGGGTTTTGGCGATCCTCGCAAGGGTGAGGTTCCGGGATATTTTAGGCTGCGCCTGAAAGACCGGGAAATGCTCGAGCAGCCTGATGAAGGCCGCAGTGGCGGTATTGCATGGGACATATTGCTCAAAGGTCTGCTAGGTGGCCTGATCGCAGTTTTTACCCCCTGCGTACTTCCACTAGTACCCCTTACGGTCAACTTCTTTTCCAAGAATCAGGAAGGGGAAAAATCCAATCGGTACCGTGCGTTGACCTACGCCTTCTTTATAGTAGGCATTTACCTGCTCTTCAGTCTCCCTTTTCACCTGGTACGGGGACTCGATCCCCAGCTGCTCAACAGCCTGGCGACCAACGTATGGATGAACCTGGCCTTTTTCCTGGTATTTCTGATTTTTGCCCTTTCCTTCTTCGGTTGGTTTGAGCTCAGGCTGCCAACGAGTTGGGGCATGAAGGCGGATCGGGCTGCTGATACCGCAAGTGGACCGCTGGGTATTTTTTTCATGGCCTTGACCCTGGTCATCGTTTCTTTTTCCTGTACCGGCCCCATATTAGGACTCCTCTTGGGCAGCACCGCTCTGGGCACGGGAGATGTAGCGACCAATCTGTCGTTCGGTATGCTCGGATTCGGGCTGGGTCTGGCTCTGCCATTTTCTTTGCTCAGTTTCTTCCCCGGCTGGTTGAAGCGTTTTCCCAGGTCGGGAGGCTGGATGGAGTTCATCAAGATTACCCTCGCCTTCCTTGAATTGGCCCTGGCCATCAAGTTCCTATCGAATGCCGATCTGGTGGGAAACTGGAACCTTTTGAAGCGCGAGGTATTTATTGGGCTTTGGATGCTGATTCTATTGGCTTACGGACTCTTTCTGGGTGGGGTGCTCAAGTTTCCCAGATTTAGCTTCGAAAAGGGGAGCATGAGGTGGCGCTCCACGTTGATAACACTGATAACTTTTGGCTTTCTCTATCTCGGAGGAGGGCTGTACGGTAATTCCAGCCTGAAGACCATCAGCGGCCTGCTGCCTCCTGATTTTTACAGCCTAAAGGAAAAGTCCGGAGACTGCCCGCTTGGCCTGGATTGTTATAAGGATTTTGAAACGGGTCTGGCTATGGCTCAACGCACGGATAAGCCCCTTTTACTCGATTTTACGGGTTGGGCTTGTGCCAACTGTCGTCAGATGGAACAGTATGTTTGGAGTCGCCCCGACATTTTCCGGATCCTGAAGGAAGACGTTGTCTTAATCTCACTCTATACCGACGACAGAACCCGATTGTCAGAGAAGGATCAGTTCGAGATTGCCCTGGACAACGGGCTGAATAAGCGAATTCAGACGGTGGGACAATTCTGGGGAACCTTTCAATTCCTGAATTTCGGCGCCATCTCACAACCGTACTATGTACTGTTATCCCCGGACCTGGAAGTGTTATCCCCAGCTAAACAATCGAGTGGTGCCACAGAATACCGAAACTGGCTCATATCCGGTATTGAGCGGCATCGGAAAGAATCCTTAACTTCCGCCGATACCAAACTGTTCCAACCATGAAAAAAGGATTGCAAATTCTCGGTGGAGTCGTTCTATTCGTGCTGCTCCTGCTCTTCAGCCTGCGCGTGTATTTCACACCCTCATACCACGGAAAGGAACAGTTAACCGGCCTTGATCAGCCGGCTGAAATCATTTTCGACGGCTATGGAATACCTCACATTTATGCCGAACAGGCCGAAGATGCCTATTATACGCTGGGGTGGGTTCACGCCAAGGAGAGGCTCTGGCAAATGGATTTGCTGCGCAGGGCCGCTTCCGGACGTCTATCCTCAGCCTTTGGAGAGGAATTCGTGACCGCGGATAAGTTTATGCTCAACCTCGGTGTAGCTGAGAATACAGAAAAATCCATTGCTGCCCTATCCGGGAATGAAGACTGGCTTAGGCTTGCACAGGCATATTTGAAAGGAATTAATGCCTACATAGAGAATGAAAAGGCTTCTCTGGAGTACGTGCTGGCCGGAATCGAACGCGAGCCGTTCGAATTGAGAGATATCTATAACTCACTTGGGTATATGGCCTTTACTTTTGCACATGCCCAGGGGGTAGACCCGCTACTCACTCACATCTCCGACAGCCTGGGAACTCAATACCTGGAGGATCTTGCCGTTGAAACCATTCCGGGGAGCGAGCGAATTCCATCTTTTCAACCCGAAGAGGTCGCAAAATGGGATATGGCCTACCGTCAGTTAACGGAACGGGTAGAAGCCATTCCCTCAGTACCCTTTACTGGAAGCAATAGCTGGGTAATCGGGCCGGACCGAACCGAAACCGGAGCGGTCATATTGGCGAACGATCCGCACATGAAGTTTGCTCAGCCGGCGGTTTGGTACGAATCCCACCTGAGTTATCCGGGCTATGAGACCTATGGATTTTACATCACCGGCATACCGTTCCCCCTGTTGCACCACAATCGCATCAAGGCGAATGGCCTGACCATGTTTGTCAATGACGACTTCGACTTTTATGCTATTGACCTTGACCCGGCGGATGCCAGTCGATATCTGACTGAGCAGGGCCCGCAGCCCTTCGAACAGCTTCCTCATACCATAGGAGTTAAAGGAAAGGAGTCCGTTTCCTTTAAGTTAAAACGCAGCCATTTAGGAATGGTGCTGGACCGGGAGATCGATTCTACCCTCGGTCGACCCATGGCACTACACTGGGTATTTACCGACAAGCTCAATGAACTGCCGGATGTTCTCTACCAACTCAATTACGCCAATACGCTTAGAGATTTCAGGGAATCGCTGAGGAACCTGCACGCTCCGGGGCTGAACGTAATGTACGGCGACAGTGCCGGCAATTACGCCTGGTTCGCTACGGCTCATCTCTACGACCTTGACGGCAGTCCATCCACCAAACAGGTATTGGATACACAGCAGCGTGTCCGACATACCGGAAATAAACTCAGTTTCGATAAAAACCCACAGGCCATAAACCCTCCTTCAGCTTATGTGTATTCGGCCAATAATGCACCTGAATCCGATTCGCTCTACATACCCGGATACTATCTGCCTGAAAATCGCGCGGGACGAATCGTTGAGTTGTTGGAAAAGGAAGATCGTTGGACCACAGAGAAAACCGAAGAAATGCTTCTGGATGTATCCTCTATCATAGATAGGGATATGTGCCGATTTATGATCGGTCTTCTGAACAGGGATGCTCTCAATGCGGATCAGCAGGCATGGGTAGCACAATTGGCTGAATGGGACGGGCACTATCGGCTCGAACAATCCGAACCGGGTTTTTTTCACCAATGGGTGTACGCACTTATTCGTCTGGGAATGGAGGACGAAATGGGAGAGGAGCGTTTCAAAGGTTTTCTGGAGACTCACCTTTTTAAAAGAAGCCTCAGGCCACTTATCGAGAACGGGGAGTCCATCTGGTGGGATAGCATCGATACTGCGGAAAAGGAAAACCGGGATGAGCTCGTTCAGCGGGCATTCGTCCAGGCATGGGATCTGATGAATGAGCACCACGGCCGACCGTCCCAGTGGTCCTGGGGAGATATGCATACCCTTACCCATAATCATCCCCTGGGAAAGGTGCCCATTTTTGGGAAATTGTGGAATGTTAAAGCGGGTCCAGTGGAGGGGAGCAGGGAGGTGATTAACAACCTC
This sequence comes from uncultured Flavobacteriaceae bacterium, assembly GCA_964552195.1. Lineage (GTDB taxonomy): Bacteria > Bacteroidota > Bacteroidia > Flavobacteriales > Flavobacteriaceae > CAZKAP01. The sequence goes on from CAZKFM010000007.1 coordinate 21,454, forward strand.
ATGTTTGACTACCTTGGAGAACCCTCATTCCGGGTAAAAGCGGGTCCTTCGACCCGGCGGATTGTCGATTTCTCCGACCTGGACAAGAGCCGGGCCGTTTTACCGACGGGTCAGTCCGGCAACCCTTTCAGTCCCTTTTATAAGGATCAGAAAGATCTTTATGTTACCGGGGGATACCGGCCCATGCTGATCGATTCCATTCGTATCCGTCAGAATCAAAAGGGGCATATTCGACTTTTCCCTTCAGGCAGGTAAACTGCAGGAAAGTTTCGTCCTGCGGATGTAGTTTCGACGCATCAAAACCGAAGCTTGAAATTAACCCGTGTAGACAGTCTGGGCCTCTACGGCATGGAAGCTGTTATCGTTGCTATTGAGATAGGAATAGGTCCCGGATACGGGTTTCGGATCATTGGTCGCGCCGATTCAGCCGTACGGGAGAGCTACCACCGGGTCCGTTCCGCCCTGGCCTCCTGTGGCAAGAAATTCCCGGGAAACAAGATGGTTGTCAGCATGGGACCTGCACACCTGCGAAAGGCAGGATCCTCCTTTGATCTGGCCATAGCCATCGGAGTGCTGCTGGCATCTGCCCAAGTCCAGCCTAAGGATGGACAGGAATACCTGTTTCTGGGGGAGTTATCCATGGATGGCGGGTTAAAGCCCGTACAAGGGCTGTTGGCATGTCTGGCCAGTGCCAGTGAGCAGGGTTGCGGCCCGATTATCATACCCGAGTGTCAATTGCCAGAGGCCTCTTTGGTCCCCGGATTACAGGTTTTTGGGGCAGGTCATTTATCCGAGGTCATGGAATTCCTGCAAGGGATAGGCCAATTGAGATCACCACAGCCGTCCCTAATCGGTTCTGCTGAAGACGGCAATCTACCCGTACAGGAACTCAGTGACGTTAGGGGCCAGTTCCTCGGAAAACGGGCCCTGGAGATAGCCGCTGCTGGCGGCCATCATCTGATCCTCCTGGGTAAGGAGGGCATAGGCAAGACTTTATTGGCGGAACGCCTTCCACATCTGCTGCCGCCCTTGAATGAAATGGAAATGTTGGAAGTGGCCAGGATGTTCAGTATAGCCGGGAAAAGCCGGCCAGTGAATTCGGGTTTTCAACGCCCTTTTCGCAGGCCACACCATACCATTGGACGAGCTGCATTTCTTGGTGGCGGGTCCTTGCCGCTGCCTGGTGAGGTTACGCTGGCGCATCACGGGATACTGTTTCTGGACGAAATGCAGTTGTTCCGCAAGGAAATACTCAATATGCTGAGGATTCCGCTGGAAGAAGGCAGGATTCGTCTGAACCGCTTGCACTACAATGGGGAATACCCCTGTAACTTCCTTTTGGTAGGTAGTGCCAATTACTGTAGTACGGATCAGGGAAACGGCACCTCCGAGCAAAAGAGGGACCGAGAGAGTGTGCTGTTCAGTCCGGTGCTCGACCGTATTGACCTGCAGGTGATTCTGAGTGAATACGTTCCCAACTCAGAGACAGAGAGGGGGCCGAGTACCCGGGAAGTCAGAAATCGGGTTATGGCTTGCCGACGGATTCAGGAACAGCGATTCCAGAATCGTTCCGATGTGGGTGTTAATGGCCGGATACCCTTCGAATACCTGGATTACTACTGCCCATTGGGGGAAAATGAACAGCGGTTTCTGGAAACGGTAGCTCGTCGGATGGGGTTTTCAGCCAGGGCCAGAGACCGCATGCTCAGGGTTTCACGGACTATAGCCGATTTGGACGGAAAAGAGCACATAGGAATAAAACACCTCGCGGAAGCCGTTCAGTTCCGAAATCTGGATCGTAAGGATGAAGTTAAATTACCTTGACATGTTGTCGCAGGCCTTCGATGATGCCAAGTATGTTTTCCACGGTTTCCTCCAGGCGGTAGCGGATGGCAACCTTAGGGATTCGTATGGTAGTAAATCCTTTCTTGAACGAATGCATGGCTTCGTTCAATTCCCGAATGGCTTGATTGGGAGTAATCAGTTGTTCTTCGATGTCTACTTCTATATTCAGTTTCACTCTGGAAAAGGCGATGTCTACGGACTTTTGACCATCCCACCACTCAAGCATGGGCCGGGCGCCTGCCTCCTTTAGAGCATAGAATAGTTGGATAGCCTCTATGGGGGTATTGCGGTCTTGAATGATCCGCTCCATCAGCTTGTTGTGGTGCTCGCACAACTCGACACCGAGTAATTCCATGGATCGCCTGTGTTCTTCGTATCCTATAGGGGTATCACAATCTTTGCAGGTCATGATGCATAAGTTAGTTAAGCAATAGCAAGGTTTGGGACTGTAATAACTGCGTTCGGTCTGCCTATCGTATATACATTCGGTGAGCGGCAGCTGCTTTTAGACGAACCGCATAAGTGCGGTAAATTCATCGTTGAATGCTAACCGATCCGCCTGCTATCCGCCATTGATCGATTTTGCCCTTTGGAAACGGGGCGCAGAAAGGTTTTTTTGATTTGCCCGTGAAACGGTTTGAATATTGTATTCGTACGGGATGTAATAATCACATAAACAAGATATTATGAATTCATTGTTCATTTTGGGCTTTAGAGGATAATTCACTACCTGTTTCCCATGGGCCGTAGTTTTCTATTCTTTGTGAGTTCGAATTCAACTCAGATCGGGAGTGATGAGTTTAGCTTTGCAGATCGAGGATTAGATATTTTGAGTATGCGCCCATTAAATTCATATAGCCGAAGAATTACCCAGGATCCTAGCCAACCTGGATCGCAGGCCATGCTTTACGCCCTGGGACTTAAGCCCGAAGACCTCAAAAAGCCCTTTGTGGGCATAGGCAGTACAGGTTACGAGGGAAATCCCTGTAATATGCACCTGAACGCGTTGTCTGCGGATATACGCGATCGCATAAATGACGAAGACCTGGTAGGGCTGGTATTTAATACCATAGGAGTTAGCGATGGGATATCCATGGGGACCCAAGGAATGCGCTATTCCCTTCCATCCCGTGATATCATAGCTGACTCCATGGAAACGGTGGTACAGGCCATGAGCTATGACGCCCTGGTGGCCGTAGTGGGTTGTGATAAGAATATGCCCGGTGCCCTTATGGGTATGATTCGGTTAAACCGTCCCGGATTGATGGTATACGGCGGCACCATAGCTCCCGGTTGTCATCGGGGTGAAAAACTGGACATCGTTTCGGCCTTCGAGGCCTGGGGGGCGCATGTATCCGGCAGCCTCCCGGACGAGGAATATCAACAGATCATTCAGAAGGCCTGTCCAGGTGCCGGGGCCTGTGGCGGAATGTACACAGCAAATACCATGGCATCTGCCATAGAAGCCATGGGAATGTGTCTACCGTATAATGCATCCAATCCGGCGGTGGGTGCGGCCAAGCAGGACGAGGCCACCCGGATCGCCAAAGCGGTGCGGACCCTGCTTGAAAACGACCTGAAACCTCTGGATATCATCACACGTGAATCCTTTTTGAATGCGATTCGATTAATTACGGTCCTCGGGGGTTCTACCAATGCAGTGCTCCACCTGCTGGCCATTGCACATACTGCACGAATACCACTCGACCTGGACGACTTTCAGAAAATTAGTGATCAGGTTCCCTTCCTTGCGGATCTAAAGCCCAGCGGAACCTATCTGATGGAGGATCTTCATGAAGCGGGGGGTGTACCCGCCGTCCTCAAGTTTATGCTTCAGGAAGGGCTGCTGGATGGCTCTTGCCGCACCATATCCGGCCGCACACTGGAGGAAGAGCTTGAAGATGTCCCGGAACTGACCTCAGGACAGCGGGTGATCCACGACACGAGTAAGCCCATAAAGGAATCCGGTCACATACGCATATTGTATGGCAACCTCGCACCGGAAGGTGCGGTAGCCAAAATAACCGGTAAGGAAGGGCTCTCATTTACAGGCAGAGCACGTGTTTTCAACGGTGAATTCGAGGCCAATCAGGGGATCAGTGAAGGTAAGGTCCAGAAGGGTGATGTGGTGGTTATCCGGTACGAAGGACCTAAGGGTGGGCCTGGTATGCCTGAAATGCTCAAGCCCACCGCGGCCATCATGGGAGCGGGTCTGGGAAAAGACGTTGCCCTGATTACCGATGGTCGTTTTTCGGGAGGAACCCACGGTTTTGTGGTAGGACATATTACTCCGGAAGCACAAATAGGAGGACTCCTGGCCGTAGTGGAGGACGGGGACGAAATTGAAATCGACGCAAAGGCCAATCGCATAGAACTCCTGGTACCCCAGGACGAACTGATGAGACGGAAAAGCCGCTGGAAGGAGCCTGCCCTTAAGGTGCGATCGGGCAGCCTGTACAAATATGCAAGCCTTGTAAGTCAGGCTTCCAAGGGCTGCGTTACCGACGCGGTCAAGTGGAACCGGATGACGGTTCAGTAAAACCAACGCTATGGAAACGAAGAATAGGAAGGATACCCTGCTTAGCAGGGAAAAGGCAGGGCCGGTGATCTCGGGGGCTGAGGCTTTAATCCGCTGCCTGCTCGAGGAAGGGGTGGACCTGATCTATGGATACCCGGGGGGGGCGATCATGCCGGTTTACGACGAACTCTATAAGTTTCAGGACAGGCTTACTCATGTACTTGCCCGACATGAACAGGGAGCGACCCATGCCGCCCAGGGGTATGCGCGATCCAGTGGAAGGGTAGGAGTGGCCTTGGCTACTTCCGGCCCGGGAGCCACGAACCTGGTCACCGGACTGGCCGATGCCCAGATCGATTCAACCCCTTTGGTTTGTATTACCGGACAAGTACCCAGGCACTTGCTGGGGTCGGATGCTTTCCAGGAGACCGATATCGTCGGAATATCGACTCCGGTAACCAAATGGAATTACCAAATCACCCAAGCCTCGGAAATTCCGCATATTATGGCCAAGGCCTTCTTCATTGCCCGATCGGGACGTCCTGGGCCGGTACTGGTGGATATTACCAAAAATGCCCAATTTGAGAAAGTGGAGTTCAAATACGAACCCTGCCGGGGAGTCCGCAGTTACAAGCCTGTACCCAAAGCCAGTGAGGAATCCCTGGAGGCGGCTGCGACTTTGATCAATAAGGCGCACAAACCCCTCATAGTTTACGGACAGGGAGTAATCCTGGGCAATGCCGAAAAGGAACTGATTCAATTCGTTGAGAAATCTGGAATACCAGCCGCATGGACCATATTGGGCCTATCTGCCATGCCTACGGACCACCCGCTGAATGTGGGTATGGTAGGCATGCACGGGAATTACGGCCCCAATATACTCACCAATGAATGCGATGTCCTGATTGCCATTGGCATGCGTTTCGATGATAGGGTAACGGGTAATCTGGAGTCCTATGCCCGTCAGGCACAGATCATTCATTTCGAAATTGATCCTGCAGAGATCGACAAGAATGTTACTGTGGATGTCGGAGTCCTGGGTGACGCCCGTGAATCCCTGCAGCGAATATTGCCTATGATCGAAGAAAAAACCTATCCCAAATGGCGAGAATTGTTCGATCAGAAGATGGCCGTGGAATACGAACAGGTGATAGAGGCAGACCTCAACCCGACCAAGGAAGGGCTTACCATGGGGGAGGTGATCAACGAAATCAACAAGGCCAGTGGCAGTGATGCCGTGATCGTAACCGATGTCGGACAGCATCAGATGATCGCCTGCCGCTATGCCCGTTTCAGCCGAAGCAAGAGTAACATCACCTCCGGGGGACTTGGGACCATGGGATTCGCCCTGCCTGCGGCCATTGGAGCAAAAATGGGTGCCCCTGACCGCGAGGTAGTCGCCATAATCGGCGATGGAGGTTTTCAGATGACCCTGCAGGAACTCGGAATTATCCAGCAACACAAGCTACCGGTAAAAATCGTCTTATTGAACAACGACCACCTGGGGATGGTTCGGCAATGGCAGGAATTGTTTTTCGAAAGTCGCTATGCGTCTACGGTGATGACCAATCCCGATTTTGTTCGTATAGCCGAAGGCTATTACATTCCGGCCAGGCGGGTGGAATCGCGCCCGGAACTGGCGGTTGCCATTCAGGAACTCATCGACAGTGAAGGGCCTGCATTTCTCGAAGTACGCGTCGAACGCGAAGACAACGTATTTCCCATGATTCCGTCAGGGGCATCGGTATCTGAAATCCGGTTAAAATAATCAACATGGAAAAACAATGGTTTACCATTTCCGTATATGCCGAGAATAACGTGGGGTTGCTTAATCGCATATCCGGTATATTTCTCAAAAGGCACATTAATATCGAGAGCCTTAACGTATCCAAGTCAGAGATTCCTCATGTCTCCAAGTTTACCATCGTGGTTTTTACCACGGAGGAATGGACACGCAGGATCGTGTCTCAAGTGGAAAAGCAGATCGAAGTAATCAAGGCTTTTTACCACTGGGATAGTGAAATCATCTATCAGGAATCGGCACTTTTCAAAATCGCGTCTCACTTGCTGTTCGATGAGCCGCAGATACAGAACGAGATTAAGGAGAGTCATGCCACCATAGTGACCGTTAACCGGAATTTCTTTGTCATGGCAAAGACCGGACGCAGGCATGAAATCGACGAGATGCACGATCGCCTCGAGCCCTATGGGATCCTTCAATTCGTGCGCACCGGTCGCATAGCCGTAACTAAGGAAAGTATGCCCATTAGCGATATACTCAAGGAATTTCAATTCAACGAAACCGATAATCAATAGCATGTCGAATTATTTCAATTCCCTACCGCTCAGGGGACAATTGGCCCAGTTGGGCAAGTGCCGTTTCATGGAATCCAGTGAATTTGAAGCCGGGGTCAGCGCACTGAAAGGAAAAAAAGTTGTAATAGTGGGCTGTGGTGCCCAAGGCCTTAACCAGGGTCTGAATATGAGAGATTCAGGATTAGACATATCCTATGCCCTGCGACAGGGTGCCATCGAGCAAAAAAGGACTTCGTTTCTCAATGCCACGGAGAATAACTTTCGAGTGGGTCCCTATGAAGAGTTGATACCCACTGCGGATCTGGTGGTAAACCTGACACCGGACAAACAGCATACGTCCGTAGTAGGAACAGTCATGCCACTGATGAAAAAAGGGGCTACGCTTTCTTATTCCCATGGTTTCAATATCGTGGAAGAGGGCATGCAGATTCGTGATGATCTGACGGTTATCATGGTGGCACCAAAGAGTCCCGGTTCTGAGGTTAGGGAGGAATATAAGAGGGGATTCGGGGTGCCGACCCTGATCGCAGTGCATCCGGAAAACGATCCGGAGGGAAAAGGGCTCGAGCAGGCCAAGGCCTATGCCGTTGCGACGGGAGGACACAAGGCCGGCGTATTGGAATCTTCTTTTGTAGCCGAAGTCAAGTCGGATCTGATGGGGGAGCAGACCATACTCTGTGGATTGCTGCAGACGGGTTCTATTCTATCATTCAACAAAATGCTGGAAGAGGGGATCGATCCAGGCTTTGCTTCCAAATTGGTTCAATACGGCTGGGAGACTATAACCGAAGGGCTTAAGCACGGCGGAATCACCAATATGATGGACCGGCTCTCCAATCCGGCTAAAATCAAGGCATTCGAACTGGCCGAAGAACTCAAGGGAATCATGCGCCCTCTTTTCGAGAAACACATGGATGACATCATGAGCGGACAGTTCTCCGCAACCATGATGGACGACTGGGCTGCAGGCGACAAAGATCTGCTTCAATGGAGGGCGGAAACCGCCGAGACGGCCTTCGAGAAGACGCCGGCCGGTCCCCAGCCGATAAGCGAACAGGAGTACTACGACAGGGGAGTGCTTTTGGTGGCCTTTGTCAAGTCGGGTGTGGAACTGGCTTACGAAACCATGACTGCTTCAGGTATTATTGGGGAATCGGCCTATTATGAGTCCCTGCACGAAACTCCGCTCATTGCCAATACCATAGCCCGAAAGAAGCTGTTCGAGATGAACTGGGTGATATCAGATACGGCAGAATACGGCTGTTACCTGTTCGATCATGCCTGCAAGCCGCTGTTGCAAGATTTCATGAAGAAAATTAGTAAGGAAGTGATCGGTGAAATTTATGGCGAAGGCAAGGATGCCGGTGTGGACAACATCAGGCTGGTGGAGGTAAACCGGGCCATTCGAAGTCACGATGTGGAAATCGTGGGTGCGCGTCTTAGGGCTTCAATGACGGCAATGAAACCCCTTTAGGATTCCTGCGGCAAAGGCAGATATGGTGGTACTGAATATCTCAACGATTACCTCAGTTTGCGAAGGCAATTCGTACCTTCACCAAAAAAAGACGCCTTCTTTAAAAGAAGGCAAAAAACGATTGCTATGAACCATACGAAAGTGAAAATTCCAGCTGAATTTGCAATGGATAAACCCATTTACCAGAGGGAGTATTTGGTGAATGGAGAATTGCGCAGATGGGAAGGCCAGGAAGTCGAGGTGTATTCGACCATTTCTTCTACCGAAGACTACAGACCCACCTTTCTGGGTACTACACCGGTACTGGGAGAAGAGGAGGCTCTGGAAGCCCTGGATGCGGCCCTGAACGCCTATGATCAGGGACAGGGGAAATGGCCTACGATGAAGGTAAAAGACCGGATTGCCCGTATGGAGGCCTTCGTAAAGAAGATGGAGGCTCAGCGGGAAATAGTCGTCAAGTTGCTGATGTGGGAGATAGGAAAGTCCCTGCCTGATTCGCGTAAGGAGTTTGACCGGACGGTGAAGTACATTTACGACACCATAGAGGAGTACAAAGAACTGGATCGAAAATCCTCGAATTTCCAGAAACACGAAGGGGTTTATGCTCATGTGAGGAGGGGGCCGCTTGGGGTGGTCTTATGCCTGGGGCCGTATAACTATCCCCTGAACGAAACCTTTGCCCTGCTGATCCCAGCCATTATCATGGGCAATACGGCCATATTTAAACCGGCCAAGCATGGAGTATTATTGATTACCCCCCTACTGGAGGCTTTTCAGACTTGCTTCCCCAAGGGAGTGGTGAATGTACTCTTCGGCAGGGGCAGAACGGTGGCCGCCCCAATCATGAAAACCGGAAAGGTGGATGTACTCGCCCTGATCGGAAACAGTGCGTCCGCCAATGCCCTTCAGGATCAGCACCCCAAGAGTAATCGATTGCGGCTTGTACTCGGCCTGGAGGCCAAGAACCCTGCCATCATACTTCCAGACGCCGATCTGGACCTGACGGTAAAAGAGTGCATATCCGGCACCCTTTCCTTTAACGGGCAGCGCTGCACGGCTCTGAAGGTGATCTACGTGCACGAATCCATAAGAGAGAAGTTCCTGGAGCTTTACGCCTATGCCGTGGATACCCTAAAATTCGGGAATCCATGGGAAGAAGGGGTAATGCTCACTCCACTGCCAGAACCGGGTAAGCCCGATTACATACAGGAGCTGATCGACGATGCCCGCGAACGTGGGGGTGAGGTTATAAACTCCAAAGGAGGACAGCGTACCGAGAATTACATCTGGCCGGCCATCATTCATCCGGTAACTCGGGATATGCGGGTCTATCAGGAGGAACAATTCGGACCCATTATACCCGTAATCGGATTCAGTGAGATCAGCGAGCCCTTGAACGACATGGCGGACTCCAATTACGGACAACAGGTAAGTCTGTTCGGGCAGGATGTTCACAGACTCTCGCCCCTGATAGACACCCTTGCGAATTTGGTTTGCCGGGTAAACCTGAATAGCAGTTGCCAGAGGGGCCCCGATGTATATCCGTTCACGGGTCGAAAGGACTCTGCCCAGTCTACCCTGAGCGTGCACGATGCACTGCGGTCCTTCTCCATCCGAACGTTTGTAGCCTTTAAAGACAACGAATTGAACAATCGCACCGTAGAACAACTGCTGGAAGCTAAGGAAAGCAATTTTATCAGCACGGATTATATACTCTGACAGACTCCGCCTGCTCAAAACAAAAACCCCGGGCTTTGCAGGTCCGGGGTTTATGGTTTTGTAAATAAAGGGGTTACTCGCCTTCCAGTTCCTGGATAATGCGGTCTGCCTTATAGATATACTTCAGGGCAGCATGTATGCCCCCCGCGTGCACCGAAACGGTACGTCCGTCCTTTTCGTCGAAAATAAAGCGCGAAGGCAGCGATTGTATATTCGAATCAAATATCAGTCCGATAGCTTCCCTGTTCTTATTGATCATGGGACTACCGGAGTTTCCTCCGATGATATCGTTGGTAGTCACGAAGTTGATCGGGGCCTTGAGCAACTCTGCAGGTGGGTTTTTCCAACGATCTGGCAAGGACCATGGAAACTCTCCGTCGTTGGAATAATGGCGATCGTATAGTCCAAAATAGGTGGTTTTGTAGGGAGCTTCCGTTCCATTGTAGTCGAAGCCCTTGACCACTCCGTCAGCCAGTCTGAGCGTGAAGGTCGCATCCGGAGGCAGGCTGGAGCCAAACACGTCAAAGGTCACCTGCGCAATCAGGGTGCTCAATTGTTCCCGCTTTGGTGATGAGGAAGAATACGCCAGGGCGGCATCGTAGAAATTGGGAATCAAAATGCGCGCGGTCCGGAGGAGTATGTCGTCGGACTTAGCGAGCTTCTTCGGCTTTTCCAGCAATTTTGAGGCTTTTTTCTGGTCAGTAAATACCGTACTTTCAAAGAACTCGTTAACGAATTGATCGGTGGACCTACCCTGGAGTACGCGTTCCAGGGCATTGTTGCCCGGATAGATATCGGCCTCGAGTTCAGCCATCAGCAGTCGGAACAGTTTACGCTGGCGCGGTGTATCCATACCCTCCAGCAGTTCCAGTAACTCCTTGCGCCCCTTTTCCATGTCTTCCTCTGAGATTTCCTCTGCTATGGAATTTTCAAAACTGTACAGGGCGTGCATGGCCGAGAGAATTTCACCGCGCAACGGTGAAGGGCTAAGATGGTTAACGGCCCAGGTATGCGGGATGAGCAGGTCGTACTCCGCTTTCATCTGGTCCCAGTGGTCCAATCCAGGGTTTTTGGACTTTATGTAGTTTTCCATGTCAACTTTTCTCCCGAAGAGTTCGGCATCCTTTAGTCCTTTTAGAATACCCACAGTGGACTTGATGGAATTGGAGAGCCTGAATGCTTCCTGATTCTTCTTCTGTGCTTCCAGGTCCTTCGATGGATCTTTGGACAATTCTGCATATTCCTCCATGAGGAGGTCGTGACGATTGTGCAGGTATCTCAGTGACATGGGGTAGCGGTAGTCCCTGTCGTATTCCAGTTGGGCCACCGTCCGGTAACGCTCTGTGCGCCCAGGATTACCCACCACGAAAGTGGGTTCACCTTCGCTAACTCCATCTGGGTTGAAAACCAGGTAATTGTCCGAGGTATCCAGCGGTTCGCCATTTTCGTCGTAGGCCCTGTAAAAGCTCACGTCCAAATTGTATCTGGGATAAGTGAAATTATCCGGGTCACCTCCGTAGAGTCCCAGATCCAGTTCGGGATAAAATACGAGTCGAATATCGTCGTACCTCTTGTAGCCATAAAGGGAAAACCGGACTCCGCTATAGAAGGACACGGTCTGCAATCGCAACCCTTCCCAACCTGCTTTCTGGCTGTAGGTTGTCTGTACCTTTTTCAACGCGGCCTCGATCTGCTGGGACTTATCCATTTCGTTGTCAGGACTGGAGACCAGGGCCATGACTTCATCCGTGATGTCAGCAACCTGCACCATCTGCTCGACGTACAACCCCTCAGTCTTACGTTCATCGGCCAGTGTAGGAGCATAGAATCCATTGGCATCGAAGTTTTCGCCTTCCTTCTGAGAATCGGTAATGGCGATACGTGCACAGTGGTGGTTGGTCATAATCAGCCCATCAGGAGATACGAAGGAAGCCGAGCACCAGCTGGCAAATCGGAGGGACGACTTACGCACACTGTCGTACCAGTCGTCTGAGGGTTCAAATTGGTAGGCTTCCTTAAACCACTCTTTCGGAGGGTTTTCGAAGGTCCACATTTTTCCAAAGTCAAAGGGATTAGGAGTTTCCCCTTGTGAAAATGTGATACTGTATGCCAGTAAGGCACCAAAAAGCAAGAAATTTCTAAGATATTTCATTGAGTTAGGGTAAGGGTGAGTAAATGAGTTTATTAGACACATAAAGGTAAGGGTTAACTGGGTATTTTCTTAACGAAGGCGGCCTTTCTCAGCTGATAAAACTCCAGGGCAGCCGGCCCTGATTTCGCTGGCTGTAGCAGAACCGTATTCTTTCATTTATGGGCTTTTCCAGTTTAGGGTCGTCTTCGAGTATACGCTTTACCCATTCCCTGGCCTGAATTAAGATGGCCTGATCTTTGACCAGGTCGGCAACTTTCAGGGCTAGAACTCCGCTTTGCTGAGTTCCCAAAATGTCTCCGGGCCCACGAAGTTTTAGGTCGACTTCCGAGATTTCGAAGCCATCCTGTGTCCGCACCATGGTCTCCAGCCGTGTCCGGGCATCATCGCTCAGTGCATGGGAGGTCATGAGTATGCAGTAGCTCTGATTCGCACCGCGCCCTACACGACCCCGTAGCTGGTGAAGCTGGGACAGCCCGAAACGCTCCGCACTTTCAATCACCATCACCGAGGCATTGGGTACGTTGACCCCTACTTCGATTACCGTAGTGGCCACCATGATCTGAGTTTCGCCTTCCACAAAACGCTGCATCTCGTAATCCTTGAATTCGGCACTCATCTGGCCGTGTACAATGGATACCTGATACTTGGGCTGTGGAAATTCCCGCGTAATACTTTCGTATCCGTCCATGAGATCTTTGTAATCGAGTTTGCTGGACTCACTGATGAGAGGGTATACGATATACACCTGTCGTCCCTCATTGATCTGATCCTTGAGGAAGCGGAATACCTTGAGACGGTGCGAATCGAAACGATGTTCGGTCTTGACGGGTTTGCGACCCGGCGGTAGTTCGTCGATCACCGAGATATCCAGGTCTCCATACACACTCATGGCCAGCGTTCGGGGAATGGGAGTGGCCGTCATGACGAGTATGTGCGGTGGAACCTTCCGTTTCTGCCAGAGTTTGGAACGCTGGGCTACTCCAAATCTATGTTGTTCGTCAATTATGGCCAATCCCAGATCACGGAAAACGACCCGATCTTCGAACAAGGCGTGAGTGCCCACGACTATGGGAATACTTCCGTCCCGTAGCCCCTCGAATACCTTCCGACGTTCGGCGCCTTTTACCGATCCGGTTAGCAGTCGGACTTCGATGCCCATGCCTGAAAGGTATTCACTGAGCCCGGTAAAATGTTGCTGTGCAAGGATCTCCGTAGGAGAAACCAGGCAGGCCTGGCAATCGTTGTCCAGTGAAATGAGCATGGAGAGCAGTGCCACCATGGTCTTTCCCGAGCCGACATCTCCCTGCAATAATCGATTCATCTGGACTCCACTACCCAGGTCCTTTCGTATTTCACGGATTACCCTTTTCTGAGCTCCAGTGAGCTCAAATGGCAGGTGTTGGCTGTAGAATTGATTAAAGTGATCTCCGACCCGTTCGAAAGGTATGCCCCTGATTCGTGCTTTGTGAATCAGGTTTTTCAGGACGAGTTCGAGCTGCAGGTAGAAGAGCTCTTCGAACTTGAGCCGGTATCGGGCCTGCTGTGCCTGCTGTATGGAAGCCGGGAAATGCATCTGTGAATAGGCCTCGGATCTGCCGGGGAGTGCTAGTTCACGCAGCAGATATGACGGCAGGGTTTCTTCAAGATGTGGCAGCACCTGGGGAAGCAAGTTTTGCGCCCACCGACACCAAACGCGATTGGACACTCCCGTCTTAGTCAGTTTCTCCGTACTGGGATACACGGGCTGCATGGGACCTTTTTTTCCACTTTGATACTCCTCCAGACTTTCCAGTTCCGGATGGGCCATGTTCAGCTGACTTCCGAAACTGCTAACTTTCCCAAAGGCGACATATTCATGGCCGGGTTTTAACTTTTTAAGGATATACTGATAATTCCTAAACCAAACGAGTTCCAGAGTATGCGGGCCGTTTCGAAGTTCGGCGGTAAGCCGTTTGCCTCGTTTCTGCGGAATTTCCCTAGGATGGGATAGCGTTCCCCTCACGAGCACCGAAACGGAACTTTCTCTGAGCTCTCCCAGATTCTGAAAATGAGATCGGTCTTCGTAACGAAATGGAAAGTGGTCTGCCAGGTCGCCCAGATTGTAAATCCCCAATTCCGAACCGAGTAAGGCGGCCCTTTGCGGCCCTATACCCGCGACGGCCTGTATGGGAGTTTTTAATATTTGGGAGGAAGTACTCATCTGCAAGGGATATGCTCGAAATCCCCTTTAAAAATAGGGTGTTTTCTATTTCTGATTAGCTGCACTGCTCAGGAGTAGCAGTATTCTTTCCAGCTTTGGTCTTATTTCTATATGGGTTTCAGCGGTCATAAATCTCTTTATTTCTGGTTCTTTTGGTTTAATTTGAGCACATATTAGAACCCCTATGTCGTCCTGGTCATTTCCGTATTCTGTTTTCTGCCTTACCCTCTTGTTTGTCGTTCAAGTGCCTTCTTTTGCCTGGTCTCAATTTGAATGGCAGCGATGCCTGCTGGACGTGAGTGTGCAACCCGTCAATTCCGAAGTTCAGGGAACGGTGAATTACGAGTTTAATCTGTATCAGTCCTGGGACAGCCTTAGGCTGGACTCCCGAGGGATCTCCATCTACCACGTACGGCTCAATGGAGACGAAATCCCCTATCGCCAGGATAAGCGGTATCTGACGGTGTATCCCAAAAAGCGGAAGCACCGACGGAAAGGGGATAAGGTACTCAGCATAGCGTTTCAATCGAAACCACGTCAGGCCTTTTATTTTCTGGGGTGGAATGATACTATTCCCGGAAATGAACAATTCTGGACTCAGGGTCAGGGTAAAAATCACAGCCATTGGTTTCCAGGCTTCGACTCGTCGAACATCAAGATGGAATTCGACCTGATTGTCCGGACACCGGAGCCCTGGACTTTAGTTTCCAATGGAGTGCAGACCGGGCTAAGACAGGAGAACGGTGAATACGTGCGGACATTTGACATGAGAAATCCGATGACGACCTATCTCGTTGCCCTGGCTTCGGGGCCCTTCGAATTCAAGGAGGGAAGGAGCGCCTCAGACGTTCCACTTCGGTGGTACTATCCGAAGGGCAGCGAGGATCGATTCGAACCCACCTACCGGTACAGTGTGGAGATCTTCGATTGGTTACAGGATTACCTTCAAATACCTTATCCCTGGCGAAAATACGATCAGGTTCCTGTCCGCGATTTCATGTACGGGGGGATGGAGAACACCGGGGCCACCCTGTTTAACCAGTCTTACCTGGTCGATTCACTGGCATTCGAGGATATTAACTATGTAAGCACCAATGCTCACGAGCTGGCGCACCAATGGTTTGGCAACCTGATTACTGAAGTAGGACCGGAGGACCACTGGCTGCACGAGGGTTTCGCCACTTTCTTCGGTGCCCGTGCAGAAATTCATTTTTTCGGAAATCGCAAGGGTTATTGGGCACTTTACCAGCAGGCCCGTATGCTCAGGTCAATGGCTGAGGAAGGGAAACTTCAGTCCCTGACCGACCCCCAGGCTAATACAGAAACTTTTTACCAGAAGGGAGCATGGGCACTTTTTATACTGGAAGACCTGATGGGGGAGGAGGCGCTGCGCAATGGCATCAGGGAATTTCTGAGAACTCATGCCTTTGGGAACGCCAGGGTCGAAGATTTCCTGTCCCTGGCTAGGAAGTACAGCCTGCAGGACCTGAACAACTTCGAGCGCGATTGGATACAGTCCGAGGGTTTTCCATACGATCAGGCCGTGGATTATCTAAAGCGCAAAGAACCTGAGATTAACAGGTGGGCGGAACTCGAAGAGAAGGGGGCTTTGGACGAGGAAGGGATAGAAGCTGAACTTATGCGTCCCCAAATTTCTTTTGAGTATGCGACTGTACTGCTGGAGCAGGTGGACAAGCCTGAGACATCGGCTTTTATAGTAAACGCCCTCAATTCGGATAATCGAGACCTGCGGAAGGCAGCCGTCCTTTCCCTTACTCAGCTACCTCCGGATTCAGAACACATCCTTTGGGGCATGGTGGATGATCCGAGTTATCAGGTCAGGGAGCGCCTGCTCTGGCTTCTCTGGAATCAGGGAGGAAACGCCTCTCAGAAAATACTTGAAACCTACGACAATCAGCTGGGCCTGCCGAATCGCAGCCTGCGATCCCTTTGGCTCATGCTGGCTTTAGCTACCGATGGCATCAACCTGGAAGAAAAAGAAGGATACTTCCGCGAGCTAAAGTCGCACTGCTCTCCGATCTACGATTTTTCAGTGCGAGAATATGCTTTTGAATATCTCCGGTTAATTGGGGGGCTGGATACGGAGGTCATCGATCACCTGGTCAATGCCAGTGTCCATCCATACTGGAAGTTCAGAGATTATGCCCGGGAACTGCTGTCCGGCGTATTGGAAAATCCGGCTGCCCGCACGTACCTTAAGACCAATACGCAGCGTTATTCCCCTGAGGAACAGGCATACTTAAAATCTCTTATCAATTGAAAGCATTAGTCATATCCGGAGGAGGGAGTAAGGGGGCATTCGCCGGAGGGGTAGCCCAGTTCCTTATAGAGGAAGCCGGACGGAAGTACGATATTTTCGTCGGAACCTCCACGGGCAGCCTGCTGTTATCCCATCTGGCCTTAGGAAAAATCGAAAAAATACGGAGCATATACAGTTCGGTAACCAATGACGATATTTTCAGCTCGCATCCCTTTCGGATTCGGAAGAAATACGGCGAAGACTGGGTAAGCATCAATCACCTCAATGTGGTAAAGCGCTTTTTTAACCGAGAAAAGACCTTTGGTGAAAGTCGAAAACTCAGAGAACTCATAGGAAAAAGCTACTCCCATGAGGAATTCAATCAGCTAAAGGAGTCGGGCAAGGAAGTGGTGGTTACTGTAGCAAACCTGACGATGAACCGAATCGAGTACAAGAGTATTAAAGATTTTGATTACGAAGAATTCCTGGACTGGACCTGGATTTCGGCCAATTACGCTCCATTTATGAGCGTAGTGCGTAAAAACAGCTACGAATACGCGGATGGTGGACTTGGGAGCCTGGTGCCTATAGAGGAGGCCATTCGCAGGGGAGCCCGTGAAGTGGATGTAATTGTATTGAGAACCGAGGTCAATTCCCTGAATCGCCTCCCTTCCCGAAATCCCTTCGAACTCACCACCAACGTATTCAGCTTTGTCATGGATAGGATCGAGAATCAGAATATCCGCATCGGCAAAATGGTAGCCATTCAGCAGGATGTCATATTGAATTTCTACTATACCCCGACTGTGCTAACCACTAATTCCTTGATATTTAACCCAATACGCATGGAGCGTTGGTGGAAAAGAGGGTATCTGTACGCCAAAAACAAACAGGGGGACGAGATGCCTGTGGAACCCAATCTCAAGGAATAACAGTTTTACAATTTCCAGAGATCCTGGAATTCGGTTTTCAGGTAGGACAATGCTTTGGTCGATGGAATGCCCCCCTCCATAAAGTGGTTCAGTATACCTTCCCTCAGTTTATCGGGGTCGTCCGGGGCGCCCATGGAAGCTGATCGAATCGACTGAATGGTGGCATTTTTGGCCGTCCTTATGACGTTCCAGCAGTCGTCGGTCATGTAGATCTGCTGTGACAAATTATGCTCAAATTCGGTCTCTATCTGCCGGATAAGCTCTCGCTCGTAGGCCTCTTTGTCCTGCCCATTAGGCTGCACACGAACCAGCAGGTTGGCGGGGGATATACGTTCCAGAAAAAGGGTCATGCGTTCGTACGCCTGTAATCGGACAGGTAAGGTTTCCTTCTGTATATCCTTGTGCAGCAGCCACCTCCTTCTACCGTCCTCGTTCTTGGTATGTAAGGAAAAGAAGTAATACGCCACCAGACCTGTAATGGCCGCGGGTATTACATAAAGAAAAAGTTGTCCAATTTCTCCTGGGGTCATTGCCTTTTATTTTAACGATTCCCTAAGCCTCAGGTAAAAAGCCTTGTAATCGGGCTGCAGTCGCACCGTGAATGGTCCATAAGTCGCATCCGAGTACAGGAAACGAACACGCCCGCTTAATTCCTGCTTATTGTTGTAATAGGCACGCAGGCGATCGGCGTAACCAGCCACGCCAAAGGTGTCATCGGCGGAGGCCTGTTTCCTTGGAAGGTAGATATCCATGGTCATGTCCGGGTACGAAGCGAGAATCTGATTGAGCTTGAGGATGCGTCCATTGGTGCCAATGCTATCGGACAAACCAAACATGGCCGGATTGAGTTTAAACTGTACGCTGCCGCCTTCTACTTTAAGATTGGGGTTCTGACCAATCAACTGTGTCAAAGTCGTCAGGGTCTGAATGGTGATTGAATCGTTTGCGCCTACGGTTTCCCGGATGGCCAGTAATTCCTTTTCCTTAGCCCTCAGGGTCTCCAGTCCCTTGGCGATATTCTCGGTCTGGGCAACAGATTCGGAGGTGAACCTGTTCAGACGCTGAAGCAGCGCTGCATTATCTCCGCGAAGCTGGGTTAGCTCGAAATCAGCTGCCTCCAGGCGGGTGGAATTGGCCGCACGTTCCTTCCTGAGCGACGCGATCGTGTCCTCCTTGACGCGGATTTCTTTCTTGAGCTGGTATATCTCGTACTGCAGTTCGCTCTTTTTCTGAGCGCAGATCAAAAGTGGCAGAGAGAGCAGGCAAAAGGTAACAAATGGCTTCATGAAACATTCATTAGTTAATTGAATAACGCCTGAAATGCGATAATCTGACATTCCAGGCTTTTACGAACCCGAAAGTACTCTCTTTTTTGCACAGCCCCAACACCAGGGCCTTTACTTAAGATTTTATTGACATCCTACCGGTTCAGATAGTCCAGGGCCAGCTGGGTCATGGCCTTCAGGCCAAGAAGCATCCCCTCGTCTTCCACGGTGAAGTCCGGGGTGTGGTGCGGATAAGGGTTAGGGTTGTCCGGCTTCATTCCTCCCAGGAAGAAATAAAAACCGGGTACCTCCCTCGAGAAGTACGAAAAGTCCTCGGCTGTGGTTACTGCCTTGCGCAGGAAAACATGTTCTTCGCCGGCCGCCATTTTCAGAGAAGGCAGCATTTGTTCAACCAGGGCGGGATCGTTATAAGTAATGTCGGTCATGTCTCGGATCTGCACTTCGGCCTCCCCTCCATACGATTCGGCAATAGCAGGGACCATTTCCCGCATTCTGCGGTTGATCTTCTCTTTCATTTCATAATCCAGGGTACGAATTGTCCCCAGCATTTCCGCCGTTTCCGGAATGATGTTGAATCGCTGGCCCGAGCGAATCCTACCCACGCTCACTACCGCAGCCTCCTGAGTGAGTTGGGCCTCTCGGCTTACCAGGGTCTGTAGGCCATCGATAATCTTGGCGCTGATGAGAATGGGGTCCACTCCATTCCAGGGGTAGGCCCCGTGGCTCTGTTTTCCTTTTACCCTGATCGTAAAGGTCTGAGCGGCGGCCATGGTTCCTCCGGGCTTGTAGCCGATTTTCCCAACGGGTATCATGGAATTGATATGAAGGCCGAAAATGGCATCGACCTGCGGATTCTGAAGCACGCCCTCCTTAACCATGAGCAGGGCTCCTCCCTCTTCTCCCTCAGGTGGCCCTTCTTCGGCAGGCTGAAAGATAAACTTGACCGTTCCGCGGATTTTATCCCGGTGCCGGGTTAAAAGTTTGGCTGTGCCCAGTAATATAGCGGTATGGGTGTCGTGGCCGCAGGCATGCATGACGCCAACTTCCTGTCCTCCGAACTGAGTGGTAACGGTGGATTTGTACGGGAGTTCGTTGCGCTCGGTAACTGGAAGCGCGTCGATGTCTGCACGCAGGGCCACTACTTTTCCGGGCAATTCACCTCGAAGAATGGCCACGACCCCGGTATGAGCCACTCCGGTTTCTACCTCAAGACCCATAGCCCTAAGCTCCTTGGCAATACGCTTGCCAGTCTCGAACTCCCGATTGCTCAGTTCCGGATTCTCGTGGAAATGATGGCGCCATTCCACTACTTCTTCGTAGTGCGATTCTATCTCTTCCAGAGGAATACTGAACTGTTCCTGGCCGCTTAGAAAAAGTGGGCAACACAGGAGTCCGGCAAAAAAGAACCACAGGCTAATGGCAATCCGCGTCTTATGCATCATGGGATGTTGAAATTAGGAAAGAGAAGGTAAAAATAAATCATCGAATCCATTAACCGGATGTGAAAAACTATATAGGCGCATCATTTCTGAGCAGCTGTAAATTGGCTAATTTCGAAGCTTATTCCAGTGGGTATATGTCTTTTCTGAACGACTTAAACGAGGCGCAGAGGGCCGCCGTTCTTCACAAGGAAGGACCGTTAATGGTGATCGCCGGGGCAGGCTCGGGAAAGACCCGGGTACTGACTTACCGAATCGCCCACCTGATGGGGCAGGGGATAGATCCCTTTAACATACTAGCGCTGACCTTTACCAATAAGGCGGCTCGCGAAATGAAACATCGCATCGCTCAAATGGTAGGTAATTCGGAAGCGCGTAACCTGTGGATGGGCACTTTTCACTCCGTTTTTGCACGACTGCTTCGTATAGACGGCCACCGCCTGGGTTTCCCTTCCAATTTTACGATTTACGATACCCAGGATTCGCAGCGGCTAATTAGTGCGATTATCAAGGAGATGGGCCTGGATAAAGATGTGTACAAGTACAAGCAAATACAATCACGGATTTCTTCCTTCAAGAACAGCCTGATCACCGTGAAGGCGTATTACGGCAATCCGGAACTCATGGAGGCGGATGCGGCGCGTAAGAATCCGCGTATGGGAGAGATCTACCAGCAGTACGTGGATCGCTGCTTCAAGGCCGGGGCCATGGATTTCGACGACCTCCTGCTTCGCACCAATGAGATGCTGACCCTATTTCCTGAGGTCCTCATGAAGTACCAGGATCGGTTCAGGTACATACTGGTCGACGAGTACCAGGATACCAACCACTCCCAGTACCTGATCGTGAGTGCTCTGGCAGATCGCTATCAGAATATCTGTGTAGTGGGAGACGACGCCCAAAGCATTTATTCGTTTCGGGGTGCCAATATTTCAAATATCCTCAATTTCCAGAAGGATTACGACGATGCCGCCGTGTACCGACTCGAACAGAACTACCGGTCTACCCGAAACATAGTGGAGGCAGCCAATTCCATTATTTCAAAGAATAAGCAGCAGTTGGAGAAGGTGGTTTGGACTGAAAATGAAGAGGGTGACCGGATTAAGGTCCATAAGGCTCCTACCGATGCAGAGGAAGGCCGCTTCGTTGCCCGGTCCATATTCGAAAACCAGATGCAGTTTCAGCGAAGGGCTCGTGATTTTGCCGTCCTATATCGCACTAATTCCCAGTCCAGGGCCATCGAGGACGCCCTTAGAAAAAAGGACATTTCCTACAAGATTTATGGTGGCCTTTCCTTTTATCAGCGAAAAGAAATCAAGGATATGCTCGCATACCTGAGGCTCATTATTAATCCCGATGACGAGGAGGCACTGGTCCGCATCATCAATTTTCCCGCCAGGGGGATCGGGCAGACCACCATGGATAAACTCCGCGTTGCCGCTAGTAAATCTGAGAAATCCATATTCAGTCTCATGAAAGAACTCGACCGGGACAATCTGGGGCTGAATGGTGGTACCCGTCGCAAACTGATCGACTTCGTGACCATGATAGAAAGTTTTCAGGTGCTGAAATCGGGCTTGGATGCCTTCGAACTGGCTACTGAAGTGAGCAAGAAATCGGGGCTGTTACGGGAATTTCGCAAGGATGGCACACCGGAAGGGATTGGCAGAATGGAAAACATCGAAGAGCTGCTTAACGGTATACGCGATTTTGTCGATGAAAACACCCGGGAGGAGGCGCCTACAGATGCTCCTGAAGAGCCTGGAATACAGAGGAAACCTACTTTGGAGGAATTCCTCGAGGATGTGGCCCTGGCCACCGATCAGGATACCGATAAAGGGCAGTCGGACCACGTAGCACTGATGACCGTTCACCTGGCAAAAGGACTTGAATTTCCCTACGTTTACATCGTCGGTCTCGAAGAGGACCTATTTCCTTCCGCCCTGAGCTTGAATACAAGGAGTGAACTTGAGGAGGAGCGCAGACTCTTCTACGTGGCCCTGACCCGGGCAGAGAAACAGGCGTATATCACCTTTGCCCAGACCCGCTACCGATGGGGTAAGCTCATCGATGCCGAGCCAAGTCGGTTTATTTATGAAATCGAGGAAAAACATCTGGATTTTATGACCCCCCTCAACGATGGCTACCGCTATAAGTCCATGCTTTCGGCGGATCTGTTTGGTGAGGTGGATAAAAGCGGGTTGCGACAGCAGAAACCGGTAAACGGCACTCCGCCCGGAGTACATAAACCATCGGAAAAGCAGTTGCGCAAACTGCGAAAGATTAAACCGGCCTCATCCCACAATGCAGAAAAGCGGCAAGGCACTCCTTTAAAACTTAATGAAGGAGACTGGGTGATCCACGAGCGCTTCGGCGAGGGTCAGGTATTGCAGCTCGAGGGTGCGGGCTCCGACAGAAAGGCCGAAATTCGCTTTCAGAGCGGGGAGATTAAGAAACTCCTGCTTCGTTTTGCTCGTCTTGAACTCAAAGAAGATTCGTAAAAAGGCAGTCCGGTTAACTATTTGATATTAAGGATGCTCTCTCGGGTCAGGCTGGTAGGAATGGTAAAGACGAAAGTACTCCCTTTATTCACTTCAGAATATACATTAATCCGCCCTCCGTTTTTCCTGATGAAATCTTGTGCAGTTGCGAAGCCCAGCCCGGTGCCTTTTTCCTTACCCGTTCCACTGCGGGATATGCTCTCCCCCTGACGGTTTTCAAGGGCGCGAACCTGTTCGGGAGTCATCCCTATCCCGGTATCCGTGATCTTGATCTGTACCGACTCTTGTATCGACATGAGTTCCACAGATATGCGATCTCCCTTTCTTGAAAATTTGATGGAATTGGAGATCAGGTTTCGGATGGCAAAATCTACCATGTCCTTGTCGGCGTAGACATTTGGGACTTCTCGGGTGTTGAATTCAAAGAAAATACCTTTCTGGTCGGCGGTTTCCCGGTATAGATTTAGACTCTTATCAATGACCTCAATCAGGTCGAAGGACTTCTTGACCACCTGATGGTTACTCATCTGGCTTCGAGCCCAGTTGAGCAGGTTTTCCAGTAACATGTTCAAATTTTGAGAAGTGTCCCGGATATGGCGAATCATGAGCGTCTTCTGTTCGGGAGAAATCTCCTGTTCCTCGTTAGCGAGTATGGCCGAAAGGGAGCCAATATTTCCGCTATGGCCCCTGAGATCGTGAGAAATGATGGAGAAGAACTTATCCTTGACTTCTGAAGCCTCCTTGAGCTCTTTTTCGGACTTCTTTAGCTGGTCGTTTAATTCGTTGAGCTGGGCGTTTTTTGTCTGCAGGTTGCCAAACTGCTCCCGGAGCTGATCGATCAGGTCCTGATAAGCGGAGGAGAGTATATTCAGCTCCTTAAGCCCAGTAACGATCTGTTCATTCTGACCGGTGTCGAATTCCGAATTCCGCTGCTGCCCCATATTTCCCACCAGGGCTTGTATCGGACGGGATATCTTACCCGAGATGTAATAAGCCAGTACACTGGCGGTAATCAGGGTCAGTACGAAGAAGATGGTGAGATAGACCCGTATGCGTTCAGAAAGCAGTCGTGCATGAGTGTTAATAAGTCCAAAAAGGGAGGCGTATTCTTTCTCCAGGGCCATAGAAGCATCGGAAATATCCCGAATGAGCCCAGAATTGGAATTTCCGATCTGTTCGTCGATACGGACGACCTCGTTAAAGAGAACCCGGTAAGCCAACAGTTCCTGACGGGTACTCAAAAAGAGCGTATCCGGCTTCAAGCGATTCAGAAGGATTTCGCTCTCCTGATTGAGCAGCCGCACATACTTAGGGTCATTGCGCAGGAAGAAGTCCTTTTCCCTCCTTCTCAGTGATAGTATTTCGTGGGCCAAAAGAACGGAATCGTCCCGTCTCTCAAGCCTGTGGACATGATCTCGCATGTCACCCACATAACCGTAGTCTTTGAAGCCCTTGGTTTTCTTGAGCTCAATGACCTCCCGTATGTAATTGTCAACCTGATTCAGATATTCCGAGGTTCGTACCAGCCTGCGGTTGAACACTTCGTTGTTGAAGGAATCTCCATCTGACCGTAGTCCATCCAAAATATTCCGGGTACGGGTCAGGTATTCCTGGTACCGCTTGTAGTTAGCCGTTTCCAGACCGAGGTGAAATGAATCGGTTTTTATATCGTAGTCCAGCATCAGGGCGAAGTGCTCGCTGGATTTTAAGCGGTTGATATTGAAATGGGTAAGCTTTTCCCTGATTTCACGGGCGTTGGATAGCTTTCGTGCCGAAGTATAGGAGTAAATCAATACCGGAGTCATCAGGAAGGCAATACCTAAATGGGAAATCACCAGTCGACCTTTTATGGTATTGACATACTTCCTGAAGGCTGAAATCATAAACAAAGCGTCAAACTTAAGTTAAAAACGCAGTCGTCCTCGCATTCGTGTACTTCTTGTCGTAATAATCGTGTCGTTTATCGAATATCTTTGAAAATAAAATTCGATCAAAGTCCATAAGGCTAAAAGTATGTCAGAAAGTTCTGCATACGCTGTCGTAACTTGTAGCTTCAAACCGCTTAGTCATGGCCGAATTGATTGTTATTGACAGTGAGAATATCGATACACGCAAAATCGCGCGAGCTGTTGAAATACTCAAAAACGACGGCCTGCTTATTTACCCTACCGATACCGTATACGGCCTGGGTTGCAGCATACACAGCAATAAGGCACTCGAAAGGTTGGCGCGCCTGAAGGGAATCAAACCTCAGAAAACCTCCTGGTCGTTTATCTGTAGTGATCTCAAGAACCTTTCGGACTACGCAAGCCAGATCGACACCCCTACCTTCAAAGTACTGAAAAGGGCATTCCCTGGCCCGTATACTATAATTTTACCGGGCAGTAATAAGTTGCCGCGGAGTTTTAGACATCGAAAAACCGTAGGGATCCGGATACCCGATCATCCCATTCCCCGCATGTTGGTTGAGCAGTTGGGTTCACCCATAGTGTCCACGTCCATCCGGGATGAAGACGAATTGCTGGAGTACACCACGGATCCGGCACACATATTTGAAAAATGGGAGGGAAAGGTAGACGCGGTCATCGATTCAGGATACGGGGGTAACATTGCCTCTACGGTAATCGAACACCAGGGGGATGAATGGCATGTCCTTCGGGAAGGTAAGGGGGATCTGGAAAGCATTTTGTAAATAAAAAGCCCGCTAGCATTCCCAGCGGGCTTTTTTATTGCCAAAGAAATAAATTACTTGCCCTGTATGGCAGGATCCTTCATTCCTTCTTCGATCATGTCATAGAACTGATCCAGTTTGGGCAGAACGACGATTCTCGTCCTTCGGTTCTTCGCACGGTTCCCGGCCGTAGTATTCGATACCATGGGAACATAGTAGCTGCGACCTGCCGCCGTCATACGCTTAGGATCTACCCCAAAATCGTTCTGAAGCACCCGAACCACGGCTGTGGCACGCTTAACACTAAGGTCCCAGTTATCGAGCAGGGGTCCGCTTCGGTAAGGAACATTATCGGTATGTCCCTCGACCATGAACTCGAAGTCGGGCTTGTTGTTGACCACTTTGGCCACCTTACCCAAAACTTCTTTGGCGCGGGAAGTAATGGTGTAGCTTCCACTACGGAAGAGCAGTTTATCCGATATGGAAACGAAAACCACACCTTTTTCAACACTGATTTCGATGTCCTCGTCGTCCAGGTTTCCGAGAACGCCCTTCAGGCTCTGTACCAGGGCCAGATTTACCGAATCTCTCCTGGTGATGGCATCCCTGAGGTTGTTGATGGTCAGGTCTTTCTCCCTGAGGCTTTCCAAAGATTTCTCCAGGTTTTCGGCGCCTTTCGAACTCAGGGTCGTTAGACCGTCCATGCTCTGTAGCAGGCCTTCATTGGACTCCTTCAGGTATTGGTTCTGTTGCAAGAGTGCCTCTACGCGACTGGCGTTACTGGCATTTTCTTCCAGGCAACTATTCAGTTTAACGGTTGCAGAATTCAGGAGATCCTGAGTCTCCTGATGCTTGGCCTCGAGGTCCGCATATTTCTTCTGGGAAACACACGAGGTGGCTAGAATGGCCAGTCCAGCGATGCCCAAAATGATTTTCTTCATAACTGTTGATGTGTTTATTAGACAAATTTTAGTTAAAATTATAGCATTCGCCCTTTTGAACGTATGTGGAAAAGGGTTAATCTTTTCCCAAACTGCTAAAGGTTTTTATACCTTTTACGAAGTGAAGGTACACTATGGATTTGCTGTGGTAGTATTTTTTTTGGACCGGGCGGGTCCTCTTCCTCAACATTCTTCTGAAGTTTCGGTAGAAACTCAGATGTGAGCGAATAACCGCCCAGGTGTGCTCGGGTTTGTTCTGAACGAGAAAATATACCCCCGCAACCCCATCGAGCAGCAGGCGCAAAGGTAAGATGTAAAACAATGACCTGGCGGGCGCATTCTTGAGCAGATTAAAAAGAGAATTTCGGAAATTTAAAAAAGTCTTGCGGGGGTTGGTGTGTTCCAGAGTCGCTCCTCCCAGATGGAAAACCCTGCTCTTTCCGAGGTAGTAAATCCCATGACCCTGATTGCGAATCCGCCAGCATAGGTCGATTTCCTCCTGATGAGCAAAATAGTCCGGATCGAAGCCCCCGACAGACCAGAATACGGATCTGCGTATGATCATGCAGGCACCCGTAGCCCACTGTACGGGAGAGGGAATATTGTATTGGCCCGTATCCTCCTCGATGGACTGGAAAATTCGACCCCTACAGTAGGGATAAGCCAGCATGTCCATAAATCCTCCGGCTGCCCCGGCATATTCAAACCTTTCGCGCTGAGTGTAATCGAGAACTTTGGGCTGCAGAACTGCCACAATGGGATGGGAAGCCAGGTACTCCCGAAAGGGTACGAGCCAGTCTTTTGTTACTTCCAGATCGGAATTGATCAGGGCATATACGGGTTCGTCTACCTGTCGCAAACCCTCATTATACCCTCCTGCAAAACCGAGGTTTTCCTCCAATTCAATGATGGTTACCTGCGGAAAATGCTGGCGCACCCAGGATACCGAGTCATCTGTGGAAGCATTGTCGATCAAGTAGACCTGGGAATCCTCTGAATGTTGGCAGACCGAAGGAAGAAAGCGAGGAAGAATCTCCTGCCCGTTCCAGTTTAGTATCACAACGGCTATATCCAAATCCATCAAATCTCAGAAATCAAATCAAAGTGCGGCAGATCGGGCAATACCTCAAACCGTTTTTCTTTCTGGTGAACCCGGAACATATGGTGATCCAGACCATTGGTAATCCAGAGGTATTCCGATCCGAGGGCGAGATTGTAGCGGCCGATCTGATCAAAAGCATCCTGAGCCAATGGCACTTCAGGAGCCTTGCATTCCACCAGTAATCGGCCCTTCCCATTTCGGTCGATCACGAGTATATCAAAGCGCTTTCGCAGTCCGAATACCTCTAATTCGCGTTCCACCAGTACACGGTGCGCAGGGAAATGCTTAATACTGAGTAAGTATGTAATGCAATGCTGGCGGACCCATTCCTCCGGAGTAGCCGGAACCTGCTTTTTCCTTACCGGATCGAACAGGTATGGCCTCTTTTGGATACTTTTGAGGGGTACGGAAAGTGCGGGAAAATTTAAAGCGGGTAGCCCAAAAGCCATCAATGAACAATCTTCACAAAATTCTCAGTGAAATTAAAGCAAAGTCTTTTTATCCCGTATATGCATTGATGGGAGAGGAGGCCTTTTTTATCGATCGCATTGAGCAGGCCCTGCGGGAACATGTACTGCAACCCCATGAGCGGGATTTCAATGAGCACATCCTCTATGGCAAGGACTGCGATACGGCCCAGATCCTGGCTGCAGCAAGGCAGTTTCCGGTGATGGCCGCATATCAGCTTGTTATAGTCAGGGAGGCTCAGCACCTGATGCGCAATTTGAATGAGCTCTCAGAGTACATCGCCAATCCCGTTTCCACTACGGTACTTGCAATTTGCATAAAGGGGAAGAAACCGGATGGAAAAACCAAGTTCCAGAAAGCACTGCAAAATGCCAATGCCTGCTTTTTCAAGTCGAATGTGCTATACGATAATCAATGGCCTGGCTGGGTAGAAAGCCAGTTGGCCACTGCAGGTCGAAGTATGCATCCGATTGCCGTTCGCCTCCTACTTGAATCCGTAGGAGGAAAGGATCTGGGCCTGTTATCCAACAGTATAAACAAACTCATGGACATGGTACCCGCAGAACGGGAGATCAAAGCAGAAGACGTCGAACAGTACATCGGCATCTCAAGGGAATATAATTACTTCGAATTTACCCGGGCGTTTGGGGAACGGGATATCAGCAAACTCATGAGAATCGTGCAGTTCTACTCAGACCCTTCCAAGAAAGGAGAGTCCCCTGCCTTGCTGAGCAACCTGATTAATTATTTGGGCAAGGTTTTGAAAATGCACAGCCTGGCGCACCTCAGGGACGATGCACAGGTGGCTTCTCGATTGGGATTAGGCCGGGGCAGCACCTATTTCGTCAAGGAGTACCGGAGGGCAGCCGCAAGTTACGACATGAAAGAACTTACCCGGCTGATTGCCTGGCTTCGCAAGGCAGATGCCCGGGTGAAAGGGGTAGGGGCAGACCACTACACCCAATCCAGAGTCCTCAGGGAATTTGTAGGTGAGTTGAGGATGTAGTTCCTCCCCCCTCTATTTCTTATCCAGGCTATATTTACCGGGACCGAGCATGTAGATGGCGATAAAACTGACCAGAAAAAGAAGGCTGTTTTCCGCCTGTGCTCCCAGGGGGAAAGTGGATGCTCCGTATATAAAAAGAACCTTGAGAACCATAACGAACCCCGCGACGATAGCGGCTATTCGGGTCTGGAACCCCAGGATCAGAAAAATGGGTGCTATGAACTCTCCAAGGGTTAAGAGCATTAATGTTCCCGTGGATCCAATTCCGAGTAGATTCTGGTCAAATTCGAAATTTCCCTGAACGATCTGCTGGAATTTCTGGAATCCGTGAACAATCAATAGGGCTGAGGGTACGATCCTCAGAAAAGCAAGGGCTAGGCTATTCATAGTGAGTGTTTTTAGTCCGGTGAAAATACAAACTTCTTCATGGACTAAAAAACAGCAGTTGCCATTACCCTAGGCGTTCAGATAATCCGGAAATTGTGATGGATTCACCTCACTCATAATGGCATATGCCGCCTCAACGATATCATCAATGCTGGGCTTGGAGAAGTAATCTCCGTCCGTAGCGTAGGCCGGTCGGTGCGGCTGCGAGGTAACCGTCTTGGGCGGACTGTCCAGGTAGACGTAACCGCCCTGCTTTTCGATGATCTCCTGCATGAGATAAGCGGAGCAACCTCCCGGCACATCCTCGTCCACGATCATCAGCCGGTTTGTTTTTTTTAGACTTTTCAGCACATCACCCCGTATGTCAAATGGCAACAAGGTCTGAGCGTCGATGATCTCCAATTCGATATGGTGTTTTTCCAGAATCCTGGCCGCCTCTTCCACCAGTCTTAGGGTAGAGCCGTAGGAAACCACCGTGATGTGGGAACCGCTGCGCAGGGTCTGTACCACGCCTATGGGAGTGCAGAATTCCCCGAGATTAGTCGGGCGAATTTCCTTGAGTCGGTATCCGTTAAGGCTCTCGATGATCAGCGCGGGCTCATTACCTTTTAGCAGGGTATTGTAGAATCCGGCTGCCTGAGTCATATTGCGTGGCGCGAGTATGTAGATACCTCTCAAAAGGTGTATCAACCCCCCCATAGGTGAGCCTGAATGCCAGATTCCCTCCAGACGATGTCCTCGAGTACGAATGATCAGTGGGGCTCGCTGTAGCCCACTGGTACGGTACCTGAGCGTTGCCAGGTCGTCGCTAAGGGTCTGAAGCGCGTAGAGTATATAATCGAGGTACTGGATTTCGGCTATGGGACGAAAACCGCGCATAGCCAGGCCGATACCCTGCCCAATAATGCTGGTTTCCCGGATTCCGGTATCTGCGACCCTCCACTCCCCGTGTTTTTGCTGGAGACCCTCGAGTCCTTGGTTTACATCCCCAATCTTGCCGGTATCTTCACCGAATATGACCAGGTTTGGATACTTCTCAAGCAGCAAGTCGAAATTGTCCCGGAGTATGACACGCCCATCCACCTTGTCGTTCAGGTCGCGGTACGTGGGTTTAACCTGAGGTATGCGAGCAGCACTGTTATCGGATTGATCGTAAAGGTCGTGGTTGAAAATTTCCTTGTATTCTTCCTGAGTGTCGTTGTACCAGGAATGCAGGTTATTGATCGCATCGGACTGCTTCCCCGCGGTATTCCTAAGGGTAAAACGGGCCGCGTTCATAAGATCCTTCTTAATGGGCTCTGCTTTCGCCTTGAGCTGCTCTATGGCCTCCCCAAGGGCTGGATCAGACAGGTCGACATTAATCGCCTCCATAAGTCCGACCAAGTGGTCCCTTCCCTGTTGCTGGGGTAAGAGGAATTCTTCCCGAGCCTCTCTGCGGGAGAGCCTTACTTCGGTCTTGGCCTCTTTCTCGAGTTCCTTGAGTTCTTCCTCGGTTCCCAGTCCATGAGACAAAATCCAATCTCTGAATTTCAGGTTGCAATCATGGTCCTTCTCCCATTGCAAGCGTTCGGGGGACTTGTACCGTTCGTGGCTACCTGAGGTGGAATGACCCTGCGGCTGAGTGGTTTCGTAAACATGAATCAAAACAGGCACATGCTGTTTTCTGGCAATATCCTCCGCATGCTGATAGGCCTTGAGCAGTCCTGGATAGTCCCAACCGGCAACCTTGATAATCTCGTAGCCGTCGTTAAGGGAGTCTCTTTCGAATCCTTTCAGTACAGCAGAAATATTGCTCTTGGTTGTATGGTACTTGGCCGGGACAGATATACCGTAGTCATCGTCCCAGACACTGATCACCATGGGGACCTGAAGTACTCCCGCTGCATTAAAGACCTCGAAGAAATGCCCTTCACTGGTACTGGCATTGCCGATCGAACCCCAGGCGATTTCGTTACCATTACGACTGAACTTTTCCACGCCTTCCCAATTTCCGTGGTTGCGGTAGAGTTTAGATGCCTGGGCAAGCCCGAGCAAGCGTGGCATTTGTCCTGCCGTACAGGAAATATCGGCGCTGCTGTTGTAGCGACTGGTGGCATCTATCCAGTTGCCCTCCTTGTCCATATTGGGGGTCATGTAGTGTCCGCCCATTTGCCGGCCGCCACTCATGGGTTCCTGATCGATACGGGTTGTAGCGTAGAGTCCGTGAAAAAACGACTTGGGATTGAGGATATCCAGGGCCAGCATCCAGGTCTGATCCCGGTAATAACCGCTCCTGAAATCTCCCTTTTTAAACACGTGTGCCTGGGCGATCTGAGCGAGTTCCTTTCCATCCCCGAAAATCCCGAACTTGGCTTTACCCGAGAGGACTTCCCTTCTTCCTACCAGACTGAGTTCGCGGCTAAGAACGGCCAGGCGATAATCCTGTAAAACCTGAGATCTGAATTCTTCAAAAGTAAGTTCCTGATCGAGTTGTGCGGGTGAATTCATGGGAGTCTTTTGGTTTTGCAAAAATAGCGATTTGCCGAGTAATTATTTTCTGAGCACGCCAAACGTCCCGTCTCGGGCTTCATTCTAAAACCAGCGGCGGGTGAAAAGACCGGTGAGTACACGTGGACTAAGTGTAATGATAAACCGTATGTTTTCCGAATATTCAGGCTGGGCTATTTCCCAACCTTTATTCGAGTACACGGGGAAATACAGCTCGAAGAAATCGGTAACCAAATTAAGACGGATACCGCTGTCATAAACAAAACGGGTAGGCTGAGGGTCATTTTTGAAAAAGCCTACATCTCCATAGACTTCGATCCACCTCCAAAGATTAAAACCCATGTTGGCCGTTGCCATCCAGCGGTTAGCAAATGATTCATCGAAGCGCGACTTAAAGCCCCCTTCCGCTATAATAATCTGTTGACTCAGTAGTCCCGTTGCCTCAGAGCGACCCAGGTAATTCAGGTCAAACATATAGTCCGTGGGCCTGTCCAGGGAAAAACTGAAGAAATCAGAATTCGTATTATTCCTCAGAAAGGCACCGCCGAAAAAACGCAAGTTGAGCTGCCGGTTGCTGAGAAAGAGCCTGCGATACTCGAGTTCAGTGGATACTTTGGTGAAGTTATTCGCCTGCTGAAAATCCAGGACGGCCTTCTTGAAATTGACGATGTGGTTGTCAATGTATTCGTACCGCAAATTCAACACCGCATAGTCCGGGTCGGTATCGATCTCGTCTTCGATATTGGGATCGATGTTCCGAAATACCGTT
The DNA here is from genome assembly GCA_964552195.1 of uncultured Flavobacteriaceae bacterium. Lineage (GTDB taxonomy): Bacteria > Bacteroidota > Bacteroidia > Flavobacteriales > Flavobacteriaceae > CAZKAP01. Next base: position 53,927 of record CAZKFM010000007.1, read on the forward strand.
CTGAATCGACCCGTAAGGAAATGGCGCTCATTGGAAATCAGATTATCCGGACGCCAACCTAAGGTAACCGAGGGCGTAATGGTCGTAAAACGGGAGTTTACCTGGAAATGTGAAGTCCGGCCTACCAGTCTGTAGGTGCTGACGTAATGGCCACTTTTCCTATGGTACTGTCTATAGGTAATACCGCCACCACCAACCAGAGTGCGCTCCAGGAATGAGTATGTAGGGGCCAGATCGTAAATGAAAGGTCGTTCCAGCAGGGATTTATTATTGATGCGAACCCCGGGTACAAGACCGTCATATAAGTTGTAGTTCATAATGGGAACCCAGAAGATCTGTTTGTGATTTGGGTCTTCCACGTCTTTGAACAGTCTCAGTTGTAAGGGGCGGTTACTACTTAGGAGCCCGCCGGTGGATTTCCAATTATTTCTGGGATTAAATTCGGGAACGATCTGTTCGTAATTCAGGGAAAACCGCTCCTCATCACGATTTGGGAAAACAAATTCCTGTTCCGATCGAACCGGTGGCAGCCAATACTTGGAAACCACGGAATCCCCGATGAGGCCATACAAGGGCATGGGAACGTCAGCTTTTCTTCGGTTTCGTACGGTTATGCGTACCGAGTCCTTGTCCTGATCCACTTTCCTGATCTTGTAATCAATTCTCAGACGCCCGTCTATATAGTGCTCCCAGAACCACCCGAGATCGCGGTCGGACTCATCCTCCAACAGGCTTCTGAAGAAATCAGCCCCACCCTGTTTATTCAACTCATTTGCCTGTATATAGCGTGCAATCACGTTGTCGACCCGGTTTTCCCCCATGTAATTCGCCAGGTATTGCAACCCCCATCCCGCCTTGTAGGCCTGGGCAACCTCGTAATTGTATTTGATCAGAGAATCATTCGGGGTCGATAGCGCCTGATCAATATTGCTTCGTATAGTAAGCATCTGAAGGGTATTGTACTGGTCGTTGAAGTCCATCCGAGCTATTCGATAGTTTCGTAGACCCCATACGTCGGAGAGTTTGCCCAGCAGTTTTTGATCCGGATAGTATTCCTCCACAAATTTGATCAGGGTGTACACTGCGATACCGTCTATTACCCAGCGATCGGCACGGTAGTCAAGGTGGATATGTTCCAGGAGATAAACTGTCAGCGCCGTTTTGAGTAACTTCATCTCGTACTGAAACTGAGGATCGTAAGGCCGGATAAACGAGGGGAGCTGGTTTATTCCATAAAGAGGATTTTCGCGATATTCAAAGTCAGTAACGAGCATGCTGTGCCCCTCACAGGTTCCCAATCGGTCCTTCAGGAATCGAGTAACCCGCTCAATGGAAATGTATTTGGAAACCTCGTCGTAGCCTCGTGCATCTATGTCGGTCTTGAGCACTCCCCACTCGGTTCTGTGCTCCACGATATCAGGTTGCCGGCGAATCTTAAGCCGTAAGCCATTGAGTACCTCTCCCTGCATGCTGATCTTCATATTACGGCCGTTCTCTTCTATGTACAGCGTCTGCAGATTGGTATACATATGGAGCTTTTTGGGCAGGGTCAGCTCTAGGGTCGTATAGGCTTCGACCGTGTACTGGTCATTCAGGTTTTTATTGGTGTATAGAAGCCACTCCTTTCCGTCGAAAGGCACAGGAGTCAGGTGCCAGTATTTCAGGTCCATATTTCCCCTGTTGTCGATGCCATAGCCGGTAAATTTTGAGGAAGGTAACTTTAAGGAGTAGGTGAAATACAATTCTACTGAAGCCCCGGCAGGCAGGGGCTCGGCTAGTTCAACGCGTATAAAATCAAGGCCCTTACTTCGATCCCAAACCAGTCCCTGATAACCGGAAGTAACCACACTGACCAAATCCGTATACCCCCGATCCTTCTTTCGTGAAAGGTGAAGTGAACGGTCAAACTCGTCAGCCATACGGCGCGAGAGATCGGACTTATTCGTTGAATAGGTATGATTCCAGTCGTAAAAGAACAGCTCCTTAAGCGGTTGGTCGGCGCTATTAAAGTAGGTCCATTTCTGGTTTACGGATATCGTACCCTTAGTCTCAGACAGAAAAGCACTCATCTCATTTCTGTGCTGAGCGGCCAACGGTACGCAAATCACGCATAGAAAGAGGAGTAGTACAGAGCTAAGGACCTTCATGTAAGTGACTTAGAAATTTGGGCTCAGGGTTCGGCCCTTGTAGAAGCGATCGATGATGTCGATGACTTCCTCTTTATCGTCGACCAACTGAAACAGATCCAAATCTTCTGGGCTGATATTTCCGGCTTCCAGCATGGTGTGGCGTATCCAGTCGACGAGTCCGCTCCAGAATGATGTCCCGACCAATATGATGGGGAATCGATCGATTTTGTGTGTTTGAATCAGCGTAATGGATTCAAAGAGTTCATCCAGAGTTCCAAAACCGCCGGGCATCACTACGAATCCCTGAGAATATTTTACAAACATAACCTTGCGAACGAAAAAATAGTCAAAATCAAGGCTCTTATCCTCATCTATAAACTCGTTATCGTGCTGTTCGAAGGGCAGATCAATGTTTAGCCCTACAGAGGTTCCTCCAGCGAGACTGGCGCCTTTGTTGCCTGCCTCCATAATGCCGGGACCACCCCCCGTAATCACCCCATATCCCGCGTCAGCTATACTCTCTGCTATCTCTACGGTTTTTTCGTAATAGGGGTCTCCTGGACGCGTTCTGGCGGATCCAAAAACGGAGACACAGGGTCCTATGAGGCTCATCTTCTCAAAACCATTGACGAATTCTCCCATGATCTTGAATAGGGCCCAGGAATCATTGGCCTTGATTTCGTTCCAACCTTTATGATGTTTAGCGCTATGCATAGTTATGCGTTTGTGTTGAGTTCCATCTCCTTCTTCAGGAACTTACCGGTATGACTTTTATTGTTCTTGATTATTTGTTCCGGGCTGCCCTGAGCCACGATTTCACCGCCCGCCCGACCTCCTTCCGGGCCTATGTCTATGATGTAATCAACGGCCTTGATGACATCCATATTATGCTCGATGATGAGTACGGTATTGCCTTTGTCGACCAGGGCATGAAGGACATCCATCAACACCCGGATATCTTCAAAGTGGAGCCCCGTCGTGGGTTCGTCCAGTATGTAGAATGTCCTGCCTGTATCCCTCTTGGATAATTCGGTTGCCAGTTTAACCCGCTGCGCCTCTCCTCCCGACAAGGTCGTTGAGGACTGTCCCAGGGTAATATATCCCAATCCTACATCCATGAGCGTCTTAAGCTTGCGGTAAATCTTCGGAATGTCCTTGAAGAATTCCGTGGCCTCCTCGATGGTCATGTTCAGCACATCGGATATATTCTTGCTTCGGTACCGGATTTCCAGGGTTTCCCTGTTAAATCGTTTTCCCTGACAGGTCTCGCATTCCACGTAAACATCGGGCAGGAAGTTCATCTCAATTACCTTAAGTCCTCCACCCGAACAGGTTTCGCAGCGTCCTCCGACCACATTAAAACTGAAGCGGCCAGGTTTGTATCCCCGTATCGTGGCTTCCGTGGTCCGGGAAAACAAACTTCGAATCTCGCTGTAAACCCCCGTATAGGTGGCCGGATTGGATCGGGGAGTGCGGCCGATCGGGGACTGGTTGATATCGATAACTTTATCCAGGTGCTTAAGACCCGTTATGCGTCCGTAGGGGAGGGGTTCTTTGACCCCATTGAAGAAATGCGCGTTGAGAATGGGATAAAGCGTCTCATTGATTAAGGTAGACTTTCCGCTTCCGGATACTCCGGTAACCCCAATCATCAACCCGAGTGGCAGCTTAATGCTCACCCCCTTGAGGTTGTTTCCGGTACAACGGGTCAGGCTCAGGAATTTTCCATTGCCTTTCCGGCGTTCTTCGGGTACGGGAATAAACTTCTGAAACGACAAATAGTCCGCAGTAAGCGTATGAGAATGTGCCACACTACCCGGAGGCCCCTCGGATATGACCTCTCCACCGTGCTTGCCTGCCCGGGGTCCCAGGTCGATGACATAATCGGCCTGAGTAATCATATCCCGGTCGTGTTCCACTACGATAACCGAATTACCGATATCCCTGAGGGCCATAAGAGAGTGAATAAGGCGCTCATTATCCCGCTGATGAAGGCCGATACTGGGTTCGTCCAGTATGTATAAAACGCCTACGAGTTGAGAGCCTATCTGGGTAGCGAGGCGAATCCGTTGCGCTTCTCCGCCCGAAAGGGTTCGAGAACCCCGGTTCAGCGACAAATAACCAAGCCCCACATCGCAAAGGAAACCAATTCGACTGCGGATTTCCTTCAGGATTTCCCGGGCAACGATCGCGCGTGACGAATCCAGTTGGTCCTCTACCTTTCCGAAATAGTCGCGCAGCTCATCCAGATCCATCCGCGCGAGGTCAAATATACTTTCATCTCCTATGCGGAAATAGAGAGCCTCCTTCTTTAATCGGGCCCCCTGGCACTCGGGACAGGTAATCTCGTCCATGTATTCCTTTGCCCAACGTCTTATGGAAGCGGAACCGCCGTCTCTGAACTGATTTTCTATAAAGGGAATCACTCCTTCGTATTCAATGCTGTATTCCCGACTTACGCCGGCTGTACGGGAATGAATTTGGAATTTCGCATCTCCACCATACAGGATCATTTCCAGGGCCTCACTGGGCAAGCTTTCTATGGGATCCTTCAGGCTGAAATCAAAACGGGTGGCTATGTGGTCCAGTTGCTTGAAAGCCCAGGACTTCTTGTAGCCTCCCAGTGGCGCCAACCCTCCGCCGTGTATGGACAACTTCCTGTCGGGTATAACCCGATCTGCATTGGCCTGGTAAATTACCCCTAATCCGCTGCATCGAGGACACATGCCTTTCGGAGAATTGAAGGAGAAGGTATTGGGCTCCGGAACAGGATAGGAAAGCCCCGTCTCCGGGCACATCAGGTCACGGCTGAGGAAAACCGGTTCTTCACTTTCCTCAGCTATGACCATCATCAGGTTCTGTCCGCTATACAGGGCGGTCTGAATGCTCGCCCGCAGGCGTTGAACCCCTTCTTCGTCTGCGGAGACTCTCAAGCGATCCACTACGATTTCTATGTCATGGGTTTTGTAACGGTCCAGTTTCATGCCGCGTTCAATATCCCGGATTTCACCGTCCACGCGCACTTTTACGAATCCTTGTCGTGCAATTTGTTCAAAGAGTTCCCGGTAATGACCTTTTCGCGCAACAATAACCGGGGCCAGTATTTGCAGTTTTTGGTCGTTGTATCTCTTGAGTATAAGTTCAAGGATCTGATCCTCCGTATACTGCACCATCTTCCTACCGCTCTTCCAGCTATAGGCATCCGAGACACGGGCAAAGAGCAGCCTGAGAAAATCGTATACCTCAGTAATGGTGCCCACAGTGGAGCGGGGAGAGCGTGAAGTGGTTTTCTGTTCTATGGCAATAACCGGTGACAAACCGTCTATTTTATCCACATCCGGACGCTCAAGACCACCGAGGAACTGTCGGGCATACGAAGAAAGGGTTTCCACATAACGGCGTTGGCCTTCGGCATAGATCGTATCGAAGGCCAGAGATGATTTTCCGCTACCCGACAGGCCCGTTACGACTACCAGCTGATCCCTGGGGATACTGACATCTATGTTCTTGAGGTTGTGGGTGCGGGCACCCCGGACGACCAAGAATTCTTCATTTTCCATAGCAGAGGAACAAAAATACGCTAATAAACGGACATCTTTTTTCGTGCATAAGCCCCCGATCCTTCGTTATTTTTACAAAAAGTAAAGCATGAAAATACTAGGAATAGGATCGCGTATTAAACACGGAGACTACGGTATTGGGGTAGTCAGCAATGTGAGTTATAAACATTACACTATTTCCTTTGTAGAATCTGGACTTGAAACCCTGCCTATAGACACCGAATTTGAGGTTATAGAGGCCATCTATGACGAACTCGACACGGTAAGTCTGTTTGATGTAGAACAATCGCTCACTGAAATTCTGAGAAAATGGTCCGGAATGGGAGAGCCTGTAGATCTCGGAGAACGCTGGAAAGGGGGCTCACTTCGCCTCATCCCTGCCGATTCCGATCTTTCACACAAGGAGCTGCCCATAGAGACCTTCTTCCATAAGATAGTCATGGTACGAGATCGCATTAGGGTACTTGAGCAGCGCATCAATTCTCATAAAGGGCTCAGCGAGGAGGAAAAAATCGACTTTCAGCAGTACATAACCCGGATTTACGGGAGCCTCACCACTTTTAACGTTTTGTTCAAGCATAAATCCGATCAGTTTACGGGGGATCGAAGCAAGGGTTAACTTTCGCTTTCGGGTACATGTTCAACTCGCCAGATCGTATTGCAATCCTTTGGGCCTGAGCCGGCCGCTGAGTGAAAAGTAATCCGTGAATCCCGGCGAGTCACAAAGGGTATCCCATATGGAGCTCAGATCACTGCTGTCTTTAAGTTCAAATTTTCGGACATCCCCCTGGTTAAGTGGTAATACCCAGTGATGCGCGTGAGAAAAGTTCCGGGCGACCACCATGGATTCGCCAGGGAATACACAAACGTAGTTGTTTCCGTATTGGGTAGTATTGAGTACATGCATGAACAGCGTAAGGGGCACCTGTACCTTTGAAATAAAGGCAAACTGTAGACTATTGCTTAAGCGATGCCATGAAACCTGATGTATATCTCTTCGCGCTCGCATCCGCGCCTGTGTCGCCCACCTGTCGAGTCTGACCTGACTTCGGTTACCCGGGTGAACACTTTTCTGCCTTTCCTGTATGGCCGCACGTACCACTGCTATGAGGTCCGAACAGTTGCCCTGAATCAGGCATTGATGGAACGCATAAAAGACGTTCCTGGCAAATACCGGATCCATGCGATTCAAACGATTCCACGCTTTCCTCGCCCGTTCCGGGTGGGTTTCAATAAAGCTTTCCGGACGAAAGAGTTCGCCATTTTCCCTGTTCCACACCTCGAGGAACCATTCTGTATCGCGATAGCCGAAAACTTTATACAGTACCGATAGAAAGCCCTGAAAACTACCGTCAAAATAAATCTTCATAACGCCAAAATTGGAATATGTCCAAATATAGGAAATAATCCTTATTTGGAAAATATCCCAGTACAGGAAATATTCCTAAATTTGTTCACAGTTTAACGAATAGGTATTATGGAATCCCGGGAAATCAGTACGGAACGCTTCTCCGAAATACGAAAGGAATTAGGGCTTACTCAGTTCGAGATGGCCCGGGAGTTGGGCATACCGAAAACGACTGCCGACATCGAACGAGGCCGCACTCGTCTTTCGGGCTGGGTGGTTTGTGAACTCCTCCGCAAATACAACGTTAATCCACTCTGGATGTACGGCTGGTCCGAGGACAAGTACCTGCAACAAAAGTCCCCTGATTTTCTGCCCAGGGTAGTTACCGTGGACCCGTCGGATAACGAGAACATTGTGCTGGTAAACGCAAGGGCTGCAGCAGGCTACCCACAGAATCTTGCGGATGTTTCCTGGTTTCAGAGCCTCCCGGCCTTTGATCTGCCGATACCCGAGTTTAGAAATGCTTCCTACCGAGGCTTTCAGGTTGAGGGAGAAAGCATGCTTCCGGCCTTGTACCCGGGTGATTGGGTACTCGCCCGTTCCGTAGAGAAGATTGATCACGTCAGCCCCAATAAAATGTATGTGGTGGTCCTCGAGGATTCCGTTATGGTCAAGAAAATTGAACGGCCTCTGCGCTCAAACAATATCGTACTGATTTCTTTAAATGAGGACTACCAGCCCTATGAAATCAAGGCCTTTCAGATACAGGAACTATGGGAGGTAAGTTCCAAGATTACCTTTCGCATGGATACCCAGGGCGAACGGGGGCTATTGCGCGAGCTCAAGGAGTCCATGGAGAGCCTGAAGGCCCAGATTGGTGCAACAAAAAAGCAATAAAGGTAATTGCTCAGGGTTTGGGGCGCTCGTTAAATCCATCCACTTCGCCCATATCAATGGTAAACGTCAGCATTTTGTGAGACTTGGGAAGATATGCACCGGTTTCCGTAACCATCCAGTCGTCCCAGCTCGCCTCTGTACCGCCAACCGGGAGAATTTGTACCCACATCCTGCAAGCGTAAGGGAAATAGCTCTCGTTTAATAACCAGAGATACTTATCCCCGGGGGTGTCCCCGCCTTTTGTATATTCCACCATGAGTCCTTTGGTACCGTCGTCCAGATCGACCACAGAGCGTGTAACACCTTCCTCAAAAAGCTTGTAGGGACCCAGCAGCCAGAAGGAGTCGTTATTGAATTTACGCAAGGCTTCGGAAGACAGTGACTCGCGTTCTTCCTTGTCTTCGACTTCCACTCCATTGACGAAGGCTGTGTTTCGGTCGGGCTCGCTGAGGAACAACTCTACCTCATTGATGTCCCACTTAACGTTGACAATCCCGAGATCCCGGTCGTAGAGGTATGCGTTCGACCCGTTAAACGTCCATTTGAGGTAGCGGGTATTTTTCAGGGCGTTGTAGTTCATCGCTTCCAGCATCTTTTCTGCAAGCTGATCGGCCTCTGAGCTTTGCACTGAGTCCGGAACAGGCCTGTGGTTCATATAATAAAATACCCCACCACCTATACCAGCCAGTACGATGAGGATTAAAATAAATCTAAGGGCAATCCTGAGAACTTTCATGACAATCCGTTTTGATGGAGAAATGTATAAACTTTTTTCAGGCTCTCCCGTATGAGTTCGGGAAAAAACTGGGTGAAGTCCGTTTCAAATTCAGTATAATACCGTTCCAGATCCTGTACAGCTGTGTTCAGGGAAGACTTTTTTCCGGTTCGCGTCCATAATCCCTTCAGAGACCGATCCAGGCCGTCGAGATTTCCATATTGCAACAGCCAGCCCTGTTCAATCATATAAGGCAGTATCTGCCGGGTACGGTCGGGTAGTTCCCCCTTGTAGGTGTGAATGATCGAATAGAACCGATCGACGAATTGTTCGAGGCTTTCGCGGGAATATTCGTTCCAGTGAACACTGAGGAAGTGATCGAAGAACATATCTACGGCGACCCGACTGTAATGCCCCTGAGTAGGGTGCAGCCTTCTTGTGCAGGAGCGCACCAGGGGGTGCTCATCCGTATAGCTGTCGATCCAACGGTGCAATCGAATCCCTTTCTGAACCGTTGGCGGATAGCTCCCGAAACGGTTACCCCTTATGTGGTCGGCAATGAAGTTGCCTACCAGAAGCTGGTCGTGATCGAATGAAAGGTACAGATGAGCCAGATAATTCATGAATTCCAATCCAAGGACGAAAAGTACGAAAACCCCAATAGGATTATCTTTACCCCGTAAACCATAACGTACAAATGACTTTAATCACATCCATATCGGGAATTCGCGGAACTATCGGAGGCAAACCTGGCGAAAACCTGACCCCCCTCGACGCAGTTACTTTCGCCTCAGCTTACGGATCCTGGCTCAAATCGCGAACCCAAACGCCTGAGTTCACAAGGGTAGTGATCGGCAGGGATGCCCGTAAATCCGGCCCTATGATTTCCGAGCTCGTGATCAATACACTGATAGGCCTGGGCATAGACGTCGTCGATCTGGGACTGTCGACCACGCCCACAGTAGCCCTGGCTGTTCCTCTCGAAAAGGCTCAGGGAGGGATCATCATAACGGCCAGTCATAATCCAGGGGAGTGGAACGCACTGAAACTCCTGAACGAAAAAGGAGAATTCATCGATGGTCAGGATGGTTTGCAGGTTTTGGAACAGGCCGAAAAAAAACAATTTGAATTCTCAGAGGTAGGCCATCTCGGACAGCGCACCGATCGACCGGGGTACATGGAAGTTCACGTAGAAGAAGTGCTGAAATTGAATTTAATTGATCCGGAGCGCATACGGGAGAAAAGATTCAAAGTAGTCGTAGACGCCGTCAACTCCACAGGGGGCATCGCCGTTCCCCTCTTGCTGGATCGTCTGGGAGTGGAAGTTATTCCGATGTACTGCACGCCTAATGGCGATTTTCCGCACAATCCCGAGCCACTAAAAGAGCATTTGGGAGATATATGCAACAAGGTGGTTGAGGAAGAGGCTGATATGGGCATAGTGGTTGATCCCGATGTAGACCGATTGGTGTTTGTGGATGAAAAAGGAGAACTATTTGGGGAGGAATATACCCTGGTTGCCTGTGCGGACTATGTGCTCGGACATGTACCCGGCAATACGGTATCCAACCTTTCTTCCACACGTGCCCTAAGGGTGGTTACCGAAGGACACGGTGGGCAATACAGCCCTGCTGCGGTAGGTGAGGTGAATGTGGTTAAGGAGATGAAGCGCACAGCTGCGGTTATAGGTGGGGAAGGGAACGGCGGAGTAATTTATCCGGACAGCCACTACGGTCGTGATGCCCTGGTGGGTATTGCTCTGTTCCTTATGCTTGTGGTTGAACGGGAGGAAAGCCTTTCTTCCATTCGCGCTGCCTACCCGTCATTTTTCATGAGCAAGAAGAAGATTCAACTGACCCCGGGCCTGGATACCGGTCAATTACTCGAAGCCATTTACGAAAAATACCGATCCGAATCCATAAGCCGTGTCGATGGTGTCAAGATCGATTTTGAAGAAGGGTGGGTGCATATGCGGAAGTCCAATACAGAACCCATTATTAGGGTATACACCGAGGCGGCAACTCAGGAAGAGGCCGATCAGCTTGCCGATCGGTTTTTATCTGAACTCGATGACCTGAGCACTCTCCGGGCCTGATCGTAATTCAGGGCCGGACCTCTACTCCGGAATCGTAATTTATCGAATTCTCCGGGGTCTCCTTGCCCATGTGCTTCCATCTCTTATGTGTCCAGAAATACAATTCGGGTCGACACTTAACAGTCTCTTCAACGCGTCTCATGAACAAATCGGAAAGCTCAAAGTCCGTTAGTTTTCGAGGCTCCCGGGTAAGTAGAATAAGCTCTGCCTCGTAGTACCCCCTGGCGGGTTTATCCACTTTGAGATAAACCACGGGCATATCCCATTTCTTGGCCAGCTTCTCCGCTCCTATGTGGACAGGGACCCGAACTCCAAAGAACTCTCCCCAATAGGCGGGACGGTGAAGCGTTGGGGACTGATCGCTCACGATGCCATAAATCGCTTTTGCTCCGGAATTCCGATTGTGCTTCATGATCTCCCGGGTATCGTGTATGCTCAACAGGGTAGTTCCTAATCTCGCCCGGCTTCTGCGGATCATGCGGTCGAAGTACACATTGCCGATGGGCTGATAGACGGCGTATCCCGTATGGTCGATTTGATTTCCAAGGCAGAGCATCCATTCCCAGCTGGCGTAGTGGGGGGCCAGCAGAAAGAATTGGTCGTGGGACTTTTCCAGATCTCTGAACACCTCCATATTCTTAACCGACACTCTGCGCTGCAATTCCTCTGGGGTAAGAGTAAGGCCTTTGATCACCTCCAAAAAAATATCTGCCAAGTGGCGGTAAAATTTACGGGCGATCTGCCTTCGCTGGTCGTCGCTCATTTCAGGAAAGGCCAGTTCCAGGTTTTTCTGCACCACCTTTTTTCTATATCCGATAACGTAATAGAGTAAATAGTATAGTAAATTCGAAAGAGCGTACAGGGCAGGAAAGGGCAGGCTAGAGACCAGCCACAACCACGGGTACGCCAGATAGTAGACCAGTTTATCCATAGACAGGGCTGTAAAGATATTCAATTAATGATTTTCACTTCACGACTCTGTTTGGAGGGATTCCTTTCGAATTTGATTTATGAACGTATCGTTTCCACCCGTAGTGCTCAGCATCATTGTCATTACTGCGATGATTTCATTCCTGGCCCGTGACGAAAACGAGCTGTTCCGTTCGCTCGAGTTCCATCTGGAAAAGGTCAAAAAGGGGCAAATCTATCGTCTTCTTAGTTCGGCTCTTATACACGTAAGCCTGGAGCACTTGCTCTTTAACATGATCACGCTTTACTTTTTCGCCGACGAAGTTATTCGTGTGCTCGGAGTTACCCGTTTCATTGTACTGTACGTAGCTAGTGCCTTTACTGGAGGGCTATTGTCTTTGATCTTTCATTTTAAGGAGGGTCAGTACCGAGCTGTAGGGGCAAGCGGAGCGGTAACTGGTGTATTGTATGCGGCCATACTCCTGAATCCATCTCTGAAGTTGATCATATTACCCGTACCCGTTCCCATACCCGCTTATATTTTTGGTATCGGCTATTTGCTGTATTCCCTTTATGGAATGCGCAGAAGGATGGATAACATCGGACACTCCGCCCATATCGGAGGTGCTATTGGCGGCTATGCCCTGACGCTCTTGTGGATGCCTTCCCTTCTGAAGACCAACCTGAATATGATCATCTTGTTGGCCATACCGGTCATCCTGCTGCTCTTTATCCCTAGAGGCCGCAGTTAGGCGGCAATGTGATTACTGGTATTCCGAGTGTTTTACTCTTCACTGAGCCGTTTCTGCCGCAATATGAGGTCGAAGGCCTCTCCCTGGGACGGTTTGACTCGCAAGGTAAGTGTATCCCGCTGCTGGAATTTGTTACTGGTGCGAATGATATGGCATAGTTCATACGGCTCTCCGTCCAGCAGTAGGATACGGTCGCCAAAACTTAGCTTATTCTTGAGATCATCCGACCAGACATGGCCGACAATAAGACCGCTATCGTCAACAGAGAGCCCGATGTCCCGAACGGGTGGGTCGACCTCGGCTATGGGCGCATAAGGATCGAAGTACACCCTTTTTTTTCGGTAGTCCAATGTGAGGATCGTATAATGCAGAAGACCGGTACCTATGCGCGAATGCGTATCCGGGGTAGTGACTACCACCAGGTTGCTCAATTCCAGTCCGGGTACGCGGAGTCTGGGTAAAAGCAGCCGGTACTGCCGCAATTGCTCTCCTGCACCAAAAAGACCTATAGAAGACGCTCCCATGCTTTCTCCCTTGGGGACAAAGATTCTTTTTTGGCCGAGGACATCATAGATTTGTCGGCTGAGATCGTACACATCATCCGATCCGGTATCAATGAGAAGCTGATCTCCGGTCTTTTCCTCCCCAGATAGCTCCACGACCATCCACGGGCTCTTCTGCTCGCCCACTAGTGCTATGGGAGCAGAATGAGTTTTATTCAGATTCAGGCGTTTTCTCTTATCGGTAATGATTAGCTTTTGCTGACGGACATCCAGCTGCGCGATGGAAGAACGGAGCAGATTGCTTCCAATAAATCCATCGATTTCGAAACAACCAAAAACCAGGTTGGAATCGTCCGTATTGACTAGGGCCCTGATCTTGCGGAATTCTGTATCTCCCAACGCAATTTCGGGCAGCAAAACGATGCCCATGGGCTTCTTCTTTCCGGTTACGTCTCCTACGGGAATCTCAACCAGGGTCTCTAATTCAAGGGTCTTGGCCAGGGCTTGGGATACGATGGTAGGAGCACCCGTATCCAGCAGAAATCGGTACTCCTCACCGCCGATGCGGACGGGGATGATAATTTTATCGTTAACCAGTTCGAAAGGAATCTCCTCAAAATAATTTCGTGGTTTGGGTCCGCTTTTGCTCAGGTTGGGATTCTGGGCAGACGAAAGCGATATCAACAGGCAGCACGCCAAAAACAAGAACGCTCTTCTCATGGGTTCCTTTTAACTTCTGGAATCTATTTGGAAATATACAAAACCCGAGGATGTGGTAGCATTACCACACCTAAGACTGGATTTAATTCTCCAGTATCTCAGATACTTTTTCCTCCAATTCGGGGCCCCTCAGATTTCGGGCAACGATTACGCCATTCTCATCCACGAGAAAGGATGCGGGTATGGCCTTGATGTTGTATTCCATGGCGATGGGGTCCTGAAACCTCATCAGATGAGAAACCTGGTCCCAAACCAGGCCATCCTCCCGGATTGCTGATTTCCATTTCTCGGCATCGGTATCCAGAGATACTCCCAAAACAGTAAATCCACGGTCCTTATACTTCTGGTAAACGCTGACCACGTTGGGGTTTTCGGCCCGACAGGGTACGCACCAGGCGGCCCAGAAATCCACCAAAACCAGCTTACCCCTGAGGTCGTCCAAAGAAATGGTCTTTCCGTCGGGATTAGGCCCGGAGAATGGGGGAGCTACCGAACCCACATCCGTTTTCAGTCGTTCGTCCAAAATCTTCTTCATGTTCTGTGCCTGTTTAGACTCCCTGACTTCGATGGACAAGCCGTTGTAAAGCTCGAGAACTTCCCGGTTAGGTACCACCTTGGCCGCCAACATATCTCCCATGGTGTAAGCGCTGATGAGAGCGTCGGGATGCTTTCGCATAAAGTCTTTCTGAGCCTCGGCCTCCTCATTGAGGAGTTGCTGGTATTCTTCGCGAAGACTTCCCATAGTAACCGAATCCCGTTTGCGAATGGCTTCGGCCCAATCACTGCTAATGGATTGCTTGGCCTTACCCATTTCGGTAACAACTTCCTTGTATATCGACAGGTAGTTGTTTTGCAGAGTCCCTTCTACGGTAGCCAACGGTATACTATCCTTGTTAATCCGTGCCTCTATTTTACCTGGCTCCATAAAAAGGGGAATGCGGCCCGGCATGCCCTGAACCTCGAGATAACCCAATCCAGGTTTTTCCCAGGCCGAGCCTTTGATTTCGAAACGATTCGATTTGATAACGGCATTGCTTTCGGTCTGTACGTCTCCTACCGAATCCACATACTTCAGGGATACCAATGTACTATCCCCCACTTCTCCGACCACGGTTCCTTTAATCGTGAATGCATTGGGGTCGCTTCCACCACAGGAAATCAGTATAACTACGGGTAAAACTAAAAGTATCAATCGATGCAAATAGCGCATAAAACAGTTTTTAATCAAGGTTTATATTACAAACGTCCGTCCTGGAATTACATTATGACGTAACGAAGTACAAATATAGCCTTTGTTCCGACCCGGTGCACCTATCTTTAAATCCCCTACTTTACCCTAATTTTGATGGAATGAAGGAGGACAGCCTGAACGAATTGAGTGCGCATATCGAAGGTGAGTTGCACTGGGATGCATTGAGCCGATCGATATATGCCACCGATGCTTCCGTATACCGCAAAATACCCCTGGCGGTAGCCTTTCCCAAGGGAGAACGCGACATTGCCATGATATTGGATTTTTGCCGCCGGCACCAGGTGGGGCTGATACCCAGAGCCGCGGGAACATCTCTGGCCGGTCAGTGCGTAGGGGAGGGTATAGTCTTGGATGTTTCCCGGCATCTGCGAAGGATCGTCCAATACGATTCGTCAAGGGGTCTGGTAAGCGTACAGCCCGGGGTTGTGCGTGATGACCTGAACCGCTACCTCGAACCTTATGGTCGGTTTTTCGGGCCAAACACCTCCACTGCCAATCGCTGTATGATTGGGGGTATGGTAGGCAATAATTCCTCGGGTACCACTTCAATCAAATACGGTGTCACCCGGGATAAGGTTCATTCCATACGCATGCTGACCGCCTCGGGTGAAATCGTGGAATGTAGCCCGATAAGCGAGACCGAATGGAATAGAAGGGTCTCAATGGAAGGGGAGGAGGGACGTTTACTCACCGGACTATGGGAACTCCTGTCTCCGCATGAGGTGCAGTCGGAGATTCGCAACGAGTTTCCGGACCGGGGAATTCACAGGCGTAATACAGGCTATGCCCTCGACGAACTCATTGAAATGTTTCCCTTCCGGTCCGACAGTGATTCGGATTTCAATCTTTGCAGCCTGCTTACCGGTAGTGAGGGGACCCTGGGTGTGGTCACTGAAGTTACGCTGAAGACCGATCCCCTTCCGCCTGCATTCAGTGCGCTCGTAACTCCACACTACCATAGCATAGAGGATTGTCTGCAGGATGTCGTTCCGATGATGCAGGCCAATCTGTACACCTGTGAGATGATGGATAAGACCATACTCGACTGTACTCAGGGAAATTTGGAACAGCGAGAAAATCGGGCCTTTATAAAGGGGGATCCCAAGGCCATCCTGATGCTCGAGGTCAGGGGCGAAACAGAACAGGAGTTGGGAAGTGAGGTTGAAAAGCTGTTGAAAATCGTGCAGGAGTCCGGTAGAAGTTATGCTCACCCGGTCCTGAAAGGAGCGGAAGTGGATCGCGCCTTTACATTGAGGAAGGCAGGCCTGGGCCTGCTGGCCAACATCCCCGGTGATGCCAAGGCCGTGGCCTGCATAGAAGATACGGCAGTTTTACTGGAAGACCTGGCTGAGTTCATATCGGATTTCACCCGTATTATGGAATCCTACGGACAAGAGGCGGTATACTACGCTCATGCGGGAGCGGGAGAAATTCATCTGCGCCCCATACTTAACCTCAAGAAATCAGCAGATGTGGCTCTGTTTCGCAAAATCACATCCGATGTGGCCGAACTCACTCGTCGCTATCGCGGGAGCTTCTCAGGCGAGCACGGTGACGGAATTGTCAGGGCCGAATTCATTCCCAAAATCATAGGTGATAAAAATTACGAATTACTCCGTCAGGTAAAGGGATTGTTCGACCCTGCCGGTATACTTAATCCAGGAAAGATAGTCGATCCCTATCCGATGGATAAAGACCTGAGGTACGACCCTGATCGTTTCGAATGGGTGCTGGACACCTTTATGGATTTTACCGATACCGAAGGCTATCTGAGGGCTGCTGAAAAGTGTAACGGGAGCGGGGATTGCCGAAAAACCATCGGATCGGGAGGAGGCATGTGCCCGAGTTACAGGGCCACATTGGACGAAAAGGACAGTACCCGTGCCCGGGCCAACGCTCTTCGCGAGTTCATTACCCGCTCAGAGGATTCAAATCCCTTCGATCACCAGGAACTCAAAGAGGTGCTTGATCTTTGTGTGAGTTGTAAGGCCTGCGCCAGGGAATGCCCGAGCAATGTGGATATGGCCACCCTGAAAAGCGAATTTCTGTACCAGTACCAGCTGGCTAATGGTTTTGACTTACGCAGTACCTTTTTCGCCTATACCACGGCGATTAACCGCATTGCCAGTCATATGGCCCCTCTGGTGAATTGGTCATTTAAGAACAGGGCCCTGTCGGGTTTGATCCGCAAAGCACTTCGCATTTCACCACAGCGTTCCTTGCCTCCGGTTTACCGCCATGCTTTTGCGAATGATCTGGCCGATATCCAAAGTCGGTTCCGACCCCGAGAAGCGGCCCCTGTCGTGGCGCTCTACATAGATGAATTCACCAGGTACATGGAGGAACACCTGGCAAAGGATGCCATGGAGCTGCTCATTCGCTTGGGGTTTAGGGTTACCTTGTTCTTTGGTGAAAGCGGTCGTACCTTTATTTCCAATGGCTTCCTGAAACAGGCCAGACGCTGCGCCATCCATAATTTAACACGTTTGCGCGACCTTCGGGAACGAGGCATTCCGTTGGTGGGACTGGAGCCTTCCGCTGTTCTCACTTTCCACGATGAATACCGTCGCCTTTGTCCAGGACTTTGGGATAGGGACACCTTAAGGGACGTGATGCTGATCGAAGATTTTCTGGTTGCTCAGTACGAGGCCGGATTTGTCAGCCAAGATCAGTTCACCAGTGAATACCGGGAGGTTAAGATTCACGCCCACTGCCACCAAAAAGCCCTCGCCAGTCCCAAAGCGACCTTTGACGCCCTTAATATCCCGGAGAACTACAAAGTCACCCTGCTTCCAACCGGCTGTTGTGGCATGGCGGGCTCATTCGGTTATGAGTCCGAACATTATGAGGTAAGTATGAAAATGGGAGAATTGGGGGTGCTAAGTGCTGTGAAGAAAATGAAACCGGGTCAAATCATAGTGGCTAACGGTACCAGCTGCCGTCATCAGATCTCCGACGGTGCAGGAATTCAGTCCATGCATCCGGTATCAGTCCTCAGACGTGCCCTGGTCGTTTGATTGTTCCCCCTCCTGAACTTCATAGTTCCGGATTTCCTCTTCCTTATCCGTTATGGAGGCGATCAGCTCATTCATATTCATATTCTTGAGCTCCTCGTCCACGAAAAAAGGCGATAACTTGTCGTGATTGTAGTGGTATACCCTCCATCGCTTGAAGGAGTATTCCAGGGCAGTCAGGTTTTCTATCCAGTCACCAGAGTTCAGGTACAGGCAACTACCCATCTTATTTTCGTACTGCTCTTTACGGGGCTGGTGAATGTGTCCGCAAACGACGTAGTCATAGTTCTTCTCTATGGCCAGCTCTGCGGCAGTCTGTTCGAATTTGTTGATGTAGTTAACGGCCCCTTTGACGCTGTTTTTGATCTTCTTGGAGAGCGAATACTTTTCGCGGCCCATTTTCTTCAGGCACCAGTTGATGATCCAGTTGATTCGGATCAGTAGGTCATAGCCGTAACCCCCAAGCTTGGCGAGCCATTTGGCGTTATTGATGGATACATCGAAAACGTCTCCGTGAAAGATCCAGGCCTTTTTACCATCCAGATCCAGCACGAGTTTGTTGAGTATCTGAAAATTTCCCATGCTGGTGTCGGCAAATTTCCGCAACATTTCGTCGTGGTTGCCTGTAATGTAATAGACCTCTGTTCCTTTGGAGGCCATCCCGATGATCTTCTTGAGGACCTTTAAGTGAGAAGCGGGAAAATACCGCTTGCTAAATTGCCAGATGTCTATGATATCGCCATTAAGTATCAGCTTCTTGGGCTGAATGCTGTTCAGATACGCTATGAGTTCATCGGCGTGGCAGCCATACGTACCCAAGTGTACATCGGATATGACAGCTACCTCGATCTTCCTCTTCTTCAAACCTCCTCGAATTTGTTACAAAATAACTGCAGAGATGAAGAATCATTTTGAACTCTGCGTAATTTATATGTCAGCATATGGTTAAATTAAACCCTAAATTACCATCCATTGTAAACCTAAAGTTATATGCATGCCATGCCCGATTCCGATCAAAATTCAGTTATTTGCAGGACAAAGATCGTATATGTCGGGTAATACCTTCGGTAATGTATTCAGGCTTACCACCTTTGGAGAATCCCATGGTGCCGGGATAGGAGGAATCATCGATGGATGTCCGGCCGGGGTACCCGTCGAAACTTCCCTGATCCAACAACAACTGGATCGCAGGAGGCCTGGACAATCGGCTATAGTCACCCAGCGTAAAGAAGGAGACCGGGTGCAAATACTCTCCGGTATATTCGAAGGAAAGACCACCGGAACGCCTATCGGTTTCTTTATTGAAAACACCAATCAGAAATCCAGGGATTATTCACACATCAAAGATAACTACCGTCCTTCGCATGCGGACCGGGTGTACGATGTCAAGTACGGTATACGCGATTACCGGGGAGGGGGCAGGAGTTCGGCTCGCGAAACCGCTGCCCGTGTTGCCGCAGGTGCCATTGCCATGCAATTACTTCCAAAGGTGCATATTCACGCTTATGTGTCTCAGGTGGGAAGTATCCGCCTGGATAAGGAACCCGCTCAATTGGATTTCGATCTCATGGAACAAAATGATGTTCGTTGCCCGGATCCCGATACGGCTGAGCGTATGATTGCCCTGATTCGGGAGGTTCGCAAACAGGGTGATACCATAGGGGGTGTGGTTAGCTGCTTGATACGCAATGTACCGATCGGCCTCGGGGCTCCGGTCTTTAAAAAGCTGCATGCCGATTTGGGCAAGGCCATGCTGTCGATCAATGCGGTTAAGGGCTTTGAATACGGTAGCGGCTTTAGCGGGGTTGAGATGAAGGGAAGTGAACACAACGATTATTACGAATCCGATGGCAGTACCCGCACGAATTACAGCGGGGGAATACAAGGGGGAATCAGCAACGGCATGGACATCTATTTCAGAGTAGCCTTCAAGCCGGTGGCCACCCTGCTTCAGTCCTACGAAACCATCGACAAAGAAGGCAAACCGGTTACGGTTCAGGGAAAGGGGCGGCACGACCCTTGTGTGGTTCCTCGCGCCGTACCCATAGTGGACAGCATGGCTGCCCTGGTTTTGGCAGACCATTATCTGATGAGCAAGACGGATAAATTCGAAAATTTATAAGATCTATTTATGGCATTACACTGGAGGATAATGATCGGAATGGTACTGGGAATACTCTTCGGACTGGGCATGACCCGATGGGAAGGGGGAGCGCTTTTTGTCTTCAGTTGGATACAGCCTTTCGGAACGATCTTCATCAAGTTACTCAAATTGATAGCCGTACCCCTGATTCTGGCCTCCCTGATTAAAGGGATATCCGACCTGAAAGACATTTCGGCATTTCGGAATATCGGTATCAGAACGATCGGTATCTATTTGGTAACCACCATATTCGCTATCACCACCGGTTTAGTCATCGTCAACACGTTTAAGCCCGGTAATGGCGTAAGTGAAGAGACCGTAGAGCAACTGATAGGTCAGTATGCCAGTGATCAGAATGTGACCTCCAAGGTGGAAATGGCCTCACAGCAAAAGCAACAAAGTCCTCTTCAGTTTGTTATCGACATGGTGCCCGATAATGCCTTTCAATCCTTGTCCAACAACGGCCTGATGCTGCAGGTAATATTCCTGGCTATCTTCCTGGGTATTTCCATGTTGTTGATAGGGGAGGATAAGGCCAAACCTCTAAAGGACTTCTTTGATTCACTGAACGAGGTGATCCTGAAGATGGTAGACCTCATCATGCTTACCGCTCCTTATGCTGTTTTTGCCCTGCTAGCCCAGGTAATCGTCTCATCCAGCGATCCGGAAATCTTATGGGCCCTGTTAGGATACTCCCTGTGCGTAATAGGCGGTCTGGCTCTGATGATTGTCTTTTATGCCATCCTGGTTCAGACCTTCACCGGCAAGAATGCGTTCTGGTTCCTGCAAAAGATCAGTCCTGCACAATTACTCGCATTTTCCACGAGTTCAAGCGCAGCCACACTGCCGGTGACTATGGAGCGCGTAGAGGAACATATCGGTGTGGACAAAGAAGTGAGCAGTTTCGTCCTACCCGTGGGCGCGACAATCAACATGGACGGAACGAGCCTCTATCAAGGTATTGCAGCGGTTTTTATCTCTCAGGCGCTGGCCTTTGACATAACACTGGGCCAGCAGGTTACCATAGTGGTTACCGCATTGTTGGCATCCATAGGATCCGCTGCAGTACCCGGCGCCGGAATGGTTATGTTGGTTATCGTATTGGAGGCCATTGGATTTCCTCCTGAAAAATATCCCATCGGATTGGCACTCATTTTCGCCGTAGACCGACCTCTGGACATGTGCCGAACCGTCATCAATGTTACCGGAGATGCAACGGTCAGTATGCTGGTCGCCAAGTCCGTCGGCAAATTAGGTGAGCCCAAAATCAAAAATTGGGACGATCACTATGAAGAAGTCAAAAAAAGGAAAATGAACTAGTCCAGGAAGCGGTCCTTCCATTCCGGGCGGGGTAACATACACTCTTCCTTTTTTCCGAACCAGCGGTATCGGTTTTGTGACACCCAATGGTATACCGCATCGCGAATTGGTGTGGGTATCCAGGTGAAGATGGTAAAAAGCGGCCATATTCCTCCAAGCTTAGCAGCTATTTTGAGTGCGGCAGTAGACTGAGTGTAATAGGCAATGTTCGGTTCAACCAGGATCATGGTCTTGAAATCTGTATTGTTGATTCCCCTCTGGTTCAGAAATTCCTGCCCCGTCTTTCCCTGCAGAGACGCAAAGCGAAACTGTCCCTTCCGATCTCTTTTCAGAATCCAGGTAACCGCTCCGTTGCACAGGTTACATACGCCGTCAAACAATACTATAGGTCCTTCCATAACATCACTTTTTCCCGGGAGATTCTACCAGTTCGAGCTGATCGAGTGAAACGCTGGTGGTAAACATGCCGTAATTGACGGTGGCCCTTTTCTTTTCGATGTGTTCGATGTCGCCTACGGCCTTACCTTCCGATATGCGTACCCGGTCCCCCACTTTAAAGTCGGGACGCGGAGCCTGTACTTTCGTCTTCCTTGCCGCCTTTTTTTCTTTCTTCTCTTTTCGGACCACGGTCACTTCCTTCATCAATTCGTTCTCGGTGCTTTCCTTCTGCGCTTTTTCCTTCTTGTATTCCTCTGCAGTTTTTTTCCTGCGTTTGCTGTTCTCTGTTTCCACGATGTGGAGGAGTTCGGAAATCAGCGGCCGTTTCTTACCTTCCTGAAAGTAGCGCTCGGCTGCGGAGCTGACCTTGTTCCCCAGGGTTATCATGCGCTGATGGCTATCGTACATTTCCTGATAACGTTCTAATTTATCCTTAAGGCGAGCATTGAGTTGTTCCGAACGCTCGTTCTCTTCGCTAGCCTTCTGTACTTCCTCGGCCAGTTTGCTGCCACTCTTTTCCATTTTGCTGCGCTCCTTTTGCAACTTGGCAATGGTCGCATCGAAACGGATCTTCCCGCTCTCCACTTTTTTCTTAGCCCGGTTGATCAGTCCGTAAGGGATCCCGTTTTTCTGGGCCACCTCGAAGGTAAAGGAGCTGCCGGCCTCACCCAGAACCAACTGAAAAGTGGGTTCCAAGGTACGGCTGTCAAAGCGCATATTGGCGTTCGTGGCATGCGGTAACTCATTGGCCAGGAGCTTAAGGTTAGCGTAGTGCGTAGTGATGATACCAAAGGCCTTTCGCTCGTAGAAAACTTCCAGGAACGCCTCAGCCAAGGCCCCGCCTAGTTCCGGATCACTACCGGTACCGAATTCATCGATCAGAAACAAGGTCTGGGCATTGCACTTTCGCAGAAACCGGTTCATATTCTTGAGGCGATAACTATAGGTGCTCAGATGATTTTCTATGGACTGATTGTCTCCTATATCCGTCAATATTTTCCGGAAGAAACAAATGCTGCTTCTCGGATGGAGGGGTATTAGAAAACCGCTTTGAAGCATGAGCTGCAACAAGCCCACCGTCTTCAGTGTGATGCTCTTTCCCCCCGCATTTGGACCTGAAATAACGATAATCCGGTTATCGTCGTTCAGTTGTATCGTCTGTGGAAACGTCTTTTGTCCGATCTTTTGATTGCTCAGATAGAGCAGCGGGTGATAGGCATCCCTGAGTTCCAGCCTGCGTTGGTCGTTGATCTCGGGAAGTACGGCTCCCATTTCCGAGGCCAGTCTCGCCTTGGCCGCAGTGAGGTCCATGACCGTGAGTAATTCCTGATATTCCTGGAGCACTTCTCGGTACGGCCGGATATGATTGGTGAGTTCCCTGAGTATGCGTCGAATCTCCTCATTCTCCTCGTATTCCAGGTTCGAAAGCTCTTGATTCAGCGCGTCCGTTACAGCCGGAGACATATATACAATGCTGCCCGTCTTGGAGCTGCCAAGCACCATGCCCTTTACTTTTCTTCTATACATGGCCTTTACGGCCAGCACCCGGCGATTGTCGACAACGGTTTCCCGTATCTCATCCAGGTAATCCAACTGCTGATATCGGGCCAAGGATTCAGCGAAACTCTTATTCACGCGGCTGCGTACCTGGGCGATTTGTGCCCTGATTTCCTTAAGTGCAGGTGAGGCCTGATCCCGGATTTCTCCAAAGCGATCGATCGCGTAACCTATTTCCTCGGGTATACTCCTGAGTTCGGGGACCTGCTCCACTCGTTCCTTAAGCAGAGGATAGTAATCCTGGAATTTTCGGAAAAACTTTAGGTGCGAAAAAACCGTATTGCATATATCGGAGATTTGCTGAAAACTTCGGATTTCAAGAACGGATTCCTCTATCCGTAACAACTGAAACTCCTTTTCGAGACTCTCAAAACCGTGGTTGGGAATTCGATTGTCATTCTCGAATGAGGAGAGGTACTCACTGGTGCGGCCCAACTCCAGCTTAATGAGGTCGTCATCCTCGAGAGGACGAATTTCCAAAGCACGTGCCTTTCCGGGCAGCGTATTGCACCGTATGGACAGTTCTTTCAGAACCTCGGGAAATTCAAGGTCCTCCAGCGTTTTGTGTTGAATGCTCGTCATTTTACTTTTGCAAAGATACTGATACGACCCTATTGTAAATCCCCGATTCACCTATGCAAGTACAGATCGAGCCCAGTTGGGGCGAAGTACTCGAGGACACCTTTCGTCAGTCCTATTTTCTCGAACTCTCCCAAAGGGTCAGGGATGCGTATTCCAAAAGCACCTGCTATCCAAAAGGGGGAGAAATCTTTAAGGCCTTCGATCTTTCCCCTTTCCAGGAGACCCAGGTTGTAATTATCGGTCAGGACCCTTATCACGGTCCGGGTCAGGCACATGGGCTGTGTTTCTCGGTCCGCGATGGGGTACCCTTTCCGCCTTCTCTCATCAACATATTCCGGGAAATCGAACAGGACCTGGGAATACCCCGCCCGGCCAGCGGGGATCTGAGTCGATGGGGCAAACAGGGGGTATTACTCCTGAACGCAACGCTCACAGTAGAAAGGAATAGAGCCGGCAGCCACCAGGGAATGGGGTGGGAAACCTTTACCGATACCGTCATTGAAACACTGAATTGCGAGCGCGAAGGCCTGGTTTTCCTGCTTTGGGGTGGCTTTGCCCGAAAAAAAGCAGCGAAGGTAGACCGGAGCAGGCACCATGTTCTGGAAAGTGGCCACCCCTCTCCACTGAGTGCCAACCGGGGACTCTGGTTTGGGAACAAACACTTCAGTCAGACTAACACCTATTTACAATCCATTGGAAAAAAAGGCATTGAGTGGGAATAGTGTAAAATAATTCAATCGCTTTCTCCGTTCAAGGATTAGCTTGAAAGAAATTTCTTCCAATGAGTGCAATTAAGAGTATACTGCTGGTTGATGACGACGAAACCACCAACTTCCTCAATCAATTCTTCATTCGTCAGAGCATGCCCAATCTGGATGTTTATGTGGCCCTGAATGGAGAAGAGGCACTCACGCTCATCAAGGATCTGGACAAGAAGTTTTTGCCCTCACTTGTATTGCTGGATACCCAGATGCCCATCATGGATGGCTGGGAATTTCTGGAACAGTACGAGTCCTCGGTTTCAGAGGAAGTACGGGAAAAAATCAAGGTGATCCTGCTCACCGCGATGGAAAGCAAGGAAATCGAGTCGCGTTTGGGAGATAACTCCCGGGTTTTTGATACCGCCCAAAAGCCGCTTTCCGATGTTACCCTTAAAAAGCTGGTCTCCAAGTGTAACTCCTGAGCCGGTTAAAACACAAAGCGAGAATACTCCCCTATGGAATCGATGAGATCGAGCTCCTTCAGGACGTGTTGAACCTCATTTAGTAGTTCAGGTTGTGGTTTCTCGGTACTCCAGCGGGTTAAACTCAGCCATTCTTCAACTTCCTTTTTTTTAAGGCCGTAGGCCTGGCTTATTTCACTGGCCAGCCCGGGTCTGGAGCTACAGTCGTCAAGGACGCCCTTCAACCTATGGCGCAAATCCTCTATGGCGTCTTTCTTTTGGTTATAGGCTGCCGTAGTACCCACCCAGACAAAGCAGGGCCAGGGTGTCGGAAACACATCGGCCCGGACAAATTCCTTACGATCTACCAGGGGCTGGGTGGTGAACTTCTCCCATAGAAAATAGCGATCCGGATGCTCAGAAAGCTCAGCTCGGGCTCCTTCCAGAGTGTTGACCTGAACAAACCTGAGGCCCGCGGTATCCCAGCCTTTAGACTTGGCGTAGAGGAATGCCATCAGATGACTCCCGCTTCCCTTTCGGCTGATCGCTATATCCATCCCTTTTAAATTGTCTAGCCTGACTTCTTCCTCCCTGTGCCTCAGATGGACACCCCAGAGCAAAGGAGTTTCCACATAAATTTGAAGTATACGGGCATCCAGGCCACCTGATATGGCTCGCACAGCACCCTCGGTAAGCATGAGGGCTCCATCCGCCTCTCCCGAGTTGAGCATGTCCCGCATTCTCCCCGTTCCCTCCGGAACGTCGATCCACTCCAAAAGGGTTCTCTGGTGATGTTCTTGCTGAGCAAGTAATTTCCAGGGATAATTAAAGTGTTCTGGTACTCCGGCAATTCTCAACACCATAGGTTCTCAATTTATGGCGTAAAAATAGAAATCCGCTAAATCCAGAAGGAGACGGCCGCTTCAATAGTGGATATCGCAGCATTTAAATACGCATTAATCCAATAGACGCCATAGGTATTTGTACTTTCCAAGGATTCACATAGTCGTGAATCGGACTGCAGAAAATAGTAGCTTAATCTATAAATCAGAGCTTAAGAATCCGCTCCGACTGATTATTAAACAGAAAATTGTATTTCAGCGCCCCGCCCAAATACAGGGAATCATCCTTCATTTGAGAATAGAAATTGGTTCGGCCTTCAGCTACATCGACTCCTGTTTTATTCAATCGAATGGGATTAAAGGAAGAGAACAAGGGCTTAAGGGATTGGATGATGACCTGATACTGAACATCTCCGAATCCGTATGAATTGTGATCCTGGAGCAGAGATCGCATCAATTCCCGCTTTCCGGACAAATTACTTTCAAGGGCCAATCGAAGTACTGTGTTTTCGTTGTCATTAAGACCGTTTCGTATAGCGGGAAATCTCTTGAGGTGAGCTTTAATCGCATCTCCCAAATATTTGAACTGAAATTGTTCAAAGTCACTCAGGTTTTCGAGGCGAATGGGGTTGTCGCTGCAATACAATTGCCAAATGTAGTCGGCGTACTCAATATCGTCCTGAGTGAGCAGCACTTTATTCTCAAAATGCTGAACAAGCTGCTCGTCCGTAAGCTCGTTAAGACCAAAGAGCTTTTCTTCACCCTTAATTCTCCCGCTATTGATCAGGAAAATGTCAGAATACCTGCGATGGGTTTTTAGCCAGCTGATTACAGCCAGCATATTAATCTGGCAGAACAGGTCGTATTCGAACCAGAGCACGATGATGTTGTGCTGCTTGTAATTACACAATGAGCGATACTCCTTAAGAGTCTTCTCTACAAACCAGGACTTGGAAACTTTGTAGCGCTTGTTGAGAAATTCGAAGCGCGTTTTCCAGAAGGATTCACTGCCTACATGAGTCAGCGTTTTTCCTTCACAAAGCATCTCCCTCCATGTAATAATATACCCTTCAATAGGCAAGTTGCCCAATCGCTCCGTAAAACTATCACCATTGGTGATATGTAGAATATGCTGCTTCATGAGTAATTAAGTTGAGTCAGTTTAGTCGGCTAAAAGTAAAATTTACCTCGAATAATCAAAAAAAAAATGAGGTGAAACCTATAGTAATATTCTGAAAATTAGGAATAAGCTTATTTTTTTTGCAAATATTTAAGGATTATCCACCTACTCTGCGTACATCGAAACCAAACGATTGAAGCAATTCCATGATGTGGTCGCGATAGTCTCCCTGTATAACGATTTCCTCCTTTTTTACTCCTCCACCCACATGCAGATTCTTCTTGAGTTCGGATGCAAGGGCTTGAAAATCCTTGGGTGTGCCGTTGTAGTTTCGAATAATGGTAACCGGCTTTCCTTTGCGTTTTTCGTACACACAGTCCACTGTGTGGGGAGGAATCCAGAATTCCCTTTTGTCCGGTTCTTCAGGTTGGCCTGATTCCTCAGGCCTGTGGTCAGGGAATAGATTTCTGAGTTGATCCTGTAAGTCCATGTTATGAGGCTATTTGAGTTTCAGCTCCTTAAGCCGCTCGTCCAGAAAAGCACCCGATGTTATCGGATCGTATCGCGCAGGGCGTTCATCATCATGAAAGGCTTCGAGCACATCCAGGGGCATAACGGGATTGGGATGCATAAAAAACGGAAGGGAATACCTGGACTCCGAAATCCGATGACCTTCCGGGTTTATCACCCGATGCAGGGTAGAGGGCAGAAAATCGTTGGTAAGCCTGGAGAGCATGTCGCCGATGTTCACAATCAGTTCATCCTCACCCGCATTGACCGGTATCCAGTTGCCATTCATATCCCGCACCTCGAGACCTGAACCCTGAGAGGCCATGAGCAGAGTTATCAGGTTGATATCCGTGTGAGCAGCTGCCCGTGTACCGGATGCGTTTTTATCAATGGGCGGGTAATGGATGGCCCTCAATATCGAATCCCCTCCGCGGGACCAGGGCTCGAAGTAGTCCCCTCCTATGTTCAGGTACAGGCCAATGGCCTTCAAAAGCAGGAATGCGACTCCTTCGAGCTGTTGGAAGACTTGTTTTCCCAGGACGTTAAATTCGGGAAGCTCTTCGATGGTAATATTTTTAGGCATTTCTGCAGATATAGGCTCGTATTGGCCAAAATGCCAGAATTCCTTGAGATCCGGCTGGCTTTGTCCCTGAGCGGTCTCCATGCCAAAGCGAGTATAGCCCCGCTGACCGGCACCTCCTTCGAGTATATAATGATCCTTTATCTCCTGGTCCAAGGCAAAAAATCGCCGTACCTGCTCATAAACGGCATCGCGTTCTTCCATGGAAGGGATGTGGGTGCGGATTCGGGCGAATCCGATGTTTTTGAAGGAGTCCCCCAAGTCACCTACGAATTCCAATTGTTTATCCACATTGCCGGACGTAAAATCGCGGAGGTCAACTAACTTTATGGTCGAACTTTGCATTACCTTGTTCTTTTAGTGGGTTTTGATTAATCGGGGCCTACAAAACTAAACATATATGAGTAAGACCGTAACCGCGGATCTGGATAAACATACGCTTCTCTACCTTTACAAGTCCTTGTTGCTCTCCCGCCTTATAGAAGAGAAGATGATCGTGCTTCTCAGGCAGGGCAAGGTCAAGAAGTGGTTTAGCGGAATTGGTCAGGAGGCCGTTTCCGTCGGGATCATCAGTGCCCTGAAGAAAAGTGAGTTTGTGCTGCCCATGCACCGGAATCTGGCCGTATTCACAGGCCGGAAAATAGAATTGAATCGGTTGTTCCAGCAGTGGCAGGGAAAACCGGGTGGATTCACCTCAGGTCGAGACCGGAGCTTCCACTTCGGCAGCAGGGAACACCGAATAATTGGAATGATCTCTCATCTCGGCCCGCAATTAGGAGTAGCCTGTGGCTTAGCTTTATCGCAGAAACTCAAATCCAAAAATCGGGTGACCGTCGTACTAACAGGAGAAGGCGGAACAAGCGAAGGGGACTTTCACGAAGCGCTGAACATCGCTTCGGTATGGAAACTGCCGGTTCTTTTCTGTATTGAGAACAATGGGTATGCCTTATCCACGCCGACGAAAGAGCAGTACCGTTGCAAGCATCTCAGCTATAGGGGAGTTGGTTACGGAATGGAATCCCATCGCCTGTCCGGTAACGATGTGGTCAAGGTGTACAAGACCCTCCATAAAATTGCCAGCAGCGTCCGGGAAAAACCCAGGCCCGTGCTCATCGAATTCGAAACCTTCCGCTTGCGGGGACACGAGGAGGCAAGTGGAACGGCCTACGTTCCCGATGAGCTTATGGAGACCTGGGCAAAGAAAGACCCCCTGCTGCGTATAGAAGACCAACTCAAAGAAACCGGCCTGCTCAGTGAGGAACGCATAGCAAAATACCGGCGATCACTTCAGGAGAGCATTGATCTAGAATGGAAGCGGGCCGATGAGGCACCCGGGGTCCTGCCCGACGCCCAAAGAGAAGAAGCCGAGGTGATGGCACCCTTCGAAGCGCCCGATGAGATTCCCGACACGGACACCACGGAACAACGACTTATAGACGTACTGAGGGATGCCCACTTCGAAGCGATGGAAAGCCATGAGAACCTGGTAATTATGGGACAGGACATCGCAGAGTACGGAGGAGTCTTCAAAATCACTGAAGGACTGCACGAACGCTTCGGTAAGGATCGGGTCCGTAACACCCCGCTCTGCGAATCGGCAGTGATCTCCGCAGCCATGGGTTTGTCCATCGGCGGCTTTAAATCCATAGTCGAAATGCAGTTCGCAGACTTCGTCAGTACCGGATTCAATCCCATTGTTAACCTGTTGGCCAAATCCTACTACCGCTGGGGGCAGCAGGCCGATGTCGTCATCCGAATGCCCTGTGGTGGTGGAGTAGCCGCGGGTCCTTTTCACTCCCAGACCAACGAGTCCTGGTTTGTATCGACCCCGGGGCTTCAGTTGGTATATCCTTCCTTCCCATATGATGCCAAGGGTCTGTTTCACAGTGCCGTGGACAGCCCGAATCCGGTACTGTTCTTCGAGCATAAAAAAATATACCGCAGCGTACGCGAGGAAGTGCCGAAAGGGAGGTACACCATTCCCATTGGTAAAGCTCGCTGTGTGCGAAGGGGAGACCGATTCACTGTCGTAACCTATGGCATGGGGGTGCACTGGGCACTGGAAGTTTTGGAACGCCATCCGGAATGGTCGGGTGAATTAATTGACCTCAGGTCGATCAGACCACTGGATTCCGAAAGGGTATTCCGATCCGTAAGAAAAACAGGACGTGTACTGCTGATCACGGAAGATTCACTGATTGGGAGTGTAATCGGGGATCTGGCCGCACAAATTCAGGAACATTGTTTTGCCCACCTCGACGCTCCTATTGCCCGGGTAGGTAGTCTGGAGACACCGGTTCCCTTCGCGCCTGTGCTCGAGAATGATTATCTCCCCGTCGGACGCATAGAGGGCGCCATGCTGCGACTACTGGAATATTGAAACAAGCCTCTTGAAAGAGAACGAATACGACATACTTATAGTAGGCGGAGGATTAAGTGGGGCTATACTGGCTCTGTTACTCAGCCGGCATCCCTACAAGATCGGGGTCCTGGAGAAAGATGCCACGGCCCGGCATAAGGTTTGTGGCGAATACATATCACGGGAGGTAAAGCCCGTACTGGTCTCCCTGCTACCCGAACTCGACTGGACCCAGTTGCCGGACATCCGCCGATTCTCGCTTACGGATTCACACGGCAGGAGAGTCGGATGCGATTTGCCCTTAGGGGGAATTGGCATAAGCCGATATGCACTGGAGGGAGCCCTGAGAGAAAAACTTTTGCACACCAGGGTGGAATGGATCACCGAAAAGGCCGATCGTATCGAAAGTGATAAATCCGGCTACATTGTGATCAGCCGACAGGGTATGAAACGCAAGAGTCGATGGGTCGCCGGGGCCTACGGAAAAGCATCCGGACTGGACAAAGGACTCGGACGTCACTTCACCAGTGTTCATAGTCCATGGATGGGAATCAAGGCACACTTCATGCCCGAGCGATTTGACAGCGCTCAGGTCTCCCTTCATTTATTTAAAGGCGGGTATGCCGGTCTTTCTTCCGTAGAAAACGGAAGAGTCAATGTCTGTGCCCTGTACCACCGGGAAGCCTTCAGGAAGCTGAATTCAACCGATGAATTCTTCAATTCCACTTTAATGGAAAACCCGGATTTACGGGATTTCCTTTCTCAATCCCGTCCGCTTTTCGAACACCCGCTCAGCATTTCCAATGTACATTTCGGTGCCAAAGGAGCCGTAGCCGGTGAAATTCCCATGTGCGGGGATAGCGCCGGGGTGATCTATCCCCTGAGCGGGAATGGCATGGCCATGGCCATAAGGGCCTCTTATATGCTGGCACAGCTGTTTGAACAAGGCATGGAAGGCAGGTTAAACCGGGATGAATTACTTCGGAAATACCAAAAGTCCTGGTACGGGACTTTTCGATTCCGGCTATGGGCAGGTTCGATTTTTCAAAAGGGAATGACCCTGCCTCGAGTGGCCTCCGCTGGAATGAGTGTCCTTCGTCAGGCTCCTTTTTTGCTGCCTCCGCTCGTACGAACCACTCACGGCAAAATTGGGAGATGAGTTTTAAAAAACGTTACGATGGCCCCGAAATCATGGATAACTGGGAGGGGGGAGAAATTCTTGAGCAGAAGAATGTGCATAAGGACATACAGTTTATCAACCGAATATTAGGTGGAAACCGGGCCATTTGTCGGGAAGCGGAGCGATTGATCCGGGCGAGGCCCGTTGAGCAGTACCGCATACTCGATGTAGGTTGCGGCGATGGTGGTTTACTGCGGTACATGGAAAAACGACTTCGCAAGAAATTTCCGGAAATACGATTTGTTCTGGAAGGTTGGGATAACAATGCTGATATTATAGAACATGCCCGATCGATCCGCAGCCAGGCTTCCGACCTGGAGTTCCGCACCATGGATCTTATGGAATGTTTACCGGAAACCCAGTTCGATCTGGTTGTGAGCGCATTGACTTTCCACCATTTTACCGACGGGCAGATCCGACTTATTCTCAACCGGCTAATGCCGATCACCCGTGATACCCTCCTGATTTCGGATTTGGCCAGATCGGAAATTTCGTACTATCTTTTCTCAGTGTTTGCCCGTATTTTCCTGAAGACGCAGACCGCGCGCTCAGATGGCCTTACCTCGATCCGAAAGGGATTTCGTCCTGAGGATTTTCAAGGCTATCAACAGGGGCTATCCGAAACCCGATTTTCGCTGAGATGGGTTTGGGCATTCCGTTACCACTGGATCCTAAAAAAGTCCCGGATTACATGATGAAAAACCGAATAGTGGATGTGGAAACGCATTCCCCACCCTTTACACGGACCACGGCCGAAATCCTCCCTTTCATGAAGGATTGGCTGGGTGATCAGGATGAACGTTTCGTTCGAAAAATGTCCAAGATATTCGAGGGGGCAGGAGTGGACCGTCGCTATGGTATCATGGATATAGACGAGGTGTTCAGACCGACGTCCTTCGAAGAAAAGAACCGGGATTATCAAAATGCCGTGCTCGACATGAGCCGGAAGGCACTTTCCCGTTGCCTGGATCGCAATGGCTGGGAACCAGAGAGCATAGACATGATTATTACCGTAAGTTGCACAGGCTTCATGATCCCGTCCCTCGATGCCTATCTTATCAATGATTTGGGTTTAAAGACCTCTGTGATCAGGCTTCCCGTTACCGAAATGGGCTGTGTTGCGGGAATCTCAGGACTGATTTATGCGCATAATTACCTGCAGGGACATCCGGGTAAGCGCGCGGTTGTTATTGCAGCAGAATGCCCTACAGCTACCTTTCAACATCAGGACTATTCCATGGCCAATGTGGTGAGTGCAGCACTATTCGGGGATGGATGTGCCTGTGTACTGATGAGCAGTCGTGAAGACGACGAGGGTCCGGTTATACGGGCAGCAGGCATGTATCATTTCCCGGACAGCACCTACCTGATGGGTTTCGATCTGACCAATTTGGGGCTGCGCATGGTTCTGGACCCTCAGGTGCCTGAAATGATAGAATCGCATTTCGAACGAATCGTCATACCCTTCCTGAACGAACAGGGGCTGGGAATTCATGATTTAGACCGACTGGTATTTCATCCTGGCGGACGCAAAATCGTGGAGAAAACTGAAGAACTTTTTGGAAACTTTGGAAAGAACCTGGACGAAACCCGAAAAACCCTTAAAGAATTTGGCAACATGAGCAGTGCTACGGTGTTGTACGTCCTACGGGAGGTGATGAATCGACAGCCCGGGCCTGGTGAGAAAGGGTTGCTGTTGAGCTTTGGACCTGGTTTTTCCGCGCAACGCATGTTAATCGAATGGGAAGCATAAAGAAACGCATACCCGAAAACGGAAAATGGATACTCATACTCGGGGGGAGTAGTGGCATAGGCCGGGCCTGTGCCGAAAAATTCGCCGATAAAGGATACCACCTCCTTATTGTACACCGGGACCTCAAATCCCGTAAGGAAGAATTGACCATACTCTGGGATCAGCTCAGAAGCAGGGGTGTACAGGTATTTGCCTTTAATAAAGACGGTGTGCAGAAGGACTCCATAACAGCCTTGTGCAATACCATTCGCGAGATGATTCCTCCCTATTCGATCCGAATGGTACTTCACTGCATTTCAAGAGGGAACCTGAAACAGCTGAGTCCGGGAGATCCCGGAGGGCTCAGCAGAGAGGATTTCCTGCTCACTGCGACAGCCATGTCTCTGAGTCTTTACGATTGGGTGGATGCTCTGTTTCAGTTCAAACTGCTCATGGCTGACGCACGGGTTCTGGGGTTCAGTAGTGAAGGAGCCCGCAAGACATGGCCGCACTACGCCGCAGTAGCCAATGCCAAGAGCAGTCTGGAAAGCCTTATACGCCATATGGCCTACGAATTGTCTCCGAAGGGGATTCGGGTTAATGGCATACGTGCCGGGATCACTCGAACACCCTCTTTAGAGATGATCCCCGGACACGAGGACCTGATCGCCCATGCCTTAAGGCGAAACCCTTCGAAAAGACTTACCACACCGCTGGATATTGCTAACGTGGCCTACCTGCTCAGTACAGATGAGGCGTACTGGATCAATGGAGCTATTATCCCAGTGGACGGAGGAGAAGGATTACAGTAGGATATGAAAACCATAGAAAAACAAATTCTTGATTTCTTCCCCATACAGGGCAATTTCCTGCTAGTGGACCAGATCGATTCCCTCGGAGAATCT
Source organism: uncultured Flavobacteriaceae bacterium (assembly GCA_964552195.1). Lineage (GTDB taxonomy): Bacteria > Bacteroidota > Bacteroidia > Flavobacteriales > Flavobacteriaceae > CAZKAP01. The sequence continues at coordinate 88,251 of CAZKFM010000007.1, forward strand.
GAGATACAGGGACATTACACATTTCGATCCGATCTTGAGGTGTATGGAGACCATTTTATTGGAAATCCGGTGACGCCGGGAAGCCTGTTGCAGGAGTGCTGCGCACAGATCGGATTACTGGGCTATGGAATCGGGCTCTATCTGCGGAATATGAAGCACCTCACACGGAAACATCAAGACCAGAACATGGTATTTGCCCTGGTCGCAGCCCGTATGGAGTTTCTGGTACCCGTGCTTCCGGGAAGCAGGGTGAGCGTAAGAGCGGTCAACAAGCTTAACCGATTCGGGAGGATACGTATGGAGGTTGTGATGCGAAACGAGGAAAACACCGTGGTCTGCCAGGGAATCCTGGAAGGACAAAGTAACATGAAATGAAAGGCAATAGAACAAACAGGGTAGTCGTCTCAGGAATCGGTGTTTGTGCGCCGGGAAAACCAGGCCGTGAGTCCTTCTGGGACTTGCTTGAATCCGGAAGATCTGCCGTTTCCTTTCAGCCGGAAATGAAGGAAGCTGGTTTTGCCTGCCAGATAGGGGGAAGCCCCCTTTTGAAAGAGGAAGATGCCGAGCGATTATTGGGCAAGGCGCTATTGCGGAATGGATATTCCAAAAGTCTGCTGTACGCGGCTTACAGTGCCGATGAGTGCTGGAGTGATGCGGGATTACCTTCGCCCAGCCCGGATCTGCTCCACGAAGACGTAGGCTGCATATTCGGCTGCGGTACGCATGGAATCGATGAACTCCGCAGGGCCATTTATCAGGTTGATGCGGGAAAGGGAAGAAAGCTCAGGAGTACGACCGTATTCCAGACCATGAATAGCGGAAGTGCGGCCTATCTGTCAGGTGTGTATGGGCTGGGAAGCTATGTGAGTGCGAATTCAACGGCCTGTGCTACGGGCTGCGAGTCCCTGATGCTTGCCTATCAGCTTATCGCCACAGGAGGGGCCCGGGCTATGCTCGCCGGCAGTACCAGCGAAGGTGGTGTCTATGTATGGGGGGGATTCGATGCCATGAGAATACTCCCGCGTTCCTGGAACGACCGGCCGGAAAAAGGAAGCCGGCCTCTGGATTCCGAATCCCAGGGCTTCGTACCGGCATGCGGGGCCGCGTGCTTTTACCTCGAAACGCTTGAAAGCGCCTTAGATCGGGGCGCACACATCTATGGTGAAATTCTGGGAGGGCATAGCAACTGTGGAGGCCAGCGACAGGGTGGTAGCATGACCGCCGTCAACCCCATCGCTGCCAGGGCCTGTATTCGAAATGCCATTTCGGCATCGGGAATTGAACCCCAAAACATCGACACGATTAACGGCCACCTGACCGGGACAGACTTCGATCAAGTCGAAATACGAAACTGGTTCGAGGCCCTGGGAATCGAAGAAGGTCCGTATCCTCTGATTAACACCTTCAAAGGGCATATGGGCCATGCGCTAGCTGCTTCAGGCAGCCTGGAAATTGCCGGATTACTGGGGCAGTTCAAAAGGGAAATGGTATTCCCCAATGCCAACCTGGATCAGCCAAAAAAAGGAATACAATCCATGATATCAGGGACAGGCAATCCATTTCCACAGATTAAACAAGACGAAGCTATAAAAGTAGCCATCAAGGCCAGTTTTGGTTTTGGGGATATCAACTGTTGTATTGTATTCAGAAACGCGAATTAATCATATGAAATCAGAAGAGATTACAGAAAAGCTTAAAGATATAATTAAACCATATCTACCTGAAGATGTAGACGTTAATAATATCAACATCAACGATAACTTTACCTCGTCCATCGGCATTAACTCCATGCACTTGGTCGATATTGCACTAGACATAGAGGACGCCTTTGACATTGAAATTGAGAATGAAGAGCTAGAAAGAATTTCCAACATAAAAGAAGCCGTGGAACTAATTTCAGTTAAACTTGAATGAGATGAATAAAGCAAAGAGAAAATGGCTATGGAGTGGAGGAGTAGGAGCAACACTGGTAGGATTAGGTGTTTCCGCATCCATAGAATCGGCCTTCCTCAAGCATCAGGGTGCCGAACTCTGGTATTGGATGCTTCTTGGCACACTCAGCCTTTCGGTTCTGATCTCCGGCATAATACTGCTGATCAAGGCTGGTCACATGGAAAATAGTCTGAAAAATAGGTTAAAGTAAAATTTTGTTTAATGGCAAATATTTGAAAGTACTGTATCAAAGGGAGGCTGTTATACTATTGATTACCAAATAAATATAGTTTTTACCCTAAATTTTGAAATTTGTTAAAGTAAGTATAACCTGATAAATGTCAGGCAATTTATTTTCAGTTTCGTCGTAACTTATAGTGTAATCAATTCTATTTGGAAATGTCTAAACAGGTTTGGGAAGACGCTTTAGCAGAGCGAGATATTCAGGACTTGGGAATGGAGCAGCTTATCCTTAAACTGGAGCGCAATCAGGCTACAGTTCAACGGATATGTTCGCGCTTGAGTTCCTACAAGATGGAGCCGACTAGCAGAGAATGCTTCGATCGGCTTGCGGACCTGCGAATGGGTTTTCGGGATCTGGCCAAGGATCAGGTACTAATACTCGGCTTGATTAAGAACAGTCATGACTATCATGACGATCAGTGGACTAAGATTATGGACTTATTTGGCAGGTACGATGAACTGCAAAAGGATTTAGCGTCTTATTTGCTTTTAGCAAGGGGATATTAAACCCCTTTTTATTTTTATATTTGACATAATATAAATTATAGTTCATTTAGCAGTCGGTCTTTTATAGTAGCTGAAATAACAAAGTGGTAATGGTTAATATACCTGAATGCCGTATTTTAGAATAATCAAGCTCTCTCCATGAGGAATTACCTATTGGTTCTACCACTGCTCATCCTTTCCTTGGCCTGTGCGCCCAAGGCTAGACCCGATCTAAACAATGCCGATACCAATAGCACACAGCTTCCGGCATATCAAAATCACAAAGGTGATGAGCGCATATTCAAAGACAGCATCCGTTTGCTTCCTGCTACCGACTCGATTCCTAATCCACGAGAATCGCGTATTTAAAAACGTAACGTACATCCATAGGTTCTAAGCGATTCTAGGCGTTTAGGAAATTGGGTTAACCTTTTCTACCAGTCGGTTTAATATGAGCTCAGGGTCGTAAATAATACGATATCCATTTTCCACCACTCTGCGGGTACCCGGATCCAAAGGACTTGTATCCGCCCAGCTTTGAGGGGCAAATCCAAATTCAATTTCAGTACCTCTTGAAAGCCGCACGTGCCGTGACCAGGTTGGGCCGTAATCCGCATCCCGATAAGATTCCAATTCCTCTCCGAAACTCTTAAAATCGATTCGTCCGATCCATTCCTTCGAACGGAATCGATCAGGTTCTTCAGTGACCAGCGACAGATCGAAATCCGAATCCGGTCTCTGGGTTCCCCTCGCCCATGAACCGCAGAGTCCCACAGCCAGAATCTCGGGATAAGTGCAGGCCAGATCGACTGACAGATACAACACCTTGATCAATCGATCAAGTCTCAACACCTTAATTATTTAAGGTTACAATGGATTGTATGGCATGCCCAGGTATACTCACTGAAATAGACGATGATTCCCCAACGTATACCTTGTAGTCGATGGCCTCATCACTCTGATTCATTACCACGGTAATCAGACTGTTGTCTTCGTTCAGGAACGAGGTGCTTAACAAATGGCTTCGGCTGCTCACTGTACTGATGCGTTTCGCTCCCGGACGTATGAATTTGGAGAAGTGGCCGATGTAGTAATAGGTCGGCGTATAAATGAGTTCTCCGGTTTCCGTATCGCCATGTATGGGTGCAAAGCAAAAATTCTGTACGTGGTTGGGTCCTCCATTCTGGTCCAACAAAATATTCCAGTCGGTCCATCCTACGGTGCCCCTGTTGAAATCGTTGATCATGGAACGGCCATAGCGCTCGGCATGAGGCCAGTACTGATAGCGGTCCTGACGGAACCCTTCCTGGCAACCCTCAGTGAACAACAGATTCTTAGTGGGAAAGGACGCGTTGATATTTCCCAGATTATCGAACATGGGATCCCCCCCGGCCCAGGTTTCGTACCAGTGAAATCCTATACCCCAGGCGTATTTTGACGCCTCCGGGTCCTCGAAGATGGTATTCGCACGGTGATTGATCAGGTCGCGATTGTGGTCCCAAACGACGATCTTTTTATCGCCCAGTCCTTCCCGTTCCATGGTGGGTCCCAGGTGATTCTTCAGAAAATCCCTTTCTTCCTCTGCCGTATAAATACACGATTCCCAGCGTTGTACGGCCATGGGTTCGTTCTGTATGGTTATGCCCCAGATCGGCATGCCTTCCGCCTCATAGGCCTTGATAAATTTGGTATAGTAAAGTGCCCAGGACTCATAGAACTCCGGTAGCAGCTTCCCACCCTGTAACATGTTTTGGTTGTCCTTCATGAAGGCCGGAGGGCTCCAGGGGCTCGCGTATAATAGCAGTTTACCCCCGGCAGCGTCTATGGCCTTTTTGATTAATGGAATTTTGAAGGCGCGATCGGGTGCTATACTAAAGGTGTTGAGCTCCTTGTCCCCTTCCTCTATGTAGGTATAACTGCCACTACTAAAGTCGCAACTATGTATGGACGTCCGGCAAAGGGAATAGCCTATGCCTTCTTCTCTATCGTAATAGGCCTTTAAAAACTCATCCTGCTTTTTCTTGGGCAGTTTTGCGAATACCTCGGCCGAGGCGTCGGTTACTGCACCCCCAATACCCAGAAAGGTCTGAAAAGACTTCAAGGGGTTGATGAATACTGAAACTTCGCTCTCCAATGGTTGCTCTGCGGCTTTAAAGGAATAGGTTCCTGTCTTGTTCAGCCGCAAGTCCGTCTCGTGTGCCGTAGTATAAACGGTGGATGTTTTTCCGGTCATATCGATGAATATGGTCGTTTGTGTCTCGACTTCCTCAATTTCGTCCACGGGTTTGGTTATTGCCTTCTTACAGCTCGCCGCGGAAAGGGACAGTAGGCAAATCAGTGCAATCCTTTTCATATGTCAGTATTTTAAAGACTATCTTCAAGTTAAACATATATTCTTTGACCATTAAAAGGAATACTTCAACCGGATATAACCCGCGTAAAAATCTTCCGGCTCACCTCCGACAAGGAGTTGGCCAATTAGGTCCAGATCCAGGTTGTCACGAGCCGACCAACTCAGACTGGGATTCAGGAAAATTCCGGGTTCGCCGGGAAAATAAATACCCGCCACTCCCCCACTGAGCAAGGGATGAAAGGTATAGGACGACTGTAAAAAGGTCGACCATAGGTATGGCGAGAGGGAACGCACATCCAGATTGCTGTTGCTGAGATTGATGGCCGTGAATCCGGTACCCGGGGACGGGTTGGAATCGAAGAGGAAGGAGCCATTCAGATAGAGGGAATTCTTAAATAAATAATCCCATGATAGTGAAACCAGAAGTTCCTGCTGCTGTCGACCATCCATTGACCTGAAATAGGACAGCTCTCCCTTAAAGCCGGCTCCTTTGATACTTCCTGCCCAGCCTCCACCCATTACCAGGCTATTCTGCATTACTCCCAGGAGTGCCTGCAGATCGTAACCCCTAAAATTGGTCTTGAACAGGGCCGATGCGGTGAGTTCGCTCCATTGGTCTGCCATCTTTATGGCCAGCTCATAGCCGGAAGCAAATCCGGTGTATTTCTGAAATCGTATGGCATCCGTACCGGGACGTTCTTCGTAGTCGAAATCAAAAAAGGAATACGCATTGAAGATATCATTGGGGTTCCATACCAGATTCACGCCCCAGTTGATTCGCTGACGCCCTGCAATCACACTCCAGTCCTTCCCCTCGTACTGCAAAGACAACCGGTCTATCATGAAATGCAGCACTCCCTGATTGTTGTTGACCGGCATCCAGGACAAATCGAAATAGTCATTGTTGACATCGATAAAGGCGCCGTAGTCCGGTAGCAGTCTAACCAGATCTCCTGTAAAGTAACGGTTTCGCAATTCGAGTCGGGCCGAAAAGGAAGAGGAGGGCTCCCATCCGATATTGAGCCGATGGTGCACGAGATTATCTACCAGGGATGAACCTTGTTCCGGAACTAGGATGGTAACCATATCCTTGACGTACCCACCGACAAACCAGTGTTTTTCTTCCTGGGCGCAAAGGCTGCCCGTGAGCAGGAGACACCATAGAATTCTAGCGCCTCTCATCCTTCTCGATCTTCCCGTCCAAGAGGTGCACGAGTCTTCTTGCCTTAGCCATCACCCGGACATCGTGAGTCGAGAACACAAAGGTGACCTGCTCCTCGCGATTCATCTCTGCCATGATATCCAGGAGCGATTCCGTGGCATGCGAATCCAGGTTGGCCGTCGGCTCATCCGCAAGGATTACCTGGGGGCGCGAGGCGAGCGCTCGGGCTACGGCCACTCGTTGCTGCTGTCCACCCGATAATTCCGCGGGCCGGCGATGCAGTTCTTTTTCCATGCCCATCCGTCTGAGGAGCTCTACGGCACGATTCCGTCGCTCCTGCTCCGTTTTTCCCTGAAGCAACATGATAAACTCCACGTTTTCAAGGGCCGTGAGTACCGGAACCAGGTTGTAAGACTGGAAAACAAAACCAATGTGGTTTAATCGAAATTCCGTTAGTTCCGAATCCCTCATGCCCTCTAAACCCGTACCTGCAACCTGCACCTCTCCCCGGTTGGGTGTGTCCAGCCCTCCCATCAGGTTCAGGAGAGTCGTTTTGCCGCAGCCCGAAGGCCCCACCAGTGAAGTAAACTCTCCTCTCTCAATGGTCAGGTCGATCCCTTGTATGGCGTGAACCGGAATGGTCTCCGGATTATAGGTTTTATGAAGATCTCGGGTTGCTATTACATGCATGGAATCAGATTTTTCGTATAGCCTTCAACGGATTAAGCCTTACAGCCATTACGGATGGGTAGATTGCGCCCAAAAGGGCGGTAAGGAGCACTACTCCCATAAGTATCGGGTACATGATAGAATCGATTTCCGGGTAAAATACCGTGTCGTATCCGTAGGATTTAAGAGCCTCTGAATACCGACTCAAATCCAGGCCCCGCCTGCTGAGCCAACTGACCGTAATAAAGCCGAGCAGAACCCCTATGGGTCCGGATACCGCTCCCAACAGGCAGGTTTCCAGAAGGATCATCACAAACACCTTTCTCCTGTGCATCCCGATGGCTCGGAGCATACCGATCTCGCGAGTGCGCTCCAGTACAGCCATAAGCATGATATTTATAATACCAAAAAAAAGTGCCAGCATGATAATAACCACCATGGTTCGCTGTGTCATAGCGGACGATTCCTCCATCAGATGGAACTCGGGTGCCAATTCCCTGAAGTTTTGTACCGTATCCCTGGTGTATGCCGAAAATTCCTTTTGAAACTGTGAAATATCCTCTTCGCGCTTGAGCATCACGCCCAATTCATGTGCCCGGTCTGTTCCTATGAGTCGGGCCAGGTCCGAATGGCGCACGTAGACTACTGAATTGTTGATCCTCGGGGATGCGGATTCAAAAATACCCTCGACCCTGAAGGCCGCTGAAACCATCTCCCGGTCGATGTCCTGAAAAGTCAGTACGAGCTTGGAACGCACCCCAACACTCAGCTTTTCTGCTCCTTCGGCCGAAATTACAATGGGATTGCGACGGATCTTCCGGAAGTAGCTTCCTTCCAGGAGCTGCTCCTCCAAAAACGTGGTCTGTGCTTCATTTTTCGGTTGTATACCGTAAATCTGTACCCCCCGGGTCGAACGGCTGCTCGCCAGCATGCCTTCCACCTTCTGGCGCATGGAATAGGACGCTACACGTTGGTCATTCAGAAGTGTGGAAAGATCCTGATCGGTGGAAAGTGTGAGGTCAACTGCGGGTTCCTGCAGATACAAGGGATTGTGGACCTGCATATGGGAGTACTCATACTGAATTGAGGAACGGGTAAACGTCTTGGTAAAGCTGCTGTAGAATGAGATAATGAACACCAACGCCCAAACTCCCAAGACCATGGAACCCATCACCGTCAGGCTCCTGCGCGGGGTCCTCCAAAGGTTTTTCCAGGCCAGCTTAAAGATCATGCTTTCAGAGCGTTAACGGTCCTTAATTGATGAATATACCACATGGGATAAAGCCCTAGAAAAAGGCTGATCAATAGCACAACCACTCCCTGGCTATAAAACACCGCGGCGTCCAGTGAAAATGGAAGGACAGGCTCGTAACCAAAATTCTCGAAAACCTCGGCATAATCCCCGGTAAACTCTATGGGGTGGTAGTGAAAATACACCAGGATGGGGGCGCTTAGCAATAATCCTATGGCCACACCCAGGAAACTGATCAGCAGGATTTCCAAAGCCACCATTCGACGGATTTTCCCCTTCTTCATTCCTATAGCAGTCAGGATTCCAAATTCGTAGGTCCTTTCCCGGGTCATCATAAGGAAGGTGCCGAATATTCCGAATCCGATGATGGCATAGAGCACGTATATCATGACCAGGCCTCCGTAATAATCCAGTTCAATCCCCTCTACCAACTCTGGCATCATCTGCTTCCAGGTGAGAACTTCGAGGTCCGAATCGACGAGTTCCGAGTAACGATCATACATTTCGTCCAGTGCCCGTGGGTTATTGAGCAGCAAGGCATTGGCGGTAATCAACCCATAGGCTCCGAAAAATTCTTGAGCCTGAGGGAGATCCATATAAACGGCCGAGCGGTTGAGCTCGGGAACCGGGAATTTTAAGATGCCCCCCACAGGGTACTTTCCGGCCGCATTGATTCCGTGATACCCCTGAGAGATAAAGACTATGGTGTCTCCTATGTTCAATTCGAGGTACTCGGCCAGACCCTCGGCTATCATGACCCCCCCTTCGAAATACAGGCCTTTTATAAGTTTTCGGTTCAGATAGCTGAATCCCTCTTCCTTTTTTGGCCTGACGCCTGTAATCAGGGCCCCGCGGGTTTTCTGACCGAAGGAAGCCAGGGCGAATGAAGTGAGTCTCGGAGAGTTCATGCCGACCTGCCCGCTCTCAAATTCCAAAGTCTCCAGTTGCTTTAAGTAAAAGCTGTTGTCCAGAATTTTTTCGTCCCAGTAGTTCTCATGGTGGATGGACAGGTGCCCGGTCATGAAACGCACCGAATTGTCAATCATCCGCTCGTAGCTTCCGAGTTGCATGCTCTGTGTAAGGGAGGCAAAGAATACCGCAAAGGCAATGGAAGAAGCTGTTATCCAGGTTCGGCGCCTGTTGCGCCATATATTCCTCCAGGCCAGTCGGAGATACGTGGACATCAGCGGAGTTTTTTCAGGTTCTGAAGAGAGAAAAACCGCGTACTCAGCTCTATTCCAAAATCGAAATCCTCATAGATCACTACGGTCTTCTGGTCTGGATTATCCGCGGGTATCATCTCCAGTCGGGTGGGAATTACGCGATCGTCCAGTTTCCGAATATCTGACATGATCATGGTATTGACCAGGTATCCATCCTCATCGTAAAACTTAAAAAGCAACTGGTAGTACGCTTCTTTGGCGATATAGGCCTCTACCCTGCCCCAGACGACCGCTGCGTCTTCCTTGGGATCGAGTAAGAGCTTCCATGATGGGCGCCCATCGATCACCGTGTCCTTGATGATGGAGTGCCTGTAGTCGTCCACTATGGAACTTTGTTTGACCAGGTCGTCGTTGGTGAAATCGGAACCCATCCAGCTTTGCATCATCATGGAAGGTGGAAGCTTGATAATGCGGTCTATCCTGGGCTGCCAGTTCCAGAGTTCCTTGTCCCTCTTCAGAAATCCCACACCCTCGTCCCGGGCGGGCTCCATGATTACAATCAAACTGTAATCATCACCCAGAGTCCAGGATTTCATTCTGATCTCCCGGGTCCAGCCCGGGCGCACAATCTGCATACTCATTACGCCTTTGCTGGATTCGCCCTGCATGAGGTCATTGGCCATTCGGATGATTTCCCGGGCCTCCTGGGCAAAAGCACTGACGAAGGACAATAACAGTACTGCAGTAAGTAGTGTCCTCATTTTTATCGGGTTAGGTACTTGTAAGCGGATACTAGCGCTCCTCTAACAAATTTAGTAATCCCGAAATCGAATTCATCAAATTGCCAGAAGAATCGCATCGGCAACCCCCATCTCTCAGTCCTGTCGACTTCTTCTTGCGCTTTTCCATCGACCCTGGAACCTGCGAAGAATCAGGTTGCGTTTCTTGCTGTTGATAAAGTACACCCCGGTAAGTAATACTCCGGCCGCTACGGCGGACTGAACCGTAATGAGCTCGTCAAGGATAAGGGCTCCCAGGATGAGTGCCACTATGGGATTGACGTAGGTGGACGTCGCTACCTTCTCAGGCGAGACGGTACGCAACAGAAAATTAAAGGAGGTAAAGGCGACGATGCTCCCGAATACGACCAGCAGTACCATAGCCCAGATAGCCTCGTTTGACCAGGACGAGGGCTCTGGCCAGCGTTCGCCGAATGCCAGGCTGAGCAGAAATAGGAACAGGCCACCACAGATCATCTGATAGGCGGTATTGACCAGATAATTCTGGGGAAGGTCGGCCGAGCCCACAAAAATACTCGCATAAGACCAGGCGAACATGCAGAAGAAAATCATGATCATGCCGATCCAGGCGTTTTCGGAGGCAACGATCTGTTGCTGACTGACGAGCAGAAACATCCCCGCTATGCCCAGGACCACCCCGATGATGGAATTCAGGCTGAGTTTACTCCCCTTTATCACGTAGAGCATAAACAGTACCACCAGGGGCTGGGCTGAAATTTCGAGGGCAGCGAAACCCGAATCCACGAATTTCAGTGCCCAGACCACAAATCCATTGCCCAGTGAAAGAAAAAGCAAACCCGCGAAGGCGGTATTCTTTAACTGCCGGGCAGATATGCGAATGGATTTCCCAAAAAGCACGGCGAGGAGTAACATGGTGATGCCCGCCACAGTAAACCGCACACAGGCCAGCATGAATGGATCGAGTTCGGCTACTACGATCTTATTGAGGAGATAGGTGGATCCCCAAATGATGTAAATGGCGATAAAGGCGAGTACAATCAGGAGGTTTTGTCGGTCTCCTGCCGCCTTAGTCTGCATATACGGTGGTTTGAGTAAACCCAGGTACCTCGGCGTCAAGTTCAATCAGCAATTCCCGAAAGCCCAGGGCGACCCCATTGGTCCAGCCGAATCCGTCCTGCGTGGGATATTCCCCGCCACCGGATAGCAATTCAAGATTCTCAACGTTGTACTTTTCCATCATTTTACCGGTCCGCTTATACACCCTGTTGTTCAGTCTCAGCCAACGCTGCATGATTTCCACGGCCTCCGACTCATAACCGTAATTGAGCAGACCCTTTACGGCCATCCACTGCAACGGCGCCCAGCCGTTGGGCGCATCCCATTGTTCACCGGTATTCCTCAATGTGGTAACCAGTCCCCCCGGCTTGAGAAAAACGTTCATCACCATATCCTTCACCATTTCGGCCTGCCGTTCGGTGGCAATTTCGAAGAACAACGGATAAACTCCCGCCAGAGTCAGCTCTTCGGTCAGGGCTCCCTGTCGGAAGTTATAGTCGAAATAGAATCCGCCGGACTCCGACCAGAGTTGTTCCTGTATGAAGGTCTTTCGGGTCTCAGCCAATTCCTTGTATTTCAGGAATTGATCCAGCCCGTCTACTCCCTGCAGTTCGTAGGCCCGGGCCAGGGTCAACTCGAGGTGGTACATCAGTGAATTCAGATCCACAGGAATGATATCCGCAGCCACCGTGTTTCCCAGTCCGTCGCCGGAAAACCAGCGTGAACTGAAGTCCCAGCCCGAGCAGGCGGCCGTTCTCAGGTGATTGTACAGGGTGCGCTTATCGGCTGCACCCAAACGGGATGCCAGCTCCACATCCTCCCTGTACGATTCGAACCGGGGAAGATAAGAGACATCGTAATACCGGTTTACCAGTACCGAATCCCATTGAACCGTTCGCAGGTCTGCAGATTCCGCAGAACTATCAGTCCGTTCCATCCAGTAGGCGTATTCTTTTTCCAGGGCGGGCAGGTATTGCTGGTAGATTTCCTCGTTTTCAAGGGCTCCGGTTTCCACCATCAAGCTAAAAAACGGAGGCTGAGAACGCGTCTCGTAATACGTGCGGGTGCCATTGGGAATAAAACCGATGCTGTCCAGCAAGAAGGAAAAATTCCTCAGCATGTGTCCGAACAGCTCGTCCCTCTCCGATACCCGTAAACCTTCCATGGTAAAATAACTGTCCCAATAATAAATCTCACGAAATCTTCCTCCGGGCACTACATAGGGATATGGGAGCGGGATACGCGAACTATGAGCCTCCGGTTCATCGGCAGGCCTGCTGAGGGCATCCCAGAGGTTTTCCAGATGCTCGTACATAGAAAGTGAGGTATCTGAAACCTGCACCGGTGCAGGCTTCCAAGTATCGGTGAAGTGCTCAGCGACGAAATCTTCCAGGGAAAATCCTTCCTGCTCCTTCATGCGTAGATACTTTTCATTCAGCTCCATGGGATCGCTCACCGGAGTCAGGTCCACGAAAGACTTGGAGTCGGCGAAAATATCGGTTTCGTGTACCGCCTTAAACAGTTCGGTCTGATAGAAGCCCAAATCCCCTTCATTATCCTGGTTTTTTTTACAGGAAATAGTAACGAGGAGTAACAGGGCAAGTAAAGCGCAGTTTCGCATGGTCTTCATGGAGTGGGATATTTGGATTTGGTATATTCAGGGGCTAGCGATCGAACACTTCGTCGAATAGTCTTTGAGTGGCCGCCCAGGAAAGGCTGTCCGCCTCTTGGTTATAGGCCAGGGGAAGATTGAATTTGGCCCCGAGTGAGTCGGCTCCTTTGCTCGTAAATCCGTGAACGGCTCCGGGATACGACTGGAATTCAAGCGGTACTTCGGTCTCGGCCATGGCCTCCTTGAAGGCCGCTATGGACTCCTCGGACACAAAAGGGTCGTCTGCACCGTTGCATACCAGTATTTTTTTGACTTTCATACCCTCACCGGGCATCACGGCCAGCGCTAGGCCCGCGTGGTAGGCAGCAACTCCATCCAGATCCATGCCCGAATTAGCCATACTCAAGACTACGCTTCCCCCGAAGCAATATCCTATGGCCGCTATGTTCTCGGGATCCACGGTGGGATGCTTCCTCAATTCTTCCCAAGCCGCCCTGAATCGGTCTTTCCCGCTTTCAAAATTGGACATGACCTCCATGGCGAATTTACCCGCGTCCTCTGGATGGCTGGCGACCTTGCCGTTACCGTACATATCGACAGCCAGGGCCGTATAGCCTAAGCCAGCCAGCATGTCTGCTCTTTCGCGCGTATACGCGTTATGGCCCCACCATTCGTGAACGACTAGTACACCGGGCCGTTTTCCCTCTTGATTCTCATCGTACGCAATATACCCCTTCAGGGTCATGGAATCTGAGGCGTATTCGATCTCCGAGCCTACTACAGAAACCGTCTGGTTCGACGGTACTGTCGGGGCGGGGTCGGATGGCTTCTTCTGTTCTTTACAGGACAATAGAAACAGAGAAAGGGAGAGTGTAGTCAGTAATAGAGTGGGAAAGCAGCGCCTCATTGTTAATATTTTAGCTCAAAAATACCTCATTTCGAACTGAAAACCATCGGTTGCAGTCTGTAAACCTCGCTATCTTCGCGTGTAAGAATAAGAATACGACCGAGTTATGATGAAACATGCGACGGGGATATTCGCTTGCCTGACCTGCTTGTTATTGCTCTCCTGCAACAATTCCCCTTATATCGATGACCTCTCAGAGCCGAGGGGTATATATGGACTGGGCAGGGTGCCCGACGAATGTCTGGGATTGGAAGAACCTGAGCTTCGGCTTACCATCCTCAACCAATCCAGTGCCCCTCCGGCCAACGTTTCGGTTTTCTTCCGAGTGACGGACAACGCCTCGAATCCCATTGATGGCCTTCAGGCTACGAATTTCAGCCTTTTTGAACAGGGAAGAAACGACGAATGTTTCAGTCAGGTTTCGTCCTCGGAGTCTTTTGCGAGCATATCCAACAACCCACAGATTTTCTCCAATCAGACCCTTCTGCTACTCGACCTGAGTAATTCGGTGCTCGAAAACGGATTGGATCAGCTCAAGGATGCCTCGGCGAATTTCATCAATGCCCTCATGCCGGATTCCCCGAATCCTTCGGTTCAGATGGCCATTTACGGGTTCGATGGGCAGGATCGGCTGATCGAAATTCAGAGACTCAGTGCCAACAAAGGTGTCTTGCTAGCCGCTATTGAAAATATCAGCCCGGCAATCAGTCAGGACCCCTCGACAGACCTGTATGGGTCCGTGATTCGCATCACGGAAATTGCCAGCCTTATGGTGCAACAGGCCAGAAGGAATTCGTATGTAGCGGCGGCTTCGGTGGTTTTGTTTACCGATGGGACGGATCAGGCGGCCCGCTATACCCGTCAGCGCGCTCTGGATGTGGTAGACAACGCGGACTCGGACATCGCCTATTACACTATTGGCCTGGGAGATGAAATCGATGAAGAGGTCTTGCAGCGCATAGGGAAGACCTTCAGCGCCTTCGCCAGCAACAGCGGCGAACTGCAGGAGACCTTCGAAAGCATATCCCAGAGGTTGCTGTCCTCGGCGAACAGCTACTATTTACTGGAATACTGTTCCCCCAAACGCAACGGCAGCGGGAGCAATAATCTGGTTATAGAACTGAACTACGACGGCAAGTCTGGAGCGGTACAGACCAGTTTTCTTGCCGATGGGTTTACCACGGGATGTCAGGTCACAGAATAGCCTAGTCGATTACCAGTGCATTTCTAAAGTTTCGGTAGTCTCTGTCAGTCAGATCGATGATGTACCCATTGATGACGGCATGAGTTAGCCGATCGTCTTTTTCCAGGAAAAAAGTAGGATTGATACCCGGGCGAAGCCTGAATGTCGGCTGTCTGAAATCCGGGCTAACGGCATTGATGGGAGAACGCAGGAATCTCTGGCCTGGCTCCAGTCCCTGTATCCTCAGATAACCATAACCCATTTTGAGCAGGTCGAAGTCGTTCATAACAAACAGCATCCCTCCGGTAGCCTCCACCACTGAGGAGGTCACTCGGGGCTCCACCAGGGTGAATCCTGCGGCATCAAAGGTCTCATAACCATAATAGGTGGACAGGTCGCCCACGTCCTCCACGCGACTTTCTATATGGAAGCCATCGTGGTGCACATCGTCTCTCTCGTTGCGCCTGATACCCAAATCGAGTAGGTACTTATTACCATCGAGCACGTAAGTCACATTCGTGATTTTCAGATCGAACAGTTTGAGATCGTTAGATGGAATGGAGTGATACTCCTCAAGGGGAATCCGATGGTAATCACCACTGGCTATGGATTTCAGCGCCTGAATCAGGATCAGAAAATTCAACTTGCGAACCTGTTGTCTTTCGGGGTCACCCGGATATCCCCCGGATTCGATAAGGATGGTGCTACTCCCCCACTTCTGTATGTTATCTCCAAATGCCCGTGGCTCAAAATCATCGCTGTATTTTCCGACCTGACCGGGAACCACCTGCTGCAAAGTGCGGTTCATCAATCCGATGAGTTGCATGGACCGCCGGCGAATGGAATCGATTTCCTTCTCGTAATTGAAGGGCGGGGCCAGGAAAGATATGCTCGCGGGAAGGGGCGTCCTTTCTACGTTATAGTACTTCTGCTGGTCGTGCAGGTTGAAGCCAAAGTCGGCATCCAGGCTGTCCCTGACGGCTTTCAGCACTCGGCCTTCAGGCGATTGTAAACTCTGGGCATCGCGGTTCAGGTCGATTCCAAGGGCGGTCCGGCGTGCGAATATTTGCGCCCCGTCCGGATTGAGCATAGGAAGAAAATGAACCCGGGCCTTGGAGCGCAATTCCCTGACCCAGGAACTCTCCCAATTTGCGCCGAAGTAGTTGAGCAAATCGAATATCGCCTGTGTCGCCGTTGGCTCGTTTCCGTGCATCTGGGACCAGAGGAGAATATCCGTATCACCCTGCCCGAAGCTCACCAAATTAAGCGATCTGCCCTGCAGGGAACTTCCGATCCGGTTTACTTCGAACCGGCCATCGCCACGCCACTGCCTGAGTAAGCGCTCGACATCGTAGTGCTTGATTCTCCGCTTCTCGAGTGTGGACTCCCGATAAGTGTCATAGGAATTCAAGATGTTCTGTACGTCCGCATCCTGACCATATACAGTTGCGGCTGCAAGGAGTACGATAGCGGATAACAGGTTTCTTTTTGGTTTCATTAAGGTGAGTTAATCGGTGGTTTCCTTAGTTTGAGTTTCGAACGAATGGCCGCCATAAAGGCTGAACCGGGGTCGGTCTTCTCCGTGCGGTAAGCCGAATCCCGTTCCTTCCAGAGCTCGTGACCTTCGAATTCGGTGTATTCATAGTGTCCGATAACATATCGGATCGGATACTTCTTCTTCAATTCCCGTATCAATCGGATATTGGTTTGGAGTTGATCCTCGGTCAGGGGTGTATCCTGCGTGCCTCCCACGTTCTCTATCCCGATGGCACAGTGATTCAGTCCAATAACGTGTCGAGCCATCAGGGTATCGGGCATGAGTTGGTAGGGCGTGCCGTCCCGGTCGATCAGGTAGTGGGCGGATACATTGAGTTCTCCCCCTGCCTGAATGTCTTCCCTGGCCGAAGGAAGACGGGTGGGATAAAAGGTTTGAAAAGAGGTTTCCAGATCGGGTATATACGTCCAGTGTACCACGATCATATGAGGCTGTATGGTGGGCATAGACTGCTGCATTCCATAGCGATCCTTCATGTACTCCAGGCTGAGCCTCTTTCGCTCCTTCCCGAACTCTATGGGACGTTCCCGAACTTCTATACCTCCCGAACGACAGCCCGAAACCAGAATCATCATAATTAGCAGTAAAGGTGGGAAATGCTTGAGTTCAGGCTTCATATGCAAAGGAAGTTTTAGGACAGGCACCGGTTTAAAAGTGAAAAACTGCAGGTCATTTACTCCACATACTGTCGCCCCGGTCATATCCGAATGACGCTAAGACAATTCAATTGAAGGAACCCATTTACCTGTTGTCCTCCAATTCAAAAGTATCCGGATTCGACACGGACCATTGTAATTTTCGTTTTGTCTACGCCCCACCTTCCGGACCCTACCCTACACCCAAGCGGCCCTACACAACATTATTTTCTCAGGACTGGACCATCGGATTACCTTTACTAAAAATAAAGGGAAAATTTTCATTTTCATATAGTGTTCTATTGAAGGCCCCATCCGTGAGGATCGGGCCTTTTTCTATGAGATCCAGCGATCCTTGGCGAAATTCGGGGGTCGTTTTTCCAGAAAGGCATTCCTCCCCTCCTCGGCCTCGTCCGTCATATAGGCGAGACGCGTTGCCTCCCCGGCGAATACCTGCTGACCGACCATGCCGTCATCGGTCAGATTCATGGCGAATTTCAGCATTTTTATACTCGTCGGGCTCTTTTCCAGTATTTCTTCTGCCCAACGATAGGCTTCGCTTTCCAGGGCCTCATGGGGAACCACTGCGTTGACCATGCCCATTTCACGGGCCTCTTCGGCCGAGTAGGTCCGGCCCAGAAAGAAGATCTCACGGGCCTTTTTCTGCCCTACCATCTTGCCTAGGTAAGCAGACCCATATCCCCCATCGAAACTGGTTACATCGGCATCGGTCTGTTTGAACCGGGCATGCTCCCGACTGGCCAGTGTGAGGTCGCACACCACATGCAGGCTATGCCCTCCTCCAACGGCCCAACCGGGCACTACGGCTATGACTACCTTTGGCATGAAGCGGATCAACCGCTGTACCTCCAATATATTAAGCCGGTGCATGCCGTCCTCTCCGACATAACCTCGCTTGCCACGGGCCTTCTGGTCTCCGCCACTGCAGAATGCATACACCCCGTCCTTGGGAGAGGGGCCTTCTCCCGTAAGGAGTACAACCCCTATGGTTGGGTCTTCGCTTACGCGGTAAAATGCCTGGTATAGTTCGGAAGTTGTCTTGGGACGGAAAGCATTTCTCACTTCCGGCCGGTTGAAAGCGATCCGGGCAATGGCACCGTCGCGTTTGAAGGTGATGTCTTCGAATTCCTCTATGGTCTCCCAATTCATTTGCGTTTCTTTTTGGTAAAGTTACGCAAAGCGTTCAGGCCAGCCGGGAATTGACAAGTACGGGATTTACATGATCTCCGCGAATTTGCGGGATATACTGGAGCGCAGTTTGCGCTCATAGTCTTCCTCCAGCCACTCCTTGTAGTTCTTGGTATTGTTCATGATGCAGTAGGAATACTGTCGGACCCTATAGGATATGTCTTCTTTGAGCTCCTTGGCCAGCAGGCGAGCGTCGAATACATCCTCGCTGTTTTCCACACAGATCTGTGCGTGCTGCTCTATACTGCGTTCCAGGACCAGTTTGGACTTCAGACCTTGGGCGAATACTTTTTTGTACTCTTCCTTAACGTCGAAAGAAATGTCCTTGGACTTAGCAAACTTCTTTCGGAGTTCTGGCGGCATCTCATAAACGAATTCCCGTTCGATGTCTTCATCGTTCTTGATATTTTCAAGGAAGAAATCCGGGAAATGGAAGATTTCCTGCCAGTCCAGAGGCGTATCCCAGGCACCGAAACGGGCCATGTTATTACCCAGGTCGATGACGTTAAACTCCTTTTTCTTCGGAAGTATGCGCGATCCCCGTCCTATCATCTGAAAATACAAGGTAAGCGAACGGGTCGCCCGATTCAGTATGATGGTCTCCACCGTAGGTTCATCGAATCCCGTGGTCAGTATGCTCACCGATGTCAGTATGGCATCAGGGGTTTCCGAGAACCATTCGAGTATCTCTTTTCGTTCCGAAGGAGAGTTGCGGTTGTCCAGGTGGCGAATAGGCAATCCCGCCTTCTTGAAGGTCTCGTAGACCATGAAGGAGGTACTGATACCGTTATTGAAGATCAGAGTCTTGGTACCCCTGGCTACTTCATCATAGGACGCGAGCAATTTGCCGAGCATATTCTGATTCCCATAGAGCTCATCCGAAGACTTTACGGTGTAGTCCCCGTGTATTCCCAGCTTCAACCCTCTCAGGCTGACATCGTACTTGTACATCTTCGCCTGAGCCAGAAAATTTTTATCGATAAGCGAGCGAATGGATTCTCCGACAATGAGCTTCTTGTAGTTGTCCTTCATCGGAAGCTTGATGTTCGAACTCAGAGGGGTGGCCGTTACTCCCAGTATATTGGCATCTTCGAAATACTTGAACAGCTTCCTGAAAGAATTATAATGCGCTTCATCTATAATAACCAGGCCAATATCGCCTATGGAAACTTTCTGCTCCTGAAGGCGGTTGTTCAGCGTCTCGACCATCGCCACATAGCACATACAATCGTCATCGTCGGTAACTTCCTTGACATCGCTATTGATAATGCTATTCATTACGCCAAAACCGGACAGCATTTTGGAGGTCTGCCGGCTCAGTTCAATGCGGTGGGTCAGCACCACCACCTTTTTTCCGGTATTTTGTATATACCTGCGGGTGATTTCGGAGAAGATCACGGTTTTCCCTCCCCCGGTAGGTAACTGGTACAACAGATTGGAACCTGTCGGCATACTTCCCAGTTCCCTGAATATCTCTTTCAGGTCTCGTTCCTGATAATCGTAAAGCTTTTTTTTGGCGGTTGTTTTTGTTAGTTCCAAGAATTTGCTGTTTTTGGGAACGTCCATCTTGCAAAACTATCCTAAAATGATGGCTATCTAATCCCGTTAGCCCGGTTTTTTCAGATTACTATTAACACTAACGACCAGATTCCCCGCTTTATTAAATGGATTGGGGAAAAATATTTAATAACATTCCGAGGCCCCCGTTGACTGACCTTTCATAATGGAGTAATATGGCCTCGTTTTTTAAAATCGATCTATGAGACAGCTAAAAATAATCAAACAGGTTACCAACCGGGAATCCAAATCTTTAGATAAATACCTACAGGATATAAGCAAAATCGAGCTTATTACTGCCGAAGAGGAAGTACAGCTGGCACAGCGGATCAAAAAAGGAGACCAGCAGGCGCTGGAAAAACTGACCAAAGCCAATTTGCGCTTCGTGGTTTCTGTTGCTAAACAATATCAGAATCAAGGACTTAAACTTCCGGACTTGATCAATGAGGGCAATCTGGGCCTGGTTAAGGCTGCTCAGCGTTTTGACGAGACCCGGGGCTTTAAGTTTATTTCCTACGCCGTTTGGTGGATACGACAGTCCATACTCCAGGCGCTGGCCGAGCAATCCAGAGTAGTAAGGTTGCCGCTCAACAAAATCGGATCGATTAATAAAATCAACAAGACCTTTTCCTATCTGGAACAGGCCAACGAACGTCCTCCTTCGGCCGAGGAAATCGCCAAGGAATTGGATATGACCATAAACGAAGTCAAGACTTCCCTAAAGAATTCGGGTAGGCACGTGTCGATGGACGCTCCACTCAAGGAAGGAGAGGAAAGCAACCTGTACGACGTAATGCGGGCCTCGGAGTCGCCCCGACCCGATAAAGACCTGCTTAACCAGTCCCTGAGGACCGAAATTAATCGGGTACTGGGTACGCTTAACAAGCGGGAGGCCGACGTTGTACGATTGTACTATGGGATTGGAGATCATCCGAGTATGACGCTGGACGAGATCAGCGAAGAATTCGATCTGACCCGGGAGAGGGTGCGTCAGATCCGGGAAAAAGCCATTAAGAAGCTGCGCAACTGCGAGCAGAAGGAAATCCTGAAACCCTATTTGGGATCCTGAAAACACCTCCATAAAACAGGCAGGCCTGTCCGTTTTCGGACAGGCCTGCCTTCTCTGTCGATAAACACCTGGTTAAGTCAAATTCAGTTGATCTATTTCAAAGTCAACTAGTATACGGTTCAGGTCCTTTATAAAATTGATGTAGGCTGAATTTTCGAGGTTCTGGTTATTCATCGTTTAGGGTTTTAAAGATAATCGAGCTCTGCCAGCTCATTTTTACTCAGGATTTCGTTGAGTTCCTGTAGGAAAAGGATATACTCCTCCCCGTAAGTATCGTATAGCATAACTGGTTAATTTGGTTAAGAATTTGGGACAATTCATTTGTAAACTTAATCTTACCTATTTCAAAGGGCAATATATTGTGGTGAATGCCAGTAGAGGCGTTGTGAAATGAGAAGTAAGCGACACCAAACCGCCGCTTGACTGAAGACACCCGATCAAAATCAGGCTGCCTTGACGGTCCTGAGCAGTAACTGCGCCGCCTCCCTGATACGGGATTGGGCGTGATCGGCGTAGTATTCCAGCAGTGGGTAGTCCTTTTCATCGCCTATCTCAGCAATAAATTTCATAAGCATAATAACGCTCTCCGCATCGCCGGCAGAATCGAATAATTCACAGAAAATACTGCCGTGCAGGTTCAGTTCTTCAGGACTTAATGGCTCGTCCTGTAGTTTCTGAAAGGGATGGGGTTCATTCTCCGGATTCGAAGGCGTCGCTCTTTTGAATGATTTCCAGCTCCATTTTTCGAAGCCATTCAACGGTATACTCGCTAAACTGTTCATAGAGTTCGATAGGTAGTAAGGCATAGGGACGTGATTTAAAGTAGAAGTATAGCTCCTTGGCCAGGTAATGCATGTGTCTGGAACCCATACGATAGAAGTCTTTCATCGCGGTCTGCAGGAAATGAGAAGTGTTTCGGCCTTCTTTCTGGAAGGTGGAGATCTTCAATAAGCCCAAAAGCTGAATGGTCCTGAGTCGAACATCGCGCAGCTCATCGAAACTCAGATCAAATTCTTCATTTTCCAGGCGTCTGAACAATGCCCCTCCGCCCCCTCTTTGAATCCGATGCTGCAATGGAGAGGGCAGATCGTAGCTTACTGAATCCGGATAATTTCTGAGCATGATCTCCAGGGAGCGGAATTTTCTTCGAAGCTCGAATACATCGACGGCCCCGTAACGTTCCCTTAGGATTCGATACAGGTCATGCTCCAGTTCCCGCATGCGGTCCTCGAGAAATACTATGTCCTGGCCTGGATTCATATTTGGTACTTCGGATCAAATCTTGGAAATTCCGTCAGGTCAGGCAAAAATTTGTTACCGGATTGAAAGGGTATGTGGTTAACCGCGAATAAGTTGATGTTTATTCGATGGCCGATAGGGTCATAAAGTTGTTTAAAATACGTTTATAACTTGCCGAACCAGGGGATTAATGAAAGGGAAAGCAGGCTAACTTTAAGAAAAACAACATCATGGATATGAGAACCACCTACTTGCTGCACCTAAGACCTGATTTCTCCGACAGCCTGCTACACGATAACATGTCCGAAGATGAACGTTTTCAAAACGAGACCCTGAGGCCGATAATTAAGGTTCAAAACCCATTAATCCTGGAAACCTTTCAACACTACATCGCGAAATACAAGAACGTTTACCACCAGCTTCCACTGGACAAGCAGCTCAAATACATCGATAAGGCCGTTAGAAAGGACAACAAACTAAGGAATACACTCAAAGGCATGATCATAGGCTTGTTCACGCAGCAGGAATACCAGAGGTATCTCAAACACCATTCCGCAATCAATCGCCGGATCATGAACTTAATTGTGGAGCGACTCAAGGATCAGATGCAGCTGTTTACGGAACAAGAGACCATAAAGCTCGAATCCGCCTAACTCCCTAAAAGCGATTCCCCGTTCAGGTTAGTGGTAAGCACTTCGCTCATCAGGTCGAAAAAGGGTCGGATGGCCTGGTAGTGCTGATCAATTTGGCTAGCCAAGTCTTCAGAAACCAGTTCGTGATCGCTCAGTTCCCTGATGAAAATGAACTGTTTAAATCGAATGAGGTCAATATTGGGGTCATCCGGCTGGAACCCCTTAGGCGCCCGCTTTAGCTGTTCACCCTGAAGATTTCCCCAATGATGCCTGAACGTTTCGTCGGCCAGTATGTTCCTCAGTGGGCCTGCATCCATTTCCCATTCCTTCCGTATTCGAAAGAGGTCTTCCTTGTTGGGGTCCCAGAAACCCGCAGCGATAAAGCTCTCCCCCGGACTGATCCGGATGTAATACCCGCCCCTTTTGTCTTCGCCTAAACGACTGAACGATGCCGCAAAATGGTGTTTGTACGGGGTTTTGTCATTAGAGAATCGAACATCGCGATATATCCGGAATACCTTAGTACTGTCGATCAGGTCATGCCGCTCCATCAGCGTCCTGATCTCGGATAGTATGTCTTTGAAAGCGGATTCATGCGCCTTGAACCTTGACTTGTTGTCCTGAAACCAGTCCCTGTTGTTATTGACTTTAAGTTCCTTCAGAAACTCCATCGCTTCCGTCTTAATGCTCATGATCGGAGGTAATTGTTGTTTCTTCGATTAATGTGGATTCCCATTCTGCCCCGCTAAGGACATCTTCTATAGTATTCACATAGGCGGGAAACTCACCGAGGTTGTTGTGACGGCCGCCTTTGATAGAATAAAAGCTTATTCGATCGCTGTCCGCGACCCGAAAGAGCTTGTAGCCGGATGCATGAGGCACGACCCGATCTCCGGTTCCATGATAGATGGTTATGGGACAGCGTACATCAGCGATATATTGGTCGGACCTGAAACGATACTTCAGTAAACGATCCACGGGCAGGAAGGGGAAACGGGCCTTGGCCACATCGGTCAGATTGTAAAATGGAGTCTCCAAAACCAGGCAGGCCGGACTTTCCCGAGATGCCACATAAGTAGCGAAAGAACTGCCCAGAGATCGACCGTAGACTATGATTTCTTCTTCGCGGTATCCCAGCTGTTCAATCGCATAGTGATAAAACCGGACTGCATCCTGTAGCAGGAATTCTTCATTGCGCAGACCCCGGCTCTTTCCATAACCGCGATAATCCATGACCAGCAGATTGTATCCCAACTTGGGAAACAAGGAGGTAACCTCGCCCCAACGCTGAAGATTGCCGGCATTTCCGTGATAGTAAACGACAGTGCCCTTAGGCTTCTTTACCTGAAAATGAAGAGCATTAATCCGCCCGCCATCGGGGGTCGAAATAAAGAACTCCGTATGGGGCCACTCGAAACGGTACCTATGGTTGTCAGACAGGGGTACTCCCAGAAAAATCATACGTTCTTGGAGCAGGTTTAGAATCATAGCCATTGCAATCGTTAGGAAGAATCCGGTGACCCAAAGACCCCAGCTCTTCGTTTTTAACTTGTTCGATCGGTTCATAGCCCGTTGCTACCTCAGGATTTTGTGTAAAATCTCATGATAGGCTTCAAAGGTATTGAGATTTTTATGTCCTCCCCCGGCTATGGTGTGCAACTCGGTATGATCCGGATTCTCCTCCAGCAGCTTTCGGCTGTGATTCAAAGGAACCAGAAAATCTCGTGTCCCATGTATGAGATATGTGGGGCACTCCAGATCAGGGAACCAGTAGTAGGTCTCAAAGGGATACCTGAGAAGGTACTTGACCGGATAAATGGGCAAAATACGCTTGACAATCTTCTCCATGCTGTAAAACGGAGCCTCGAGTATCAGCATCTTAGGCCGGACTTGTGCCGCCAGGTAGGTGGCAAAATAGCAACCCAAAGAGCGGCCATAAATTACGATATGCTCAGGAGGAACATGGGAACGAAGTGCCCTGTACACATCACTGGCATCGTGCATGAGTAACTGCTGACTGCGTACCCCTTTACTTTTGCCAAAACCCCGGTAATCCATCATCAGCACCTCATAGCCCCTATCGGTAAAGTCTTTCGCATATTTTCCCCAGCCCTTGATGCTCTTGGAATTTCCTTTGAGATACAATACAATTCCCCTGGGCTTATCCACCCGGAAACGCAAGGCATTAATCTTACCTCCGGCTGATACCGGTAAATCGTACTCTTCAGATTCCACCGTATGCCTGAACTCGAAGTCTTCGTGCAGTACCTCGGCACGAAAAATGAATTGCTCCTGAAACAACAGAGCAATCACGCCTCCTAACAGGTAGGCACCGATAAGAATCGCAATGATGAGCTCCAGTCGTACCAAGATATTCCATTTATTTCGCGACCGTTGACTGTAGGGAAAACCCTTACAAGTCCCGGATAAAGCTACCGTAGGGGTCCTGAAATCGCATTCCCCTGGTGAATCGTTTTTTGCGTAATTTATTGTAAGCGACCAGACCCCATAGCACCAGCTCCATAACGAAATATCGGTCTTTGTCATTCAGATCCGGCTGGTATTTGGACACCAGCTTTCTAAGAGGCTTAATGCTGTCCAGTGACTTCTGATATTCTTCGTCGGTGGCACCATCAAGCAGTTCAAACCCGTCCTGCTCAAAGAACCAGGCTACGATTTCGTCATAAGGGGTTTCCTCGTCTTTTTTCTCCAGTTTAGGGATTTCGGGAAAATATTGATTAAAACGGTCCTGTACAGCAGCATCGATCAGCTGCATGGCTACTCCAAGCGCTCCTTCCTGCTCGCCCTCATAGACCAGTTCCACCTTACCTGTTATGGCTGGAAGGGTAGCCATGAAGTCGGAAAGCCTTATGGAAGTCTCCTGGTCGCCACTCTTCAGAGATCGAAGCTCGGCTGCACTGAGCAGGTTTTCGAAAGCGCTGATACTCAGTCTGGCGCTTACTCCGCTCTTGATGTCGATCATATCGCTTTTACGCGCCTCAAATCCGATGGTCTCCAGCAAGTCCCTGGCCAGCTCAGGCACATAGATATGGTCCTTTTGTTCTTCGATGGATGCAGATTCCTGGGCCGTAATCTTCTTGGCAATTTCAACGGTTTCCGGATAATGGGTGAGAATTTGTGAACCAATCCGGTCCTTCAGGGGGGTAACCATGCTGCCGCGATTGGTATAATCTTCAGGATTTGCAGTGAATACAAATTGCATATCCAGTGGGAGCCTCAGATTGAATCCGCGGATCTGAACATCGCCCTCCTGCAGTATGTTGAACAGTGCCACCTGTATCCGGGCCTGAAGATCGGGAAGTTCATTGATCACGAAAATGGAACGGTTAGCCCGAGGAATCATCCCGTAGTGCACCACCCTGTCATCCGCATAGTGTAACTTGAGATTGGCGGCCTTGATCGGATCGATATCTCCGATAAGATCTGCTACGGTTACGTCCGGAGTGGCGAGTTTTTCCGCATAGCGCAAATCCCGGTGCAGCCAATCGATTTCCAGGTCGTCCCCTTCTTTTTCGAGGAGTTCTCTGGAACTGCGGGTAATGGGATTATAAGGGTCTTCGTTGAGGTCACTGCCCTTGATCACAGGAACCCACTCGTCAAGGAGCGTCACCATGAGCCGTGCCAGACGGGTCTTGGCCTGCCCCCTGAGACCCAGTAGGTTGATGTCGTGTCTGGATAATATCGCCCGCTGCAATTGGGGAATAACGGACTCTTCGTATCCCCAGATTCCCTGAAAGACCTCGCGGCCCTCCCCGATGGCTGCCAAGAGGTTTTTTCGCAATTCATCCTTGATAGGTAATGTCGGGTAACCGGCTTTTTTGAGCGCACCCAGTGTCTTTATTTCGGTATGGTTCATATCGCTTGTTTCTTTTTCATTAGCCCCTTATCCTGCGGCGGCGGTTTTGCTCGTAATCTTCGAATATCATTTCCCCGAGATCCGACAGGCCTGTGTAAAAGGCCTTACCCTGGTTGGCTTCTGTAAAATTCCGAACGAAACTCATCAGATAGGGATCCCGGGCTATCATGAAGGTCGTAATGGGTATCTGAAGCTTGCGGGCGGTCTGTGCCATGGTATAGCACTTCTCCACGATGTATTCATCCAGGCCCACACTATTTTTATAATAGGTCCCGTCCGCTTCCCGTAAACAACTCGGCTTACCGTCAGTGATCATGAAGATCTGTTTATTCGAATTCTTTTTCCTGCGCAGCATGTCCATGGCGAGCTGCAATCCGGCAACGGTATTCGTATGATAGGGCCCTACCTGCAGGTATGGCAGTTCCTGTACCGAAATGGGCCAGGCATCATTTCCGAAAACGAGTATGTCCAGTGTATCTTTGGGATATCGGGTCATAATCAGTTCTGCCAGTGCCATAGCGACTTTCTTAGCCGGCGTTATTCGATCCTCCCCATAGAGTATCATACTGTGGCTTATATCGATCATCAGTACCGTACTCATCTGAGCCATGTATTGCCTGTCGTTGACAACCAGATCGGCATCGGTCAGCTCGAAATTTCCCCAGCCGTTGCGCATTTGGGCGTTCTTCAGACTTTCGGTCATCGATATATCTTCTATGCTGTCTCCGAACCTGTATTCCCTGAAGTCGCCGGTATATTCATCCCCGGCACCCGATCGGGGAGTCCGGTGATTGCCGCGACCTGCCTGCTTGAGCTTGCCGAAAATCTGTTCCAGGGCCCTCTTCCTCAAAGCTCGCTCGAGCTTGGCAGACATATGCAGGCCTCCGGCCTCTCCCGGAGAGCCTTGCCCTCCATCTTCCCCGGGCTCGATCTCCTCACGCAGGTACCCGCGGGCCTTCAGGTCCTCGACGAAATCCTCTATGGTATAATTCTCGTCTGTCAGGCCGTACTCCTGGTCGAGCTGTTCCAGCCAATCCAAAGCTTCGTCCACATCTCCCGAGGTATGGGTGATGAGTTCCTGGAAAATTTCAAATAATTTATCGAAGGGATCCCTGTCTTCCTTGTCGAAATAGGAAAAGCGAAACCCGGTTCTTGAGGTATATTTCATAGCAGGACTAAGATAACGCATTCCTGCGATTCGTCTCAACTATCGTTCCGCACTTAACAAGACCTTATCCTTTCTTTCGGTGCCGGTCTTCTAAAACCCCGATGACATCCTGCAGTTGATACCCTTTCGCCTTGAGCAATACGGTCAGGTGAAACAAAAGGTCTGCCGCTTCTCCCAGGAAGAGCTCATCGTTTTCGTCCTTGGCTTCAATGATGGTTTCTACGGCCTCCTCTCCTACTTTCTGTGCGATTTTATTAATCCCCTTCTGAAACAGATGCCCGACATAACTGGAATCGGGATCGGCTTCTTCGCGGCGCCTATCGATGATGTTCTGAAGCTCGTTCAGGAAGTAGAAGTCTCCCCCATTGGCCTCGCCCCAGCAGGTATCGGAGCCGGTATGGCACACCGGTCCCTCGGGCCTGGCTTTTATCAAGAGGGTATCCCGATCGCAATCCCAGGAAGTCGATACCAGGTTCAGATAATGACCACTGCTTTCTCCCTTGGTCCACAAGCGTTTTCTCTTCCGGCTGAAGAAGGTGACCCTTCCTGTTTCAACGGTTATCTCGTACGACCGTGCGTTCATGTACCCCAGCATCAATACCTTTCCGCTCAGGGAGTCCTGAACGATGGCCGGAAGCAAACCATCGATGGCCTTTTCAAAATTCTCCTTCCCATCCATAATTTTTCATTTAGATTCTTACTCGGATACCGGCCTCTGCCAGATATTCCTTAAGCTGGGGCACGGTCATTTTGCCGAAGTGAAATACGCTGGCCGCCAGGGCCGCATCGGCCTCGCCCCGACTCAACACTTCGGCGAAGTGCTCCATCTCCCCAGCACCCCCTGAGGCGATGATGGGTATCTTGAGTTCTCTGCCCAGCGAGCGTATGGTGTCATTAGCAAATCCTTTCTTCGTTCCGTCGTGGTCCATGGAGGTAAACAGAATTTCTCCTGCACCTCGGCTCTCCGCCTCACGGCACCAGTCGAAGAGATCAATATCTGTCGGCTCCTTGCCACCCATGAGGTGGACCTTCCAGTAGCCATCCGTGAACCGGGCGTCTACAGCCACGACTATGCACTGTGAACCGAAGCGTTCGGATAGTTCACTGATCAGCTCGGGTCGCCGGACGGCAGCGGAATTTACCGACACCTTGTCCGCACCATTCTGCAGCAACTGATATACGATTTCCGTTCCGTTTACCCCCCCTCCTACCGTGAAGGGGATATTGACCGTCTCCGCCACACGATACACTAAATCCAGTAGCGTAGTCCGGCCCTCCTCTGTGGCAGAAATGTCTAAAAATACAAGTTCATCGGCTCCCTGTTGAGCATAAAGTGCAGCCAATTCCACCGGATCGCCAGCATCCACCAGGTTCTTGAAATGTATGCCCTTTACCGTGCGACCATCTTTGATGTCCAGGCAGGGAATGATTCTTTTGGTCAGCATATCATTCGGATAGGGAGGCGAGTTTGCGAACCTCAAGTTTGCCCTCGAGCAATGCCTTGCCTACAACCACGGCCTCACAACCCAGCTCCTTTAACAGTGAAAAATCGTTCATCTCATGTATGCCTCCGCTGGCTATGAGCCTGAAAGGAATTTCACGGTCTTCCTCGGAGGCCCGTTTCCTAACCTTTAGGATCATGTCCCGGTACAAGTCCAGGGAGGGCCCATTAAGCATTCCATCCCGGCTGATATCCGTGCATAGTACATAACGAAATCCCTTATCGAGATAATCGAATACGAATTCGAAGACGTCTCTTTCGGTTTGTTCGGTCCAGCCCGAAACCGCAATGCGCCTGTTCCTGGCATCGGCACCTAGTACCATGCTGTCCGGACCGAACTCCTTCAGCCAGGACTCCACCAATTCGGGCTCTTTAACCGCTACGCTTCCCGCTGTGAATTGTACCACGCCCATGCTCAAAACGCGCCTTGCCTCTTCCGTGGTCTTTACTCCTCCTCCAAAGTCGATCTTCAGGGGGGTTAAGGAGGCGATCTTTTCCAGAATATCCCAATTGACCACCCTGCCTTCACGAGCGCCATCGAGATCGACCAGATGCAGGTAATTAAAACCCTGGTCGCTATAGAATCGGGCTAACTCAACCGGATCTTCGACATAGGTTCGCGAGCTCTTATAATCGCCCTGGGTAAGCCGAACGCAGCGCCCATCTAGTATATCTATGGCGGGTATAATACGCATGTCACTATAGGTTTAAGAAGTTTTTTAGTACGCGCTCCCCAACCTCACCGCTCTTTTCCGGATGAAACTGAGTGCCATAAAAGTTGTCCTTAGACAGGGCAGCGCTGTACGAAATTCCGTAATCACAAGTAGCTATCGTATGGGTTGAAAGAGCCGCATAGTAGCTGTGGACCATATAAATATATCCCTCTCTCGCCCCTTCAAACAAGGGGGAATCTGTGGCCTGTATGCGATTCCAGCCCATATGTGGTACCTTCCGCCCGGGATCGTGAAACCTCCTCACCTCTGCATCGAATATGCCTATGCCCGGAGTGGGGCCTTCCTCTGTGGATCTGCACATCAGTTGCATGCCCAGACATATCCCGAGAACCGGCTGAGTGAGCTCGGGTACGAGTTTGTCCAGACCTTTCTGTCTCATTTGTTCCATTGCGCTCTCCGCATGGCCGACACCTGGGAAGATCAGGCGGTCTGCCTGACGAATCTCTGCGACATTCGAACTTAAGATCCCCTCGAGACCCAGTCGATGAAGGGCAAAGCGTACGCTTTGAATATTCCCCGCACCGTAATCGATGATCACAACACTCATAAGCTTCCCTTGGTTGAAGGCAACTGCAGGTGACGGGGGTCGCGGCTGACCGCGGCCCGGATCGCCCGTGCAAAACCCTTGAATACGGATTCTATTTTGTGGTGCTCGTTATCCCCTTTGGCCTCAATATGAACATTCGCCCTGGCCGAGTCGCAGAAGGATTTGAAGAAGTGCTGAAACATTTCCGTAGGCATCTGACCCAGGTACTCCCGTTTAAAATCGAGTTCCCAAACCAAATGACTCCTTCCGCCAAAGTCAACGGCAACCAGGGCCAGGGCCTCATCCATGGGCAGGACATAACCGTATCGTTCCACTCCTCTTTTGTCCGTCAAAGCCTTATCGAATGCCTCGCCCAGGGCTATGCCCGTATCCTCTATGGTATGATGCTCGTCGATATGAAGATCTCCTTTTACCCGGATATCCAGATCCAGTCTTCCATGACGGACCAGCTGTTCCAGCATGTGGTCGAAAAACCCAATACCTGTCTCTATCAACCCCTTTCCACTTCCATTCAGATCCAGGCGGATTTCAACATCCGTTTCCCGGGTGGTTCTGCGGTGGTACACCTTCCTGTATTGTGCGTTCAGAAAACCGTAGATTTCTTCCCACCCCATAGCCTGCCGTTCGATCTGCCGGATAACTGACTCCTGCTCTTCTCCCAGCTCCTCGGATCCCAGCTTCAGATCACCTCCTATGAGTATCCCCTTGGCCCCTAAATTCTGCGCCAGCTTCATGTCGGTCAGGCGATCACCAATCACAAAGGAGGAGGCCAGGTCGTAATCCCCGGATAAATATTCCTCAAGTAATCCGGTGTTGGGCTTTCGCGTTGGAGCATTGTCCCGGGCAAAGGTACGGTCGATCAAAACTCGGGAAAATCGTATCCCTTCACGTTCCAGAGCCTCTAGTACAAAGTCATGCGCAAGCCTGAAGTCTTCCTCTGGAAAGGCAGGGGTTCCCATGCCATCCTGATTGGTAACCATCACCAATTCGTAATCGAACTCCCGGGAAATACGTCCCAAATAGGTGAATACTCCGGGAAGGAAACGCACCTTTTCCAGGCGATCCACCTGATAATCGGCGGGTTCTTCGATCAGGGTGCCGTCCCGGTCTATGAATAATGCGGTTTTGCTCATGGTTCCAGTTGCTTTGCCATGTGTATGAATTTCCGATTTTCCTCTGGTGTGCCGACAGTGGCCCTCAGGCATTGATCGCAGTGCGGTAGTCGGGAACGATCCCGGATTACTATTCCGCTTTCCAATAACTGAAGGTAGCGTTTTCGGGCGTCGTCGACACGGAAGAGCAGAAAATTGGTCTCGCTGGGGAAAACGTGGTCGACCCAGGCAAGACCGGAGAGTTCCTGACAAAGACGGTCCCGTTCCTGTCGTATCTGTTCGAGTTCCCGGAGATAGCGCTCTTCCCCTTCGAGCAGTTCGAGCGCAGTTTGCTGATTGAGGGTGCTGATGTTGTAAGGGGGCTTTACACGATTCATTAGAGCTATGACTTGAGCTTGGGCAAAGCACATTCCGATGCGCAGCCCCGCCATGCCCCTGGCCTTGGAAAGGGTCTGAGTCACTATGAGATTGGGATAATCACTCAGCGATTGCACCCAGCTTTCTTCTTTCGAAAAATCCGAATACGCTTCATCGATAACGATCGGGCCCTTGAAAATCCGGAACAGTCTTTCGATGTCCTGTCGTTTCAGCGTATTGGCAGTGGGATTATTGGGGCTACAAAGAAAAATGGCCTTGGGTCTGAACTCTTCACAGGCTTTCTCCAGCCCCCTTAGATCCAATTGAAAGTTTGGAAGCAAAGGTACTTCCCGGGCAACGACCTGATTAATATCCGACCACACTTTATACATGCCATAGGTCGGGGGACAAATCAGAACACTATCCTCGCCAGGCTGGCAGAATACCCGAAACACCAGGTCCAGTACTTCGTCGGATCCGTTCCCAAGCAGTACATGGTCCGCCGGTACCCGCTTAAGTGAGGACAATTTCGTTTTGAGTTGTCTCTGGTAGGGATCGGGATAGCGGTTTACCCCATTGTCGAAGGGATTTTCATTGGCGTCCAGAAAGACTATTTCCCGATCCTCCGAATCGTACTCGTCCCGAGCCGAAGAATAGGGCACAAGTACCTGAATGGAAGGACGTACCCAGTCCTTCAGAAAGCGGCTTGCCTGTGTTTCCTCGATCATTAGTTATTGCAATCTGAGGTCCTGCAAACGGACCGTAACGGCATTTTTGTGGGCATCCAACTGCTCTGCCGCGGCCATGAGTTCGACCTGAGGTCCCAATATGCGCAGGCCCTCCGCGCTCAACCGCTGAAACGTAATGGTCTTGGTGAAGCTCTGAAGGTTCACCCCGCTGTGCGTGCGGGCGAATCCGGATGTTGGCAACGTATGGTTGGTTCCTGTGGCATAGTCGCCTGCACTTTCGGGTGAATACGGTCCGAGAAAAACCGACCCTGCATGGGCAATCCGCTGGGCAAAGAAGTCATTTTCTGCCGTATTGATGATCAGATGCTCTGGTGCATAGGCATTCACGAAATCCAGGGCGTCTTTGCGATTGTTGAAATAAACCATCTTACTGTTCTCCAGAGCCTGATAAGCGATCTCCCGGCGCGGTAGGTTGGCAATTTGCTCGTGCAAACAGCTCTCAACCTGTCTGGCCAATTCTTCCGAAAGGCTTACCAGGACCACCTGACTGTCGATTCCGTGTTCGGCCTGGCTCAGCAGGTCTGCAGCAACGTAGGCTGGATTAGCTGTTTCATCGGCCAATACCAGGAGCTCACTGGGCCCGGCAGGCATATCTATGGCAGTCCCCTGTAATAGAGCGTACTGTTTACCTGCTGTAACATACTGATTACCTGGACCAAATATTTTATCCACTTGCGGCACCGTTTCGGTGCCCAGACTTAATGCGGCTACGGCCTGCATGCCGCCAATGGTATACCAGCGATCCAGATCGCAAAGGCGTGCGGCAAATTGCATTACCGGGTTTACTTCGCCTGTCAGTGATGGTGGCGTACAGAGGGCTATTTCCCGGCAGCCGGCAATCTGAGCCGGGATAGCCAGCATCAGGATGGTAGAGAAGAGCGGAGCGGTACCGCCGGGTATATAGAGCCCTACCTTCTCAATGGGCCGGGCTTCCTGCCAGCATTCCACCCCCTCCATGGTCTCCACATGAACGGGAGGTTGCTTTTGGGCGGTATGGAAGCGATGTATGTTCTGGTACGCCTGTCGAATCGCCTTCTGAAGCCGTGGATCGATTTCCTCCTGGAGTTCTTCCATGCTTCGGGCTGTGTACACCAGGGATTCGGGTCGTACACCATCGAAGGTTTCAGAGTAATCCAATAACGCCTTATCCCCCTTCTCACCTACTTGTTCAAACATATCCCGGGCGGCTTCCATAAGCTTGCCGGGTTCTTCGGCCGGGCGCGCAGTCAGCGTCACCCAGGCTTCCCTTGCGGGCGATTCGTAATACCTCATTTAGAGCACCATTTTTTCAATTGGACAAACCAGTATACCTTCCGCTCCTGCGGCCCTTAAGGAATCGATAACTTCCCAGAAAGCCGTGTCGGATATGACGGTATGAACCGAACACCAATCCGATTCCGCCAGAGGAAGCACCGTCGGACTCCTCATACCGGGCAGTATCTCTATCACCTGGCTTAGCCGGTCTTTGGGTACATTCATCAACACGTACTTATTCTTCCGTGCCCTGACTACCGATTGTATGCGAAAACGCAATCTGTCGAGTAGTTCCCTACGACTGTCGTCGATCTTCGGGCTGCTGACCAGTACGGCCTCGCTTTGCAGCAGTACCTCAACTTCCTTTAAGTTGTTCTTAAACAGGGTGCTCCCGCTTGAGACGATATCGCAGATCGCATCGGCCAGCCCGATGTTAGGCGCGATTTCCACAGATCCGTTGATCACATGTATATCGGCATCTATACCCTTGGAAGCGAGATAGTTCCTTACCGTTTCGGGGTATGAGGTGGCTATCCGCTTTCCCTGCAAGTCCGCAAGACCCGAATATTTTACGGATTTTGGTACGGCCAGGCTTACGCGACATTTGGAAAAACCAAGCGGTTCTTCCACGGTAATCCCCCCCCCTTTTTCTTCCAGGATATTCGACCCGATAATAGCAATGTCAACGACTCCGTCCCTCAGGTATTGGGGGATGTCCCCGTTACGCAGGTAAAAGACTTCCAAGGGAAAATTACGGGCCAGGGCCTTGAGCTGGTCCTTGCCATTATCAATGGATATGCCCGATTCCTTAAGGATTTTCAGGGAGTCTTCATTCAGCCTTCCACTTTTCTGAATAGCAATTCGAATGGGTTCCAAGATGGATTTTGCAATTAAAAAACCCGTTTGAGGGTTCAAACGGGTTTACATTATTTTGATAAACACAGAAACACCTCCAGCTACGCCGCTAATGGAAAATCGTGACGATGGGGATGTGACCAAACACTTTGCATATTGGGCGCAAATTTAGCACTTAATTTAGTTATTTCCTAAGATCAATGGGAGGCCGTCCTCACCTGAGCCAACGATGACCACCTTGGAGTTCGGGGACTCCGCCAGCTTCAGGGTGGCCTGTATTCCTTTTTCCTTGAGTATGTTCGTCGACAGGGACGCGTTGAGTATGCGGTTGGCCTCCGCCTTACCCTCTGCTTCTATACGCTGTCTTTCGGCCTCAAGGGCGGCAGCTTTATTCCGAAATTCGTATTCCAGTGCGGCTTGTTCCTGCTTGAGTTTACGCTCAATAGCATCCCGGATGGATTGTGGAAGAGTAATATCCCTTACCAGTATTTCGTTGAGCTGAATGTACTGGCCTTCCACGATCTCCTTGGTTTCCTGAAATATTTCCTTCTGAATGGCGTCCCTCTTCTCAGAGTACAGCTGTTCAGGTGTGTATCTGCCGATAACACTCCGGGCAGCGGAACGAATGGCCGGTTGCAAAACCCGCTCCTTGTACTGTTCACTCTTTTCCTGGTGCAACTGTCCGAGGGTCTCGTAATTGGGCTGATACCAGGCCGAGGCCTCGATCTGTATTTCCAGACCATTGGAGGAAAGGACTTTCATTTGCTCGTAGAGCTCCTGCTGCCGGACTTCGTAGATGAATACCCTGTTCCAGGGTGCTACCAGGTGAAAGCCTTCGCCCAGGGGCGGTTTATTGGTAACTACACCGGCACCAAAGGTGCGATAGAGGACACCGGCCTTACCCGAACCGATCACGATAGAAGAACGGGAGACGACGATAACCAAAGCGATAAAGGCAATTAACAAAGGCATGGCTAGCCTGGGAAAACTTTTCATACGTTTTATGAATTTGATGATGTGGGCTTAAAACAAGCCATTGAATTTTCGAATGAACCATTCGGCGGTCAAAGTTCCGGAAAGAATGAATAACAACAAAATAAAGTCAATCAGGGGTTTCCTTTCCACTTGTCGTGTCCGGAGTACGGACAGGGCCGGATCGGAGAGCAAAGCCCGTTCCAGGGAGTCGATCTGATCCGCGAAAAACACACGGCCTCCGCCCTTACTGGTGAATCGATTTAACTTCTCAGGGTTTGCCCTGGTCCACAGCAACTCTGGGGTATACGATTCTACCGTGAAACTACCGGACTGCGAAATTTCCTCGCCTTCTGCATAAATGCGGTAGCGGTAATTACCAACGGCGAGCTCCCCAAGTCGGGTGGTATACTCACTGCCCGTGAAGTTAAAGGGATATACCTGGGTAAACGTTCCGCCCACTTGCTGCACACGAATGCGCAGATCGGCCGTGGGATCCAGCTCAAATGAGGGGTTAAAGAACACGGCCCTGACCTCGATATTGCTCTTTTCCCTGATCTGTTCGGGCAGCTCCGCCTGCAGCCGGTTGCGCTGCCGGGATTCTGAAATAAAACGGATCAAACGGGAGAATGTCCGGTCGAAGGCGTCGAAGCTCCTCTGATTGCGATAGCATTGTGCGCGCCATTTCCACAGACCTTCCCCAATAAGAAATCCGCGATTGTAGCTATCCTTATCGGTCAGGAACAACAAGGGGTAACCTGTGCGAACACGTCGTGTTTCCTGCTGCAACAGCACCCGTACATCCGAGTCTACCCGGTAACTGCCCAGGTAGTCGTCGAGTCCGGGATATTCCCTGATGTTCAGAGAGTCCCGGTTAAAGGCACTCCAAGACTCCCCGGGCAAAGCATCGAAAGACTCCTTAGGGCCAAAGTCTTCTTTCCGGATCACATCCTGAAAACGGTTTACGGAATTCCAATCCGTTGAAAGTCCCGCAATCAAAAGGTAACCCTTTCGTTCCTGAGTAATCCGGGTGAGCAATCTGTTAAAGGTGGATCCGGGCTGGTAAAGAACAAAGGCGTCCCAGTCCGCGTATTGATTCAGGGCCTCACTCGGAGATATAATTCGCGCCTCGCGTTGCTTATTGCTTTCAATAATCTTCACCAAGACGGACAGATCGGGATGCGTAAGTTCACTGACCACAGCTATCCTCTTGCGTTCGTCTATTACTTCGACCCGTTTACGCCTTTGATTGTTGATCGTGTTTTTTTCGCCCTCAGGACCGGACAGTACTGCCCGTATATCCTGTATACCCGGCCGATCAGTCCGAAATCGCTCTTCTATAATTACGCTATTTCGTTCGGGGGTGAATTCCACGACCCGGCTACTCCTTCGACTACCATTGATGCTAACCGTCAGGCGGCTGCTTACCTGACGATTACCGCTATAGGACAAACTGATTTTCACCGGATAGTTATTTCCGAGAAAAGCAAAGCGATTGGCATCCAGATAATCGATCTTCAGGTCCTCATAACGAACGGTGTCGCCCACCGAAACCGCGAAAATCCGAGTGGATTCAGGGGGTGAAAAAAATTCGTAGTCCTTGCCTTCAGACTGGTTGCCGTCGGTAATGGTTATCCAGGCAGAAGGACGATCGGAATACATTCGGTCGAGCCCGTCCAGCATTTTATCCATTCGACTGTCTTGCCCCTGAAAATCAAGGGTGTCCAATGGCTGCCATCCAGACCCAAAGGAAGTCAGGTGCAGGTCGAAACGCTCCCTGAGATTCGCGCTCTCCCTGAAATACTTCAGCAAGGATAGGCTGAGGTCGCTACCATCCAATTCCTTTACGGACAATGAGTTGTCAAAGGCAATTACCAGATTGGGTCTGGTTTCCGAGTAGGAGGTCTTCCTGATGCGGGGATTGAGCAGGAGTAAAAAAATAATGAAGTATGTCGCACCCCTCAGCAGAAAAAGCCATCGTCCCCAACGGTATTTGGGAC
This sequence comes from uncultured Flavobacteriaceae bacterium, assembly GCA_964552195.1. Taxonomy (GTDB): domain Bacteria; phylum Bacteroidota; class Bacteroidia; order Flavobacteriales; family Flavobacteriaceae; genus CAZKAP01. The sequence goes on from CAZKFM010000007.1 coordinate 126,052, forward strand.
TGCGATATAGGTACTGGAAAAAAGACAGGCCGTATGCCAGGAGTACGGCAAGTACTATTTGGCCTGCTACATTCATTTCGTTTGAGATTTGCGGGATTTCTTAGGTCAGCATGCCCCCGTCTACCTGTATCACCTGTCCGCTAATGTAGGCAGACATATCCGATCCCAGGAAAAGGCATGCATGGGCAACGTCTTCGGCCGTCCCCCCCCTCTTCAGAGGAATCGCATCCCTCCAGGATTGTACGACCTTTTCATCCAGGCTCTGTGTCATCTCTGTTTCGATGAATCCTGGAGCCACCACATTACATCGTACGTTTCGGGAACCGAGTTCCAGGGCCACGGATTTGGAAAATCCAATGATTCCGGCCTTGGAAGCCGCGTAATTGGTTTGACCGGCATTCCCCTTTAATCCTACGACACTACTGATATTAATAATGGATCCTTTTCGCTGTTTGAGAAAGGTCTTTTGAGCCGCTTTAATCATGTTAAAAACCGATTTCAGGTTGACTTCGATCACGGTGTCAAAATCCTCCTCAACCATCCTCATCAGTAAGTTGTCACGTGTGATACCGGCATTGTTGATCAGTACGTCTATACTGCCAAAGTCCTGGAGAAAGTCCTCGATCAGGCTCACGGCATCCTGATAACTGGCCGCATTACTGCGGTACCCCTTAACCTTGTGGCCCTCGGCACCCAGTTCGGCTTCGATCTGTCGAGCGGCCTCCTCACTGGAGGAATAGGTAAACCCTACCTCTGCTCCATGACGGGCAAACGACTCAACGATACCCTTTCCTATGCCCCGGCTACCACCGGTGACCAAAACTTTCTTTCCTTCAACCATAACTTAACTAGGATAGTACTTCCCGTACCTTTTGTCCGATTTCTGCGGGTGAATCCACCACATGTATGCCGTTTTCCCGCATTATGGCCTTCTTGGCCTGAGCTGTATCATCGCTGCCGCCAACAATGGCTCCGGCATGCCCCATGGTTCTTCCGGCAGGTGCGGTTTCACCGGCTATAAAGCCCACTACGGGCTTGGAACTACCACTTTGCTTATACCAAACGGCGGCATCCGCTTCTAGCTGCCCTCCGATTTCCCCGATCATTACCACACATTGGGTTTCATCGTCTTCTATGAGCAGCTGAAGCGCCTCACGGGTAGTGGTACCAATAATCGGATCTCCTCCAATTCCAATGGCAGTGCTAATCCCCAGTCCCTGACGAACTACCTGATCCGAAGCCTCATAGGTGAGCGTACCCGATTTGGAAACTATGCCTACGGCACCCTTCTTAAAAACAAACCCGGGCATGATCCCTACTTTGGCCTCTTCCGGAGTAATCACCCCTGGGCAGTTAGGGCCAATTAACCTGCAATCTCGATTTTGTATATACTGATATACCTTAACCATGTCGGCCACAGGTATGCCTTCCGTAATCGTAATAATCACCTTGATGCCGGCATCAGCAGCCTCCATGATCGCATCTGCCGCAAAGGCCGGGGGTACAAAAATGATGGAGGTATCTGCGTTTTCTTCTCTCACGGCATCTTCCACTGTATTAAATACAGGGCGATCCAGGTGGGTTTGCCCCCCTTTGCCTGGGGTCACACCTCCCACTACCTGGGTGCCGTAGGCGATCATCTGTTCGGCGTGAAAGGTCCCTTCGGTCCCAGTGAATCCCTGGACGACGATGCGTGAATTCTTATTAACTAATACGCTCATCTCGTAATTTTAGATGCAAAAATAGGGGTTGCCGGTGAATCGGCATTTATACCCGGGCAATTCTTTATGTGTTGGACTGATTGCGCAAATAGGCCAGTTGTTTCAGCTTGTCACGAGCCGGTTCGGCAGGGGAACCGAAATAGGTCTCCCCTCCCTTAAGTGATTTGGCTACTCCTGTCTGAGCCAGGCATACCGCACCATCTCCTATTTCTATGCCGCTCTTTACTCCGACCTGTCCCCAAAGGGTAACCTTATTACCGATTACAACACAGCCGGCTACCCCGCACTGAGCGGCGATCAGACAGTCCTCTCCAATGAGCGTATCGTGCCCCACCTGAACCAGATTGTCGATCTTGGTGCCCCTGCCGATACGAGTCGTTGCCGTTACACCTCGGTCAATGGTGCACTGCGCTCCGATCTCCACGTCATCTTCCAGTAGCACGTCCCCACAGGAGTGCAGTATGCGGTACCCATCGGGCTGATTCTTGTAGTAAAAGGCTTCGCTGCCCAGTACTGTTCCGGATTGCACGATTACCCTGTCACCGAGACGGACATCATCGTGCAAAACCACATTGGGATGAATCACACAGTCCTTACCTATGCGGACACGGTTGCCGATATATACCTGAGGAGCAATAAAAGTCCTCTCGCCGACCTCAGGGGGAATGGCATCCTGAGCGTCGAATCGGTGTGGCCTGAACTTGGAAATCAGTCGGTTAAAGCCCTCGAATGGCTTATCCATTATCAGGAGCGCCTTACCATCCGGGCAATCCACTTCCTGATTGATTAATATCACCGTTGCCCGGGATTCAAGCGCTTTCTGATAGTACTTGGGATGATCCACAAAAACGATATCCCCTTCTTCGACCCGGTGGATTTCATTGAGCCCCATGATGGGCATATCGGGTTTGCCCACCCATTTGCACTCCAGAAACTCGGCTATGCCTTTCAGGCTTTCTGTAGAGGTGAACTTCATTGCTAGGCGTCTTTGGCCCGCTCCAGATAGGAACCCTTCTCGGTATCGATCTTGATCTTGTCTCCTTCGTTGATGAACAAAGGCACATTGATACGTGCACCAGTCTCTACCGTTGCCGGTTTGGAGGCATTAGTCGCCGTATTGCCCTTAACACCAGGTTCAGTATGGGTGACTTGGAGTATAACGCTCGCAGGCATTTCAACTGACAACGGCATGCTGTCCTCCGCATTGAATAGAATGGATACCACTTCACCTTCTTTGAGCAGGTCCGGGGCGTCCAGCAGGTCTTTCTGAAGGGTAATCTGGTCGTAATCTTCGGTATTCATGAAGTGGAAGGTATCCCCTTCCGCGTACAGATACTGGTAGGATCGCGTCTCGACCCGCACATCCTCTATCTTATGACCGGCAGAAAAGGTGTTATCCACCACTTTACCCGTGGTCACACTCTTGAGTTTGGTTCGTACAAAAGCCGGGCCCTTGCCCGGTTTTACGTGAAGGAATTCAACGATTTTATAGATGTCGTTGTTGTAGCGGATACAGAGACCCTTTCTGATATCGGATGTATTTGCCATGATATGTTTAAGTACTTGAACTGAAATAGCCTTTCATAATGCCCCTCTGGGAATCCCTGATAAACTGAAGAATCTCATCCCTCTCCGGAGTGGCCTCCATTTCCGCCTCTATAATTTCTGAGGCCTGGGAATTGTTAAAATTACTCTGGTACAGTATTCTATAAATATTTTGAAGCTCCCGTATTTTATCCGAAGTAAACCCTCTTCGCCTGAGTCCGATGGAGTTGATCCCGACATAGGAAAGAGGTTCACGGGCCGCCTTAACAAAAGGAGGCACATCTTTTCGAACCAATGATCCGCCGGTCACGAAGGCATGTTTCCCAATAGAAACGAACTGATGAACGGCGACCATTCCGGCGAGAACGACATTCTCGCCTATGGTTACGTGACCGGCGAGCGTTGAGTTGTTGCTGAAGATACAACCGTCGCCCACCACACAGTCATGAGCGATATGACAATAGGCCATGATGAGGCAGTTATTACCGATTACCGTCCTCATTCGATCTGAGGTGCCTTTGTTGATGGTGGCACACTCGCGTATGGTGGTATTATCCCCTATATGAACCGTGGTGTCTTCCCCCTGGTACTTAAGGTCCTGAGGAATGGCCGAGATGACGGCTCCCGGGAATATTCGGCAATTCTTGCCGATACGTGCCCCCTCCATTATCGTCACATTGGACCCTATCCAGGTTCCCTCGCCGATTTCTACATTGTTGTGAATCGTGGTAAAGGGTTCGATCACCACATTCTGGGCGATCTTCGCACCAGGGTGAACGTAGGCTAACGGTTGGTTCATGAATTCTCTTCTTTATTGCGTACTTTAACGATTTGCGCCATGAGTTCGGCTTCAGAAACCAATTTTCCGTTGGCGTATGCATAAGCCTGCATATGACATATCCCTCTGCGAATGGGTGAAACCAAGTCGCACTTAAAGATCAGCGTGTCACCAGGCATTACCTTTTCCTTGAATTTAACTCCATCGATCTTCATGAAGAAGGTCAGGTAGTTTTCGGGGTCCGGAACGGTGCTCAGGACCAGTATTCCGCCGGTCTGGGCCATGGCTTCCACCTGGAGTACTCCGGGCATCACGGGGGCACCAGGAAAATGCCCCTGGAAGAAGGGTTCGTTCATGGACACATTTTTCAGTCCTACCACATGACTGTCGGACAATTCCAGAATTTTGTCGATCAGCAGAAACGGCGGACGGTGAGGCAGCATGTTCATGATCTGGGTGATGTCCATCAGGGGCGGCTTGTTCAGATCGTAGGCCGGTACTTTATTTCTTCGTTCGATCTTTACGATTTTGGCCAGCTTTTTGGCGAACTGAGTGTTGATGTAGTGGCCGGGTTTGTTGGCAATGACCTTTCCCTGAATAAACGTCCCGACCAATGCCAAATCGCCTACCACATCCAGCAGTTTGTGCCTGGCCGCCTCGTTAGGGTAATGCAGGGTTAGATTGTCGAGTATGCCATTGGGCTTAACAGAGAGGTCCTCCTTGTTAAATGCTTCTTTTAGACGGCCCATGGTTTCTTCGGACAACTCTTTGTCCACGTAAACAATGGCGTTGTTCAAATCTCCTCCCTTAATCAGCCCATGCTCCAAAAGCATTTCGAGTTCGTGTAGGAAACTAAATGTGCGGGCATGGGCAATCTCGTACTTAAACTCTTCCATATTGTCCAGGGTCGCATTCTGCGTACCCAGCACCTTGGTGCCAAAATCGACCATAGTGGTAACCTGATAGGTATCCGAGGGAATAATGGTGATTTCGCTTCCACTCTTCTCGTCCTTGAACGAGATTACCTCCTTGACTACATAAACCTCCCGCTCTTCTTCCTGTTCCAATATGCCCGCAGATTCGAGGGCCTCGACAAAGTACTTTGCGGAACCATCCATGATGGGCGGTTCGGGAGCGTCCATACTGATCAGTACGTTATCGATGTCCAGACCCACCAATGCCGCCAGCACGTGCTCTGAAGTCTGTATGCGGACCCCGTTTTTTTCCAGATTGGTGCCTCGTTGCGTATTGACCACATAATTGGCATCCGCTTCTATGACCGGGGATCCTTCCAGATCTACCCTCTGGAAGGCGTAGCCATAATTTACAGGGGCCGGCGAAAAGGTCATGGTTACTTCCAGTCCCGTATGGAGGCCAACTCCCTTGAGTGAAACCTCCTTGGCAATAGTCTTTTGCTTCACTTCCAGCTATGTTTTGTTGATGAGCTTTTCGAGCCCGTGCAGTTTGTTTACTAGCGCAGGCAAATTCTTGAAGTGCACATACGATTTATTGTAATCGGCATAGCCCAGGGCCGGGGATCCCTGCAGAACCTCGTCGTCCTTGATGTTTCGGCTGATCCCGGACTGAGCCTGTATCTTTACCCGGTCACCTATGGTGATGTGACCGACGATGCCGACCTGTCCACCAATCAAGCAATTCTTTCCGATTTTGGTAGATCCGGCTATGCCCGTCTGGGCTGCTATGGCCGTGTGGGCACCAATCTCTACATTATGGGCAATCTGTATCTGATTATCGAGCTTGACCCCATTTCTCAATATCGTCGAGCCGAGGGTCGCACGGTCTATGGTGGTTCCTGCACCTATGTCCACGTCGTCCTCGAGTATCACATTACCCGTTTGGGGGACTTTATGGTATACTCCGTTTTCGTCAGGTGTAAAACCGAAACCATCGGCTCCGAGTATGGCTCCACTATGTATGACACATCGATTTCCAATAACCGTTTCCGAATAAATCTTTGCTCCTGCATGAATCACCACATCATCACCTATGGCCACGTTATCGCCTATGAAAGCGTTGGGGTAAATGCGCACGTTGTTTCCCAGTCTCGAGTTTTCGCCTACGTAGGCAAAGGCTCCGAGATACAGGCCGTCACCATGAGTAGAGGTATTTGAAAAGTGAGAGGGGTCTTCAATCCCAGTCTTCACATTTCTGACCTGATCGTAGTATTCTAGAAGCTTCGAAAATGCCTTGTAGGCATCGTCCACACGGATAAGGGTAGTGCTCAGGGGCTGTTCGGCCACGAACTCCTTACTTACTATGGTAATGGAAGCCTGACTCTTATATATGTGTGGCGTGTATTTGGGATTGGCCAGAAATGTAAGTGATCCCACCACACCTTCTTCAATGCGGGCGAGCTTATCGACGGCAACCTCCGGGTTCCCCTCCACTTCGCCTGACAGTATACCCGCTATTTGCGCCGCCGTAAACTTCATGATGCCAAAAGTAAAAAAATAGATTCACACATCTTGGACCCCGACACCGGGCCCTTGTAGCCGCGGTCTTACCCGGTAATACCTTCGGCTTTGTCTTCTGAGCACCTCCTTGTTGAAGAGCTGACTAACCTCAGAAAGAGGCACTATACCACCCGAGCTCAACAGGACTTCCAATTCCGGTATGCGGTCATTGTAAGGCGTATTCTCGACCGAATCGGAGAATTGTATCTCGTCCAGATGCTCAGGAGAGAGTCCCTCCTGTTCCAGCCAATCGCGCACACCGTCCTCGGATACGGACAGAGCAGGCATGCCCTCCCCTAGCGCTTGTGCGAATTCGATCCACTCGATACGGGGAAGTCGTCGAAAAACGAGGCAACGACAGAGGTAACTAAGTAAGGGATCTTCGTTGTTTATCCAGGATTTCAGGGCCATGATCACATCGGAATCGTCGAGCAGTAAAAAGTTTCGAAAGACCTCCTCCTTTTCCGGTTTATGGCTCCTTTGCAGACTCAGGAAGAATTTCAGTGCCGGACTCATGCCGGGATCATCACCCGCATACAGCAGTGTACGGGCTCGTTGAATGGCTTTCTTCAGGAAGAGTTCGGCCAATAGACTGGTCTTATGCAGATAGACCTGCCAGTACATAAACCTGCGGGCCATGAGGAATTCTTCGATGGAGTGAATTCCCTTCTCGAGAACGACCAGGCGGTCTTCTGCGATGTCAAAAACCCGTATCAGTCTTTCGATGTTCAGGCTTCCCTCGGGTACGCCACAATAGAAACTGTCTCTTTTCAAATAGTCCAACCGATCGGCATCGAGGTGCCCTGCCAGGATCTGATTAAAAAAGGGGCGCGTTTGCCTGCCGGAAAAGGTGTCCAGTACTCCGGTGAGCTGTCCTTCGTATTTTTCGTTTAGCCCTTGGGTAATGGCCCTGCCTAGCTCTTCATGGTCCATTCCCGGAAGCCATTCCCCTTCCAGGGCATGGGAGAAGGGGCCGTGGCCCACATCGTGCAACAGGGCAGAGAGCAGTGCCGTGCGGTACTCGACATCGCTCAGATCCACGCCTTTCTCCCTGAACGTATCCAGTATACGGGCGGTCAGGTGCATACTTCCCAATACGTGGTTAAACCGGGAATGCTGTGCCCCGGGATATACCAATTGTGAAAGGCCCATTTGGGAAACTCGCCTCAGGCGTTGAAGCACGGGTTCCTGCATTAACTCAAAAACGACGGGATCGGAAATGCTAATAAATCCATAAATCGGATCGTTAATCAGGTGAAGTTTTTTGCTTTTTCCCAAGGCATAGTATATTCAGGGGGTAAAGATACCTTAACATGCAGAAATTCTCAATTTTATGGGCGGATGACGAAATCGAATTGCTGAAACCACACCGCCTGTTTCTTGAGCAAAAGGATTACGAGGTATTGTCCTGCCAGAGCGGGCAGGAGGCACTGGAAATCATAGACGAAAAACCAGTCGATATCGTCTTCCTCGATGAGAATATGCCCGGTCTGTCGGGACTGGACACCCTGCTGGAAATCAAGAGAAAATCCCCCAATCTTCCGGTGGTCATGATCACCAAGAGCGAAGAGGAGCTCGTAATGGAGAGCGCCATTGGCAGTAAGATCAGCGATTATCTCATAAAACCGGTAAACCCCACTCAGCTCCTGATATGCCTGAAGAAAAACCTGGATCATAACCGACTGGTTACGGAAAAGACCACGGCCAACTACCAGCAAGAATTCCGGCAGATAGCCGTGGATTTATCCCTGATTAATTCAACGGAAGAATGGGAAGAACTCTACCGAAAGCTCATGTTTTGGGAACGCGAACTTGAGGGAATAGAAGATTCGGGTATGTCCGAGATTTTGGAATCGCAGAAGGTAGAGGCCAACAATCAGTTCGGCAAGTTCGTGGAACGCCGTTACCAAAGCTGGTTCCAGTCGAAAGAAGGACCCGTACTCTCTCATCAGCTTTTCCGGAAATGGGTGCTTCCCGAACTCCAGGACTCCAGGGTGCTCTTTGTACTCATTGACAACCTCAGATTCGATCAGTGGTTGGGGATACAGGAAGTCCTCATGCCCAATTACCGCATGGTTTCGGACCGGGCCTACTACAGCATCCTGCCAACGGCGACGCAGTATGCCCGGAATGCCATTTTCTCAGGTCTGCTGCCCTCCGAAATGGAAAAGCGGCATCCCGAATGGTGGAAAAACGATACGGACGAGGGGGGCAAAAACCTTTTCGAGAAGGAGTTCCTCGGAGCTCAACTCAATCGTTTGGGTATAAACCTGAACTGGGAGTACCACAAAATCAACAACCTAAAACAGGGGAGGCAACTGGCACAGCAGTTCAGGACGCTTAAGGACAATAAGCTGAACGTGATCGTTTACAATTTTGTGGACATGCTCTCCCATGCCAAAACCGAAATGGAAGTAATCCGCGAACTGGCCTCGGATGATAAGGCTTATCGATCATTGGCCATGAGCTGGTTCCGCAACTCACCCCTGCTGCAGATCATACAGCAGGCCAGGGACCTGGGTTTTAAACTGATCATAACCACAGACCACGGTACGATTAATGTCAAACAACCCTCCAAGGTAATTGGGGATCGGGAGACCAGCCTGAATCTCCGTTACAAAACCGGCAGGAGCCTGACCTACAACGACAAAGAAGTCTATGCGGTCAAAAAACCCTCCGAAATCGGTTTGCCCGCCATCCACATGAGCAGTTCGTTTATCTTTGCCAAGAACGACCAGTTTTTCGCCTATCCCAACAACTATAACCACTACGTGAGTTATTACAGGAACACCTATCAACACGGTGGGATTTCGCTAGAGGAAATGATCGTTCCCTTCAGTGTACTTGAACCGCGATAGCACATGAAATTCTCAGGAGAATGCCTTTGGGAAGCCGAATACGGCAGGGAGGAGCTGGACCACATAGCCAGCAGGCTACTGGAAAAGACAGGTTCGGGACACATACTGATTTCCGGACCCATGGGTGCGGGGAAGACCACGCTGATTTCAGCACTAAGTAAGGAGCTGGGAAGCGCGGATGAAGCCAGTAGTCCCACCTTCGGCTGGGTCAATTCCTATGCAACCCGCGATGGCGCCCTGCTTGCCTATCATTTCGACAACTACCGCATCGAGGACCCCAAAAGCGTACACACCGAGGAACTATGGGAATACTACGACCAAAACGTTCCCGTCTGGATGGAATGGCCGGAGAAACTTGAACCCGAGCAATGGCCCGAGGAATATTACCAACTGGAGATCACCCTGATCGCGGAAGGAGGTCGTCGTTTACGACTTTTCCACAAAGGCTAATGGTAAAAACCTGACAAACTGAAACCTTTTTCTTTCCTAGTAAACATAGGGGCTTATCGATGAAATACTCGATTATTCGATAAAACGCATTGTTAACCGATTATTTTTCCTACTTTAGCCGTTCATATTAACCATTAAATTTAGTACGATGAACACTAAAAAGGTTTTTTATGGACTGCTGGCTGTTGCTGCCTTTTCATTCCTGTTTGCGCAGGTAAGTGAGGACTTCAGTGGTGAAACGAGTATCAAGAAAAAAGATATTCGCGAGAACCCACGGAATCCAGGTATTGCAATTATCGGCGAGGAAATGGGAACTACGAGTATCAAAAAAAGTGATATTCGCGAGAACCCACGGAATCCCGGTGTTGTATCTATCGGGGAGGACATGGGGACTGCGGGTATCAAAAAAAGTGATATTCGTGAAAACCCACGGAATCCAGGTTTTGCAATGATCGGTGGTGATTGGGGAACAACGAATATCAAGAAAAAAGATATTCGAGAGAACCCGCGTGCACCACGGAATGGCTAGGAGATCCATCTCAAACGGAAAGGGGCGCCCGAGAGGGGGCCCTTTTCTTTTTAAACCGCAATAATTCCTAGTTTTCCCAGTTATTCAACTAAAAGTCATAACCGGGTGAGCAGTACGGAACAAAAGGGTAGCATGCGAATACGGCTCCTCATCGAGGGGATAACCGCCTTGCTCATCGCATTGACCCCACTCCTGATATACATGTACAAGTACATTCCTAAAGGTGATCAGACCTGGAGTCTGTTGGGCATACAATTCGGTACCAACGGATACGACGACGTGTATACCGCCATGTATTTCTACCTGTCGAAATTAGTTCCCCTGATACTCATGGTTATTTGGTTCTTCACCACCAAAAAGTGGTGGTATCACGCCATCCTGATTCCCATGGCCATGTACGGTTTGCAGTTTTACATCGCCATCAGCGAGTCGGGTCGGGTTGACGAAAATGAGATCATGTACCTGGTCGTCCTGTGCATGGTAATCGTGCCGGTACTGTACCTGATTCGAATCAAACTGGTCGATAAGTACGTTCACGGAATTGACCTCAATGCCATGGATGAGGAGATACAGATTTACAAGGAAAAGGAGCAGCTCCGCAAGGAACGTGAGCAGCTTGAACTCAGGAAGAAAACCCTTTCAAAAAAAACGTAATTTTGAGAATATGATGCGGTCGGAGCCGCTGCCCTCAGAATTATATGGATACTAGTTCTTCACCCTTCAGCAAACAGGAACTGCTGCCTCAGGAAGAAACCCTGGAAATACTTAAACAAAAAGACGAGTTATTCATTGGCCTGCCCAAGGAGTGTCACTACCAGGAAAAGAGAATCTGCCTGACACCCGATGCGGTCAATGCCCTGACCGCACACGGACATCGGGTACTTGTGGAGGAAGGAGCGGGCGAAGGGGCCAGTTTCAGCGATGCTGATTACATCAAAGCCGGAGCGACGGTCACAGGCGATACCAAAAAGGTATTCTCCTGTCCTATTGTACTCAAGGTAGAGCCCCCCAGCCTCAAGGAAATCGAAATGATGCAGCCTCAGGCCATCATCATTTCTGCTCTGCAGATCAAGACGCAGACCCGGGAATACTTTGAGGCTATAGCGCGAAAGAGACAAACCGCTATCGCATTCGAGTTCATACGCGACGAAGAAGGGAAGTTTCCCGCTGTTCGTTCCCTCAGTGAAATCGCCGGCATCTCTTCCATACTGGTCGCCGCGGAGATCATGGCGGCAACCAACGAAGGCAACGGGCTTATGTTTGGCAATATCAGTGGCGTTCCTCCTGTGGAAGTCGTGATAATCGGGGCGGGTACGGTTGGTGAGTTTGCAGCGAGATCTGCACTGGGAATGGGCGCGAATGTCAAGGTTTTCGATAATTCTCTGACCAAGCTCAGGCAATTGCAAAATAACCTGGGTTATCGCATATTTACTTCAACCCTTCAGCCCAAAAACCTGAGTAAAGCCCTGAGGCGGTGCGATGTGGCCATAGGCGGGATGCGGGGTATGGAGAGGGCTCCGGTAATCGTATCCGAAACCATGGTGGAGAACATGAAGAAGGGGGCGGTAATCATCGATGTGAGTATAGATACCGGTGGATGCTTCGAGACTTCAGAGGTCACCAGTCACGATAAGCCTACTATCGAAAAATATGGGGTTATACACTACGGGGTGCCGAACATACCTTCCCGTTACCCGCGCACATCGAGTATTTCCATCAGCAATATCTTCACACCGTATTTGTTAAAGATTGGCGAGGACGGCGGCCTCGAACATGCCCTGAGGTTTGACAAGGGTCTGCGCAACGGTCTCTATATTTATCACGGAATTCTGACCAGTAAATCTGTGGGCGACTGGTTCGGCATGGCCTACAGTGATATCAACTTCCTGATTTTCTGATATGAAAGGCCTTCCAAGACGGCTGTTTTTTTATTTGATTGGCATATCCCTGGGAATCGTATTGACCGTTTTCTATCTGAGGGGAAAGTATGAGGGCGACATACCCGAATACTGCTACCTGCCGAACTGCAGAGTAAAAAAGGAGCTCAGATCTAAGCCGCTGGTCAATGCAATCGACACTAAAGAATCTTGCGTTCCGGAGAAGGGAGTAATCGATGAAATACTCACTGAAGGAAAAGTGCTTTTCCGGGAAAGTGACCCCAGAAAAGAGCCCTGCGGGGAATACGAAATCCGATATAACGACTACCGCATACGCCTGAAGAATTGCAGGGATACAGTTTACTTACTGGGCGCAGCTTGTCGATGACGAGCAGGACCCCCGGCCTTTTTTTGTAATTTTCTTCGCCCTCGTTCTTTCTGCAACAAGGCCAATTCACGAGAGGTTTGACCGGCCACCGAAGTGTTCTCTTCGGCCCGACGAATCAAATACGGCATGACATCCCTGACCGGACCGAAGGGTAAATACTTGCTGACATTATATCCGTATCGGGAGAGATTGAAGGAGATGTGATCGCTCATGCCAAAAAGCTGACCAAACCAAATCTCCGGAGTATCCGGTTTCAGACCCAATTCCGACATGATTTCCATGATCTTATAGCAGCTCTCTTCGTTATGGGTGCCGGCATACAGGTGGCATACCTCCCGAGTCTCAATCATAAGCCGACAACCTTCATCGAACAGCCGATCACTATCTGCTTTAGTTTCGCATATGGGGCTTTCATAACCCATTTCAAGAGCGCGTTCCCTCTCCTTTTCCATGTAAGCGCCGCGTACGGCCTTAATCCCTATCTTCACTCCCCGATTCCGAGCCCAGTCGATCCAGCGTTTCAGCAGATCTACGGAATCCTTACGGTAGAATTGTATCGTATTGTAAATAACCGGTTTATCGCCATTGTACTTCTGCATCATTTCCAGAGCCAGCTCGTCGGCGGCATCCTGCATCCAGGTTTCCTCGGCATCGACCAGTACGGATAAGCCCATCTCATTTGCCTTTGCAAAAACCTGATCATAGCGGTCACGAATCTCTTCCCATTCCTCGTGTTCCCTTGCACTGAGGGGCTCTCCTCCACCCTTCCTCTCAAACAGTTCGAGGCGTCCGAATCCGGTAGGCTTAAAGACGGCGAAAGGTATGGCCTCCTTAGACTTGACAAATTCCAATACGCGCAGGGTGGTTTCGAGCGCATGCTCAAACTGGGCTTTCTCCTCTTTCCCTTCGACGGAATAATCCAGGACAGAGTGAACCCGTTTGGTGTAGAGTTTATCAACCACGGGTATGCAGTCCTCTTCGTCTATGCCCCCGCAGAAATGATCAAAAACCGTCGATCGGATGAGTGCCTCAACGGGCAAATGCGCATCGATGGCCCAGCGAGTAGCTGCGCTTCCGATCTTAACCAGCGGTTCCTTACTGACGAGTTTAAATAAAAAGTATGCCCGCTCAAGTTCTGAATCTGACTTGAGTGCAAAGGCATTTTCCGTATTCTCAAAAATCCCTCTCATAACTTCACAATCAAGGAGTACATCCATCCCCTATTCAAATTTATGTCATTATTTTGGCTGGATGAAAAAAGTCGATCCTACGATACCCGAAATTATTCGATTCGGGGACGCCGCTCTGGAATACCTCGGAGCCCTCCTGAATTCCCGTCGGTATTCGAGCGAATTTGTACTGGTCGATGACCACACCGCCAAGTGGTGCCTTCCCGCATTTTTGCAGCGTTTTCCTGATTTCCCGTTCATACCGATCGAGATTCCGGCCGGTGAGGCCGGAAAGAATGTACACACACTCACTCGAGTCTGGCAGCATCTCATAGATGAAGGAGGCGACCGCTCCAGCCTGCTGATCAATCTGGGAGGTGGCGTCGTCACTGATTTGGGCGGCTTTGCGGCGAGTACCTTCAAGCGTGGAATCGACTTTGTCCACGTGCCGACCAGCTTGTTGGCCATGGTGGACGCCGCTATCGGTGGTAAAAACGGTGTTGACCTGGGGAACCTGAAAAATCAGGTTGGGGTTATACGGCCGCCTCTAGCGATCTGTATTTTTCCGGAATTCCTTAGTACTCTGCCCGAACGCGAAATCATCAGCGGTAAGGCCGAAATGTACAAACACGGTCTCATTGCATCCAGAGAACACTGGAATTCTGTAAAAAACCTGCAGGGTACTCCCGAAACAAGGCTCATCAAAAGCTCAGCCCAAATTAAGAGTGAGGTAGTTGCATCGGATCCAGACGAAAGAGGTTGGCGTAAAATACTGAACTTTGGACACACCCTGGGCCACGCCATTGAATCGTATTTTCTCAGTCAGAATCCGGATGACCCATTCCTGCACGGTGAGGCCATCGCATGCGGCATGATCCTAGAGGCCTATCTCTCTCACAAAGTGCTCGGTTTAGCGCAAACTGAACTGGAAGAAATCAGTCAGACCCTAACGTTGGAATACCCCAAAATACCCATAAAAAAAACTGATTATCAGCACATTGAATCCTTTATGTTTCACGACAAGAAGAACGTGAATGGCGAGATTCGCTTCGTGCTTCTCAGGAGTATCGAACAACCGGTACCCGATATAGCCGTACCGCTCGACGAATGGCGGGAGGCCTTTTCTTACTACGGTCACCTATAATTAGATATACAAAATGAGGAGTTTTACAACTCTTTCCAAAAGCCGGCAGGAATATTTCATAGCTTAGGTAGAGTGAACCCAATTAACCTACTACTATGAAACGTGTAATTGTTGACTACAAGAAGCTCAGGAGCGATGTAGCTGCTTTACTGATCGACCTTTATCCTCATGGCTATGGAGACGAAGACATCATTACCTTGAGAAAACCAAATGGCGAAATCATCGAAGCCGTTGAGGTGCAGACCGAGGATACCCTCTACCTGGTAAAAATCAGTAAGAGCCTCTCCCAATTCATTTCCGACTTTGACGCTACCATAGAAAAGGAACTCCAACTGGACGAAAGCCTGGAACTCGGTGTGGAATCCGATTCGGAATCCACCGAAGATTAAAGCCCTGCTAAGTACCTTATAATTCGTTGAATATACTGTGCATCAGACGCTTCTTGTCATTGATGCTTTCCTCCAGCGAAATCATGGTTTCTGTCCGGTTTACCCCATCAATATCATCGATTTTGAAGATGATATTCTTGGCGTGATTGGTATCCCGTGCACGAATCTTACAGAAGATGTTAAACTTGCCCGTGGTAATATGTGCCACGGTTACATAGGGAATTTCATTGAGTCGCTCCAGCACAAACTTCGTCTGATGCGTCTTCTCAAGAAAGATGCCTACATAAGCGATGAATGCATACCCCAGTTTGATATAATCTAATGTCAGGGAAGAGCCCTTGATGATGCCCGCCTCTTCCATCTTCTTGACACGCACGTGCACTGTGCCCGCAGAAATCAGGAGTTTCTTGGCAATATCAGTAAACGGTGTACGCGTATTATCGATGAGCATATCCAATATCTGATGGTCGATATCGTCCAGCTTAATTTTGGCCATTCGCTTAATATTAGGTTCGTATTGCTACTTCAAAATTAAAGGTTTCTAACCCGCCTACCCTTGCCGTGCACCATATATTATTTTCCGTCGCACGCTTGAAAAAAAGGGTTAAGCATAGGTGAGTATTATAAATACCGTGTAAAATTACTTAATCCAATGTAAAAAAATAGGCGGTCACCTATTTTTAGTGAGAATTTCATAATCACTGTGGGGTCCACATTTCGAGCAGGGTCAAAAGTTCAGGATCTTCCAGTACGCGCAGTCGGTCTGCCTTATTGCGAAGATCGAGCACAGCATGACCCGTTACTGGTGGCGGATCCAGATTAGCCCGATCCGGCTTCAATTTCCATTCACCTCCCCGCTGAATCGTCTCCTTGTATTGAACAAATATGCGTTCGCCTTCAGGAATTCGGACATTGAGTAAATGAGCGCCTTCGAGTATAAGATCGCAGTATACCTTTCGATTTTCTGGCAGTCCCAGGTAGAAATCCACATTTTTCTCACCGGCTTCATGGGAACAATAGGACAACCCGGCCACCATAGCCTTGTAGACCCATTCACGAGTATGGGTTCGGGCGTAATCCCCCGAATCAAAACCCGCCTCCAACAATACGGTTGCTACCCCCTGTTGTTGGAAATGGTCTCCGAAGCAATTCGGGTTAAAGCTATCATCGTACCTGCCGATTTGACCGGGCCAGGCCTGGTTCACTTCAGCGGCCATAGACTGAGCGAGGAGCATGGCGTCGTGGCGACTATCAGGTATACTCTTCTCCTCGTCCATGGAGGGTGCGAGGAAAGATAGCAGTGCCGGTTTGGGTGGATGACCCAGTCCAAAGATCGTCCGCTGGTCGTGTAGATTAAAACAGTAATCGGGTTTAAATTCGTCGAATACGGACAACAGAGTACGACTTTCAGGCTGGGATCGATTCAGAGCATCCCTGTTCAGATCGATACTGTTGGCGTTTTCCCTTGTGTAAAACAGCGCCCCGTCCGGATTCAGCATGGGTACGATCATCAGGCTGCAATGTTCAAGTATTCGACTGATTTCCGGGATCTCAAGTTGAACGGCCTTCATCAAATCCAACAAGGCCCGAGTCGTTGTACTCTCGTTTCCGTGCATTTGCGACCACATCAGTATCCGTTTTTCTCCATAGCCGAAGGCAAACGCCTCAATGGGACGTTCCAGCACGGAATGACCTATCATCATCCTTTTATTCCACCCCCCCAGTCCGTCGAGTACCTCTCTGAGAAGATCCGGAGGGAGATAACGGGAATCCAGACCCTGAACCGCGTTCCAATCCATGGTGCAAAACTCGACTAAAATCGGGAAATTACCCGGTAGCAGCCCTGAAATAATTAGTATCTTCGAGCGCCTATATTGTCGACATGCGATTGTTTTTCTCCTTGTTTATCGCTTTGGTTGTACTCTATGCATGTAACTCACGCGAGCGCAATTGTCTGGATTTTCGGAATGGGACATTTTATGTGGAATCGGAACAGGAAGGGCAGATAGTCCGATCTAAGTTTCGGCGAGAAGAGGACTTCGAATACGATTATTTCCAAGGCAAAATAGATACCTCAAGAGTCCGATGGGTGAATGACTGTGAGTGCATTTTGCAAAAAGTCAACCCATCCAATGCCTTGGAAAAGAAGCCGATACATATACGTATTCTGTACACGACAGACAGCACCTATACCTTTGAATACGGCTATCTCAACGACGCGACGAAACTAAGGGGTACGGCATATCGAACCAACACTACAGACCATGGAGATCTTTAGCAGCCCGGATGCCTGGATGGCATTGTTCACACTGACTTTTCTGGAAATCATACTGGGAATAGACAATATCATTTTTATCACCATAGCCGCGGGTAAGCTCGAAAAAGGCGACCGCCGCAAGGCGACCAACCTGGGACTGATACTAGCAATGGGGCTTCGCATACTTCTGCTTTTCGCCATCTCCTGGCTGGTAGCCCTTAAGAAACCCTTTGTCATGATAGATCAGGACTGGATACATGGTGGAATAAGCGGACAGGCCCTGATCCTTTTCCTTGGAGGACTTTTTCTGCTGTACAAAAGCACCAAGGAGATTCACGAAAAGGTAGAGGATCGCGGACATGATCAGCGTGAGGTAAAAAAATCACGCTCATCCTCATTAGGGCAGGCCATACTCCAGATTACGGTGATCAACATCGTATTCTCCTTTGATTCCATACTCACCGCCATCGGCATGACCAACGGTATTTCTCCGAATCCGAACGATGCCCTGATCCTGATGATCATTGCCGTAGTGGCTTCGGTGATCATCATGATGCTATTCGCCAATCCGGTAGGAGAATTCGTAACGCGTCATCCTTCCATACAGATCCTGGGGCTTTCGTTCCTCATACTCATTGGATTTATGCTGATAGCTGAAGGGGCGCATCTCTCCCATCTGGTGGTTTTCGATCAGGAAATCGGAAGCATCCCTAAAGGATACCTGTACTTCGCCATAGCTTTTTCCCTGCTGGTGGAATTCCTGGATCTTCGCCGGCTCAGAAACAAGCCACAGGTTCAGAGTACAGAAAATCAGTCAAACAAGCGTGCCTGAGTATCTTCTTCACCGGATACAGCAGAATCATCCCTTCCCTCCAGGTCGTTACCGGCTTCATCCGAATCCGAGCTTTCGTCGCTGAAGGGCAACGGATCTAGCGCTTGAATGCGACTAACCTTATGGGGACTGAGTTGGTTACCCAGTGCCCGTATGCCCTTAATGTCAATGGCCTTGTCTAATTGCAGTTCTTCTGGTGGGCGGGAGTCCTTTCCACGGCTGCGGGTAAAATGTGTCTCAATTCTGGGCCTCCAGTCATAGGAGGCAAATTCGAGTCGAGACTTGGGGTGTGAACCAATGATAACTTCTTCCTTCGCCGCTTCTGCCAGAAATCTTTTAATGTAGTGCTTCCCGCGCTCTCCTTCGAAGTAGACGATCGAAATGGGTTTTGCGGGATTCCACTTTTCGAGGACCAGGGGTTTTTCTTCGAAACGATGCAGCAGATTAGGAACGGACGTATGGAGTGTCCCATTGGATTCAATCCAGAGAATCTGGTCTTCCCCCTTGAACTCTCCCAGAAGTTCGCCACGGCCTTCGGTGTTGAGTTTTCCAACCACTTCGTCGTACCACAGTTTCCGGGGCTTGAGGGTTGAATGGCCAGACTCCTTGAATTCTACTCGCTTGACCGGGTGTTTGGAAACAATATTACCCTTGGAATCCCGGCCCTTAATTAGGATTTCGGAGAAGTCAATGTCCCATTTAAGCTTTTTAATACTCCCACTTTGTCGAAGGTGAACGGTTACGGTTTCCGCTTCACCATTGGGGTTGGCCGTCAGGTAAAGGACCTGGGCTAATTGGGGAGTGCCGGCCAGAGGGTACATGCGGTCGCGGGTCACACTGGTTACATGAAAACGTTTGATGTAAGAGATCTTACCCTGCCTGTAGATCATGTTATAAACTGTACGCCTGTCCCTTTTCTTGAACACGGCTACGTGCAGTATGTCCTTTTCGATGAAAACTTTACTGTCGACCCGGGTTACCATCATGTTGCCGGATCGGGTAATTACAATGACGTCATCTATATCGCTGCAGTCCGATACGTACGTGTCTTTCTTCAGGGCCGTGCCGACGAAACCCTCCTCCTTGTTCACATAGAGCTTTTGGGTCCGCAGTACAACCCGGGTCGCCTCTATATCATCGAATACGCGAACCTCAGTCTTACGTTCTCTGCCTTTACCGAAGTTCTTCTTTAATTCCCGGAAGAAGTTGATAGTAAAATCCGTCAGGTTTTCCAGGTGATGACGGGTTTCGGCCATGGATTCTTCCAGGCTGTCGATGTGCTGCTGCGCCTTGTCCCGGTCGAACTTGGATATGCGCTTAATGCGAATTTCGGTGAGTCGGACCAGATCGTCCTCAGTAATTGCCCTCCTCAAATGTCCGATATGCGGCTCCAGGCCGGATCGAATGGCATCGAGTACGCCCTCCCAGGTCTCTTCCTCTTCGATGTCCCGATATATGCGGTTTTCGATAAAGATTCGTTCGAGGGAGGCGAAATGCCATTGTTCCTCCAACTCGGCCAGTTTGATTTCCAACTCACGACCGAGCAGTTCGCGACTGCGGTCCGTAGAACTTCGTAGGATGTCATCCACCCCCATAAACCGGGGTTTGTGATCGTGAATGACACAGGCCATAGGCGAAATGGAGCTCTCGCAGGCCGTGAAGGCATATAGGGCATCTATGGTCTTTTCCGGGGAAATACCCGAAGGCAGGTGTATAAGGATGGCTACCTCAGCTGCCGTATTGTCTTCGATCTTTTTGATCTTGATTTTTCCCTTTTCGTTGGCCTTAATGATAGAATCGATAAGGGTGCCGGTATTGGTACCGTACGGTATATCCTTTATAAGTAAGGTGGATTTATCCAGTTTTTCAATCCGACATCGCAACCGGATCTTCCCTCCGCGGTTGCCATTCTGGTACTGTTGGGCGTCCATGATACCCGCAGTAGGAAAATCAGGGATTAAGGTGAAAGAGCGCCCTTTCAGATAGGCGATGCTCGCATCGATCAGTTCATTGAAGTTGTGAGGGAGGATCTTGGTGGAGAGTCCCACTGCGATTCCATCCGCACCCTGAGCGAGAAGCAAAGGAAACTTGACGGGCAGGTTAATCGGCTCCTTTTTCCGCCCGTCATAGGATAACTGCCATTCGGTGACCTTGGGGCTGTACACGACCTGCAGGGCAAATTTGGAAAGACGGGCCTCTATGTATCTCGGAGCGGCAGCACTGTCCCCGGTGAGTATATTGCCCCAGTTGCCCTGAGTATCAATGAGCAGGTCTTTCTGACCGAGTTGTACCATGGCGTCCCCTATGCTGGCATCGCCGTGCGGATGATACTGCATGGTATGACCTACCACATTGGCTACCTTGTTGTACCGGCCATCATCCAAATCCTTCAGGGAATGCAGTATCCTTCGCTGAACAGGTTTAAACCCGTCTTCCAGAGCCGGCACGGCGCGCTCCAGTATAACGTAGGACGCGTAATCCAGGAACCAGTCCTTATACATCCCGGTTACCCTCTTCAGGCTTTCACCGGCGTTTCCCAGAGACTCTTCTTCATGAAAATCTTCACTCATGCAGTCAGGAATTTCCTTAGTTCGTTTGATTCTCTTCCTCGACCTCGACCAGATCCAATTCCACCTTCAGGTTGTTGATGATGAACTCCTGACGATCCGGGGTATTCTTTCCCATGTAGAACTGCAGTAGTTTCTCTGTGCTCATGGCCCGATCCATCATTACGGGTTCCAGTCGAATGTCCTCTCCGATAAACAAGGAGAATTCGTCCGGGGATATCTCCCCCAGGCCCTTAAAACGGGTGATTTCGGGCTGACCCCTGAGTTCCCTGACCGCCAGCTGCTTCTCCTCTTCGCTATAGCAATAGCGGGTCTCCTTTTTGTTGCGAACCCGAAAAAGCGGGGTCTGAAGGATGTACAAATGGTTTTCCTTGATGAGTTCCGGGAAGAACTGCAGAAAGAAGGTAATCAGGAGCAGGCGGATATGCATGCCGTCCACATCGGCATCGGTGGCGATTACTATGTTGTTGTATCGCAGATTTTCCATGGACTCTTCGATGTCCAGTGCAGCCTGCAACAGGTTGAACTCTTCGTTTTCGTAAACGATCTTTTTAGACATGCCGTAGGAGTTTAACGGCTTACCCCGAAGACTGAAAACCGCCTGGGTATTCACGTCCCTGGACTTGGTAATGGACCCGGAGGCAGAGTCCCCTTCGGTGATGAACAGTGTGCTTTCCAACCTCCTTTCGTTCTTCAGGTTGGTCAGATGTATGCGGCAGTCCCTCAACTTTTTGTTGTGCAGACTCGCCTTCTTGGCCCGTTCCCTGGCCAGTTTGCGTATGCCTGATAGTTCCTTGCGTTCTCGTTCGGCTTGCAGGATCTTTTGCTGAAGGAGCTGGGCGGTTTCCGGATGTTTGTGCAGGTAGTTGTCCAGTTGAGTCCCCACAAAATCATTGATGTAGGTACGTACAGTGGGCAACTTACCGCCCATTTCGGTCGAACCCAGCTTCGTTTTGGTCTGGCTCTCGAATACCGGTTCCATGACCTTGATGGAAATGGCCGCAATGATCGACTTTCGAATGTCGGAGGATTCGAAGTTCTTTCCATAGAACTCCCTGACCGTGCGAACTATGGCTTCCCGGAAAGCAGACAAATGTGTGCCACCCTGCGTGGTGTTCTGGCCGTTTACAAAGGAATAGTAGTTCTCATTATACTGGGTGCGGCTGTGGGTCAGGGCTATTTCGATGTCTTCCCCCCGGAGATGTATGATGGGATACAGCATGTCCTCCGGACTGTTCTGATCCTCCAGCAAGTCCCTTAGGCCGTTCTTGGAGATAAAACGGGTTCCGTTAAATTTAATGGTAAGCCCGGGATTGAGGTACACGTAGTTCCGGACCATGCGCTCGACGTATTCGGCACGAAAGCGGAAGTGGCGGAAAATGGTTTGGTCGGGGGTGAACTCCACCGTTGTTCCGGTCCTTTCGTCGGAATCCGCTGCTTCCTCTCTGGCCAGAATCCCCAATTCAAAATCTGCGGTCTTGCTCTTGCCTTCCCGTACCGAACGAACCCTGAACTGAGAGGAGAGTGCATTCACGGCCTTGGTCCCTACTCCGTTCAGTCCCACCGATTTTTTGAACGCCCGGGTATCGTATTTTCCTCCTGTGTTCATGCGGGAAACAACCTCGACTACTTTGCCCAGGGGAATTCCCCGACCGTAGTCGCGGACGCGCACCTCCGTTCCGTCGATATCTATTTCGATGATTTTACCGGCTCCCATCACGAATTCATCGATGCAGTTGTCTACCACCTCCTTGAGCAGAATGTAAATCCCATCATCGGCAGAAGAACCATCCCCAAGTTTACCGATATACATCCCCGGGCGCAGACGGATATGCTCTCTCCAATCGAGAGAGCGGATATGCTCTTCGGTATACTTGGTATCAGACATAAGTGAATCGGAATATCAACCGAAAATAGGGCCTTTCAGGCATAATTGTGCCGACCATCACAGGAAGTAATCAACAACTTCCTAACGTTTTTTGCAGTACTATTAGGATCAGACATTAAACCGGAAATGCATCACATCCCCGTCCTTTACAATATATTCCTTTCCTTCTACCCTCATCTTTCCAGCCTCACGCGCCTTGTTTTCGCTGCCTAAGGCCACGTAGTCGTCAAAGGCGATTACTTCGGCACGTATAAAGCCTTTTTCAAAGTCGGTATGGATTACTCCTGCGGCCTGAGGGGCCGTGGAGCCCACGGGTATGGTCCATGCCCTGACCTCCTTTTCGCCCGCAGTAAAGTAGGTCTCCAGGTCCAGCAGGCGGTAGGCCTGTCGAATCAGACGCGAAGCACCAGGCTCCTCGAGTCCCAGATCCTGCAGAAACATCTGCCGTTCTTCGTATTCGGTCAGTTCACTGATATCTGCCTCAGTGGCCACGGCCAGAAAGAGAACTTCGGCCTTTTCGTCCTGTACGGCCTTCTTCACTTGTTCGACGTAGGCATTTCCGCTGACCGCAGAGGACTCGTCCACATTGCATACATACATGACCGGTTTATCGGTGATCAGCTGCAAAGGACCAATAAACTTGGCATGTTCTTCATCCGTACGCTCTATGGCGCGAACCGAAATGCCCTGTTCGAGCCCTTGCTTGATCCTGTCCAGGACGGCCAACTCCGACGCGGCTTCCTTGTTCCCGGTCTTAACAATCCGGGCGGCCTTTTCTCGTTTTTTTTCAACGGATTCCAGGTCCTTTAACTGAAGTTCTATATCGATGATCTCCTTGTCCCGTATGGGGTCCACATGCCCCTCCACATGGGTGACATTATCGTTGTCGAAACAGCGCAGTACATGGATAATGGCATCGGTTTCGCGTATATTGGCCAGGAACTGGTTGCCCAATCCCTCCCCTTTGCTGGCTCCCTTAACGAGTCCTGCAATATCGACGATTTCCACCGTGGCCGGCACCACCCTTTGGGGGTTGACCAATTCCTCCAGCTTTCTCAGCCTGGGGTCGGGTACGTTTACCACACCCAGATTGGGCTCTATGGTACAAAAAGGAAAATTAGCGCTTTGTGCTTTAGCGCTGGAAAGGCAATTGAAAAGGGTCGATTTACCGACATTGGGCAGTCCTACTATTCCCGCTTTCATCCGTTACTGTTATTCAAAAGGCTGCAAAGATATGCCTTCCGACAGCAAACTTATCCATCGGGATGCATAAACCGTTGCTTGCCGAGCAGCTCATCCTCGGTTTCGACCCGGTCTTCGTCCGGAACACAGCAATCTACCGGGCACACCGCAGCACACTGGGGTTCTTCGTGAAAGCCCATACACTCGGTGCACTTATCCGGGGCAATGAAATATACTTCATCACTGATGGGCATCTGAAATTCGTCGGCGTCCACTTCTTCTCCGGAAGGCAGGGTAACCTTACCCTTCAGAGAGGTGCCATCGCTGTACTTCCATTCCTCGGCGCCTTCGTAAATCGCAGTATTGGGGCACTCGGGCTCACAGGCTCCGCAATTGATGCACTCGTCGGTTATAATGATTGCCATATACCTAAATATAAATCTATGCTTACTTTTGAGCAAATTTAAGTTTGCAGGACCAAGCGTACAAATGCAGTGGACTTTTGATAAGAGACAGGAATCCCTGGATCGACTAGGAAGACAGCTAAGAGAATGGTTTCCGGAAAAGCCTTCCGGTGAAATCCTCGGTACATTGCCCGATACCCTGCAGGAAGTCATACGGCGCAGTACACATATCAACCCCTGGTTTACCGACGAATACATCTGCCTGGCCCTGTACACCTGGGGAAGGGTACTGACCACGGAAGCCCTGGAGGCATGGCGCGGATCTTATGTTTTCCCTGAAAAAACGGGCAACAGGTGGATCGCTCTAATTATGGCAGGTAATATTCCCCTGGTTGGCATGCACGATGCGCTGGCGGTATTCCTGAGCGGTCAGCGGGCACTTTGCAAGTGGTCTTCCCAGGATCCCGAGCTGATCCGTTTTCTCTTCGAATGGATGAACCCCGAAAAGGACGAAGACTTTCCTTTGTATTCTCCTTCATGGCCTCTGAGGGAGATGGATGCCGTAATCGCAACGGGTAGCGGTAACACCAATCGGTATTTCGAGCATTACTTCGGAAAATATCCTCATATATTTAGGGGCAATCGTACATCGGCCGCCCTTTTGGACGGAGAGGAGGATCAAGAGGAACTGCAAAACCTGACCGACGATATGTTCCTGTATTTCGGACTGGGATGCCGGAATGTGAGCAAGCTTTTCCTGCCCACAGGGTATGATCTTCAACCTCTCATGGAAATGATAGGCGATCGGCGGGAACTCTGTGAACATCACAAATTCGGTAATAATTACCATTATCAGAAAGCCGTGCTCACCATGAACGGTCGTGAATTTCAGGACACCGGTAACGCCCTGTTACTGGAAAATCCCTCGTACCACGCAGCTGTTTCCACCGTGCATTATGAATTTTACACCCACCTCGAAGAGGTTTTGGTGACACTGGACGCGGACTCCGCTCAGCTCCAGTGCAAGATCAGGCGTGGGAAATGCGGTGACTGGATTGCACCCGGAAGTACTCAGCGTCCTGGCCTGATGGACTATTCCGACGGGGTAGATACTCTGGATTTTTTGCTGAGCTTATGACGAAAAAAAACCACAATTTCTGTGCGGGACCCTGCGTACTTCCCGAACCAGTTCTAAGGGCAGCGGCTGAAGCCGTCAGGAACTGGCATCCCGATGGCCTTTCCCTTTTGGAAATCTCCCACCGGGATCCTGCCTTTGTCGAGGTTATGGAAGAGGCGCGGAGCCTGTTGCTGGAACTGCTTGACCTGTCTGAAGAAGAATATGCTTCCCTTTTCCTGCACGGTGGTGCCAGCACTCAATTCCTAACCGTAGCGGCTAACTTTCTGAATAATAAAGCGGCCTACGCAGATACAGGTACCTGGAGTGCCAAGGCTATTAAAGAGGCTCAGTTATACGGAAAGGTCGATATCGTCGCAAGCTCGAGGGAGGAGGATTACACCAGCATCCCAGATGTGCCGGATTTGAATCCCGACGCATACGACTACCTCCACCTCACCTCGAATAACACCATCTTCGGAACGCAGTGGTCTTCGTTTCCAGATACGGGGATCCCCCTTATTGCCGATATGAGTTCCGACCTGTTTGCCAGGGCAATCAATGCCCGTGACTTCGATCTCATTTACGCAGGGGCCCAGAAAAATGCAGGACCGGCTGGCGTAACGTTGGTAGTCGTTCGGAAGTCCCTGCTTAATACCATCCAAAGGGAACTGCCCTCCATGCTGGACTATCGCATACACGTTTCACGAGACAGCATGTTCAACACCCCACCCGTATTCGCTGTGTATACCAGCCTGCTCAATCTTCGATGGCTAAGGGATCAGGGGGGAATTCCCGCCATGGAGAAACGCAATCGTAAAAAAGCGGAAACCCTGTACAACGAAATCGACAGAAACCCCTTATTGAAGGGAGTGGTCAGACCCAGGGACCGGTCGATCATGAATGCTACTTTTCGGCTCAAGGATACGGCCCTCACAGAACGTTTCGACCAGCTCTGGAAGGAAGCGGGAATCTATGGACTGGATGGCCATCGCAGCGTAGGCGGATACCGCGCCTCCATGTACAATGCACTTGATCTGGATAGTGTGCAGGTACTCGCCGAGGTTCTTAAATATTTTGAACGTAAATTGGGATAACAGAACTACTAAACAATAAACATGGAAGGACTAATGGACCTGCTTCAGGGAGATCTCGGAAAGACACTCGTGAGGGGAATGGCTAACGAAACCGGGCAACCGCAAGAAAAAACCGGAGAACTTCTACAGCTGGCACTTCCCGTACTCCTGGGAGCCATGCAGAAGAATACCCGCTCAGAATCCGGGGCAGATGGTTTGCTGAATGCACTAAACAACAAGCACGACGGCAGCATACTGGATAATATCGGAACACTTTTTGAAGGCGGTTATACCGAAGAAGTCAGGAAGGATGGGGCCGGCATACTGGGACATGTAATTGGGGATAAGGAATCCCTGGTTACCAGCACTCTAGCCAACAAGGTTGGCATGAATACTGGCGACGTGGCGCGGATACTGCAAATGGCAGCTCCTATTCTCCTCGGTTTTTTAGGAAGACAGCAGCGTTCAAAAGGTGTGGAATCCGTCTCCGGACTGGAAGGTTTGCTCGGAAATCTTATAGGTTCGGAACCCGGTAAGCAAAGCATGATCGAGGCCTTTCTGGATTCCGATGGCGACGGCAGTGTGGTTGACGACCTCGCGGGTATGCTGCTCAAAGATAAGGGCAAAGGAGGACTCGGCGGACTGCTGGGTGGGTTTCTTGGCAAGTAAAAAGCTATACATGAGACAAATTGCGGTATTTTCAGGAAGTGCGATTTTCACTTTAATCCTGGTATTAACCAGTTGCGGTTCTACACGCGAATACCAGGGAGCCGGTCAGGTCGAAGACCGGGCTCAGGTCCAAAAGGAATGGGGTCTAACCGAAAAGGAACGGCAGATATTCGAAGGAGAATACGCCGAAGAAGCGGAGTCGATTGCGGATAGCACGGAATATGAAATCATAGTCATCGATCCTGGCTTCAATACCTGGCTCAGGGCGATGGCACCGCCAAGGGGCTATCATACACAGCAATACATGGAATCGAGGAATCAGGTCTGGGTCACGGAATGGAACATTCGCAACCGACAGACTCAGGTATATGACCCCTTCCTGTATGAGAATTACATCGATTACGAATTCGGTGTGGACTACGGTTATGAGGTCAATTATATTTTGTACAACTATCTGGTCTATTTTCAGCGTAAAAATGGCGTGAGACTGGGCAGTTTTGAACCCCGACTCAACTAGGAATTACGAGGTTTTTAATTTTTCTGAGTTAGATTTGCGGAGGTTTATGCTATGGAAAAATTAAAAAAACGCTGGGGTATAGAGAATAACCTGCAGCTGATTCTGATCCTGGTCGTCTTTGCAGTTACCGGCAGTTCCTCGGTCAAGTTAGCAGAACCTGTTCTGCATTGGGTAGGGTTACAACAGGAAAGTGTCAGCGGTTGGATCTACTGGCCTGTTAGGATTCTTCTCATATTCCCGCTGTATCAGGTGCTACTAGTCTTGATAGGTTGGCTCTTCGGACAATTCGAATTTTTCTGGAATTTCGAGAAAAAAATGCTGAGGAGAATGGGTCTCGGATTCCTCCTGAACCGAAACAATTAATTCATCAGAATAATCAGGGTGCTCAGGGCGCTTCGTTGATTGCCCCCTCTTCCCTGCTGTTTCCATTGACTACATAGGTGTAAATCCACATCAATGTAAAGGTGGGGATGATGTCCATCCCGGGGATCAGCTCCTCAATGGTGGCGAAGACACCAGCGGCCTTACCGGCGTTGCCTTTATACATGCGCGTCATGAGCCAACCGGCTATGGGTGCCCATATTACGTCGGTGAGTTCCGCAGCGCCGGGTATTACGTAAGAAAGCATACCGATGCCGTCGAACAACAGCCCCAGGAGCAGATGGTTAATTTTATTCTCCTTGAAAATTGTCATAGCCGAAAGTTATTAATCCTTTTTGAAACAACATCACCTGT
>CAZKFM010000008.1:0-87261 GCA_964552195.1 uncultured Flavobacteriaceae bacterium
AGATCTGAATCAGGCCCGTATCCTTACCCACTGCTGGATGTGGATGTACAACAACTAACGACCTCACAGTTCCCTGGGCTATCACACATAGACCTCTCTTTTCATGTGTTGGAAAACCTACACGGAAAAGAAGTGGCCGGGAAAACAGCCCGGTATATGGAGTATACTGGCTACAGGAGTGTGGATTGAGAGTATACCAGCGAATCCATCAGGACTCGGTAATAGCCACATATTGATTAACTCTCCGTTGAATCATTACACTTTTGGCTTACGATGAACAGATTGTGGTCAGAACCAGAGTGCCACAGGTTTTTCCTCTAGTCACTCATACCCTATGCGGCACCTTAAACATACACAAGCTTGTCTTTACCGGGAATAGGAACATTCAGGAGGTTACCTATTACCTCACACTGGTTTAAGTAACTGGGTAGCTTAATCCGGGACTCGCCCGTCTCGACGCATCGTATCCAGAATTCGGGTGGAGACCATATAACCTCACAGACGGTTTCATGTGGGGTTCTCAGAAGGTCTCCCTCAAATATGGGTCTGCCGTCGCAATCTTTGACACCAATACACTGTTGTTTGATAGCGTCTCTGCACCATGGATGGTGTTTCAGTTCGCCACAAATGGCATCGGTGAGTGTGAAGAACAAAAACGTTTTGGTTTTTTTATCCCAAGCTCGAAATTCAACTGTATTTTTCATAACACGAATATTTTAGTTAATACATGATCTCACTCTTGTCAGGTAGCACTAGTAGGTATTTATGAAGCTGTACAGCATTCGATTTAAGGAATTCTTTATGCCCGAAGTATTCGAGGTCTCGGACCGAATTGAATAGAGTCGATTACTATAAAACGATTTCTCAGATGGTAATATTGTGGTTTAAAGGTTGATTCGAATCCCTGGTTTTGGGGTATCCTTCCTACTTAGCCAGGCTTTTCGTCATAGGGACCAATCACTTGGTTCCGTTATAAGCGGCTCATGAATTCCGGTTCGGATTTTCAAAAACTAATGTCCGAACTTAATTTGCGGGTAATTCGAGATCGATCAATTATGGCATGGAATAGAGCCTCCGGCATTCTTTACTCGTATATTTTCTGCTTCACTTGGGTGCTGATCGGCCCCCAGTTGAGCTATGGACAGCAACGGTCCCACTCATTTAAACCCTTCAAGTTTGAACTCAGGGAAAGCCTTTCTCCGATCAATAAAAATGATCTCCCTGATCAAATCGAGCAGATAACCTTTGCTCAGCAAGAATTGCAGGGAGATGCATGGGTGGTGAAGTATTGGAATGACGCCTATCCTTCCTACCGCTGGCATCAGATTCTTATGGAGGCCAGCCGAAAACACAATGGGCATAAGAATGGAGCTCGTGTGGCCATTATGCACCTGGCGATATTCGATGCCCTGGTCGAAGTCTGGAAACACAAGGAAACCCATGAGCAAAAGGCTGCCTATCAATTCGACCCCGGGGTAAAAAAGGCAGGAAAGGAACCGGAATATTCCACGTTTATTTGTGAATGGAGCGCTGCGGCAGGCGCGGCGCATCGGGTAATCGAATACTACTTTCCGGAACAAAAGGAATCTCTCGACAGCAGCCTAACTGCCTTCAGAACGGCTCGATTGGCGACCGGGCTGCAGTTTCCTTCGGATATAGAAAGGGGCCTGGAAATCGGACGTCGTATAGCCGACAGGTATGTCGAATATGCCAGGGGGGATCGAACCGACCTGCGCTGGAAGGGAACCGTGCCTGAATCCGACAGCCTTTGGTCGGGCAATCCCGGACCCTGGGATCCGATGAAGGCGCAATGGAAGCCACTCACGCTCGAGCGGCCCGATCAGTTTCGTCCACAGCCGCCTCCTGCGGATTGGACGGCCGACATGGAGGAACTCAGGAAGTTCAATGCCGAACATCAGAGCAGCGATATCGCCTGGAAATGGAAAAGCGAACCGGTATGGGACCGGCTGATCGAACGGAAGATCATGGAGTACGACCTGAGCCCCCTGGAATCTGCCTTTGCCAATGCCGTATTCCATACGGCTCGCTACGACGCCATTATCGCTGCCTGGGATGGGAAGTATCACTACTGGGGCATCCGGCCATTCCAGTACGATCCGTCATTCAGTCCTATACTCATCGATACTCCCAATTTCCCCGGCTATCCCGCCGGGCATACCACGGTAGCTGGCTCCATAGCCAAGGTGCTGAGTTTTCTCTTTCCCATCGATGAGCCCGAATTCTCAAGGCTCGCTCAGGAATGCTCCGAATCACGCTTCGAGGGCGGGGTGCATTTTCGTACCGACAACGAAGTGGGGCTGGAAGTAGGCCATCGGGTAGGAGAACAGGTACTCAGGAAATTCAGGGAATAGGTCCTGTATTTTACTTATGCCAGAACTCGGTTGGCCTGAGCCTTTCATCCGCCTTGCCAAACCACAGGCTTAAGCGCTCTCCCCCGAAATCCTCGAAATAATCGATACGGACCGGGTGCCACCCTTTTTTGAGAGCGGCATATTCCCTGACGGTGCGCGTGCTGTGGGATCCATCGTTGTCCACGATCAACTGATCGTGCAGGTAGAGCTTACTTCCGTCGTCGGAGCGGAGGGAGAAATAGTACATGCCATCCTCGGGAACCCGTATGTAGCCTTCGTACCGAATGGCGTAGTGGTCCTGTCGCAGGCGGTTTTTCTCCGGATTGGGAGTGAGCGTTACCCCGCTCCGCTTTGGGCTGCCTAACTTTTCAAAGTCCGGGATCACCTTAAAATTGCCTTCGAAATACTCGAAGGTCAGCCCCTCTTTCGGACGCCTCAAGCGCACGGATTTCAACTCCTTAACCTTGCGGTATGTCTTGCTGATGACTTTGCTGGAATACCCATCCGGGCTTTGCAACATAAGACGCAGCTCTGTGGTATTATCGATAGTCAGGTTGCCTGGAAAAACCGGACTTTGTGCATCCGGATCGCTGCCGTCTGTGGTGTACTTCATTTCGACTCCCTTACCATAAGGGTGCTCGAGTCGTATTTCATGCTCCTTGAGGAATATAACCTGTCTGGGGAAGTCGATCTGGGATTGCAGATCGGAAGGGGTAAGTTCAACTTCTTCGATGCCATTCAGACTGAAATCAGGCTCCATAAAACCGGTCGGGAAACCCAACTTCCACTGCATCTCCATAGGCGGTATGGAATCACGAGTCAATTCGCTTGAGGCGTTAATGACGATATGTTCGGATCCCCTGGGCGGAACTACCGCGTCGAATGCGGTACTGTCGTATTGGACGGAATGATGGTGAAAGAGCCTGCCTTCATAGTGCAGTTTACGGTCGGTGTCATTGATCAGGGGCAGAATCACCCTGTGCTGGTTTCCTCGGGTAAGCACCAGGGGCTGAATACGCGAGGCCTCGATGAGCTTGGCCGCCTCCTCCCGGCTGGCCACGGTACTCACCTCGTCGCTGAGGATGCCCGAAAGTGCGAGGTTGGCCATCTGCGGTCCTTCGTCCGTCATGGTTACCCAACTGATATGGTCGAACTCCCCGAAACCGGGCCCGCGCAGACTGCTTCCTCCACCCGTAGTGGCCAGCAGGTAGTGGTTGGCATCCTGCCGTACTTCGAACATATAGCGGTGGGTGTGTCCGGCGAAGACCGTATAATCCCTGCCCTGGAGTGCCGCTTCCACTTCGTTATAGCCGTTCATATCCCCATACGACCACATGGGATGGTGCAGGAATAGCAGGGTCCAGCGCACTTCGGCATTCTGTGCGATTACTTCCTTCAGGTAGGCGATCTGGTCAGGGGTCATGATCACCCCTCCATTTCCGTCGCTGCTGTTAGCTACCAGGAACAGCACATCCTTGTAGATGAAGTGGTAGTAATCCCTTCCGATTTTTTCCTCCCACATCTCGGCCATCACCGAGTTGGTGTAGTCGTGGTTTCCGGCTACGTAGAAGAACTTCGTATTGAGGGAATCCAGTATCCCGTGGAACTCCTTCCATTCCGCATTCAACTGGGTGGTGTCCTGAGTATATCCTTCGATCAGGTCTCCCACGCTCATGACGAACTCCGGGTACAACATATTAATTTTCTCCAGGGCCTTTCCGAAAACCCCCTCGCGGTGTCCCCCGGTCCGGTCGCTGATGATGGCAAACTGGAAGTTATTGGGGTCGTTGTAGAAATCCTTGTCGGTCCAGGGTAGCTTGACGTCATCGAGCTGATGAGTGAAGGTTTGACCCTGAGAGAAGACGGGGATGGAGACGAGCAACCCGGCTAGCAGGGCAAATAATGATCTAGAATTCATGGATCTGTTTCTGTGTAGCCAAGGTATCCCTAGGGCATGAACGGGGTTTTAAGTCAGGGTTAATTCTTTGCGGCCTCTCATAGAATACAGGGAATTCACCTTCCATCTCTGGAAAAATGAGTTTTCAATGAAAGGCGGCAAAAACAAATGACAAAAAAACAGTGCCGATACTGATATTTATCATGGCATAAGTCCTTGTTCTGGACGACCTTACGGGGCAAATCCAGAACAACTACCTCCATGTTCAGCCCTACCAACGCCTTTTTCAGGCACGAGCCACAGCGCAGCCAATTGTTGAACGAATTGTGGAAAGCCCAGGAGCGCGACGGATACATCACCGAACAGACTATGACGGAGCTGGCCCGATCCCTTGAGGTCTCTTTGATTGAGATACAGGGTATAGTGTCGTTTTACCATTTCTTCCATACCCAGCCTACGGCAAGGCACGTCATTTACTTGAACAACAGTATCATATCCAAGATCAAGGGACACGACCGTATCCAGGCAGCCTTCGAACGCGAGACGGGAACGCGCTTCAATACCAGCGACCGTACCGGTACCTTCGCCCTGTTCGAAACCCCCTGTATCGGCCTGAGCGATCAGGAGCCTGCGGCACTGATCGATTTCCAACCATTCACCAACCTGAATGTGATGAAAGTACGGGAGGTGATCACCGCCCTGAAAAATGGCAAAAGGGCGTCGGACATCTGCGATAAACCCGACGATAACATCCGGTACCTGCCTCTGAACGAACACACGATATTCTTCCGGCCCTACTCGGCCGGCGAAGCCCTGTGCCGCCTCAAGGATTTGAGTCCGGAGCAGGTTATCGATACCATACGGACTTCTGAATTGTCCGGTAGGGGGGGTGCCTTTTTCCCTACCTGGATCAAGTGGGAGGGCTGCCGGAAGGAACAGGCCACGCCCAAGTACGTGGTGTGCAATGCCGACGAAGGGGAGCCGGGGACCTTTAAAGACCGGGTCCTCCTCAACAAAGAGCCGGGCTCCGTGCTGGAAGGCATGATCATAGCCGGTTATACGATAGGGGCCAAATACGGAATCATATACCTCAGGGCGGAATACAGGTGGCTGTTGAAAGGTCTGGAAACCACTATACAGCAATTCTACGACCAGGGACTGCTGGGTCGGACGATACTGGGCATAGAGGATTTCGATTTCGACATCCGCATACAGGTAGGGGCAGGGTCCTATGTCTGTGGAGAGGAAACGGCCATGCTGGAATCCATGGAGGGCAAGCGGGGAGAACCCCGCACCAAATGGTACTTTCCGGTGCAGCGAGGTTATCTGCAGAAACCCACAATCATCAATAACGTGGAGACCTTCGCAGCCGTGGCCCGGATGCTCGAAATGGGCATTAACAGCTACCTGAACCGGGGAATTACAGGATCCCCGGGCACCAAGCTCATCAGCCTGTCCGGTGACGTAAAAAAACCTGGGATATACGAAATCGAGTGGGGCATGACCGTGCAGGAACTGCTCGAACATGCCGGCGCAGTGGACCCCCGCTACATTCAGCATAGCGGTCCTTCCGGGGAATGCCTCAGCCTGAATCAGAAGCACCGAAGATTCTCGATGCGGGATCTGATGTCCTCGCAGGACATACGTTGCGGCGGATCCATTATGATACTCAACCATCATCGGGACATCATGGAGATCCTGCTGAATTTCTCCGATTTCTTCGTCAGGGAGTCTTGTGGTATCTGCACGCCCTGCAGGGCCGGAACCTACATCATCCATAAAAAGCTGGAAAAAATGGCCAACGGTCTGGCCACACAGTCGGATGTTGAGGAAATGCACCATTGGTGCCATATCATGAAGGAAACCAGCCGATGCGGATTGGGAAAGACGGCCTATAACACACCGCTCAAGGCCATAGACGAATTCTCGGATTATTTCAAAGAGCAACTGGGTGACGGAGCCGGAAATCAGAACCTCAAGTTCAACATGGAAGAAGCAATCAGCGACTATGAAAAATACAGAGTCTAATAAAAGGGTCAACATCTCCATAGACGGACAGCCCTATGAAGTTCTGGAAGGCCAGAACCTGGTGGATGCGGCCAAGGAACACGGGATCTTTATTCCCTCCCTCTGCTATTTCAAGCACATGGACCCTCCCTTGGGCACCTGCCGGACCTGTATCTGCAAAATAAACGGTCGAAATGTACCCGCGTGCATGCAGCGCGTGGAGGAAGGTATGGCCGTGGAGGTAAATACGCCAAATCTCAAGGACATGCGAAAGGCGCTGGTCGAAATGATGTTTGCCGAGGGAAACCACTTCTGTCCCTCCTGCGAGAAGAGCGGAGACTGCGACCTGCAGCACATGGGTTATGAGCTGGGAGTCACCCACCTCCGATTTCCACACCTCTTTAAGGATCGGACCACGGATTATCGGTCCAGACGGATGGTTCTCGAAAACAACCGCTGCATCAAATGCCGCCGTTGTGTCGAGGAAGTCTTTACCGACGAGGGCAAACGGGTATTTATGTACCAGAACCGGGGCATAGAAACCCTGGTAGGGATCGATTACGAACAGGAAGCCCGCCTGAGTGATGAACAGGCCGAGGCGGCCATGCATCTGTGTCCTACCGGTGCCATAGTGGTCCGGGGCAAGCAAATGGCCAGGCCCTTTGGTCAGCGGAGTTTTGATAAAGAGTCCGAGCAGGAAGACTTTGCCATCCGATGGAACGGTAACGGTGAAAAGAAAAACAAGGATAAGAAAACCATCGCCACGGCCTCCCTGGCCGGCTGCTTCGGTTGTCACATGTCCTTACTGGACATCGATGAAGGCATTTTGGATCTAATCGATCTGGTCTCTTTCCACAAATCCCCGCTTACCGACATCAAGGAGTTTGGTCAGCGCTGCGATTTGGGTATAATCGAAGGAGGTTGTTGCAACACGGAGAATATTGAAACCCTGCGCGAGTTCCGTGCGAATTGCGACATCCTGGTGGTGGTCGGAGAGTGTGCGATCTGGGGTGGGCTGCCCGCCATGCGCAATACGGTGCCCCTGGGTGAGTGCCTGGAAGAGGCCTTTATTCACGCGGACACCAACGACCGGGGCGAAAGTATGGTTCCATACCACGAAGACCTTCCCAAACTGCTGAACCGGGTGTACGCCTGCAACGAAATTGTCAAGGTGGATTACCTCATTCCCGGATGTCCCCCCTCGGCCAGCCATCTGTGGAAAGTGATACGAAACATTCTCTGGGGAGAGGAGTTTTCGGTGCTGTACCATGAATTCAAATACGATTAGGAAGCGATCATGAGCAAGAAAATTATCATAGACCCCGTTACGCGGGTAGAGGGACACGGAAGAGTTACCATTCATCTGGATGAAAAGGGGAAACTCGAGAAGACCTATTTCCATATCGTCGAATTCAGGGGATTTGAGCGCTTCATTCAGGGACACCCGTACTGGGAGGTACCCGTTCTGGTGCAACGCCTCTGCGGCATCTGCCCGGTGAGTCATCACCTGGCGGCTTCCAAGGCCGTTGACCAGCTGGTGGGTATCGACCCTGAAAACCTCCCGGTATCAGCCAACGCCCTGCGCAGGTTGCTTCACTATGCCCAGATATTCCAATCCCATGCCCTGCATTTCTTTTATCTGGCCTCTCCGGACCTGCTCTTCGGAGTCGATGCTCCTGAGCTCAAGCGAAATGTAATGGCCGTGGCCATGGAGAATAAGGAACTGGCCCGCAAGGGTATCCTGATGCGAAAGTTCGGTCAGGAGCTTATTCAAGCCATAGCGGGTAAGAAGATTCACGGTTTGAGTTGCCGGCCCGGTGGGGTCCATAAGGCGCTCACACAGGAGGAAGTGAATGTATTTCAGGACGGCCAGGCGATACCCAGTGTGGATACCATGATATCCTGGTGCCTGGAGATACTGGATTTTATGAAGGGGTATCACAGCGAGAACCGGTCCTTTATGGACAGTTTCGCCAGCCTTCTATCCGGACACTTGGGCATGGTCACTGCAGGAGGTGATCTGGAGCTGTATCACGGATTGCTCAGGGCCATCGACGCTGAGGGGAACCCCACGCTTAGGGACGTGCCTACGGACGATTACGCCCGGCATTTCTCGGAGCATGTGGAGCAATGGTCGTACATGAAGTTCCCCTACCTCAGTGAACAAGGCCTGGAAAAGGGCTGGAACCGGGTGGGTCCTCTGGCACGCTTGAATGTATGCGACCGCATACCCACTCCACTGGCAGAACGTGAGCGGCAGCAGTTCTTTGCCCTGAGCGGACTCAAGGTGAATAACCATACCCTGCATACCCACTGGGCCCGACTGATCGAGCTGCTGCATTGTGCCGAGCTGATCAAGGGTCTTCTCAACGACCCGGCAGTGCAGGGTACAGATTTGTTCCGGGAAGGGACCCGAAGGAATGAGGGTATAGGTATACTGGAGGCGCCCCGGGGTACGCTGATCCACCATTACGAGGTGGACGACCGCGGGATGATCACCCGTTGCAACCTGATCGTTTCCACCACACACAACAACGAGGCCATGAACCGGACCGTACACAAGGTAGCCGAGGATGTGATCTCCGAACAGGAAACCATCACCGAAGGCATGCTCAACCAGGTCGAGGTGGCCATCCGCGCCTACGACCCCTGCCTGAGTTGTGCGACACAGGCACTCGGGAAGATGCCATTGAGGGCCGAGCTGTACCAGGAGGGTAAAGGATTAATAAAAACAATTAGCACGTCATGAGAAATATATTAGTACTCTGTATCGGGAATAATGGCAGGGGTGACGACGGCCTGGGCTGGGCTTTTGCGGACCGGCTGAAAGGGGACGATCGCTTCGATTTGGCCTACCGGTACCAATTGCAGGTAGAAGATGCCGAACTTATTTCCCGCTACGATCAGGTCTGGTTCGTCGATGCCTCTCATCAGGCCACCGAACAGGGATTTGAATGCAAGAACATCTGGGGGGTAGGACACTTTTCGTACACCACCCATGCCCTGCATCCGGGGGCAGTACTCCAGCTATGTCATCAGATTTATAAGCGACATCCCGAGGCCTGGGTTTTGGGAATCAGCGGGGAGGATTTCGAACTGGGTAAGGGCCTGTCAGAAGCGGGCCAGGAGCATTTGGAAAAAGCGCTTGCTTATTTTGAGGAAACCATCGAATGTTGTACGGCCTGAGTTCATCTGCTATGTTTAATGGGAACACGATGTACCGCTATGACTGATAAGTGTAGTCTGTTTCCCGTAATACCTCGTCGGTGATGGATGCCTCGTTTCCTTTGGTAGCCGGTCTTATCGCCTCCATGCTGCATGTGATTTCCGGCCCGGATCACCTGGCCGCTGTGGCGCCCTTTGCCATAGAGACCAAGCGCAGGGCTTGGAAAATCGGACTGTTCTGGGGAGTTGGCCACGTTTTGGGCATGGTGGCCATAGGATTGCTGTTTACGCTGTTCAAGGAGTTCATTCCCGTCGATTTCATTTCCGAATACAGTGAAAAGCTCGTCGGCTTGGTCCTGGTGGTACTGGGGGTATGGGTGTACTATAGAATTTTTCGGAAGAACGGCCATCACAGCAATTTACACCTGCATGCGGAAGAAACGGTGGCCATACATGCCCATGTGCACGATCACGGGCAAGAGCCCACTCACCGGCAAACCCACGGTACGTCGGTTCGACAGAGCAACTGGGCGGCCCTGTATATTGGCGTCTTACACGGGTTTGCGGGTATCGCCCATTTTCTGCTGTTTCTACCGGTTTTGGGCTTTGAAAGCCAGACGGACTCCATTAGCTATATCATCGGGTTCGGTCTGGGAATTGTGTTGGCCATGATCGCCTTTTCAGCCGTAGTAGGAAGGATTTCCTCTCTGGCCGGTAACGGTCATAATCCGATTTTCTTTAACGGGGTTCGGTTCGCAGGAGGCCTGTTTGCCATAGTGATTGGAATCTATTGGCTATTCAGTGCTTAGCAGATTCGGGGCAACTGCTCTCCGATCAAAGGTGTCACGATTCGCTGGCCTCCAATCGAACTCCTGACGATCAGTTTTCCGGGATGAACCGAGGTGATTTCTCCTATGCAGGCGGCCAGCAATCCTCTATCGCTTTCGCGCATCCGTGCCACAACGGCTTCCGCTATTTCGGCCTCTACCAGGGCTACAAACACCCCTTCATTGGCGACATACAAGGGATCAATCCCCAGCATTTCGCAGGCAGCGGCCACCTGCCGCCCCAGGGGAATACTTTCTTCCTCTATAACCGCCCCTTTTCCGGTAGCCATGGCGATTTCAGTAAGTACCCCGGCGAGCCCTCCGCGGGTAGGGTCCCTTAACAGATGTATTTTTTCACCGAAAGCGTCTAGGAGATCGGAGACCAGACCGTTTAATGGGGCGGTGTCACTCACTATGTCCGATTCGAATTCCAGGCCTTTGCGTTGCGACATGATCGCCATGCCATGCTGTGCAATCGGTCCATTGATGATGATTTTATCTCCGGTCTGAATGCGATCGGCTGAAATTCGTGCATGGGGGTGTACGGGTCCGAATCCGGTGGTGTTTATAAAGATTTTGTCGCCCTTACCCCGCTCCACTACCTTGGTGTCGCCTGTAATGACCTGAACACCTGAGGCATCCGCGGCTGCCCTAACCGATTCCACAATCTCCGTGAACTCGGACAGGGGCAATCCCTCCTCTACTACAAAGGCCAGGGAAATAAACTTAGGGACGGCTCCGCACATGGCCACGTCGTTTACCGTGCCGTGCACAGCCAGCTCACCGATGTTTCCTCCCTTGAAAAAAATGGGCGACACTACGAAGCTGTCTGTAGAGACGGCCATGGGGCCCTCAATTTGCACGATAGAACCGTCGTGTTTCTGGTCCAGGTAAACGTTACTAAACGTTTTAAAGATGATCTCGTCCAGCAACTCACGGGTCATGTTGCCACCGCTTCCATGTCCCAGTCTAATCGAATCCTCGTCTTTCATTCTGCAGGTTTAGCGTAATGGTAATAAGCCGCACAGGCACCTTCCGAAGAAACCATGGGTGCACCGATCGGGCTGGCTGGTGTACAGGCCTTGCCGAACTGGCTGCATTCGTGGGGTTTTTTAATGCCGCGCAGGACCTCTCCGGCTATGCAGTTGGAATGCTCGGGCAGGCTGTTGGGATGAATGTCGAACTTTTTACTGGCGTTGAACCGGCTGTACTTCTCTCGTAAATCCAGCCCGCTATCGGGAATGCTGCCTATACCCCTCCATTGGCGGTCCGTGACCTCAAAAACCTGTTCGATAATCTCGCGGGCCTTCTGATTCCCTTCTTCTTTCACCACTCTGGAGTATTGGTTCTCTACCCGGTACTCCCCCTTTTCGAGCTGAGCTACAGCCCTGTATATTCCCTCTGCCAGATCCAGGGGTTCGAATCCGGTGATTACGATGG
Source organism: uncultured Flavobacteriaceae bacterium (assembly GCA_964552195.1). GTDB lineage: Bacteria > Bacteroidota > Bacteroidia > Flavobacteriales > Flavobacteriaceae > CAZKAP01. Next base: position 11,709 of record CAZKFM010000008.1, read on the forward strand.
GCACACGGTAGTGTTCCGCCAGCGGAATGTATTCCTTGTATCCCATAATGGCGCAAACATGACCGGCCCCCAGGAAGGCATCGATCTGACAGAATTCATCGTCCAGTATGGCCTCCATGGCGGGAGGTACCAGCACATGGGATACGAGTATGGAGTAATTGCTGAGACCTTGGTTCTGCGCGTGGAGCACGGATAAGGCATTGGCCGGTGCTGTGGTCTCGAAGCCCACGGCGAAAAACACCACCTCCCTGTCCGGGTTTTCCCGGGCGATTGCAACGGCCTCAAGTGGAGAATACAGTATTCTTAGGTCGCCCTGCAGGGCGTGCGCATCGGCCAGGCTGGACCTGCTGCCAGGTACCCGGACCATGTCGCCAAACGAGCAGACGATCACACCCTTTTCCAGCAACTCGACGGCCTGATCGATCAGCTCTTTCGGAGTAACACAAACCGGGCATCCCGGACCATGGACCATCTTAACCTGTTCGGGTAACAGTTCGAGCAATCCGTTTTTTACCAGTCCATGGGTCTGGCCCCCACAGATCTCCATGATTCGCCAGGTTTGGGTGGCGGTCTGACCGATGAGGTCCAGGTAACGCCGGGTGGCTTTCGAGTTTCTATATTCGCTGAGGTACTTCATGATCTAATCCTGTATGTTCAGGTAATACATGAGCTGACCGAAGGAGAGGTTTTCGTCGTTAGGAGGTAAGGTACGATTAAAATACAAGCTGTACCGGTTTCCTGCGATCTCCAGGAGCATGTCCACCAGGGTGGTGTTCTGGAACACGCCTCCGCTAAACGCAATGTCCCGGACGCCCTTTCGGTCGGCGACCTCGAATACCAGGCTTGCCAGAGTAAACAGGAAATTGCTTACAATCACTCCATTTTCTGTCCCGCTGCGGAAATCCCGGTATAATCGTTTGAGCAGTTCCCGGGTCGGTATATCATACTCCGGACCTAGTGTAATGTATGCCCGGCATTCCCTCAGGTCGCAAGTTTTTACCAGACCTTCTAAAAGTATGGCGGCCTCACCTTCGTAGGTGTTGAAGTCGCAGATACCGAGCATCGAGGCGACGGCATCGAATAGCCTTCCCACCGAGGAGGTGCGGATGGGATTAGCTTCCCGGAGCTTCTCATATACTGAGCGCTCCTCGTCGGTGAATTTACCGGAGAGTTCCTCGTTCATTTCCGGGTCGGAAAGCGATAGAAAGGAAAGCCTGGGTTCCCTCGACATTTTGTCTCCTGCCAGCCAGTCGAAATACCCGAAATAGGCGACCCGGTCCATTTTTCCGCGGGCATAGCTGAAGTACTCTCCCCCCCAGATCTGACCATCTTCCCCATAGCCCAGGCCGTCCCAAACGACACCCAGGACCTCACTTTCCTTCCCAAACAGGCTGTGTTCCCCCAGTACGGAGGCGAAATGGGCCTTGTGGTGCTGAATTTCCCGGCAGGGGATGCCCTGCTGTCGGGACAGTTCCCTCCCATACAGCGTACTCTGGTAAGCGGGGTGGCTGTCCACCAGGATCCGTTCGGGCTGGGTCTCGAACACGTCCATAAAGGTTTGGGCCGTATCCACCAGACGGGTGTAGACTTCATAATGGTCCAGGTTACCCAGATAGGGGCTCATGTAGAGATAATCATTGGGTATAAAAGCAATGGTACTCTTCAGGTGCCCACCCAGTGCCAGTATCTTCTCGTCGGTGGAGTAATCGGGTATATTCAAATTGGGAACCCGTCCGCGGGCGTGCCGGAACACCACTTTCTCTTGGAATCGTTTACTGAATTTCACAACCGAGTCGTCCTGGGGATTCACGATCTCCAGGTTGTGATGAAGGAAAAAGTCCGCTACCCCTTTCAGGTCACTCATCGCCATTTCGGCAGTCGCTATTATGGGTGAGCCATGTATGTTCCCGCTTGTGGCGACGACAGGCTGAAGAATGGCATCTGCCAGCATCTTAAGTATCCCGCTGTACGGCAGCATCACACCCAAATGATCCAGGCCCGGGGCCAGTTGCTGTAGCGCCAGCTGGCCCTTGAATCCCGTTTGGGGTATGAGCACGATCGGTCGTTCGGCCGAGCTGAGTTCCTTCTCCTGACGACGGTCAACGGACAACTGCGCCTTTACCATGTCCAGGTTGGGATAGAGTACGGCAAAGGGCTTTCGGGGCCTGCGTTTTCGATGCCTCAGTTGTTGTACCGCCTCCGTGTTGTTCGCATCACAGCACAGCAGGTATCCGCTGCTGTTCTTAACGGCGATAATCCGGCCCGAGCGTATTTCTTCGCTTATCCTTCTGAATATGGGGGCATAAGTGTTTTCCAGTACCTGGCCTTCCTGATCGGTCAACCAAAGTGATACCCCGCATTCGGGGCAGGAATTGGTCTGCGAATGAAAGCGGCGATCAGCGGGATCCGTGTATTCCGCCCTGCAAGCCTCGCATAATTCAAAGTCCGACATGCGGGTGCGTGCCCGCTCGAAGGGGAACTTCTGAGTGATCGCCCAGCGGGGTCCACAGTGAACGCAGGTGGTCATGGGATACTGAAACCTGCGATTTGAAGGGTCGGTCATTTCGCGCTGACAGTCGGGGCATATGGCGAAATCGGGGGTGAGCTGAGCGTTGATTCTACCGGATGCCTCGGAGGGCAGGATCCTGAACCCCTTAAAGGACTGAGGCGGGATAGTACTCATATGGTGTTGGAGGATACGAGAGACCTCAGGGGCCTCTGCGATCAGGGCCTGCCTGAAGGAGTCGAGCTTCTCGGAAGAGGCCGAAGCCAAAATGACGACCCCCAGTTCACTGTTGGCCACGGTGCCACATATCCCGAAGCGCCGGGCGAGCCTGAACACAAACGGACGGAATCCAACCCCCTGTACCCGGCCCTTGAGGACCAGCCGTACCGTTTCCGTTAAGGGTGTTGGGGAATTCGGCATAACTCCTGAGTTGTTTGCTGAAACCGCCGAGACGTTTTCCATGACCGGAGTCGTCTAAGCCGGATATGGGCCTCTACGGGTTTCTTTGAAATATACATCAGCCAATAGATTGATGACATGATCTTTATCAGTTATTTCCCGGAGAATTATGGGTATACTTGTACCTGCTTCAAGCACTTAAAATCCACTGTCATGCATGAGCTTTCCATCGCCATGGGAATCGTGAACATCGCCGAGGAAGAGACCAGGAAGGCACAGGCGCGGGTAGTGGAGCGTATCGAGCTCGAGATCGGTGCTTTAGCCGGGATCGAGCTGGAGTCCTTGTATTTCGTCTGGCCTTCGGCGGTCAAAGGTACCGTGCTGGAAAAGGCGGAACGCCGAATACACCGCATCGAGGGCAAAGCAAGATGTATCGACTGTGGTCGGGTTTTCGAGCTGGACCAGTTCTACGACGCCTGTCCGGACTGCGGCAGCAACTATTCGGATATCGTACAGGGTAGGGAAGTACGGGTGAAAACTCTGGAAGTTTTATGAAATCTAAATCAAACAGCTATGTGCGGTACTTGCGGATGTGGAACCGGGGAAGGCGGAGCCACCATAATCAATCCCCTGGATAAGAAGAATCACAAGCACCTGGGTCATGGGCACCATCACAGCCATGAGCACCCTGCAAAGACCCTGGTGGAAGTCGAGCAGGATGTGCTCAGGAATAATGAGATCCACGCTGCCCGGAACAGGGGGTATTTCGAGGCCAGAAACATATTCACGCTGAATCTGGTCAGCTCTCCCGGTTCGGGGAAAACAGCCCTGCTGGAACGAACCCTGAACGACCTGAAATCCGAGGTCCCGTTTTACGTGATCGAAGGTGACCAGCAAAGCACTCAGGATGCCGATCGAATCGCGGCACTGGATGTGCCCGTTATGCAGATCAACACCGGAAAAGGCTGCCACCTGGACAGCAATATGGTGTACGAGGCGGTCAGGCAGCTCGACATACAAGCGGATGCTGTACTTATGATCGAGAATGTCGGAAATTTGGTTTGTCCCTCCATGTTTGACCTGGGGGAATCCAAAAGGGTAGTTATCATTAGTACTACCGAGGGGGTAGACAAACCCCTGAAATACCCGGACATGTTTTATACCTCGGATATCTGCATCATCAATAAGATCGATTTACTGCCCCACCTGAATCTGGACCTGGAGCAGTTAAAGCAATACGCACTCCGTGTAAACCCCAGGCTGAAGTTTTTCGAAATTTCGGCCACTACCGGTGAAGGCATGCAGGCCTGGTACCAGTGGCTGGCGGAGCACACAGGGCGCACACTGACTGAGAAACCAGTCCTGCAATTCTGAGCCCATGTGTTTAGCCATACCCGGTCGGTTGATTGAAATTTCAGGTAATCCGGAAGAAACCTTCCGCACGGGCAGGGTTTCATTCGACGGGGTCGTAAAGGAAGTATCCCTGGCACTGGTCCCCGAGGCGAAAACCGGCGACTATGTGATCGTCCATGTGGGTGCGGCCATCAGTGTGGTGGACCCTGGTGAGGCCAGACAAACATTCGAAATGCTCCGGCAATTGGGTGAGCTGGACAATCTGGAGTAAGCCCAGGGTTGGACAAAAGCGAAAGGGTTTGTCAGAAACCCGTCGAACTGAGAATGCTTATGTAACATAAATCTGTGAGGAAATAGATTTGTCCTCAGCCATAAAGTCCATTAATGATGAATATGATTCCTTTAGTATCCTGGGATAACGGGATATTCATGATCGGTGTTTTTGTCGTTGTCGTCATAGTGCTTATCGTAGCCGTTATTTCCATGGTTAGCAGCGGATCCGGCAGTAAAGAGAATCCATAGATCGTCCGGATAGTTAAGCCGATCAATTGCATGGAATAGCATTCTTCGAAGGTATTCAATGTGAAGGCCTGCGTCTTGCGGGTTGGATGGGACAGATTGAGTACCTTATTGTCCAAATTCCAATCACGTGAAACACATTTTCTACCTATTTCTTCTCAGCATACTGTTTGTTGCCTGTGGAGGATACGCTTCTGTCGATTCAAATGCCACCTTTACCGTACGCATTTCCACCAGCCTGGAGGATGCTCCCCAAGATGGCCGTTTATTGCTGATGCTGGCCGACAATCCCGAGCAGGAACCGCGCTTTCAGGTTAGCGCAGGTCTGGATGCGCAACCGGTGTTTGGAATGAATGTGGAAGGACTAAAGCCGGGAGAAGCCCGGGTATTTGACGAAAAGGTATTCGGCTTCCCCTATACCAGTCTGGCCGATCTGCCTCCAGGCGATTACTGGGTACAGGGGTTACTGCACGTATATGAAACCTTTAACCTGTCTACCGGGCATACGGTCAAGCTGCCCCTGGATAATGGCGAGGGTCAGCAGTGGAACCGATCTCCGGGTAACCTGTACAGCAAGCCCGTAAAGGTGACTGTGCCTGAAGTCGGCAGGGTTACTGCTGATATCGTTCTGGATCAGGTGATTCCGCCCATACCGGAACCCGAGGATACCGAGTGGATTAAGCACATTAAAATCAAATCTGAAAAACTTTCTGAGTTTTGGGGAAGGGACATGTATCTGGGGGGCCACGTCTTGCTCCCGAAGGGATTCGAGGAGCATCCCGAGGCCCGCTATCCGCTCATGGTCTTTCACGGGCATTTTCCATCGGATTTCGGGGGATTCCGAACCACACCCCCGGATCCGGACCTGGAACCCGATTATTCTGCCCGCTTCGATGTAACGGGCTATAACCGGATTCAGCAGCAGGAGGCTTATGACTTCTACAAGCGTTGGAATGAGCCGGATTTTCCCAGATTCATCATCATAGAGATTCAGCACCCCACTCCTTACTACGACGATTCCTATGCGGTGAATTCCGCCAGTCAGGGTCCCTACGGAGATGCAATCACCCATGAACTTATCCCGTACATCGAAAAGGAATTCCGGGGCTTGGGAGAAGGCTGGGCCCGTTTTCTTTACGGGGGCTCCACCGGGGGCTGGGAGGCCCTGGCGGTGCAGGTCATGTATCCCGAAGAGTACAATGGTTGTTTCGCGGCCTGTCCCGATCCCATAGACTTTCGGGCGTATTGCCTGACTGATATATACGAGGACAAGAACGCCTACTATTACGACAGTTCACACAAAACCCTTGAAGTTCCGGCACACCGCGATTATCTGGGACAGGTAAATACCACCATACGGGAGTATAATCATCTGGAACTGGTACTGGGGGATAAGTCCCGATCCGGTCAGCAATGGGATATCTGGGAGGCTACCTATTCCCCACAGGCCGAAGATGGGTATCCCCAGCGAATTTGGGATAAGGCCAGCGGAGTTATTAACCCCGAGGTAGCGGAATACTGGAGGGAAAACTACGATCTGAGGCATATACTGGAGCGCGACTGGGATAAGCTGGGGCCCAAACTCAGGGGGAAGATTCATATCTACTGTGGAGACATGGACAATTACTACCTGAACAATGCAGTCTATCTGATGGAGGATTTCCTGGAGAGTACCACGGATCCGTATTACGAGGGTGAAGTTTTGTATGGTGACCGGGCCGAACACTGCTGGAATGGAGACCCTGAGCTCCCGAACCACATCAGCCGGTTGAGGTATAACAGCATATACGTGCCCAAGATCATGAAACGAATCGCGGCCAGCGCCCCGGAAGGCGCCGATCTGACGAGCTGGCGGTATCGGTAAGCTACCTAATGAAAAACATATTGGTAATCGACAACACTTACCGGCTTCCGGCCTCTTTAGGTGAGTATCGATTTATACCCTATATCCTCTTGACGGTTATCCACGGGTCAAGCCAGAATTTAAGGAAATCCCCGGTTTAGAACCTGATAATTATCAGGGATTTAGCGCTCTGTTATCCATAATTTTAAGGGTAATCCATTGCGGATTGCGCAGTGAACTTCTTTGAAATTTAAATTTTATACCGATGGAAACTAAAGAGATGAATGCCCGGTTCGAGCATGCGGAAGAACTTATTGAAGCCGCACAGAATGAATTAAACCGACCAGCCGAAGACGTAGTGCCTTTCATGGTTTGCCATAACGCCCGCGAGGCCATAGCCGACTACTTCAAGGGATATATATTAAGACAGGACGCCCAGTATAACGAGGACGATTCACTAGAAGATTTACTGCACCAATGCCAGGCCATAGACCTGCGCTACGAAGAATTCGACCTGAGCCCATTTAACTTTAAACGAGACGAAGCATACAGTGCGGAATTCGGTAGGATGAAGTGCTGTATCGAATTAGCCCAGGAAATTGGACATATGGTCAACTGACCCGTCCACCTCTTTACCAGCCCACCCCACTACCGCCTGACCCTTCAGGCGCAATCGTAAACTGCACAACAGCAATTCTCGTATCATGAGCAAGTCAAAGGAATTTAAGTATCCGGGAAAACCGGTAGCGATGGATGGCAATACAGCCGCCATCATGTGTGAACGCGAATCCACCGATGCCGCCGGCGCTTTCCCCATAACGCCCTCGACGCAGATGGGCGAATACTGGGCCGATGCCGCCGCAAAGGGCCATCTCAACATATCGGATAAACCTTTGATATTCATCGAGCCGGAAGGGGAACATGCCGCTGCCGCCGTCACTGCAGGCCTTTCAATGACCGGGCTGCGGGCATCCAACTTCTCCTCCGGCCAGGGAATTGCCTATATGCACGAATCCCTTTATGCTGCCGTGGGTAAACGACTCACCTATGTGCTCAATGTGGGTTCCCGGGCCATGACCAAGTCCACGCTGAATGTCCACGCGGGCCACGACGATTACCATGCCGTTGACGATACGGGTTTTTTCCAGATGTTTGCCAAGAAGGCGCAGCATGTGGCCGACCTGAACATTATCGCACACCGCATAGCCGAACTCGCCCTTACTCCCGGTATCATTGCCCAGGATGGATTCCTGACCACTCACCTGATCGAATCCTTCCTGCTACCGGAACGCGAACTGATAGCCGAGTACCTGGGTAAACCGGACGACATCATCGATACTCCGACACCTGCACAGCGGATCATCTATGGCGATACGCGCCGGCGGATTCCCGAGTTGTGGGATGTGGATAACCCCCTGATGGCCGGGATCGTCCAGAATCAGGATTCTTATATGCAGAGCGTGGCGGCCCAACGACCCTTCTTCTTCGACCATATACAGGACCTCACCGATCGGGCCTTTGCCGAGTATTACGAACTGACCGGTAGGCGTTACGACCGGGTGATGACCTACCGGGCAGAAGATGCCGACTACTTGATTCTCGGACAGGGAAGTGTGGTTCCCAGTGCGGAAGTTGTGGTGGATTACATCCGGAAAACCCGGGGAATCAAAGTAGGCGTGGTCGATTTGGTTATGTTCCGTCCGTTTCCCTCCGATCTGCTGGCAAGGGTACTTCAGGGAAAAAAGGCTGTAACTATACTGGAGCGACTGGACCAGCCCCTGGCCGTGGATTCACCCATAGCCCGAGAAGTACGTTCGGTGCTCAGCAAATGCGTCGAGAACGGTTTCGACAAAAAGCACAAGCCGTATCCGGAACTGACCTCCTATACCCTGAACGATATGCCAGCGGTGTATTCCGGGGCATTCGGACTGGGAAGCCGGGACCTGCAGCCGGAGGGCATTATCGGTGCCATAGAGAACATGCTGCCCGATGGTAAGCGCAGGAAGCAGTTCTACCTTTCCATTGACTTCATACGCGAAGTGCCTCTATCGCCCAAGCAGAAGGCCTATCAGGAAACCATAGAGGAATCCTATCCCGGTATCCGTGAAATGGCGGTCAGGGGCTCTGAGAATCCCAATATGATGCCCCAAGACGCCATTACGGTTCGATTCCATTCCATAGGCGGATGGGGGGCGATCACTACGGGCAAAAATCTGGCTATGACTCTTTACGAACTGCTGGGTTACCACATCAAGGCCAACCCCAAATACGGCTCCGAGAAGAAAGGCCAACCCACCACCTACTACCTGGCGGCCGCCTCCGAACCCATCCGGGTGAATTGCGAGTATTACTTCGTGGATGTGGTCCTATCTCCCGATCCGAACGTCTTTAAGCATACCAATGCCCTGGCAGGGCTTAAGAAGGGAGGAAGCTTTATTATTCAGAGCGAGAAGGATACTGCCCAGGAGGTCTGGGCCGATATTCCCGAACACTACCAGAAAATGATCATCGATAACGAGATTCACGTCTTCTATATCGACGGCTTCAAGATTGCCCGTGAGGAAGCGACGGATCCCGAGTTGCAGCTCCGCATGCAGGGGATTGCCTTTCAGGGGGCCTTTTTCGCTGCCTCTCCTCTGATGCAGAAGTCCGGTTTATCCGATGAAAAACTGCTGAAGGCCATAGAGGACCAGTTGCAAAAGAAATTCGGTGCAAAAGGGCAACGGGTGGTAAATGATAATATGCGGGTGGTGAAGCGCGGTTTCGATGAGGTGCATGAGATCACAGAAAAAGAGCTCGGTGCCGGAACGAAAAAGGGTGTGGCCACCCTGGCCGGACCTGAGATACCCCGGATGGTCAAGGAAATACCCCAGAGTGAGTCCAACCTCAGCGATATCCATCGTTTTTGGGAACAGACGGGGAATTTCTACCTGAGGGGGATGGGTAACGACAACCTGACGGATCCCTTTATCGGGCTCAGCGTTATGCCCGCGGTCTCCGCGGTATTCCGCAATATGACCGGTATCCGCTTCGAGCATCCGCAGTGGGTACCCAATAACTGTACCGCCTGTGGCGACTGCTACACGGTTTGTCCGGATACGGCCATACCCGGTCTGGTCAGTGAGGTGTCTGATGTATTTGATACCCTGGTGAAACGGGTGAAGAAGAACCATGGTAAAGTAGAACAACTGCCCAGGGCGATTCGCAAGATGGAAGGGCACGTGCGGGAGCTCTTTGCCTCGTCCAGCAATGGAGCGACGGTGAACGACCACATACAGCACGCCATGGATATGACGCTCGATGAATTCGACCGCAGCAAGGAGCTGGCAAAGGAATTCGACTGGTTCAGGGAAGAACTGGGTGAGTTCGACTTTGCTCTGACTCGTCCGTATTACGACCTGCATGAGAAGAAGGAGCCCAACAGCGGAGGCCTGTTCAGCATCACCATCAACCCGACTACCTGTAAGGGGTGCATGGAATGCGTGGCGGTCTGTAACGATGAGGCCCTGATAACCATTCCACAGACCGAGGGGTCCATTGCCCGTCTGAACAAGGAATGGGACCTGTGGATGGATCTGCCCAGCACCCCGCAGAAGTATAACCGAATCGACGATTTGGAAGAAAAGATCGGTCCTCTGGAGACCATACTCCTTAACAAGGAAGCCTATCTGAATTTCGCCAGCGGTGATGGTGCTTGTCTGGGATGTTCCGAGAAGTCGGTGGTACACATATTTACCGCAACCGTAGAGTCTCTGATGCAGCCCCGCATCGAAAAGCATATGAAGTACCTGGAAGAGCTCACCGATAAGCTGGAGAAGCACATACAGGTGAAAATGATGAACGGGGTGAATCTGACCGATTCGCAGACCATGTCCCGCATCGTAAGCGAGATGCAGGATTCGGATCTCACTATGGCCGAAATCACCCGGCGACTGGAATCCGAAAAAGGAAGCGAGCCCATCGATCAGCTGTGGCTGAAGCGGGTTACCCAGTTACTCGCCCAGCTCAATAAGCTCAAGTGGAAGTACACCCAGGGAACTACAGGTCAGGGGCGGGCCAATATGGGTATGCTTAACTCCACGGGATGTACATCCGTGTGGGGCAGTACATGGCCGTTCAACCCCTATCCGTTCCCCTGGGCCAATCACCTGTTCCAGGATTCCCCTTCCATGGCGATGGGCGTATTCGAGGGACATATGGCCAAAATGGCCGATGGCTTCAAGGCCATCCGTAAAGCCGAACTGGAACTGGCCGGCATCTACGATCCCGGAGAACACGACGAATTCTTCACCTATTTCAACTGGAACCAGTTCACGGACGAAGAATGGCAACTGTGCCCACCCGTGGTTACTCTGGGGGGAGACGGTGCCATGTACGACATCGGGTTCCAGAATCTCTCCCGTCTGATGGCATCCGGGAAGCCGATTAAGGTGATCGTCGTGGATACCCAGGTGTACTCCAATACGGGAGGACAGGCCTGTACATCCGGCTTTGTCGGACAGGTTTCGGATATGGCGGAATACGGCAAGGTTTGGAAAGGTAAAAGCGAACCCCGTAAGGAAATCGGCCTGATAGCCATGGCTCACCGAAATACTTATGTCATGCAGGCCACGCTGGCAAACACCAGTCACATGATCGAAGGATTCATCGACGGCCTGATGACCCGGCGGCCTGCGGTATTCAATCTGTACACCACCTGTCAGCCCGAACACGGGGTGGCCGATGACCTGGGAGCCCATCAGGCCAAATTGGCCGTCGAATCCAGGGCTTACCCCATTTTCAAGTACAATCCGGATCACGGAATCAAAGCGCGCGAGGCGTTTGATTTGTCCGGCAATCCGGCCATGGATCAGCTCTGGCCGACCTATAGCCTGAAGTACCTGGAATACGGACAGGAGCGTAGCATGGAACTGCCGATGACCTTTGCCGATTTCGCCCTCACCGAAGCGAGATTCCGCAAGCATTTCCGCAAGGCACCGAGAAGTGCCTGGAACGAGAACATGATCCTGCTCTCCGATTTCCTGCTACTGGACGAGGCGGAGCGCGAGGGTAAGTTCCCATACATCTGGGCAGTCGATCGCGATCAGAAGCTCAACCGGGTACTGGTAGCCAAGCCCATAGTCGAATCCTGCGAGGAGCGGCGCGATTTCTGGATCATGCTCCGGGACATGGCCGGGGTGACTACGGAACAGACCCAGGAAGAGAATATCGAAGAGAAGATACGCAGCGAAGTAGTGGGCCAAATCGCACAAGGCCTGATGAAACTCGCCGGGGGCCAGAACCAGGGTAACGGGGCCCTTGCCCAGGCGTTGGAGAAGGCGGCCTCACCCGCCGAAGTGCAGGTGGCAGAGCCCGAGTCTGCTGGGGACTACATGGCGCCCTGGCTGGAGACCGAAGAATGTACCTCCTGCGATGAGTGCATTCGCCTGAACGGAAACATCTTCGCCTATAACGCGGAGAATAAGGCCTATATCAAGAATGCGAAGGCCGGACCCTACGAAGACCTGGTCAAGGCCGCGGAGAAATGTACGGCTGGGGTTATTCACCCGGGCTTACCTCAGGATAGAACGGGTAAAGACATTGAAAAATGGATTGCAAGGGCTGAGAAGTATAACTAATGCAACCAGGGCTTAATGGCGCTTTTCAACCTTCATAAGAACACATTCCGGCACGGCATACATCCGCCCGAGAGTAAAGACGAGACCTGCGGGCTTCCCATCCGGCAGTTTCCCTTTGCCCCGGTTATCATCCTGCCGATGGCCCAGCATATAGGGGCGCCGTCCGAAATAGTGGTTCGCGAAGGACAGGAGGTTCGTCGGGGGGAGTTACTGGCGGAGGCCAGTGGTTATGTATCCGTTCCCATGCACGCCCCGGTTTCCGGTACGGTCCGGAAGATCGCCAATGTACCGACCATTTCGGGTAAGATGTCCCCGGGCATATATTTGGAACCCTTCCCTTCCTCGACCCAGGAAGTGCTGGAAGGCAGGCCGATCGATCCCGACCTGGCCTCTCCGGAAGAGATCCTGCAGGGCATACAGGATGCCGGTATAGTAGGGCTGGGCGGGGCGGCATTTCCCACCCACGTCAAGTTGAAAGTACCTGAAGGAAAAACCTGCGATACCCTGATAGTGAACGGCGTAGAATGCGAACCCTACCTGACTACGGACCACAGGGTGATGCTGGAGCAGGAGGCCGATATCTTCATGGGTATCCGTTACCTGCTGAAGGCCACCGGGGCGTCCCGCGCCGTAATAGGCATCGAAGCCAACAAGCAGGATGCAGCGGATCACCTGCGGAGTCACCGTCCGGAAGGCCTGCCGGTTAGCATCGAAGTACTGCCGGTGAAATATCCCCAGGGGGCGGAGAAGATGCTGGTCAAGGCCCTGTTGGACAAGGAGGTTCCCTCAGGGGGACTTCCTATCGATGTCGGTGTGGTCGGTGTAAATGTGGCTACCGCAGCGGAGATCGGTCGTTTACTGCCCCACGGCAGGGGAATACAGGAACGGGTGGTAACCATAGCCGGGCCCGGGGTCAGGAAAAAGGGGAATTACCGCATTCCCGTGGGAACCCCTCTCAGGTTTGTTCTGGAGCAGGTGGGTGTAGACGAAGGCATTAGTGAGGTCTATATGGGAGGCCCGATGATGGGAGTGGCGGTTTCCAACCTGAACATATCCATCGTCAAGGGCACCTCGGGCATACTGGTATTTACCGACAGGGACATTCAGCGCCCGCCCGAGATTTACCCCTGCATTAAATGCGGTGCCTGCGTGGATGCATGCCCAATTATGCTGAACCCGTCAAAGCTGGGTATACTGGCCAAATTCGAGGCTTATGATGAGATGGCTGAAGAATACAATCTGATGGATTGCTTCGAATGCGGATCGTGTTCGTATGTCTGCCCGTCAAATATTCCCCTGGTTCAATACTTCCGTTTGTCCAAACGCCTGGTGCGCAAACGGCAGGCCGAAAAGAAAAATAAAGTTCATGCTTAAGAAGGCCTTGGAAATCAGCTCCTCTCCCCATATCCGAAAGGGGGTCAGCACCGCGGTAATCATGAAGAACGTGGTCTGGGCCTTACTCCCTGTGGTGGCCTTTTCCATTTTTGCTTTCGGCCTCAATGCCTTATTGGTGATCGCCGTGACCACAGGTTCCAGCGTGCTCACTGAGCACCTCCTATGCAGGCAGTCGGGCAAGCGATCCACTATTGGGGATTATTCGGCGGTAATTACCGGTTTATTGCTGGGCCTTACGCTGCCGCCCGCTTTTCCTCTGTGGATGGCCCTGGTCGGCGGGGTGATCAGCATTGCCTTGGGGAAGTACATCTTCGGCGGACTGGGTTATAATGTATTCAATCCGGCACTGGTGGCCCGGGCTGTGCTGCAGGCCGCCTTTCCGGTGGCCATCACCACCTGGCATCCCTCATTCCTGCCCAATCGTTTCAGCACGGTATCGGGATCAGTACTTACCGGCCCGTTTATGAAGCCCGAATACGACGCCTTGTCGGGCGCGACACCACTTTCGGCCTTCAAGTTTGACGGGGTGGTTACCCCGGTAAAGGAACTGGCCTTCGGGCAGATCAGTGGTTCTGCCGGTGAGACCTGCGCGCTTATCATCGCCCTGGGAGGGCTGTACCTGATTGCCCGTAACATGATGAGCTGGCGCATACCGGCTGCGGTTTTACTCAGTGCCTATGCATTGAGCGGTGTGCTTTACCTGTTAGACAGCCAACTGTATCCTTCTCCCGGCTTCATGCTCTTTTCCGGAGGCCTGATGCTCGGTGCGGTGTTCATGGCCACGGATATGGTCTCCTCTCCGATCACACCGCTGGGCCTGTGGGTATACGGGGGTATAATCGGAATTCTGACCATTGTAATCCGCAGCTGGGGGGGATTGCCCGAGGGAGTGATGTATTCCATACTGCTGGCCAATGCCATCTCGCCGCATATTGATGCGGCCATACGCAACCGGGTCTTCGGGACCCGACCTAAAACGAAAGCAGCTTGAATGCCCCAGGCAACATACCCGCAGGTAGCAACAAAATGCTATTAGCCATGGTCACCATAGGGGTGGTCAGCGCCCTGTTGATCGTGTCCGTTTATCAGTGGACCCTGCCGCGCGTTCAACGCCTGAAAGCCGAGGCCCTTGAGAAGGCCATTTTCAAAGTGCTACCCGGAGTGGAGAGCAGCACAACCTATGGCCTGAAGGCCGATGGTTCGCTCTACATCCCACGGCAGGGAGATAGCCCGGATAAGGTGGTATATGCGGGTTACGATCAGAATGGTGCGCTTATGGGTTACGCCGTTGAAGCGGCTGGAATGGGGTACGCGGACATCATCCGCATTCTCTATGGCTACGATCCGGGACAGGAGCGTATAGTCGGCTTTCATGTACTGGAGAGCAAGGAAACTCCGGGCCTGGGCGATAAGATCGAGAAGGAGCCGGGATTCCTTGAAAACTTCCAGGCTTTGGATGTGAGCCTGTCCGGGGGTGAAAAGATTAAGAATCCCGTGGTTACCGTGAAACAGGGAGAAAAAGAGAACCCCTGGGAAATAGACGGGATCACGGGGGCCACCATATCTTCCCGGGCCATCGGGGACATAGTAGGATCGAGTACGTCCGAGATGGTGCCCGTACTGTACTCGAATTACAAAAAGCAGGTATCCCAGGGGAAGCCTGAACAACGCAACTACAATGAGTGAACCAACGACCAAACAGGAAGCAACCTCCACCGACGAGTTCATCAAAGGGCTCTGGCGGGATAATCCCGTATTCGTCCAGGTTCTGGGCATGTGCCCTGTATTGGCCGTTTCCAATACGGCGGAGAACGCGCTGGCCATGGGGCTGGCCACGGCCTTTGTACTGCTCATGTCGAACATACTGGTTTCCCTGCTGCGCAATTTTGTGCCCAGGCAAGTCAGGATAGCGTCCTACATCCTGATTATCGCCACCTTCGTAACCCTGACGGATTATGCCATACAGGCGATAAGTGTGGAACTGCACAAGAGCCTGGGGGCCTTTATTTCACTGATCGTGGTGAATTGCCTCATCCTGAGCCGGGCCGAGGCCTTTGCCTCTAAAAATACCATAGGGAAGTCCGTACTGGATGCCCTAGGCATGGGATTGGGATTCACGCTCGCCCTGTTTTGTCTGGGTGCGGTCCGCGAGATACTGGGTAACGGCTCCCTGTTCAGCATCGCCCTGTTCCCGGAAGGGTTTCAGAGTTGGATAGTGATGATACTACCGGCCGGAGGGTTTTTTACCCTGGCGGCCTGGCTCCTGATCATAAATGCCATACAAGCGAGAAAAACGGAATCATGAACACGGAATCCTTAGGAACGATTTTTCTGAATGCCGCACTGGTGAACAATTTTGTGCTGGCCTATTTCCTGGGAATATGCCCTTTCCTGGGGGTTTCGGGTAAGATGGAGACAGCCACCCGAATGGGAGGAGCCGTCATGTTCGTCATGCTCATCAGCTCGATGTGCGCCTACGGAATTCACGCCTTCCTGGTGTATATCCATGCGCCCTACTTACAGCTGATCAGCTATATCGTGGTGATTGCCTCTACCGTGCAACTGGTAGAGATGTTTATCAAGAAAATGAGTCCGGCCCTGTTCCGGTCACTCGGGATTTTCCTGCCTCTGATTACGACGAACTGCGCCATACTGGGTGTGGCGCTGTTTCAGACCAACAAGGGGTACGGTTTCCTGGAAAGTATAGTATACGCTCTGGGTGCCGGAGCCGGGTTTACCCTGGCCCTGGTGCTGATCGCAGGCTTGCGGGAGCAATTGAATTTTGCCGAGGTTCCGAACATCTCAAAAGGCACAGCCCTGACCCTGTTTATTGCCGGGATATTATCGCTGTGCTTCATGGGATTTGCCGGGCTGGGCGCGTAAAAAGAGAAACGGGATGTTGACATCATTGATCACAGCTATAGTATGGACTGCTGGCATAGCCGGGGCCTGGGTGCTGATTCAATCCCTTTGGGGAAAGGTCTTCCGGGAGGAATACGGCGAAGAAGATGTACTGGCCGGACGCCGCAGCTGCGCAAATTGCGGATGCAGCGGTATATGTGAGCGAAAGGATGCTCAGGCAGATAAGAGAACATGGAACGAGTATGAACATAAACGATAGAAATCATGGCACATTTATCCGATTTCGATAATGAGAAACGCTACAAGGCGGTCATAAAGAAAACCGAACGGCTGACTCCCCCGGATTCAGAGGAGGTACGCGAGATTGTATTCGAGGTCCGCGATCCGGGCTTCGATTGTGAAATTGACCAGAGCTTCGGTGTTTTGGTAAACACCAAGGGAGAATTTGGAAACACCCTGCATCACCGGTTATACAGCGTTGCCGATCTGCCGGCCCGGACAAAAGGCAAGCCCAAGATTACCATGCTGGTCAAGCGCTGTTCCTATATCGATGATTTCAGCGGAGAGGAATACGAAGGTGTTGCTTCGAATTACCTCTGTGATCGTCAGAAGGGTGACGAGATTACCATAACCGGGCCCTTCCGCTTGCCCTTTCAGGTACCCGACGACCATACCGCCAACCTGATACTCATCGGAATGGGTACAGGTATAGCCCCCTTTCGTGCATTTATCAAGCATATCTATCAGAACGTGAAGGACTGGAAGGGAAAAATCCGACTGTTCTACGGTGCGCGCAGCGGCCTCGAACTGTTCTACATGAACGATAAGGACGGCGACCTGACCAACTATTACGACGAGGAGACCTTCGAGGCGTTTCACGCGTTAAGCCCACGTCCGCATTGGGCCGATCCGATCGAGTTGGACAAGGCGCTGGAAGGCCAGACGGCCGAACTCAAGGAGCTCCTTGCTCATTCGAATACCTATGTCTATGTAGCCGGACACGGCAATATACTGGACAAGCTGGACAAGGGGTTTTCCAGCATCCTCGGTTCGGAGGAGAAGTGGAAGCTCAGGAAGGCCGAACTGGTGGCCGGACGCAAGTGGGCCGAGATTATTTTTTAGGGCCCCGAGGCCGAAGGAACCCAAGCGATTAAAATGCGATACCCATGACGATCATTACTGCCATAGCCGCACTAGGAGGGCTGACCCTGCTGCTCGCAGTGATGCTGGTCATTGCCAATCGCAAATTGTATGTCTATGAAGATCCCCGCATCGACCAGGTCGAGGAGATGTTGCCCCATGCCAATTGCGGCGCATGTGGCTATCCCGGCTGCCGGCCTTTTGCCGAGGCCCTGGTCAAGGGGGAGAGCCTGCCTGGTAAATGTACGGTCAGTACGGAAGAGGGGAGGGCGTCTATAGCCGGTTTCCTCGGGGTGGACAACGGGTCCGAAGAGAGGTTAGTGGCTCGTCTCGCTTGTGCCGGCGGGACGAATGTAGCCATCAACCGGGCCCAATATGTGGGCATCGAAAGTTGCCAGGCAGCCACCCTGATCTCCGGGGGTGGTAAAGGTTGCTTCTGGGGCTGTCTGGGACATGGCGATTGCGAGCTTTCCTGCGATTTCGACGCCATACACATGAATGCGCACGGACTCCCCGTGGTCGATCCGGAGAAATGTACGGCTTGCGGGGATTGCGTGGAGGCTTGCCCGAAGGATTTGTTTTCTCTTCAGCCCGAAAGCCGTCGCTTATGGGTCGCCTGCAAGAATCTGGAGCACGGGGAGGCCATACTCGAGGACTGCCAGGTAGGCTGTACCGCCTGCGGTAAATGCGCCATGGACGCCCCGGGTGATCTCATCACCATGGACAACAACCTGCCTGTGATCAACTACGCGAAGGACCACCGGACCCGGGATCCGATACAGCGTTGCCCCACCGGGGCCATCGTGTGGCTGGACGACAACGGAACTGCTATCAGGGGTAAGGAAAGCAAGAAGATCATTCGAAAGGGTAGCCGGTCGATGGGGAGTTCATAACACCTTTGAAAAGGGATTCCAGTTGGAACAAAAAAGGAGCTCCGACTGGAGCTCCCTTGATTCTGATATATACGTTTAGACTACCAGGTCTTCAGCTGTACGCGCATACCTGAGCGAACCAGTTCCATCTCGCCCGCCTTCTTCATGAAGGTATCCCAGGCTTCCTTACGGGCAGCATTCTCCGAGTCCGTCATCAGCTTGCTGAATCCTCCCATGGCTCCCTTCATGGAAGGGAAGGTATTGATAACCCAAGCGTTTCCTCCGTCTGGTCCTACTCCGGCGGAAATAGTACCCATCATATTCTGAACACCGTCGGGAGTAGTTGACCCCATCATGGTGTCGTAGGCGGATTTGAACTTCTCCATATCCTCTGCTTCCACGATATAATATATCTGAAAGGGATTCTGGGCGTCTGCGTCGCCGAAGGCCGAAAGCCGTTGCCCCATAAAGGAACTAAACCCTTCCTCCGTATGCTGATTGATACGTGTGATGAAGAGGTCCCAGGCTGGATTATTGGCTCCGTCGTACATACCGCCCACGGCATCCAGGGTACCCGAGAATACTATGGAGTGGGTAAAGTTGAAGGTCCCGTCGCTAAAGTGATTTTCGTAGAGGCCGACACTAACGCCCTCAGGTTTGTCTTCAGAATAGCAGTCATCGACCAGTTTGAATACGGTACCGACATCTTCGGCCTCCACACTGAAATTGTAGGACGTAAAATACATGTCCTGGGCCATGATACTCATTCCCGTAAACAGGGCAAATACGAATAATAACTTCTTCCTTATAAATGTAATTAATGGTTAGATCAGGAAGGCAGGCAATTAAACCCAGGTTGAAGGATATCCAGGAGATAATCGTCAGTATGGGCTGCTAATTACTTTTTTTGGAGGACGCCCGAACGTCGATTCCGGCGCTGATTGTATACCTTAGACCCGCTTAATAACCATGCTCAGATTTTTCCGCCGCATACGAAAGAGGCTTATGGCCGAAAACAAGCTGTTTCGATACCTGGCGTATGCCGTCGGGGAAATCGTTCTGGTCGTTATCGGAATACTGCTCGCCCTGCAGATTAACACCTGGAATCAGAATCGGAAAGACCGACTCGAGGAACAGGTTGTGCTCGTTAATCTGAAAAGGGAATTCGAAAGAAACCTGGAGGAATTGCGTGCCGATCACTCCATCAATACCCAAAGCCTGGAGGCCATTTATTACTTTATGGAGGCGAACAAGGATTCCCTGACTTCCGCCCAGATAGACAGTCTTCTCGGAAGAATGCAGGATTTCGCGACTTTTGATGCCAGCATAGGATACATCGAGCAAACCATATCTTCGGGTAAGCTGGATCTCATTGAAAACGATACCCTAAAAACCTTGCTCGGTCAGTGGTCCGGCGAATTAAATGATTACCGGGAAGACGTTGTTATCCGCCGGGATTATTGGATTCAGAATGTAGATCCTGTACTCCGTAAATTCGTTCCCGCACGAAATACGGACTTCACCCAGGATCGTCCGGATTATCGCCGGGACAGGCGTATTACGCCCATAACAATACCTGAATCCAACTACCGGAAATTCCGGGAATCCCTCGAAGTGGACGGAGTCCTGTACTACTATTATTTGAATCAGAGTTTTGTGGTCATCAATGAGGGCTACATAGAGGAAGATATCCTTGCCATTCTGAATCTGATCGACAGGGAAATCGCTATGGACTAAATTTGCCTCCTGAATTACCCGTTCCTGTGACCCTATCCATCATTCGTTTGCTCGTAGATTTTGGCCTCGTAGTGCTTATCTGGATTACCCAGCTGATCGTGTATCCGGGCTTTCTGCATTACCCGAAGTCCAACCTGATGGCCTGGCACGGCACATATACCACCATGATCGGTTACATCGTCGCCCCCCTGATGCTGCTCCAACTGGGATTGTATCTGCACCTGACTTTGGTTCGATTTTCTATACCTGCCTTGCTTGCCCTGATTGTCGTTATGGCCACCTGGGGCGTTACCTTCCTGCAGTTTGTACCCATGCACGGGGCTATCAATACAGGGGATTTCGACCGGGTACTGCTGACGAAACTGGTGGGCCGAAACTGGATTCGCACCGTTCTGTGGACCCTGCTGTTCATCTTTAGTTTTACCAGGTTTACGCAGTCTGTCGAGACCGTATAAAAAACCCGCCAAAAGGGCGGGTGTAATGTCTGCTTTAATCGAACATGCCAATTAGAGTTCGATTGCGAAGGGTACCTTAAGTTTTTCCCAATGCAGGTAGGCCACACCGGTATCCTCGGTGATGTTCTCGAATCCATAGGTAAGCAGCTCCTGGAAGGGGCCCTCCTCGGGGGTCACGGTAATACGCAAGGCATCCTCTTCCTGCTTGTACTGATAGCTGCCCCATAATTCGGTATTCTTGTTGAAAATCACCACCCAATCCGTCTTGGAGGGAATCATATGGATGCTGTACTTGCCCGCAGGAATATCCTGGCCTCCAATCTTCAGGTCTTTGTTGAATTCAATGGTGGTGTTTTCATTGGCTCCCGCCCTCCAGGGGTATGGGTTGTTATTGGAGTAGCGGTTACCCTCGTTCATACCGTAGGGAACCAACTCCCCCCAAACGGTGCGACCCTTGACGGCAGGGCGGCCGTATTCGATAGTGATTTGGGCATCCTTTCCCATGTACTGGGTTATTCGTGCCTTGGGGCTTTTCCTAATTTGATCGCCTTGTGCATAAAACGAAGGGGTGGCCATAAGGACGATCCCCAGGACGATAATGGAATTAAGAAGTGTCTTCATCATTTGTGAAATCATTTTGTTGTTAAGGTATGCAGTTTTTGTCGGTCCCCGGTAATCCGGGCTTACAGGACAACTCCACTTAAAGTGAGTTTCCTAACTTCCATGGACAAATCGATCTGTGAGAGCATTTAATTCCTCCTCCATTCAGGTGCCTGCCTCGGCTTTATGGTAGTTCATATGCTCTAATCTTCCTCAGGGTCCTTGTTTGCCGTACGGTATTTATCGAACCAGGCCACCGTGTGTGCGATCTTGGTAATCAGATTGCTCGGTTTACTCGCAATGCCATGGCTGGCTCCCGGTATTTCTACCAATACAGTTTCCTTTTTACGCAGCTTCAAAGCGTGGTAGAGCTGCTTGGCCTCACTGGGAGGAGTACGCAGATCGTTCATCCCGACCATCACCATCGTTGGGGTTTCTATGTTTCCTACCAGAGATATGGGCGAAAACTTCCAGTAGTGCTCGTAGTTTTCCCAGGGCTGTCCCTCGTAGCGGGAATTGGCGTAGCCGAAATAATTGTCAGCCACTAGAGTCTTGCTGATCCAGTTCACTACGGGTTTGGCGACTACGGCGGCCTCGAAGCGGTTATTCTTACCAATCATCCAGGCGGTCATGATTCCACCGGCACTTCCCCCGGTTACGAATAGCTGATCTTCATGAGCAATGCCCATTTTAATGCAGTGGTCCACACCATCCATGGTGTCGTCGTAGTCCTGTCCGGGGTAGTTTCTGTAGAGCAGATTTCCGAATTCTTCTCCGTAACTGGTACTTCCGCGGGCGTTGGGATAAAACACGATGTATCCTGCCGAGGCATATAGCTGCATTTCAATAGAGAAGCGATCCCCGTAGTTGAGTATGGGGCCACCGTGGTTTTCCACCATGAAAGGATACTTCTTGTTCGAGTCGTAATTTGGAGGGTACACGATCCAGCCCTGGAGCTCTCTGCCATCAAACGACGAGGTATAGCGGACTTCCTCTACCTTACCCAGGGTACGGTAGTCCAGCAGGGCTGAATGGAGTTGAGTAATCAGACGGGGGTTCTGCGACTTGGGAGTCAGGATGGCCAGCTCTGCAGGGTAGTCCGGCCGGGTGTGCGTATAGGCCAGAGTACCGTTATTCGCAACGGAATAGGTTCCGCTGCCGTAAGGCCGGCCCAGGGTGGTTCCACCCCGGTTATCGGCAATCTTAGATAGTTTGCCCGATACCGATACGAAGCCGATCTTCCCGTTTCCCTGGTCCTCGTAATTGAAATACAGCCCCGTTCCCTTAGCATTCCAACGGATATCGGATATGCTTCGGTCGAGCCCGCCTGAGATTACTCGTTTGTTGCTGCCGTCTGCATTCATCAGGTGAATCTTCTGGATCTGATAGGCTTGTTTTTTATCCTCATAGCCCAGATAGGCGATCAGTTTTCCGTCTGGTGAAATGCTGGGGTTGGTATCGGGCCCATCCCTTTCGGTCAGCGCCACTATGGAACCGGTTTCTACTTCAACCGAATAGACCTCACTGTTCCTGAACCGATACTCCCAGTCCTCAACCCGGTTGGCGGAAAAGTAAATGGTCTGGCCATCCGGAGACCAAGAGAGGGGACCCCGGTGGTTCCAGTCCCCGGTGGTGAGCTGTCGGGCAGGACCACCTTGGGCTGGGATAACAAAAATATGAGTGAAACCCGGTTCGATATATCCGCGTCCGTCTGCCTCGTGATATACCCGGTCCGTAATCCGAGGGTTTTCGGCCCATTTTGCGCCTTTGGGTTTCTCGGGAATTTTTGCGATCACGGGAGCCTTGGCAGAAACATTCATGGTAAAGGCAATCCGACTGCCATCCGGAGACCAGCTCAGGAAACCCGGCGAAAAAGGCAGCTGAGAGATTCGGGCTGTTTTTCCACTATTCACCCAGTATAGGTAAATCTCGGATCCTTCTTCGGTAGGACTAGAAAAAACGATACGATCGCCGGTGGGAGACCAGGAGGCCTGGGTTTCAGCGACCTCTCGAGTGGTGAGTTTCTGATGCTGACTGCCATCGGTCCGGATTAACCAAAGGTTGCCTGCGGAGCGGTCCTTCATGATATCAAAGCCCATGCGTCGGTACACTACCCAATTCCCGTCCGGGGAAATCTGCGGGTCGGATACGTACTGGATATCGAATACGTCCAGGTAAGTGAAGTTCGGTTTTTGAGCCTGAGCAGGCGTATGAAAGAAGCAAACAGTGAGTAACAAGAGCAGTATACGCATGGTATGATATTTCGATATAGCTAAAGGTAAGCCTTCGCTCAGGCTTGTCAAAGTCGGCAATCAGACCTGAGCCAATTTGAGTTACTTGACCAATTCGGCCTCCAGTTGTTCCAGAGATCGGCCCTTGGTCTCCGGGATCACCCGAACGATAAAAAATAGCCCGGCTATGGCAAACAGGCCGTAGATTAAAAAGGTCATGGAGCTGCCTATGGTAGAGAGCTCCCAGGGGAATACCCACTGCACTGCCGCCGAGACCGCCGAGTTGACGAAACCTACAAACGAAATCGCGATGCCGCGTATCTTGAGCGGAAACAGCTCGGAGAAGAGCACCCACATAACGGGGCCCAGTGAAACTGCAAAGCAGGCCACAAATCCTATGATTCCCAACAGGATGAGCATGGAATTCATACTGATGGCCGCAGTGATCAGTTCCGATTCGTACTGTTTGGCCCGTTCTTCACCCAGTACGGATTTGATCTCGTTTTTATAGGCCACATCGTTTTCGAAGGACTTACCGGCCAAAACTGAAATTTCCTTCCGCAGCACGGGATCTGATAGCTGGTCGATCTTTTCCTGGGTCAATGCATAGGTGGCGGAATTAAAGCTGTAGGCCAGTAGTAACATAAATACGGCTATCCCCCCAACTCCGAAAGTTAGCAGAGGTTTGCGTCCCAGTCTGTCGATGAGAACCATAGCCAGTATGGTAAAGACGAGATTGGTGAGCCCGACCAGGATGGCCTGCACGAACGATGCGTCGGTACCTATACCGGATTGCTCGAAGATCATCGGTGCGTAGAAGAAGACGGAATTGATCCCGGTGATCTGCTGCAGTACGCCCACCACAAGTCCTATGGTGAGTACCAGGCGCATACCGGGCCCGAACAGTTCGGTAAGCGAGGCCTTTTCCTTGTGGCGGTCTGCTTCCAGCGATTCGGTCACGGCCTTAAGGTCCTTGTCTGCCTGTTGGGCGGAACCGAAATGCAATAGTACATTTCTCGCCTCGTCCAGCTTTTTTTTCATGATCAGCCACCTCGGGCTGCGGGGAACGGTGAGTAGCCCAAAGAAATAGAGAACCGCGGGTGCAGCCTCGACACCCAGCATCCACCTCCAGGTATTATCGGCTATCCCCAGGGATTGTACCCAGCCCGCATCGGAATTACCCAGCTGCACGATCAGGTAGTTGCTGAAGAAGGCTACGGATATGCCCAGTACGATGTTAAGCTGATTAAAGGATACCAGCCTTCCCCTTTGTTCCGGTGGGGCGATCTCCGCGATATACATGGGAGCCAGGATCAGGGAGGCTCCTACCCCGAGCCCTCCTAACATCCGAAAAATCAGGAAGAGTGTAAAGTTGGGCGCCATAGCTGAGCCGATGGCGGATATGGTGAACACGACGGCACAGGCCTTGAGCATAACACGCCTGCCGAATCGATCGCTCAAGGGTCCGGAAACCATCATGGCCAGGGCTGCGACTATGGTAAGGGAACTCACGGAAAAACCAAGCGTCAGATCGGATAGTTTAAAGTCGATCTGTACGAACTTATTTACTCCGGAGATCACCGAAGCGTCGAATCCCATCAGAAAGCCACCAAGGGCTACGATCAGGGCTATGCGTATGGTAAAGAGGTTTTCCTTGGTCATGGTTATTCTTACTGCTCTCTGAAAGCCGGGTTAATTTACTAATTTAAATTTTCGGTTCATGGGCTGAAGGTCATGCCGACTAAAGTGGGCCAAGGCCTTTCCCTTACCTTTATGGTCTAACGAGCTGGCAGTCGGTTCGAGTCATCTACTGCTGCAGACCAATTCGGCCCATACAATTGTGATACATTGAGCAAACTTGAGGAGAACTTCACCTTACCCTGCGGGGTAACCATACCTAACCGGATCGTCAAGTCGGCCATGAGTGAGAACATGGCTGACCAGGGTGGTCGGCCCGGGCAGCGTCTCTTTAAGCTCTACGAACGCTGGGGTTCTTCGGGTGCCGGAATACTGGTGTCGGGTAACGTGATGATCGACCGGAGGGCCCTTGGCGAGCCCCGCAATGTGATCGTCGAAAACAGGGACTTTATGTCGGAGTTGACCCGGTGGGCCGAACTGGCCCAGAGGGATGGCAGCCACCTCTGGATGCAGCTAAATCACCCTGGCCGGCAAGTGCTTAAGTTCAACAAAACCAGCGTTAGTGCCTCCGACGTCCCCCTGAAGATTCCCGGTATGGTTAGGACACCGAGACCGCTTACCGAAGAGGAAATCCTCGAACTTGTAGAGCGATTCGGGAATGCTGCCGCCATAGCCCGGGATGCCGGCTGGAAGGGCATACAAATACACGGGGCCCACGGCTATCTCATCAGCCAGTTCCTTTCCTCTCATACCAACCGAAGAACGGACCGCTGGGGAGGCACCCTGGAGAACCGGGCGCGCTTTCCTATCGAGATTTACCGTGCTATAAGAAAGCAGGTGGGAAACCACTTTCCAGTGGGGATTAAGATCAACTCCGCGGACTTCCAAAGAGGAGGCTTCAGCGAGGAAGAGTCTCTGCAGGTCATAGATATGCTTTCCGCCGAGGGAATAGATCTGATCGAGGTTTCCGGGGGGACCTACGAACGTGCTGCCATGACCGGACAGATGAAGAAACAGAGCACCCGGGAGCGGGAGGCCTATTTCATGGAATTCATCGTCAAGGCCAGGAAACGGACCCGAACTCCTTTATTACTTACAGGCGGGTTCCGAAGCAGGGAGGTCATGGAAAGCGCCTTGGCAAACGATGAACTCGATTTCGTGGGCATGGCCCGTCCTTTCGCTGTTTACCCTGAGATCGCCCGGGAACTGCTCAATGGAAGCCGGGAACGTGCCGAACTCACCCATAAGCGAACCGGAGTACGCTTTATCGACAAGCTGGGGTTTATCGATCTGAGTTGGTACGCATCTCAGATTCACCGTATGGGAAAGGGTCTCGACCCCGACCCCGGACTCAGTCCCTGGGTGGGCGTCTGGAAGATGCTGAAAGTGCTCTGATCCACTGGGTGTTCCTGCCCGAAAAATGAAGAAGTTCGCTACCTTTAATATGCCTTTATTGGGCGACCAAAACAACCCGACTATGACCCACTACCCATTAACACGCAGTACGGTCTTGTTGCTGTCCATCAGCGTGATGTTTTTTACCTCCTGTACTGAGAAAAAACCCCAATCCATGGCATCAGAAGAAGCCCGAACTCAGAAAGTTTATGAACCGAAGCCCTATGTTTTCGCCGACCGGGAATCCGAGATCGAAGGATTGATAGAGAAGATGACCCTCGAGGAAAAGGTGGGCATGCTGCACGCCCGTACGAAGTTCAATTCGGCAGGTGTGGAGCGATTGGGCGTACCCGAACTGAAGATGACCGATGGTCCGCTCGGCATCCGGGAGGAGATCTCTGTCGACAGCTGGGCGCCCGCCGGTTGGGAGAACGACTTCGCTACTTATTACCCCGCTGCCGGTGCCGTGGCGGCTACCTGGAACCCTGAGCTTTCCTACCTGATGGGAAATAGTGTGGGTCAGGAGGCCAGGGCACGACATAAGGATATGTTGTTATCCCCGGCTATCAATATTATCCGGACCCCGCTTGGCGGCCGTACCTATGAATACTTTACCGAAGATCCTTTTCTAAACTCCCGTATGGCCGCTCCCTTTGTAGTAGGGGTGCAGGATAACGATGTCATGGCCTGTGTAAAGCACTACGCGGTAAATAACCAGGAGACCAACCGCGATTACGTGGATGTGTTCGTGGATGAACGCACACTTCGAGAGATTTATCTGCCCGCATTTGAGGCCACGGTGGTCGAAGGCAACGCCTATGCCATGATGGGAGCGTATAACAAATTCCGCAGCGACTATCTCTGCGAGAATGATTACATGCTCAATACCGTACTCAGGGACGAGTGGGATTTCCAGGGCGTCGTGGTGTCGGATTGGGCCGCCGTTCATTCCACCGTCAAGTCCCTGGAGAACGGGCTCGATATAGAAATGGGAACTAACAAGCCCTTTAACGAGTACTTCCTGGCCGATCCCCTCATTGCTGCCGCCAAAGCCGGTGAGATATCCGAGGAGGAAATCGACAAGCACGTCCGGCGGATTCTTCGAATGATGTATCAGGTTAAAGCCATAGATAGCACGGGCCGTACCGAGGGAAGTCTGGCTACCGAAGCGCATTACCAAGATGCCTATGATATTGCTGCGGAAGCCGTAGTCCTTCTGAAAAATGAATCCGGTTTCCTGCCCCTGAAGCTGGAAGGAGTCGGATCCATAGCTGTAATCGGCAATAATGCCATAAAGAAAAATTCCCTGGCCGGATTCGGCGCAGGAGTTAAGACCCGCAGAGAGGTAACCCCTCTGGAGGGGCTTAAAAGCCGACTACCGGATGGAATAACCGTGAATTATGCCGAAGGATACCTCGAGCGTTATTCTGAGAATAGTAACGATCAGCGAGGGGATATTACACACAAGGGGCCGGTTCCTGTAAATGAGCTGGACAGGGATAAGCTCAACGAAGCATTGGAAGCTGCCCGGAATTCCGATAAGGTAGTAATCTTCGCGGGTTCCAATCGCGACTACGAAACGGAGGCTGCTGACCGTGCCGATCTCAGCCTTCCTTTTGCCCAGGAAGAGCTCATTGAACGCGTTTTGGAAGTGAATCCCAATACCATAGTGGTCATGATAGGAGGAGGCCCATTCGACCTAAGCAGGGTCGAACAATTGGCCCCTACCATAGTTTGGAGTTGGTTCAACGGTTCGGAGGGTGGAAATGCCTTGGCTGATGTTCTATTGGGTAAGGTGAATCCTTCGGGTAAGTTACCCTGGACTATGCCTGAAAAACTGGAAGACTCCCCTGCCCATGCTACCAACAGCTTCCCGGGAGCCGAAACCGTTACGTATGAGGAAGGCATACTGGTAGGATATCGCTGGTTTGACACCCGGGGGATTGAGCCCCTTTATCCGTTCGGTTATGGCTTGTCGTACACGTCTTTCGAACTAGAAGAGGTTCGTGTCGATGGGCAAACCTATGGTAAAGACGGTACCGTCTGGGTCGATGTGCGTGTGAGAAATACCGGTGAGCTCGATGGCAAGGAAGTAGTACAAGTGTACACCTCTAAACCGGAATCCCGGGTCGAGCGCGCCGCCAAGGAACTCAAAGGATTTAAGAAGGTAAACGTTCCTGCAGGAGAAGCCATCGTGATCAGTATCCCGGTCGCGGTCAAGGACCTTGCCTACTACAATGTCGAGCAAAGCAATTGGGTGGTGGAATTGGGTACTTACGAGATACATGTCGGGAATTCCTCCAGGAATATCACCCAAATGCTGTCCATTACGGTAGAGGACTAGGATCCTAAGTGGCCATCTCCAAATACGTAGTACTTGTTGGTCACCAGTTCTTTATCCATAAGAGGGTTTTCGATGACTGCTAACCCTATCCTGCGTGCAAGCTGGAGGCCCGTAAAGGCCGGGCAAACCTGCCTGGCCATTGGCATCATCAGGGTAATTATGAGATGGGATCAGATGAACAGATTGCAATCCTGACAGTCCTTCACCTCCCCGTAATAGGTTTCCCGATATTTGTGAAGGGTCCGCACGGGCAATCCCATGAAGTATTGCCTGATGTAGATTACCTTGGTGGTGAGCTCGCCCATTTTCCTGCTGTACCTTTTTTCCGTTTTGGTTTGGCGTTTTACGCTAATGAATTGCATGGCTTTCGTTTTTCTTTGATGATGGGTTAGTGGTTTTCCTGCTGATTCAGGTATTGTTCCCGGTAACTGGCCTTCTCCTTGCTCTTTCTTCTTTTGACCGAACCCTTGGTAAACTCACGTCGCTCCCGGATTTCTTCCACCAGCTTGGTTGATCTTCTCTTTCTCTTATAACGCTTGAGAGCGCGATCTATGCTCTCATTTTTTTTGACTTCTATCTTTAACATGCTATTTTTTTAATTGCCCCCATTGATGAGTAAACCCTCAGTTTTCAAATGGTCTTATTCGATTGGTGGCAAAGGTGACGGGTAGTGCGAGAATTTTTTTTACAGTCCTTGCCTGACCGCTGAGTCCATGCAGCAATCGTAACAAACCATCCGAAGTGGTGAATTGGATTAGTAGCGGGTGGGGGGGATGAATTTATCGGATTGATTCCGAAATACTAGGTATTGAAAAGTAAGGATACGCGTGTTGCGTTTTTCGTGCGGTTTCAAATCCATCGCTGCAAAAGTACAAAAAACCCTGGAAATGTTAAAATGGACTGCCTAGAGGGCTAGGAGTCGCTGATGGGCATGAATCCGCCAAGGGACTCAATCCCTGCATAAACAGCGAAAGCCGCTACTACAATTCCTGCCAGGATCAGTTATAGAGTTCTTTTAATTCCTTTTTTAACCGAACTCTGATGCGTCTGCCCGGCCACGTTCTGGCGGGTGAATACGGTTCGAACAACGGCCGCTCCCAAGCTGAGCATACAGACCACCCTGATGAGATCAATGGGTGTGCGTTCTGATATGCTATTTGCAGTTTTTAAGGGTTCGGAGGTACACGCACAGAATCAGTACGGACGGCACCCAAATAAAGCCAAACGGGTAAATAAATACTTTGAGTTGCCGTGTGTCAGTTTTAAGATATGTTAAGAAGTTCATAATGAGTGAGGACTTTTAATATTCCCATTTGTTGCGGAATGCATGCGGTTGTATTTTTGGAGTAAAATACTGTTATGATTAATGCTCTGAAATACAGAAAAAGAAGAAAGGCAAAAAAAGTATTAGCCCGTATGATAGTGCTATATGCGATGAGGCGATTTTCCAAGTGTTAGCCCCTATCAAGTGAGCTCAACGAAGTAAAAATCTATCCTCTGAACGGCCCATGAGTTGCCGTTCGTTTCCTAAGCCTGCGGATAAGGGAATGCATCCAAATCGTTTTCTTTAAAAACCAACTCGAAAAAAATAATGAGCGCTTAGACTTCTCATCTTTATTCGTGAGAAATGGTTCGGGAAAATCAAATAACCGTCAAAACAGTGTTGTCCAACACCATATCACAGGCTCATTTTAGATATATACGGTCGATCCGGAATTTCTTAGCCGCACGTATTATCTTGATTTTGATTCCCCCGAAGTCCAAAGTCTTGTATCGGAATTCAGGAGCCACTCTTCCACAGCGGAAAAGATACACGGCCTGTATCTCAAGATAAGGGATGGTTGGCGCTACAATCCCTATGCGATCAGCCTAGACCCATCGCATTTCAAGGCCAGTTGCATCAGCAGTAAGAAAGAGGCCCACTGCATCGACAAGTCCATACTCCTGGTCGCAGGACTCAGAGGGTTGAGTATCCCGGCCCGTTTACGACTGGCCAAAGTATTCAACCATCTGGCTACCGAAAGACTGGAACGTACGCTGTGAACTCATGTCATCGCTCCGCACGGTTTTGCCGAAGTCCGTCTCAATGGAAGGTGGGCTAAGGGCTCTCCTGCTGTCAATCGGGAATTGTGCGACAGATACCAGGTGGATGCGCTGGAATTCGACGGCACCCGTGACTCCATTATGCAGCAGTACAACCGTGATGAGCAGAAATTCATGGAATATCTCTAGGATTACGGATTCTCTGCGGATGTTTCGATGGAATTTATACTAAATACCTTCGAGGAGAATTACCCGGAGCTCTACCATAGACCTAGACACAGCGCACCCGGTAAGAAGGACAACTGAAATAAGACAAGTGCAATGCGCTTACGGGTTAGTCAATCAACTGCCTGTTAACCTGCCTGCACATCGGTTTTTTCCCATACATTTAGCTTACCTTTTTTTAAGTGATTTAAAACAGTATTGCCGCATTCCGCTGCCCCCGGATTAAACTCGAATCATGATCAATGCGCTTACCACCCGAGTTGAATCCGAATTTCGATCCCGATTTGCCGGGGACCCCATCATGTCGATTGCACCGGGCAGGATCAACCTCATCGGTGAACACGTGGACTACAACGACGGCTTTGTGTTTCCCGCCGCCATCGACAAGTATATTGTTGCGGCCGTTGGTCGGGCTCAGGATGAAAGGGTGACCGCGGTAGCTCTGGATGTTGATGAGCGCTTTGAATTCCGACTAAATGGAGTCGAACCCGTGGTAAAGGGGGGGTGGAGGAATTATCTGCTCGGGGTGGTGGACCAGCTGCAAAAAAGGGACCTTGACATCAAAGGGTTTAACCTCGTGTTTTCCGGGAACATCCCATCCGGCTCCGGCCTGTCTTCATCCGCGGCTTTGGAGAACAGCATCGTCGTAGCCCTGAATGCCCTTTTCGATCTTGGCCTCCAACCCAGTGAGATGATTGAGGTTTCCCAGCAGGCCGAACACCAGTTTGTCGGCGTCAATTGTGGGATCATGGACCAGTTTGCCAGTATGTTTGGCCGGAAGGATCAGTTTATACTTCTGGACTGCCGTAGTCTGGAGACTGAGTATTTTCCGGCAAATTTTGAGCATCATGAGATATTGCTGATCAATAGCAACGTGCATCACAACTTATCCGATAGTGCCTATAACGATCGAAGGGCTTCTTGTGAACGCGTCGCAGATATTCTTGGAAAAAGAGCCTTGAGGGATGTGGCCCTTGAGGAACTGGAAGAAAACAAGATGAAGCTAACAACCGAAGATTACCAAAAGGCGCGCTTCGTGATCCGTGAAATTCAGAGAACCCGATGGACTGCAGATGCACTCAGAAAGGGAGATCTCCTTGAGGTAGGTGAGTTGTTGTACCAATCCCACCAGGGTCTGAGCGAGGACTATCAGGTGAGTTGCCCGGAATTGGATTTTCTCGTGCAACACGCCCGGGCAGAAAAGTCCATATTGGGAGCCCGGATGATGGGTGGAGGATTCGGCGGTTGTACGATTAACCTGATCGAAAAAGGTAAGGCGGAAGCTTTTATCGATTCGATTCGTCAGCTATATACCGATCGATTCGGTGTCGATTTCAGTGAATATCGGGTACACGTTTCGGAAGGTGCGAGAATAATCAAAAATCAGCTAAATGGATCTACAGGAATATCCGCATAAGCGGTATAATATACTCACCGGTGAATGGGTGATGGTATCTCCGCATCGTGCCAAGCGCCCCTGGCAAGGGCAACAGGAGGAAAAACCTTCCGAAAACAGACCGACTCACGACCCCGATTGCTATCTCTGTCCGGGCAACACCCGGGCCAATGGGGAGCTTAATCCGGATTATAACGATGTCTTTTCCTTTGTCAATGATTTCTCGGCTCTTTTGTCCGACTCGCCACAGAGTGAAATGGAAGACGGATTGTTAAGGGCCCGTGGAGAGCAAGGAATCTGTAAGGTGGTTTGCTTTAGTCCGGATCATTCCAAAAGCCTGGCCGAAATGTCGGTTGCGGAGATTGAGCAAGTGGTTCGACTCTGGCAAAGCGAATACAGGGAGCTAGGAAGTAAGGACTTTATCCATTATGTTCAGATCTTTGAAAACAAGGGTGCTATTATGGGTTGCAGTAATCCCCATCCACACGGGCAGATCTGGAGCCAGTCATCCCTGCCCAATGAGGCCAACAAAAAGAATGAGAAACAGATGGCTTATTACGGTAAGCGCGGCAGCTCCTTATTGGGTGATTACCTCAAACAAGAACTGGATCTCGAAGAGCGGATTATATGGCAGAATAGCTCTTTTGTTGTATTGGTTCCCTTCTGGGCCATCTGGCCTTTCGAAACCATGATCGTTCCCAAGAGCCATCAGCAAAATTTACTCGAGCTGGACGATAAGGGCACTGTTGACTTTGCCGAGGCCATAGCCGTCATTACCTCAACCTACGACCGACTTTTTGAGGTGTCCTTTCCCTATTCCAGCGGAATACACCAGGCACCCACGCACGGAGGGGATACTTCCCACTGGCATTGGCATATGAGTTTCTATCCGCCTTTATTGCGAAGTGCTACTGTGAAAAAGTTCATGGTGGGTTACGAAATGTTTGGCTCGCCGCAACGGGATATCACTGCCGAACAGGCGGCCGATCGACTCAGGGGGCTACTTTAGTGCAGAAATTCGTGCCAAAGGCGGACTAACCCAGCGCAAAATCCACTGCGGCTTCGGCGTGAATCCGGGTGGTGTTATATACGGGTATGTCCACATCCCCCTCACGGAGCAGAAGAGGAATCTCCGTGCAGCCCAGCACCACTCCTTGCGTGCCCTTTTCGGCCTCCTTGCGGATGATTTCCTGTAAATGTTCGCGGGATTCATCGCGAATAATTCCGTGTACCAACTCCTGGTAAATTATGTTATGGACCCGTTCGCGGTCAGCCGCCTCGGGTAGCACAGTCTGTATCCCGAATTCCTCCCTGAGGGTGTCCTTGTAGAAGCTACCTTCCATAGTAAAGCGGGTCCCCAATAATAGGATCGTATCCAGGCCGTCCGCTTTGATCTTGCTTCCGGTGGCGGTGGCGATATGCAAAAGTGGGATATCCGCATTCCGGGTAATATAGCTGGTACAGGCGTGCATGGTATTGGTGCAGATAATGATGACTTCTGCCTCGGCCCTGACCAGGTTCTGTGCCGCATGTGCCAGAAGTTCGCTTAGCGCTTCCCAGCGATCCTGATGCTGAAGCCGTTCGATTTCTGCAAAATCTACAGAATCCAGTACACAGCGAACCGAGTGGTAGCCGCCCAGTTTTGCTCTTACCCGCTCGTTCATGATGCGGTAGTACTCCAGAGTGGATTCCCAGCTCATGCCCCCGATAAGACCTATTTTTTTCATTGCGATGCGTTCGTAACCCCTAAGTTAAGATTCCTGCGCATGAAGTCTCGGTTTTTCCTACGGCCCTGCACCTGCGCTGGGGTGAACCGCCCGGGTCACTACCTATTCGAAATCGTGGTCCATTTCCCTGTAGGCCTTAGTTACGATGCGCTTCATGAGTATGGACACAATCAGGGCAACTACAAACAGCCCGGCAAAGACCTCCAGGGTGGCACTCAGGGAACCGGTGGAGCTCTTTACTACATCGTAAAGGGTTGGGCCTACCACTCCGGCCAGGGCCCAGGCCACCAGGATCATACCGTGGATGGCTCCAAGCTGCTTGGTACCGAACAGGTCGCCCAGGAAAGCCGGAAGTGTCGCAAAACCTCCGCCGTACATGGTTATCACCGATAATAGCAACACCAGGAATATCAGTTCCGCAGATGTCTTGGGCAGCAGGTAGAAGGCCAGTATCTGGAAGGCAAAGAAGATGATGTACGTATTGGCCCGTCCGAGGTAATCCGACAGGCTGGACCAGAGGATGCGCCCGAAGCCATTGAAAACTCCAATGAGTCCGACTACGGCCGCGGCCTCCATGGGCGTATAACCGAGTTTTTCCTGCATCATAGGACTCGCAGCAGCGATAATGGCAATACCGCATGAGATATTGATGAACATCATGACCCACATGTAGTAAAAACGCGTTGTCCTCAGCGAGGAACTGGCGTCGATGTTTGAGATATCGGGGCGGATCTTCTTATTCTCACCTGGTTGGAAACCTTCGGGCAGGAACCCCTCCGGTGGCTTCTCCATATAGCGGGCAGAAAGAAAGATAATGCACAGGTATAGTACCCCGAGGAAGTAAAAAGCACTGGTAACCCCTATGGAGTCGAAAAGGGCTTGCATAACCGGTCCGAAAATGAGTGCGGCAAAGCCGAAGCCCATGATGGCCATGCCCGTGGCCAGTCCCCGCCGGTCCGGAAACCATTTGACCAGGGTACTGACCGGAGTGATATAGCCCAGTCCCAGTCCGATACCTCCGATAACCCCATAGCACAGGTAGAACAGATAGAGCGACTCCAGCTGAATGGCAAGGCCGGAACCGAAGATCCCCAATCCGTAAAGGATCGCCGAGGCCGTTCCGCTTACCCGTGGACCAACTCGTTCGACCCAACGCCCCAGAAAGGCGGCCGACAGTCCGAGGAATAGAATAGCGATCTTAAAGGCCCATTTAATGACGCTGCCCTCCACATCGAATAGGTCCTTTACGGGATTGGTCATCACGGAATAGGCGTAAACCGACCCGATGGAGATATGAATACCCACTGCCGAAGCGGCTATGAGCCAGCGGTTTTTGAGTTTTTTCGTCTGCATAAGCTATCGGTTTAATCGAATTCGTGTCTAGTTTATCCGGACGTCTTCGAAGTAACTCCTAAGAATTTCGGCGGCGGCTTCGATTTCTTCTGGCTTGTTTTCCCGGGCATCCTTAAGGGGGTAGTCCCAACCGAGTTCCACCCATTTATGTACCCCCAGCTTGTGATAGGGTAGGAGTTCAAACCGTTCTACCGTTTTGAAATCCTTAAAATGTCTTCCGATTTCATGCAGGAGTTCGGGTTTGTTCGTTAGTCCGGGAATCAGTACAAATCGCAGCCACATGGGTTTGCCGGAGCGTTCCCGGTAGGCCGCGAAATCGAAAGTAGTCTTTACGTTTCTCAGGCCCGTGATTTCGGTATAGCCCTCCTCGGTCATATGCTTGATATCCAGCATCACCAGATCGGTATAATCGTCGAGAAGCTCCTTGGTGGTTCGCGTAAGGATGCGGCCGTTGGTATCGATATTGGTGTGTATTCCTTCCTCCTTGAGCCGCTTAAACAGAGTAAGCAGTCCCCCGGACTGTAGCAGGGGTTCCCCTCCAGAGACGGTTACTCCTCCTTTTTTTCCGAAATAGGGTTTCATCCGCCGTATATGGGACATGAGCTGGTCAATGCTGTATTCTTGTCCCGCCTGCGGACCGGTATCTATGGTATCGGGATTGTGGCAGTATACACATTTGAGCTTACACCCCTGCAGAAAGAGGACCAGACGAATACCCGGGCCGTCATGGGTGCCCATGGACTCAATGGAATGAATGCGCAAGCTGTGATCTGAGGTTTGGATAGTCTGGACTTTTCGCGGTATGAAAATGCCCGATGGCGGGGGTTTAGCAGCCTCCCCACCAAAGGGCATTTCGGGTTATGAACTACATGGTTTCATGGAAGGAACGGGCAATTACTTCTAACTGCTGTTCCCTAGTCAACTTTACAAAATTTACGGCATAACCGGATACCCTAACCGTCAGTTGAGGGTATTCTTTGGGGCGCTCCATGGCGTCGACCAGGGTCTCCTTATCGAGTACGTTGACGTTGATATGGTGTGCGTCCTGAGCAAAATATCCATCCAGTATGTTCGACAGATTCTCGATGCGTTCGACCTCATTCGATCCCAAGGATTTAGGAAGGATCGAGAACGTGTTGGATATACCGTCAAAGGCATCACGGTAGTCGATTTTCGCTACCGAATTCAGGGAGGCGATCGCTCCGTTTTCGTCCCGACCGTGCATCGGGTTGGCTCCGGGTGCGAAGGGGATTCCCTGGGCCCGTCCGTCAGGAGTTGCCCCCGTCTTCTTTCCGTAGACTACATTGGATGTAATGGTCAGTACCGAAAGCGTTGGATTCGCATTCTTGTATACGGGGAGCTTCTGCAGCTCCCGGTTGAAGTCGGCCACGACCATGGCGGCCAATTCGTCCACCCTGTCATCGTCGTTTCCGTATTTGGGAAAATCTCCTTCGATCACAAAATCCATGGTAAGTCCCTCTTCATTCCTGATGGGCCTGACCTTGGCGTACTTAATTGCCGAGAGGGAATCTGCCACGATCGAAAGTCCAGCACTACCGTAGGCGATGTCGATACGAGGGTTAGTATCGATCAGGGCCATCTGAGCCTTTTCGTAATAGTACTTATCGTGCATATAATGGATAACATTCATGGTGTCGTTGTACACACGAGCGATATCCTGTGTTACCAGATGATAGTGCTTCATCACCTCTTCATAGTCCAGGTAATCTCCTTTCAGTTGTGGGATGCCTTCCACCACCTGGGTTCCGGTCATCTCACAGCGACCGCCGTTGAGGGCCATGAGTAACGCTTTGGCCAGATTGGTACGGGCTCCAAAAAACTGTATCGACTTACCCAGTTCCTGATAGGACACGCAACAGGCAATGCCGTAGTCGTCGGAACCGCGGGTCTCCCGCATCAGCCGGTCGTTTTCGAATTGAACCGAAGAGGTATCGATGGCGACCATGGAGCAGTAGGTCTTGAAGTGCTCCGGCAGGTCTTCGGACCACAACACGGTAAGATTAGGCTCGGGCGATGGGCCGAGGTTGTAGAGGGTATTCAGGAACCGGTAAGAAGTCCGGGTAACCTTAGTGCGGCCATCCTCGAACATGCCTCCGAGCACTTCGGTCACCCAGGTGGGATCCCCTGCGAAGATTTCCTCGTATGCGGCCATGCGCAGGTGTCGTACCACTCTTAGTTTCATGACGAATTGATCGATGTATTCCTGGGCCTCCTGTTCGGTGATCAGCCCTTCCTGCAGGTCTCTTTCGATGAATATATCGAGGAAAGTCGATATGTTCCCCAGAGACATGGCTGCTCCATCCTGTTCCTTAACCGCGGCCAGATAGGCCATATACGTCCATTGTACCGCTTCCCGGCCATTGGAGGCCGCACGTCTCAGGTCGAGCCCGTAGGTGTTACCCAGGGTGATCATTTCTTCCAGCGCCCTGATCTGCTCCGAAACTTCCTCTCGCAAACGGATGGT
Organism: uncultured Flavobacteriaceae bacterium; assembly: GCA_964552195.1. Classification (GTDB taxonomy): domain Bacteria; phylum Bacteroidota; class Bacteroidia; order Flavobacteriales; family Flavobacteriaceae; genus CAZKAP01. Next base: position 49,845 of record CAZKFM010000008.1, read on the forward strand.
GCCATCGGTCATCGGACTGTTGATGGCGTCGAGATCTTTTTTCTTCTCTTCGATGAGAAAATCCAGACCGTAAAGGGCAATTCGTCGATAGTCTCCTATGATCCTGCCCCGGGCGTAGTTGTCGGGCAGACCCGTGAGTATGCCGAGGGAACGGTATTTGCGAATCTCGTCATTGTAAGCATCGAATACCCCATCATTGTGGGTCTTCACATATTGGGAGAAGAGTTCGGTGATTTTCTCGTTGGGCTGGGTGCCGTGTTCCGATAAGGCTTTCTGAACCACCTTAAAGCCTCCGAAAGGTTTCATGGTCCTCTTCAGCAGTTCGTCCGTCTGCAGTCCGACGATAACCTCATCTTCACGGTCGATGTAACCGGGTCCGAATGCGCTGATGGTCGAAATGGTATCCGTATCCAGTGAACGAACGCCGTTATTTTCCCGCTCTTCTTTCAGAGCCTTTTTGCAGACTTCCCAGAGGCGCTCGGTCCGCTCAGAGGGGCCTGTGAGGAATTCGTGATCACCGTAATAGGGGGTGATATTGCTTCGTACGAAGTCTTTGACATCGACCTTCCTGGTCCAGTTCCCTTCTATAAATCCAATTTCTACCATAATTATGCGATTATTCGTTTTTCAATGGATGATATGCCTTCAAATATATGAGGCGAAAATATATCCGGGCAGGCTTAAGAATGATGACATTTGTCAGTTTTACCCTAAAAACACCCCGAAATTACTGACCTTACGGGAGCCTACATTTTTAAAGGGTTTGCGCGAGGGTGTCGAGATGTTAAAGTCTCAGAAAGTTTTTCGGGCAGAGGTCAGCCGGTGAAATCTTAAGGCACTCCCTCGCCAAGTCGGTGACAACTACTGCTGTAAATGAGGTAAGGCAGAGGAAAAAAAAGGCTCTAGGTTTAAGTCCAGGAGCCCTTTGATTTTGTGAGCGGTACTTGGTCACTAGGACACCAGTCCGAAGGAAGGATTGATCAGGTATGACTTACCATTGAAGGTTACTGTAACATTTCCGTCGGAACCTATGGAATACTGAGCAGTCACGGTACCCGAACCTCCATTGGGGTCGGTCAGGTCCATGGAGATGGTTCCCGTTCCTCCTGTGGGAGTATAGGTTTCCCGGTCGATGGTCCCATTGACCAGAGTGGAGCTGTATCCGAATGCAAAACTTTCACCGGAGTAATTTCCGTCCCCATCGTAGGAAGTTGAGCCTGCGATGGTAAATGGGCCGGTACCCGCCAGATTACCCATTAGCATATCCACATCGTAATTAAAGCTGGTCGAGAAATCCTGACCGGATACCGTAGCGTTCAGGTCGATGATCATGCCCACGCTGTCCGGAATATCCCCCAGACAGTTCACTGTATAAGAAATACTTCCGGTAATGCTAGTGGAAAATCCACCTTCACTATAGCTCTCGTCCAGGGAGGTGGTTTCGGTCTGGTTGCAGGAGGCACTGGATGCCAGGTCCCTGGCTTTCAGGGTTTGCAGATCGGCGTAACTGGCCAGGCCGAAGAAATAGTTGTAGAGGCCGGAGGCCACAAAAGATTCTGCCAGGAGTTCGGCAATTTCGTCATCCGAATAGCTCAAATCGGAAGTGTCGTCGCTATTGCAGCCTGTAAACAGTGCGGATGCCATGAACATCACAGCTACGAGTGAAGACTTAAGTGTGTTTTGCATGATTAGTGTTTTTAAGGTTATTACTAAGCTACAACGATGGATGTCGATTCCGAATTCAACGCGAGTATTGACCTCGGAAAACTTATCCACAACGGGATATCTATATGCTGTAACCTAAATGGAGTATTCGCGATTACAGGCAACCGTTTGTGTAACGAGACTTGTTCGTAAAAAAAACGGCGGGCCATGCCCGCCGGAGAAGTGTTTCGCTGATGAAGTTGAAAGCGTTAGGCCGACAAGCCGGTGAATGGGTTGATGCTGAATTGCAGCCCGTTGATCACTACGGTGATATTGCCGTTGGATTCGATGTTGAAGGGTACGGGTAGGTCCAGGGGTTGCCCGCTGGCACCGCTTATGGTCATGTTGAGGGTACCAGCACCACCGGTGAGTACTCCGGTCTGCTTATCCAGGAGACCATTGCTGAGCTCCCAGCTGTAACCGAATATGGAATTCTCTCCACCTGAGCTAAGCTCTGTGTCATAATCCACTACCCCCTCTATGGTATAGGGCTGATTCCCTGAAAAGTTACCAATCAGGTAATCCAGGTCGTATCCTATGGTGGAGCTGAAGTCCGTTCCCGTGTAGACGGCATTGAGGTCAACTGCGGCATTCAGAGAAGCCGGTACCTCCTCCACGCAATTGAAGGTGTAGCGCAGGGTAAGTTGTCCTGTGGAAGTTACTTCCGGAGAACTGAAATCCAGCGGTTCGCTTTCATTCTGTTCGATCCCGCAAATTTCCGATCCGGAGGCAACGAAAGGAGCAACTTTGGCCACATTCGTCTGGGAATCGATAATGTCGGTTAATTCACCCAGCAGGAAATACAATCCGTTGGCAGAGGTGATCGATTCCGACAGGAGAAAGGCCACTTCCTCGTTCGTGAATCCCTGATCGTTGATATCCCCGCTGGGGTCACAGCTGTCCAGCACGGTCGTACTCAGCATGGCCCCTAGTAAAACGAAGGCTTTCAAGGTCTTTTTCATAGTACACGGATCGATTGCGATTGGAATTTACAGAATAAAATGAAACGTATCGGGCGCTTTATTCCCGCTCTGGTCTTACCTTTTATTTTTGCAGTACCTGGGTTTCAAACCCATTGGACCATAAATTTAGAGATTCACTGTGAGAAACCTGATTTTACTATTCATAACATTTAGTGCAGCATTCGTGCATTCGCAGGACTATTTTAAGGGTGATGCACCCTACAGGCCCGAGTTACATCTCTGGAAAGAACGGGTGATCGTACTTCGATACACAGAACAGGGGCAAGCTCTGCTCGAAGAGCAACTGCAAATACTCAGGGAGAAACCCCAGGGACTCAGGGAGCGCAATCTTGTGGTGTATTTGAGCAATGATCAAAGCCTGGACCACCCGTGGCCATTTACGTTCTTGTTGCACGGTAAAGATGGGGGAGTAAAGCTGAGAAAACACAAACCGGTAAAAACGGAGCTGCTGTTTTCGACCATAGATGCCATGCCGATGCGAAAAAGGGAGATGCGTCAGGAATAGAATTTTACCTTTTCCTTCTTGCATTAAATGAAGGCAAATCCTACACTTGTAGTAATTTTAAATGGCTAAAAGGGCCCGAACACCTAACGACACAACCGAATATGGAAGCTCATATCAGAACTGTCGGATTTCTATTCCTTGCATTATCGCTGATACATCTGATCTTTCCACGCTATATGAAATGGAAGCTGGAACTCAAGAAGATCAGCCTTTTGAATCGTCAGATGATGATTACCCATACCTTTTTTATCGCCCTGACCGTACTGCTCATGGGGCTTTTGTGCATTTTCTATTCCGGTGAATTGGTGAATACCTATCTCGGAAATGCGCTCAGCATGGGACTGGCCCTATTCTGGACCCTGCGACTACTCACTCAGCTATTCGGGTATTCCATGCGGCTCTGGCAGGGGCGCCAGGCCGAAACCTTTGTCCATGTGGCGTACAGTCTGGTTTTGGTCTATACCACTGCTGTATTCTGGATTACGGCCCTGGAAATGGAGGTCTAGAAGGCGGGTTTCTCAGTCGATCCGAATACCCAGGTTTTCGATTGTGGAAAGCAATTCGAGTTCTCCCCGTTCCCACAGGTGGGGGAGGCTATCCAATGGGATATCCTCGTTGGAGGGCTTATAGTTTTCGTAATCCTGAAAGAGCATGCCGTTTTTCACATGTCGCCTGGTGGCCACCCGGAAACGGATCCCGCCTCCGTCGGTCTCGTAAGTGTAGGCCAGGTAGTCGATCAGGGAATCCCTTTTGTTAATCCAGTAGCGGAATTCGTCCTGATAGTCGGCACCACCTCCTTCTTGCCGGAAGCGAACGGAAAGCGTTTGATATTCCTCTGCACGAATGCGGGTGCTATTCTCCAATTCGCTGATAACGGCATCATCTTTTAGGGGCAGAGGAAGCTGGAAGAAGTATGCCACGGAGTTGATTGATTCGCTGTACTTGGTGATCATGCTATCCGGCAGGGATGCCCGCATTCCATTCTCATGGCGACTGAAGGTCCCGTTACTCTGCAAGCTGTCGATTGTCACCAGGCTGTCCGTGTTCAGGGTACGGGTGCAGGTAAAGGAGCCTCCGGACCTTTTGATGGTATAGGCGTGCTCCCTGAAATCGAAGCGCACCTGCTTACCGTCCAGATCATACAATCCGTGTGCCGACACCGAAGCTTCTATCCAGTCGTCGGCATCAAAAGCCTTTTGCTCTTCGCACGATGTCAGTGCAATGATGAATAATCCGGAAACTGCAAGCTGAATTCGTATACGTGTTCGTTGTAGCATGCGGACGAGCAAATTTTATGTTCCTCTCTTAGTACGGATTGGCCCTGTACCTTACGGAATCGATAAATCTATAAGAAAATGGTGGACCAATCTTGCAACCCTCTAATAATTTGCCTAATATCCCTAAAGATTTTAAGCTATTCGCTCGGAATGTTACATTTTTATCGATCCGGCGTCTTACAGACTGTAGTTTGGTCATTACTAACTATCCAAAAAAACAATCCTTTCCATTATGAACCTTCAGATCGAGAACCTGAGCAAGACGTACTCCAATGGCGTACACGCGCTGAAAAATGTCACTTTGACCATTCCCATGGGTATGTTTGGCCTGCTGGGCCCCAACGGAGCCGGTAAGTCCTCCCTGATGAGAACCATAGCCACCCTTCAGGAGGCCGATAGCGGGAGCATTACCCTGGGCGATATCGATGTGCTCAAGGATAAGGATCAGGTTCGACGGATACTGGGCTATCTGCCTCAGGAGTTCGGGGTCTATCCGAAAGTAAGTGCGTATAAGATGCTGGATCACATTGCCTCCCTCAAGGGTATCCGTTCCAAAGGGGAGCGCAGGGAACTGGTCGAATCCCTGTTGAATAAAACCAATCTCTGGAATGTTCGCAACAAGAGTCTCGGCACCTATTCCGGGGGTATGAAGCAGCGGTTCGGCATTGCCCAGGCACTGATCGGCAATCCCAAGCTCATCATTGTAGATGAACCAACAGCGGGACTCGACCCGGCAGAACGCGTGCGCTTCCACAACCTGCTGAGCGAGATTGGTGAGAATACCGTAGTCATCCTCTCTACCCATATCGTGGAAGACGTCTCGAATCTCTGTCATAACATGGCTATAATTTGCCTGGGCGAAGTAGTGGCCCAGGGAAGCCCCACGGACTTGACTGAGGCCATAAAGGGGCGTGTATGGAAGAAATTCATCGACCGTCACGATCTGGACAAGTATCAGACCGATTATCAGGTAATTTCCCTTCACCTGATAGCGGGGGAGACCCTGATTCATGTACTTAGCGACGATCGCCCGGACGATACGTTTGAACCCAGTGAAGCCGATCTGGAGGACGTGTACTTCTCGGAGATTACCACCCGGATGCAGAATTTGCCCATCTAATTCAAAAACGACAGACGATGTTTAAGCAAATTTTTGACTTCGAACTCCGCTACCGACTCAGCCGTCCGGCCACCTGGGCATATTTCGGGATCCTGTTCGTTTTTGGACTGCTGGTCTCCATAGGCGATAATGGCCCCTCTTCGGAAAAGGTATTTGTCAACGCACCTTCGGCCATAGCGACGGTGCTGACTACCCTGAGCATATTTGGCATCATGATCTCCAGTGCGGTTATGGGAGTACCCGTGTACCGGGATATCGAACATAAGACCGATAATTACTTCTTTACCTACCCCATAAGCGAAAAGGGATATTTGCTGGGGCGTTTTCTGGGCTCCCTCTTAATTCTTTTTCTGATTAGCTCGGGCCTCCAGCTCGGTTTGATTATCGGTTCTTTTATCGGGCCTTATGCCGGCTATGTCGAACCTGAGCGGTATACGTCCTTTAACCTGTGGCACTACCTACAGCCTACGCTGACCATTTACTGGATAAACCTGCTGTTTACCGGCTGTATTTTCTTCGCCCTGGTGAGCCTGACCAAACGGGTCATGCTGGCCTATGCCGGGGGAGCTATACTGTTCATAACCTATCTGGTGACCCTCACCCTTTCCCAGGATATCGAAAACAAGCAATTGATTTCCCTGCTGGATCCTTTCGGATTAAACGCCATCAATACGGTAACCGAATACTGGACACCCGAGGAACAGAATTCTTTGATGATTCCCGTTGAGGGATCCTTCCTATGGAATCGATTGCTCTGGCTGGGGGCTGGTTTACTGATCCTGTTGTATACTCTGTTTCGCTTTGATTTTCAGCGGTTCCTTTCCAAGAAGTTGGGCAGAAAGAGCAAATCAGAAGTTAACGAACTGATTTCGGGCGCGATTACTACTCAGATACCTGAAACCCGTCCCGAATTCTCGGGAGGGTATAACTGGGGGCTTCTACGCAGGCTGACTTTGGTGGAGTTTCGCAACATCATCGGTGATAATTTCTTCAAGGCCATACTTGTGGCCGCGCTCGGCTTCCTTTTCTTCGATGGCTGGTTCGGTGCGCCCATTTACGGCACTCCATCCCTTCCCCTGACCTATTATATGCTGGAAGTCAAGGATTTTACCTATGTGATCCTCGTTTTCGTACTCATAGTGTTCATGACCGGGGAAGTGATGCACCGGGAACGTACCGTGAACTACGATCAGATCTTCGGGACCATGCCCATTCCCAACTGGGTGGTCTATGGCTCTAAATTCCTGTCGCTGCTGCTCCTTTGCTTCTTCCTGGTGAACATGGTCATGGTTAGCGGCATCCTCAATCAGGTAATCCAGGGTTACTACAACTTCGAACTCGGAAAGTACATATTCGATCTCTATGTGATAGAATTCCCGGAGTACATCAACTTCGTCATGCTATCGTTTTTCGTTCATTCCCTGGTGACCCGCAAGTTTCTCGGACATGTAGTTGCGATAGCCGTTTGGGTATTGATCTTCGGAATAAACGCCCTGGCCGAGGTCGATAACAACCTGTTCCTGTATTCCTACGCACCTTCATACACGGTATCCGACATGAACGGATTCGGCCATTTTATGGAGGCCATAGGCTGGTTCCGTTCGTACTGGACCGCGCTCGGGGCGATTCTGACCCTTATAGGATTCCTGTTCTGGAAGCGGGGTACGGATTCCGGTCGCAAGGCGCGATGGCAGGTGGCGCGTGAGCGGTTGAAGCCTGCGGTACTTACCGCTGCGATCGTTTTTCTTGCCTTTTTCCTGGGCTCGGGTTTCTATATCGATTACAATACGCGAACCATCAATAAGTATTCGACCAGCGATGCCTCTACGGAAAGACAGGCCCGATACGAGAAGACACTCGGGAAGTACAACAAAATTCCACAGCCCAAGATTACGGATGTAAAACTCACTGCAGACCTGCTTCCGGCCAAACGCGAGGCGCGCGTCAAGGGGACATTTACTATGACCAATAAATCGCAGGAGGCTATTACTCAACTGCATTTGAACTGGGGAGGAGAAGGACTCATGAAGAAGGACGTGAACACCTTTACTGTGGCGGGGAAAGAGCCTGTTCTAAAGGAAGAACACAAGGAGTTCGGGTATCAGATTTACAGCTTGGAACCTCCCATGCAGCCCGGAGATACCCTGGAGATGGTTCTCGATATGAAGGCCTATTACCAGGGCTTCCCCAATGAGGGTACCGGTAGAGAGATCGTGTATAACGGAACCTTTTTCGATGTGGGGATTTTCCCTTCGCTGGGCTACATCACTCAGGGCGAGCTGAGCAGTGATAAGGACCGGAAAAAGCACGGGCTTCCACCCAAAGATTACACACTGCCGGAGCAGTCCGATTATTGGGGTACTCATAACCTGCTCTTTAACGACGATGGGGATTATATCACCTTCGAAGGTACGGTGAGTACCGATCCCGACCAGATCGCCATACTGCCGGGCTACCTGCAGAAAGAATGGGAGGAGGATGGCCGACGCTATTTTACCTACAAGATGGAGGACGAACTGGACTTCTTCTTCAATATTTCTTCGGCTCGCTATGACGTTCATAGGGAACGCTGGACCGGTTCGAAAGGCGATACGGTAATGATTGAGATCTTCCACCATCCCGGCCATAAGTACAATATCGATCGTTTCGTAAGCGGGGTGAAGAAGTCCCTGGATTACTTCACGGAGAATTACGCCCCTTACCAGTACAAGCAGTTGCGCATACTGGAGTTTCCCCGATACGCCAGCTTCGCACAATCCTTTCCCAATACGGTTCCTTATGCCGAGAGTTTTGGCTGGGTCGCGGACTTTAGCAATCCGGACGACCTGGATTATGCCTTTACAGTGACCTCTCACGAAGTTGCGCACCAGTGGTGGGGGCACCAGATCACGCCTTCTGCGACCCGGGGTGCAAATCAGATTTCCGAGACCATGGCCGAATATTCGTCCCTGATGGTGATGAAGCAGGAATATGGCGTGGATGCCATGCAGCAGTTCTTAAGGGAGGAACTCGATACCTATCTGGGAGGAAGGGCCAATGAGAGCAAGTTTGAGAAAACCCTGCTGGATAACGATACCCAGGCTTACGTCTGGTATCGAAAAGGGGGATTGATCATGTATGCCCTTCAGGACCTGATCGGTGAGGACAATCTGAACCGACAATTCAAGGCCTATATGGATGCGGCTCGCTTCCGATCCGAACCGCCCTTTACCACCTCTCTGGAATGGTATTCCTATATGAAGAAGGCAACCCCGGATAGTCTGCAGTACTATTTGGAAGACAGCTTTGAGAAGATTACCCTGTACTCCAATAAGGCTGAAACTGCCACCTACAGAAAGCTGGATAATGGAACTTACGAGGTTTCTCTGGAAGTGGAGAGTAGCAAGAACCACTATGACGGACTCGGTAAGCTTCTGGACTCACCCGATCGGGCCAATCTCCTGGATATAGGGGTATTCGCAAAGGATACGGTGAATGCCCGGGGTATGACCATTAAGAGCCCGCTTGTGCTGAAGAAGATGTGGATTGAGCCCGGTAGTACGACTCTGAAATTCATCACTGACAGAAAGCCGGTAAAAGCAGGTATCGACCCGTACAACAAGATGATCGACCGGATTCCCGAAGACAACTTGATACCTGTGGAAGAGAACTCCGGGGATTAACTTTTGGGCTGGGGGGTAAAGACCACGGTGCTATCCTCCTGGCCCATGATGATTAGATCGGCCATGCCCAGGAACAGACCGGTTTCTACGACTCCGGGGATGGCCATGAGGGCCATGCTGATTTCATTCAAATCAGTGACCTTTGAAATGTCCACATCGAGGATATGATTGCCTTCGTCTGTAGTGTAGGGGCTGCCATTTTTCATCCTCAAGTGGGGATTGAGTTCCATGGCCACCAGTCGTTCAGCTATGGGGCCGGTAGCCAGTGGTATGGTCTCCACGGGGAGTTTGAACGATCCGAGTTTTCTGGACTTCTTGGATGAGTCGCAGATAATCAGAGTGATATCGGAGAAATAGGAGAGGATCTTTTCGCGAAGCAATGCGCCACCCCCGCCTTTGATCAGGTTGAGCTCAGGGTCGAATTCGTCGGTTCCGTCTATGTAAATATCGAGAAACCGGGCCTCCTCTAGGGAAGTAAGGGGTATGTTGAGCGAGCGAGCCTGCTCGGCCGTGCGTTCTGATGAGGCCACGGCTACGATGTCCAGGCCTTCGGATACCATCTGCCCTATCAGGTCCACCGCATATGCCGCCGTTGAACCCGTACCCAGGCCTACCTTCATGCCGTTCTTTACAAATTTTGCCGCGTGTACGGCCGCCAGAGATTTTTCCTTTTCGCTCACGTCAATTTGCGCTGATGGTTGCATATGCAATAATTTACTTCAAAAATAACGCATAATGGACCGAAGACCGTATATCCTTCGATGAATGGAGAGGATATGGGTTAACTTAAAAGTATGGTAAAGGCAGTGATCTTCGACCGGGATGTAACCCGGGTACAGATCGATATATTCACGGCACACTCCTATGCTCATACTTTGCCGTGACCAGCGAGACAACGCGGAACACCGTCCACCGATCCGGAATTCTTCCACCTCAATTCTTAGTGGACGAGTTATCGGATCTGGATTCTGGGGTTTATTCCTTCCTGGATTCGTTATAGAGTGGCGTCTCTGCTATCGGTGTGCTCTGGCATCATTGGCTCCGGTACGGAAAATCGTAACGCAAAGCAACAATACGAAGAATGCAAGTTTACTATATAGTACCTCCCTGAGCGGGAATCCTGCTTGCTGGGAATCACTGCCCAGCGAAAATGTGGATGCCGATCCTTCCACCGGTAAGGGATAGCCTACTGTGAGGTTAATAAATTCATGAGTATTGCCCAGGTAAATCAGGTACGCAAACCAGGCGGCCATCAACCCGGTGGAGATCAGCAAAATGTTGTTGACGGCATTGTTGCGAAACCTCCCGAACAGAGCACGGAAGAAATACACCAGGAAATAACCTATAATCAGGAAGAATACCATAAGCAGTATCCCTTCTACGAGGAATTCCTGATTACCGATACGAATTTGCAAAATAGGAGACAAGGGCGCATTGCCCGTAATCAGGCATAAGTAGTAGTAAAGGCCCGATAGCACGACACCGGTTCCCAGAAACCCAATGAGCTCTCGTATTTTCATGATGGGGTGGTTGGTCCTATTTGCTTACAGGCCTAACGGCGTGCAAGGCTGGAATTTAACAACTTTTTGCTTCCGTTCATAGCGAAAGCATCTTATTTCCTTTCATTACCCGTCAAATTCGATAAGTCGTCTCAGACAGCCCGAACTCTGTTGTCTCCCTCCATCAGATACACCATGGACTCGTCGGAACGGAAGGTGAATCCAACGAGTATATGATGGGATTCGCCTGTATCCTGATTTTGCAGGGTGCCCATGGAAATCACCAGGCTAGCACCGTTAATGTACCCGTCGCCCCAGAGATTCTGTATCAATTGGGTGGCCATCAAGGCCACTTCCTTGGAGTTTAGTCGAACCTCCCCCTTTTTTTCCAGATATGTGACTACGTCGAAAGTAAGCCCGGCGTATTTCTCGGCTAAGGCTTTGTAGAAATCCCTGTAGGTATGTCCAATGGCTTTAAGGAAGAGCGGGGTTCGGATATGGCCATCCTCATCGAGCAAATCCGACGAAGTAGTTAGTATAAAGAATATTCCTAAGTCATCGGCGGGGACGGATAGACTCTCGTGGGATTTTACGATTTGTACTTTGTACTCTGAAAGCATGCTAGGAATTTAGGTGTATTCGCAACAGCCCATAGCCATAGGTATCACCATTACATGGGCCGGACACCCTGATTGCTGTCCAGTATGTATATGGTCCTCTTCCCAGATCGAATGGTAAAACCGGCCAGCAAGTGATAAACCTCTCCGGAGGCCTTATTTTCCAAATAAACCTGTGCCTTAATGGCCGAGTGGTTCTGAAGCAGCCCATGATCAGTTAAGGTATTGAGCAAACTGGTCGTTTTCCGGCTGAGGTCGGTATGGGTAAAATCGGTGGACAGGGAAGGGTCGTATATAGTAACGATTTCGAACTCCCTGTTGCGTTTATCACTGGAAATCTCGGGTGCCAAATCCCTGAAGGTAGTGGACAGGATTTCCGAGAACACCTCCGGGCGCACATTGCCACGGGCATCCAGGACTTCCTTGCTGCTGGTGATCACGAAAAAGCAGTCGATGTTGCGAACTTTGATCTTGAGTTCGCTCCCTTCCTGTACGACTTCTACTTTATAGGATTGTGACATGGGTTAACCTTTTCGATTACTGGCGATTCAGTCGTTTAAAGTTCAGCATTTTCCTTCCCTGACCGGAACCTCTAACCGTCCAGGGGGTCGTTTTCTTTTCGGAGTTCAGCAGGGACTTCAGGCGTCTCTTCTGGCGCGCCACTCGTACCCCCGGACTGTGGTAAATCCCTTCTAGCGGCAGGCTGGTGCGCGAAACCTGTACTTCTGCTGGCCGGTAATCTCCCGCTGCTTCGGCAAATTCAATGGCATGGGTGATTTCTCCCAGATCTAAAGCCGTAAAGGTGCTTTCCAGAGTACGGAAGTGATGAACGTATTCGTTCCTGCGCAAACCAAAGAGCTCTACTTCCTCGGGTTCGGTCTCTATTCGTCCACCCAGGGCACTTCGGTATATGGAGCCTTGCGACACCTTTTTGCCACCGCCGAAGTGGCAGGACAGCGTAGTCTCCATAAAGGGGAGTGCATCTTTCTCGGCGCCCCATAGCATGAGTTCCCACTTGCCCGTATCGGGGTGGGGGTAGAGTCCGAGGCGAATGTCCTTGATGCAAATCGTCTCCGCAGTATCTTCCGTTTTGCGAACGAACGACAGGTTTCTAAGAACTTTTCGCGCAGCCCTCTCCGATTCAAATGCGAAGCGGAAAAAAGGCCAGGGCCTGGCATCGTCTTCGCTAGCCGTAATCAGTGAGATTTCCAGATCGGAATGCGTGGGAATTTCCAAGGCCTCGTCCATGGAAAGGTCCGATCGGAGCACCCGGGAAACCTCGGCATGGTCAAAAAGAAGTTGTCCCCTGCGATCGTAGGAGGTAATCTTTTCGGTGCGTTTCTTAAGTCGAATTTTCTTAAGTTGGAACGTCCTTTTCATCTTCACAAGTGAGCATCACAAGATACTATTTCTGATGAAATAGCCCCGGTTTCAGCTGAAAAAATAAGGCGTTAAGGAATTGTCCGACAAGGCTTATGGAAAATATACTGGCCAGGGCGTACGAGACTGTTAACTCAGTAGCATAAAGACCGCTCCCAAAGCGGTTACCGCAATAATGAAAATTCGGTAGGGCTTCTCCGGAACGTATTTTACTACACCGATTCCGGCGAGCAGACCCAGGGCGAGAAACGGCAGCATCTTGAGGTCGATAAGCAGGGTGTCCGTATCGATGGTCTCCCAGATCCAGATGTGTAAGGGGAGCTTAACCCCATTGGTAATCAGGAACAGCCAGGCCGCCGTTCCGATGAATTCATTCTTGGGAAGCCGGAGTCCCAAGAAGTAGAGGTTGCTGAAGGAGCCGGCCAGGTTGCCCAGCATGGTGGTGATTCCGGCGAGTACCCCCATGCTGATGGTAAACGATAGGGGGAGCTTGCGTTGCCCGACCCTTCTGTCCCGGACGATGAGCAGGATCAGGCTGAGAATTACGATACCGGCAAATACGTAATGAAAACCCCGGAGAGTGACTTGTTTTCCCAACCAGGTTCCCAGGCCGATCCCCAGGAGCATCAAGGGCATGAAGCGCAACAAATGATTCCAGCGAGCGTGGCGGCTGTAATAACTCACCGCAAAGATATCCCCGACTACCAATAGCGGCATGATGATACCCGTGGATGGAAAGGCACCGAAACTCAGGGCCATCAGAGAAACGTTGAGCACGGACAGCCCCTTAAGCCCTGCCTTGGATATGCCGAGCAGGAAGGCAGCGAGATAGGCATATACAGGTAAGTCGAGTTCGAACACCAACCGGGAATTTTGAGCGAAGATGGCAAAAAGACGGTCACGAGCGAAATTCGGGTCCCAGGGTAGGGCTTTCGGGATTCCCTGCAATGGGACTGCAGTTACGACACTTAGGTTTGCGAGGCTGTTTTTTAACAGCGTTGGGGTTTAAGGAAACAAGGGTGTCCGCATGGCATAAACCGTTCATCGTACTACCAGGTTAATGGGGCACCCTTTTCCCTGTACTTCATGGACTTGACTTCCATTTCTCTTCCCTATGGGTTCCGGTTATCGAGTATCCCCTTTATATTTTCGTTAACACTCCTGCGGTAGCTCAAATTTTACTTATATTCTGCCGTATTTGGCTGTTCTCCAACCCGTCTCAATCGACAGGATTGGGGAGTCGGCACGAAATAGGGCAATGGACGCGATCAGTCGATTTAAAGGAGGTATTAAGGATTTGATCAAGCACAACCTCTACTACGAGGTAGGGGAGGTGCTGGACAAGGACCTCTCTAAGCACGAAAAGCACAACGCTGCGTTGCTTTTTGTGAGTCAGATCAATGAGCTGATGGCCAAAAAGGAAGATTTAGGCTTGTCCATATCCCAAATACTCGACCGACATGATCTGGATTCTCCCATCAAAGTAGAAACCCTCGAGGACATCAGGGTACAACTAAACGACCTCAAGCGCCGTATTCTCGGGTTTGTCGATATTTTGGAGTTCGAACCCGGATGGGTGGTGAATCTGGATCGGATCAATGGATACCTCAAATGGGTAAAGGAGAGTCAGCCGCACTCCCTGGACCCGGATGAACGTTATACCTGCGACCGTTACGATTCGATCAGTACTTTTCGTTCCCGCTTCAACCAGAGCGATGCAAAGCTGCGATTCTATTTTATTACAGGGGAGGATAGGGAATCTCCCCAAGGGCTGTACAAGCGATTGGGCAAGAAGGAAATACCCCAATATGTCTCGCCGGCCACGGGTCCTCTGCCGTCCATTTACCTGGAGCCCGAGATCAAGGATAAGCAGTATAACCGCACCAACCTCCTCAAGGAGTTCTATTCTATACTGCAGCTGGATGTAAACATACGATCGCTGGAGGATGCCGTATTTTCCGACCTCAAAGAGAGTCCAAAGATCGAGGAAGAAGAGGCCATCGTTATCGGTTTCCTGAAACGGGTCGAAAACTGGACACCGTATTCCGCAGCATTGCTTGAGTGGTTTATCAACGACTTCTGCAAGGCGGCCTGGAGCGAGAAGGCTCCCACATTTATCTTCATTTTCCAGATCGTCTATCCGTCTTCCGAAAACGGAAGGCCGAATCGTTCCATGCGCCGAAAGATTCGACGGATTCGCAAGGCGTTGAACCGCATAGGTAACCTGACCCTGCTGGGCGACCTGCCGCCGGTGAAACGCGCCGAAATACGCAGCTGGGTTGAAAAGCATGTCGAGCGGGAGAGCTATGGAAAAAGGGAGGCCCTCATCGAGGCTCATTTCGGAACGGGAAACACCTTCCATATGCATCAGGTGGAGGATACCCTAAGTCAGATCATTCAAGAACACAATCAGAAGAAATACAACTAGGAATGGAAAACCGGAACATACAAATCGATCCCAGGGCCATCGGCAGCGCCAAGCTAGTGCCCAAGAGTGAGAATTACATACTCAGTAAGGAGCTGAAGGCCGCCGTGGAGGTTGCCCTTCGCCTGGGTCAGCCGCTGTTGCTCACCGGTGAACCCGGCACAGGAAAGACCCGACTGGCCTACAAAATCGCTTCGGATCTCGCGGCGACTTCCAGTGACTTCCTCCCGGAGCCCCTGATCTTTAATACCAAGACTACGTCCACGGCCTCGGACCTGTTTTACACCTACGATGCCATCCGTCACTTCCAGGATGCCAGCATTAGGAGAGAATCCGGTGCGGGTGGAGTCGAAGTAACCGATTATATACAGCTACAGGCGATGGGGAAGGCGATCGGGCTGACCAATCCGGAAGTATTGGCCGGAGGGAATTTCCTGCCCGAGGCCGCCGAACGCTCACGCAGTTCGGTGGTACTGATCGACGAGATCGATAAGGCCCCGCGGGATTTTCCCAACGATATCCTGAACGAACTGGAAAACTATGAATTCCAGATCAAGGAAGACAACAACCGCAGGGTGAAGAAAGGGGAGAAACAGAATATAGTGGTGGTCATGACCAGTAATTCGGAGCGCAATCTGCCGGATGCCTTTCTGAGACGCTGTGTATTCTATCACATTCCCTTCCCGAGTAACGAGCAGTTGCTGGAGATCGCCAAGAGCCACCTGGGCGATTCCAACCCCTATGCCAACGGTTCGCTGATCGATTATTTCACCCAACTCCGCAGCATGGTGATCCGCAAAAAGCCGGCTACCGCCGAGCTGATCGCCTGGCTCAAGATACTGGAGATGGACGATTTCCTCAAGGATCCCAAGGTGGACTTCAACAACCTGACTGAGGAACAGAAGTACATCCTGGAATACAGCCATTCCATACTGATCAAGACGGCCGAAGACCTGGAACGCATTCGTTAAACCACCCCTATGCACCCGCTGGAGAGACTCTTCCTGTTGTTGGAGCGCGAAGGCATCCGCGTGCCGCTGGATGTCCGTCTGCGCGTTCAGCGCATCTTGCAGGAGCGGCAGGAGGATTTCCTGGCCCATCCGGAAGACCTCAAGTGGGTGATCGGGCCCATGATCGCCAAGAGCCAGAAGGATCAGGAAGCGTTTGGGCGCCTATTCGATTTGTATCTGAAGCAGGTTTTGGAGGATGCAAAGGAAGATGCGGGTATCCATATCCCCGGATTCCGGGAATTCCGGGAAAAGGTGAATTGGAGGCGGGTCCTGCTCAGGTCGCTCCTTGTGCTGTTGCCCTTGTTGGTGGGAATTGCCGTACTGTTTTGGAGAACCACGCCGGAAGAGCGTAAGCTGCCCCCACAGACGTATTGGGAGGCGCGTTTCAACAACCGGGGGGACTCCCTTTCTTTGGTGAATCAGACTCCCAACCTATGGAATCAGAATTCTTTTAGCTGGGAACTCAAGAAGATTACCGACAGCCTGCTCACGGTTCGTGACACTACCCTGAGCCTGGAGGATTACATCGCAGGCATCCCTTCCGACAGCGTGATTACCTTCAACACCAAAGACACCACCCTGTTTGTGAACGATCTGCAGCAGGGCCTCTGGTACATAACGCTGACCGGACAGAGTAAAATCGGATTTGCCGACAAGCCCTATGGCAGGGCCGTACGGATTAATTCTGTGCCTGACCCGACGGAGGTCTTCGAGACGGGCGCAACGGGCCGCATAGAACTCCCCACCCCTGGGGCGAAGACCCTGGATGCCGATGCCGAATACGGTTCCATCTGGCGGAGCGCAATCGTGATCGCATACATTGTACTATTGCCGCTGCTCCTCGGTCTGTTTCTGGCTTGGTTGTATCGTCGGATAATCCGAGGAGGGCTGTTCCGACCCAAAATGGATATCGACTTCATCGGAGGCACAGGCCCACCGTATCGCATTCCGTTTCGAAACCGGGACCCGGACATACGTCCAACGGAGACACAGTACGGAGTTGCCAGTCTGCTGAGGCAACGAACCGAAGGCCAGGTAAAAAAACTGCAGGTCAAGGAATCCGTTAAACGTACCATACGCAACATGGGGAATCCCACCCTGGTGTATAAAGAGGTTTCCCGGGCTGCGGAGTATCTGGTACTGATTCAGCATTCTGCCTATGAAAATCACCTGGTTCGCCTGTTCACCTATCTGAACGATTTCTATAAATCGGAGGACGTCTATCTGGAGTACTTCTATTACGATACGGATCCCCGGATATGCTGGAATGCCCAGAACCCGAATGGCATTGCCATCGAGCAACTGCTGCAGACCCGCTCGCAGTACCGACTGCTGCTCATAGGCGACGGACATTCCCTGGTACAGTCGTTTCCCGTCCGTCGGTTCCAGCCCTGGGTGGAGCCCATGCTGGGCGGTTGGAAACAGCGGGCACTGCTCTCTACGGTCCCGGTATCCGAATGGGGGTACCACGAGGAGATCCTGGATCGGTATTTTGCTCTTTTACCGGCCCATCTGGAGGGTCAGTTGTACCTAATCGAACATCTGGCCTTCCCGGATAGCGTAACCATGCCCCGCACCGTAAAGCAGTTTAATCCGGCCAAAGGGTTTACACCGAAACTCAGGACGCTCGATAATCTCCGGAAGCACTTCAGTCCGTCCGAACTGCTCTGGTTGGCCACCCTGGCGCTACACGACGAAGTGTTCTGGGAGCTGACCCTGGCTCTGGGCAGTACTACCGAAGAATACGAGCAATCCCGTAATCGCCTAACGGATTCCCTGCTGACCTTCGAGCGTTTGTATCGAATGTCCGGACTGCCCTGGTTTGAAGGGAATCGAATGGAGGAAGGCATCCGGTCGGAGTTGCTCAGCCTTTTGGATGAGGAACCCGAATTGCGGAATCGGGCGCGCAGAACCATCATCGAAGTGTTCGGAGAGGTACGAGTGGGGAAGGATTCTTTCGCCTCCGGCCGGCAGGACCAGGTAAGAGAGCTTCAGTCGGCCTTGCTGGCTCCCCGCTTGTCCCGGTCGCGACGAATACTCAATACCCTTAAAGATCAAAACCTGCTGAATATTTTCCAGGCCCGTCGGTTTGCCAGGTATTTGGCTCCGCCGATCTGGAGTTGGCGATCCTGGCCTGTGTTTGCCCTTATTCTGGCGCCCATCCTAATTTTTATAGGGATGCGCTCGGATCAGTTCTTTGCCCCCTGGTACCTCGAAGATAGAGAGGTGCAATGGTTGGAGGAACGCGGGTATTTAAATTCCCTTCTGGAAAACGGTTGGGTTAGCGGTGAGGTCGATTCGATCGCCCTGCTGAACAATCAGGCTGCCCGGAATATGACGGGCAGAAACCTGGATGAGGCGGGTAATCTCCTGAAGGCCGCCCGAAGCCTACTCGATCAGCAGGAAGTAAGCCCCCTGAACCAGAGCGTGAGCAAATTGTTGGCGATCAATTACAACGAACAGCTTTTAGAATACTACTATGGGCTGTTGGCCTACGATTCTCTGAACTACGAAAGCGCTGCTGAACGCTTCCGGCAGACCATACAATACGATAGCCTGGCGGCACATTCTTCTCATAATTTGGGGGTCATCTCTTTCTATCAGGGAGATCGCTTCCAGGCCTTTGCAATCCGGGACGCTCTTATGGAGAATGCACCGGGCTATTTCGACAGCTTCGAACCGAATCTGAACACCCTGTTGGAAGGGCTTGATCCGGAAGAGGTCAAGCCTACTTTCGCCGGGATTCGCCAGCTGATTGCAGACAACCGCATACTTGATGCTTTCGATGCCCTTATGGAAATGGCCCGGGCCGACAGACAATTCGGTTCTCAGTTTACACGAACCTTACAGGTCCTTAAAAAAGAAATGGAGGGCCTGGGGCTGAGACGGGGGAACGAGAACCCGGACGCGACGGAGGAAGATAAGCGAGCCCTGGGCCGGACGTTCCTGCAGCTGATCGAGCGCTGGGAAGGGATGCTGGAGCCCCCCAGACGTAGGCTCGAGGCGGCGTCCACACCCTCCGTCACAGGACCGGCACAACGGAATGTCGATTCCGCAAGGGAGGTCTCGGAAGTAGTTCCCGGGCAGGGTGCCAAGGAGTCCTTTAACGGCTATCACATAATCGAAATCAAGGGACGCTCCTCCGGCTCCTCGCTGAGGGTGAACGATCGGCTTAGTATATCAATGCGCCGGATCCCCTCGGGGAGTTTTTGGATGGGGGATGCCAATTCTAAATATGACGAGGAGGGACCTATTCACCGGGTGGATATAGGCGACGGCTTCTCCCTAAGCGAAACCGAGATCACCAACGCCCAGTACTGTGTCTTTTTAAATGAGGCGGGCAATCAGGAGGAAGGTGGAGTGACCTGGTTGGACATTGAAGCGGAAGACAGCGGCATCGAGTTACGTAAAGGAACATATGTGCCGAAGTCGGGCAAGGCGAATCATCCGGTGGTTATGGTCAGCTGGTATGGGGCCCGGGCGTTTTGCAGTTGGGCTGGTGGCCGCTTACCAAGTGAGTCGGAATGGGAGTGGGCAGCCCGGGGAGGAGAGGAATATACCTATGCGGGCAGTGAAGATCTGGATGCAGTGGGTTGGTACGCTGATAATGCAGACAATATCCAGGAGGTAGGCCAAAAGCGCTCCAACGGTTTTGGGTTGTACGATATGTCGGGCAACGTTTGGGAGTGGGTGGAAGATCCCTGGCACGAAAGTTACGAAGGGGCTCCGGGTAGCGGAGGCGTATGGTTCCAAGGCGAAGATTCGTCGCGCCGGGTGCTGCGGGGCGGCAGTTGGCTCATCAACGCCGTCAATGCACGGGTTGCATATCGCAGCAGGTCCGACCCCGGCCACCGCTACAACTACATCGGCTTCCGCCTGGCCCATAGTCTCTCAGGCTCCTCCGCGGCAGCGGAATAGGCGGGACTCCCTAAAGGGAACGACGACGGGAGGGCGGGCGGAGCCGCCGACCGGGGAGTGAACCGGGGGAGTCCCGAGCGAATATTTTTTGAGTCATGCTAATACGAATATTCACCTTTTCCGCCTTCGACCCGGGGATAGACGAACTCAACGCTTTCCTGAAGTCGCACAAGATCGTCCATGTGGATCAGCAGTTCTTCCATATGGGCCAGGGCGCCTATTGGAGTTTCTGCGTGACCTATCTGGCGCAGGCAGGATCGGGTCGCTACGACCGAAACCGTCCACGGATCGACTACAAGGAAGTCCTGAAGCCCGAAGACTTCAGGGAATTCGAAGTGCTCAGGCGGATACGCCGGGATCTGGCCCAGAGCGATGGGGTTCCGCCCTACTCGGTGTTCACCAATGCCGAATTGGCCGAGATGGTGCAGCTCAAGGTCGGCAGCCCGGCCGATTTGGAAAAAATATCCGGGGTGGGTCAGGCCAAGGTGGAGAAATACGGCAAACTGCTGCTGGAGCACTGGAAGAACGGAAACTATCACGAACCTGCGGAATGAAGCGGAGCGGCAGGCTGATCGAACACATCGCCGACTGGGAGAACCTGCTCTGGGCCTACGGCAAGGCGCGCAAAGGCAAAACCCATCGGAAGGAGGTAGTGGCCTACGACCGCAACCTCCACAACGAACTCCGCACGTTGCAACTGCAATTCCTAACCGGCCGGGTTCGGGTCGGAAACTATCATTTCTTCAAGGTGTACGACCCCAAAGAGCGACAGATCTGTGCGGCCTCCTTCGAGGAACGTGTGATGCAGCACGCCCTGATGAATGTGTGCGGGCCGGTATTGGAACGGCAGCAGCTCTTCGAAAGCTTCGCCACCCGCAAGGGCAAGGGTACCCTGGCTGCGATACAACAGGCACAGCGGTACGCAAAGACCTACCCGTATTTTATCAAGATGGACATCCGCAAATATTTCGATAGCATCGTACACAGCACAATTCGACAGAAACTCAGGCGAAAGTTCAAGGACCCCCGAGTCCTGAGCATCTTCGATCGGATTATCGACAGCTACCGGGTGGCGGAAGGTCGGGGCGTTCCCATCGGCAACCTGAGCAGTCAGTACTTCGCCAACTACTACCTCTCCTTCTTCGATCGTTTCGTCAAGCAGGAGCGGCAGGTACCGGGCTATGTCCGCTACATGGACGATATGCTGCTGTTCCATGGGCGGAAGGAATCCCTGCTCTCCCTTAGAAATCCCATCGAACAATTCCTGCAGAACGAACTCGGCCTGGACTGCAAGCACCTCTATGTGAATCGCTGCGATCAGGGAATACCCTTCCTGGGTTTTCGGGTCTTTCCCCACCGCATCCTGCTCAATGCCCGCAGCCGTAGCCGGTATCGCTCTAGGCTCGAAGCATATACCCGGTACATGGAAACCGGAATCTGGACCGAGGTTGAATTTGCCGATCGCATGCGGGCGGTAACGGCCTTTACACGCTTCGGTCACAGCCTGGGCTACCGCAGGAATTGCCTGCGCACTGCCAGGGGTTTCGTATATTAAGGGAAGGAACCGGATCGAGGGTCGTCGAACCGGGTGCTGCGGGGCGGCAGTTGGAACAACAACGCCGACAATGCACGGGTTGCGAATCGCAACAGGAACAACCCCGACAACCGCAACAACAACAACGGCTTCCGCCTGGCCCATAGCCTGCACGGGAATGGATGTTCCCGGGGAGACCGGTCCGGTATCCCGACCCGGAAATGGGCAAAAAGTAGAGTATGCGTCTGGGCAGTAGGAAATCCGAAATTCAGGCGCTTCACTTTGCATGCGAGGGAGAAACGAACGGGTTTTTTTGACCTCCATTTCGTTTCCCCATTTTTCGTACCTTTTTCCCGTAGACTAAACACCGACCAACTATGAATTTACTTCAATCCCATCCCGAGTACCTTTATGCAGCCGCCGGGGCCCTGATGCAGGAACTCATGCACCTGTACGAACTCCGTCAGGACCTGGGTAAGACGGTGAAGATATCCACCTCCTGGCAGTACTGGCTGGTTACCGTGGCCATGATGGCCTTGAGTACCTTTTTCGCGCCGGAGATTGTAGGAACTCTCAAAGATTCAGTCTTTAAAGAAGGATTGATCAATCCCGAGAATACCCTGGGACTGATGCCCTATACCATAACGGCCTTTATCTTTCCCATACTGTTCAGCAAGGTCGCGAAGATTACCCTGAATACCATTACCCGATCTTCCGAAGAAGCCGTAGTCACCAAGAGCGGAGATAAGCGGTCCTTTAAGGGTATGGATTACTTCAAATAGATCGAAAACATGGCGGAAGGCTATTCCCTGCACATCGGAGTAAACCACCTGGATGCCGATCATTACGGTTCCCGGGGGCTCCTCAAATCGTGCGAACGGGACGCCTTTGCCTTGCATAAGATTGCCTGGATGCGGGGCTTTGATTCCAAGCGGCTTTCCACCGAGGACTCAACCCGTGATCGGGTGATATCCGAGATTCAACACCTGTCCGGTAAGGCCAAAGCGGGGGATTTCGTATGGATCACCTATTCCGGACACGGCTCCCAGATTCCGGACCTGGATTCGGACGAGGGTGACGACCTGGACGAGACCTGGTGCCTGCACGATGCCCAGCTACTGGACGACGAAATATACCGGTTGCTGTGTTCCTTCGAACCAGGGGTCCGTATCTGTCTGCTAACCGACAGTTGCCACAATCAAACGATCTTCAAAGGAAAATTCACGGAAGGGCTGGGTCCCATGAAAGCCCTGTCCACCAAGCAGGCCATGGAGGCCTTCGAGCGGAATACGGAATTCTACGAGGGAATCAGCCAGTCGCTTAAGCAGCAGCCCAAGCTCGGACTCTCGGCAAGTCTCATCGTACTCTCTCCCTGCGAGGATCACGACTTCGCCGTGCCCAGCGAGTTTTCCTTAAGTGAGTTCACGGCCTGGATTAAATTTGTTCTAAAAGGGGGTAACTTCCAGGGTAACTACCTCGACCTGATCAATGAGGTGCGCATACGGGTACGGGATCGGATTCCTCAGATTGCCTTCGACGGCCCGAGCGTGGAAGACTTCCTGAACGAAGTGCCTTTTATCATCGAGCCACAATAAAAAGGCTCAGCCCTCCTGGTAAAACTCCTCCAGGCGATCGGCACAGTCCAGCATCCTCAGGTATATGTTGGTGAGCTCCACCTTATAATTTTCGGCAGTGATAACTCCCAACAATTGCTCGTCTCTGAGTTTGGAGTAGTTCGCATTGAGCAGCAGTATGGTATCTCTGAGCAACGTGCTCTCGACAATTACCAGTAGTCCGTCCAGCAGCAGGAAGGCCCGTTCGATCTTGTTCTTCTTCACCGCCTGCTGTATCTGCCCCTTGACACTGAGCACATAGTCTACTCCGGGTTCCGAGGTCTCTAGGGCAACCTCATGGGCCTCGTTGAGATTCTTCAGGTCACCGGATGGACGCTCGGGCAGGGACTCTATACCCACCGGATGGGAGTTTCGGCACAGGGAAAAAGATGCGTTTAGGTCGCTGGCGGCCTTGAGTTTGGGATTCTGTTTCTTGTAGGCCCTGGGGACGGATTTGAGCACGTAATTAATCAGGTCGATCACCGCCACATAGTCGTCCTGCCCGCTGCCATAGCCTTCCAGGGCTTCGATCACCTTCTCGGTGAACAGGCTGTACTGGGCTTTTTGAAAAATCACAGATTTTTCGTCCTTATCGCAGGAAACCAGGGAAACGACGCCCTGGCCCATTCCGAGTTTTTCCACCAGCCCGCGGTAGGTGGAATTCTGAAGGAACCGGCCCAAAAACTTCTCCTGCACCATCTCGCCGTTATTAAGGATCATGCCTCCGGCATGGCAGCAGTCCAGCATGATGAGCTTGCGCTGGCTGGGTATGGACTGCACTAGCAGGGTGAATTCATCGGCGCTGATACCGGTTTCGTCCGGGTTGGATTCGTCGAATCCATGGTTGCAGAGGAAGTATTTATGGCTTCCATCGGCGGAGGGAAATTCACCCCCGTGCCCGGAATAGTAGATGATCACCGTATGTTCCACCTTAGGGCTTACGGTCTCCACCAGATGATTGAGCGCGCCCAGCATCTGCTCGCGGGTGGATTGTTCCCCGGTAAGTACGCGGACTTTTTCGGGATTGTAAGCCGCCTTGTCCGGATGGGTAAGGATATGAGCAATACCTTCCGCATCCTGGGCGGATTGGGGGATGTCCTGATTTCCTACACCGATGGTCAGGGCGTAGGCCTGTTCGAAATAGCGGGACTGGGCCATAGTTATACAAATTCGTTTCGATGAAATTACAATATAAGGCAATAGGCTAATTCCCGGCAGATTTCCGGTCAAATTACCAATTGGGTACGGCAGGGGTGCGCCCTGTCGAAAAACCTTGTACAACTAGTGTTAAGTTTTTACTTTACAACGACTTTGGGGCAAACTAAGCCGTTTCCTCTGCAACATACCAGACCATGAA
Source organism: uncultured Flavobacteriaceae bacterium (assembly GCA_964552195.1). GTDB lineage: Bacteria > Bacteroidota > Bacteroidia > Flavobacteriales > Flavobacteriaceae > CAZKAP01. Next base: position 74,449 of record CAZKFM010000008.1, read on the forward strand.
GCCGATCCTCTCACTCCTGTTTCTCGTATCCGTTTGTGCATGCCTTCATGCCCAGACCCAGTACCGGGTGACTTATAATTACACCACCGGAGAAGTCAAACGAGAGGTTTACGACGAAGAGACCCGGCAGTATAAGGATTACAGGCGTAAGTCGATCAAACGGGGCAGTGTTTTGGAAGTAAAGGTGGTGGGTATTAATCCCCTGGCTGCCGATGTGGTGCCCGAGCTCAAGGAGAATAACCTTTACGCGAATAACGGTACCAGTAAGCTGACCATCGGCAATGTGATTTCCTCCTTCTCACAGAACGCGCTGGGGCAGGGCTTGAACTTCGAGGGGCAAAACCTGTTTAATTCCCTTATGGGGGATAGCGAGGCGCGTAAATCCATGATGACAGAGAGCGCAGAGGATGAATTTGGCGCCATGGATTTCGAAGAAGCGTCCGCCTACGAAGACGCCTATTACCAGATCAACCAGCGCATGCGGCGCCTGAGCAGTGCCTACGCTCAGGTGGAATCGATACAGACCCAGCTGACGGCCAGGATCCTGAACCCCATCAGTTCTAAGGAAAGCATCAAAGAGGCCCTGAAATCGGTCCAGCTACTCCCACTTGATGAAATTTATTACGAGGATGGCATGGGCATAGGCGATAACCCCATTACCTACCTGACCAAGCTGGAACAGTACATACGCGATATGTCCGACGAGATAAAGCCTTCCCTCCGGGCCATTGCCAGTGGAGCGGAACCCGGTAGCGAGCTCGCTACACTGCGGGTACGCGAGGTGGAGGCCGTAAGTAGTGACCTGCGCAAGAACAACACCCTGGCCATAGACGAAATACAGAAGATCAAGAAGCTGCTGATCGAACTGGAAGCCACCAACTTCGAGCATACCAATTCCTATCCGGTGAATTCCGACCGGCTGGATCTGAGCCTGCAGGTGATCGAAAGCGACCTGGCCGAGAGCCTGGACAACGACGATACCAAGACCCTGTTCAAGACCATGAATTTTCGTTTCGATGCAGTAGGCGGTTGGCGGGTCAATACGGGAGTGGCACTAACCCTAAACAATTTCGGAGCCCGTTCTAAGGAATACTTTGTGGACAACGGGCTGATCGGCGAGGACGACGACAACTATTTTACACCCAATCTGAGCACCCTGGTGAGCTTCTATCCCGAGCTGGGTAAAGGCCTGAACCTGGGTGGCACCTTTGGCGTGTCCGTACCCATCAGCTCCGGGGAACAAAACATCAGCGGGATAAATTTTCTGCTGGGCGGTTCGATTCTCCTTGGCCGGCAGAACATGATCGCCCTATCCGGCGGACTCGCCTACGGACCGGTGGATAAACTCACCAACGGTTTGCAGGCCGGGGACGCGGCACCCTCGGGCGATCCCGACAACTTCACCCGCAGGGTTTACGATATCGGATACTTCTTCGGGGTGTCCTTTACACTCGCTAAAATCAACTAGAAACGATATGGAATCGATCACACTCGGAAATCGGGGCAGGCAGGTCGAGGTATTGCAGTACCTGCTGGGCTTTCACGAGCGCAACCTTCCCATTACCGGGGAAGTGGACTTTTTCACTGATAAGGAAATACGGGATTTTCAGGCGAAAAATGGCCTGGAGGCGGACGGAGTCGTCGGACCGATCACCCGCCTGACCCTCTATTCCGAGAACTACCGCTTCGGCATGAACGCTAAGGACAAGTTCCTCAACGATGGAGAGTACTTTCCGCAGTATTTCGACAAGGACGCTATATTCCTGCATCATACGGCAGGAGGGCCCAGTCCTTACGCTACCATTGACTGGTGGAACCACCCGGCTTCCACCAAAGGAGTCGGGACCGCCTTTGTAATAGGGGGAAGGACGCTGTTTGATGGCCGGGAAGACGACGGTAAGATCCTGCGGGCTTTTCCAGAGTACTACTGGGCCTATCACCTAGGACTGCGAGCTTCTATGAACCCGAATCACCGACACCATAAGCGTTCCATCGGCATAGAAATTTGCTCCTATGGCCCCTTACAGCGTCAGGAAGATGGGCAGTATTATGCGGTATTTGACCACGGTAGCCGGGTGGATATGAAGCTATGTCCGGCGGATCAGGTAATCGACCTCGGATACGAGTGGAGGGGATCACGCTACTACCAGCGGTACACTGATGCCCAGATCGAAAGCACCCGCCTGCTCATATTGCACCTGGCCTTCTTCTTTAATATTCCCATTGACGATCGCGTTTACGGTCGGGGCTGGTTCGATCGAACGGATGAACCCATAGAAAACCGGCCTGGTATATTCACGCATGTGCACGTTCGCGACGACAAGAGCGACTGTTTTCCCCAACCGGAATTCATAGATATGCTCAATGGATTGTACAGCGACTTTCAGGACTTTCGGCCCCAACCCGATTTTGTGATGCCGAGTGTCTCGGAGAAGTCGATGCTCAGCATGAGCGAAGAAGAGCTCATGAACTACACCAACGACCTGGAAGGCATGGACAGGGAATAAAAAAATCCCGGTGGCCTTAGGGAAACCGGGATAATTCGGGTTTAGTAAAAAAGCTTAGTTCTTCTGGTCCATGACCTTGCGCATTACCTTTTCTCCGAGTTTAGCGCCCCAGGCTTGCCCGATGGACATCGATTCCTGCATGATTTGCGGATTGGACGAAGCCAGTTTTTTTCCAGCGGGAGTATTGTAAAACGCTATAATTTCGTCCAGTTCATCTTCGCTGAGGTACTTCTTGTAAACAGGCACCAGCATTTCGGTCAGCTCATCGATCGAGGTTCCTTTGAATTCGGCACTCATTTCGTTCCAGAATTCATCCCCCAAATCCGGATATTGATCCTTGCTCATGTTCAGGGTCATGTCGATGGCCTGCTGATAGCTTTGCTCCGTGCCCGAAACCTCGAACATCTTCTTGAGTTTGGCGGTATAGGAGTCCTCCTGTGCACTGAGTGAAAGGGTCAGTCCCAAAGCCAGCGCGGTAAACATAACGGTTAACTTCATGATTGGAATTTTTTCGGAATTTAGCGATTTTCGACTACTCCATTGCTTCGCTGTCAAGGCAAACAGCGATTTTGGCAAGATAATCCGGTCTGACCCGGGTTTAGCTCGAAAAAAGCAGCAACTCCTTGCCTATCATTGCCTTTTTGCGGGTGCTTCCCCATCGGAAATGGCCAATGGTACCGTCCTTTCCTATGACCCGGTGACAGGGAACCAGATAGGCCAGGCGATTGGCGCCAACCGCACCACCCACAGCTCTAGCCTTCCGTGAGCCACCATGAGCATCGGCCAGATCACTGTAACTGGCAAGCGCCCCTGCTGGAATAGTGAGGAGTTCTTTCCAGATGGCTTTCTGAAATACCGTACCTATGAGCCGGATCGGAATGGGGGCTACTTCCATAGCTGAGTCTGGATTTCCATTTATATAAGATCGTGTAGTCAAGAAATGAGGCAAGATCCGATCTTCCAGGGAAACTTCCGGAAACTCCTGACAAAAAGAAGCGATCAGTTCCTCTGGGGAAATGGAGGTCAAAAACTCAATCTGTATCAGAGCCTCTTCCGAACCAAACATCATCACAGGACCATAGCCCGTATTGAGTATGTGGTACGACACGCGGCCAGAAAGTGAATCGGAATCCGAAGGTTGCAGGTGCAGCGAAGGCGAGAAATGGGCTTTGTCCGCAGGAGCTGCGCTGAGTTGTTTTTTGAGGCGGGAAGGCCGAATGGTGTTCGTGAATTCCCGGACCGACCCCAAACACCATGACCGGAATCGGGCTTCGGCTTCCTCCCGGGTTTGCCCTTGAGTCTGCTCGTAATCCTGCCAGAAAAACAGGTCCGGTTCCCGGTCGTAAAGGAAATCGAGTACCCCCTCAACGGTCTCCCAATCGGTGTAGTTCTCTCCTGCTTTCCTACCTGGCATAGACCCCGAACAGTTTAGTATAGGAAGGTACGAAGAATAAAAGGATGAGGAAGGGCTGGCATGGAAGTATCCCTGGCCGAAGATGGATTAGCCCCGACCCACCATCACACTGCGTTGGATGCCCAGGCGCTTCATTCTCGCGTACAGGGTTTTGTCGTTCATTTCGAGGATTTCTGCAGCACCTCCGGGTCCGCTTACCTTGCCGCCTGTATGCTCCAGTACTTTAATCAAGTATTGCCGCTGGGCCTCTTCGAAAGAAACGAAACTCCGTTCGTCCGAAACGGGACCATCGGACTTGGGTAGCCAGGGACCTGGTTTTAAGACGGGACCCTGAGAAACGATTACGGCCCGTTCGATCAGGTTTTCCAGTTCTCTAATATTTCCGGGAAACCCATAGCTCCGCAGGGAATCCAGGGTTTTGGGATGAAGACGGCGAAAGTCCTTGCCGATTTTCTTGGCGTATTTTTCCAAAAAGAATTCGGCCAGAAGAGGGATGTCCTCGCGACGTTCGCGTAAAGGGATATTGTGAATGGGAAAAACATTGAGCCGGTAGAAAAGATCCTCCCGGAATTCTCCTTTGCGGACCATCTTATCCAGGTCACGGTTGGTCGCAGCGACTATGCGGGTGTCTACTTGTATGGTACGTGTCCCTCCGACTTCATCGAACTCTCCATCCTGCAAAGCCCTGAGGAGTTTAGGTTGTAATTCCAAGGGCAGTTCTCCGATCTCATCCAGGAAAAGGGTGCCCTGATCGGCCAGAGTAAATTTGCCCACTTTGTGTTCTGTGGACCCTGTGAATGCTCCCTTTCGGTGCCCGAAGAGCTCGCTCTCGATAAGGTCTTTGGGCAGGGTGGCACAATTCACTTTGATGAGCGGCTTATCCCGTCGTCGGCTGTTCTCGTGTACAGCGCGCGCCAGGAGTTCCTTGCCCGTTCCGGATTCACCGGTAATCAAAACCGTACTATCTGTGGGCGCTACCTGTTCTACCTGGTCCAGTACGCGGGCATAAGTTTCACTGATGCAAACGATATGATCAAACCGCGACCGCGATCGGGCTTCTTCCCTCAGGTATTGATTTTCGTTTTCCAGCTCGTCCTTCATATCCGAGATTTCTCCCAGAGCCTGTCGAAGTCGTTGTTCCTGTTTTCTGAGTTCGGTGATATCCTGGCTGATAATTCCAAGCAAGTGCTCCCCCTGATAATCAACCCTGAGGAAGGTATTGCTAAAGGCATAGTCCCGGTCAAAAATTCGGATTTCGCTGTAATGGTGCTGAACGGAATTATCCCGGGTCGATTCCCAGGCATGACGATATCCCGACTGATCGAGTCCCGGAATCAATCGGAACAGGTTTTTTCCCACCAGTTCACTATTGGATAGTTTTAGCAGCTCGAGGGCAGCCCGATTGGCATAACGGACGGTAAAATCCTGGCTTACAAAGCAGATGATGTCCCGGGTATTGCGGATCACCTGTTCGAAACTGATCAGATGCTGCTCCCTGCGCATGCTTTCGGTTACGTCCTGATAAGAGCCGATCACCTTTACTATGCGTTTCCCCTTGTAGATCGGATGGGCAATGCAGCGGACAAAGAACCCCGGGCGCCTGGAAAGCTCCAGGGTCAGGTCGTAGGGCGTGCCTTTTCGCAACAGGCTGCTGAAGGCTGTCTTAAGTTGTTCCGGCTCCCTGAACTGTTCGATGATTTTCCCGGGGAGGAAGGTCTCTTTGACCCAGGTGCCGAAGATTTGCAGGCATTGCTCGGAAACCGTCAGACTACTGTCGTTCAGGTTGAGTTTCCAGCCTCCCACTCCGGTGATTTCTTCGGTGGATTCCAGCATGAACCTCGTATAACTGGATTTGGAGATGTCGTTGAGCAGGGCAGCGATGTATTCCTCCTGAGCCCGTTTCACGAACATGGCGTACACCTCGACTTCATAGAAGTTCCCCTTACGATCCTTGTGGACCTCGGTAAAGGAAAGTGATCCCTGCTCTTTAACCGTATTCCAATGCCGTTCCCATGAGTCTTCTGTGGCTGTGGTGTTGAGGTCAAATACCTTGAGTTTATGGAAGTGATTTTTGGTGTATCCCAGTTTATCCAGGAATTTCCGGTTTCCATATAGCAGCGTTCCCGATCTATCGAGAAAGATGAGCTCATAGGGCATGGACTCCAGTATCTGAGTGCCCATATCGGCGGAGGAAAACGGAAACAGTGGATCTTTATGGGATGGCATCAGAGTGGTTTTCGATTCCCAGCAAAAGTAGTCCACAAATTCTGATATATGAGAAAATTCTGAATATTTAGATGATTCAGGAAATAGATACAGAGATTAAATACTTGTTTGTCAGATAATTATGGTTTTGGCACTCCTTTGGCCTATAGGTGTGTAAATAAAGAAGAGTATAATCATGAAAACGGTTTATCACCCATCGGACAGCAGGGGTCACGCCAATCACGGCTGGCTCAATTCTTACCATACCTTCAGTTTTGCCGGGTATTACCATCCGGAGCGCATGAACTTTGGAGTACTACGTGTACTTAACGATGATACGGTTGCCGGAGGACAGGGTTTCGGAACCCACCCGCACGACAACATGGAAATCGTCTCCATACCTCTGGAGGGCGACCTGGAGCACAAGGACAGCATGGGAACTCAGGCCGTGATCAAACAGGGAGATATACAGGTAATGAGCGCAGGTACGGGAATCCGTCATAGTGAATACAACGCCAATGCGGATCGGGAAGTCAAGTTTCTGCAGATTTGGATATTCCCCAACAAAAGGAATGTGGAGCCTCGTTACGACCAATTGACCCTTAACCTTGGGGACCGCAGAAACAAACTCCAGCAGGTACTTTCACCCAATGCCGACGATGATGGAGTATGGATTCATCAGAATGCGTGGTTTCACATGGCTCGTATGGATCAGGGAACCCAATTGCAATACCAGCTGAGGGATCCGGAAAATAATGGAGTCTATGCCTTTGTGCTGGAGGGAGACCTCGGTCTTGCTGGTCATGAATTGCACCGCAGGGATGGGCTCGGTATACTGGAGGCCTCCTCTTTTGAACTGCAGGCCCGAACTGAGGCTGAAGTGCTACTCATGGAAGTTCCTCTGCAATTGCCTTAAAATCAAATTATTCATTAATAAAAACAATTAAATCTTTTACGATATGGAAAATGCAACTCAAACGGCTACCTGGAATCTCGATGCGACACACTCAGTCATAGGGTTTAAGGTTAAGCACATGATGATTTCTACGGTTAGCGGGAATTTCAGGGAGTTCAGTGCTGGGGCGCAAGCCCAAAGTGACGACTTTACGAATGCCGAATTCTCTTTCACTGCCCGCGTCGATAGTATTGACACCCGAAATACGGATCGGGACAATCACCTGAAGTCTGCCGATTTTTTCGATGCGGAGAATCACCCCGAACTCACATTCCGTTCCTCTTCTTTCGACGGATCCGTTATGAAGGGAGAGATGACCATCAAGGGAGTAACCCGTGAGATAGAGCTCGATGTGGAATTCAATGGAGTAGCCACGGATCCTTACGGACAGGTAAAGGCCGGATTTGAAATCAGCGGAAAGATAAACCGTCAGGATTTCGGACTTTCCTGGAGTGCCATAACCGAAGCGGGTAAGATCGTGGTATCCGACGAAGTCAAATTCACCGCCGATTTGCAGTTCGTCAAGGCTTAGGTAAATTAGGGCCTGCTTCAGCAGGGGCGGGCCCTTTCCTTTAATCGCAGAACCTGCCTGGGTTTGGATTTGAATTTGTACTTTGATTGCAGCTGATGAATGTTATAGACAATACAGAAGAAAAGCGCTATGAGGCCATGGTGGAAGGCGCAATGATCCGGATCGACTATATCAAGACCCGGGATAAGGTGTATCTGACGCATACGGAAGTACCCGCCAGTCTCGAAGGTCAGGGGTATGCCTCCAGGCTGGTGAACCGCGTGCTGGTAATGGTGCGTGAGTCCTCACTGGCACTGGTGCCCTTGTGTCCTTTCGTCGCTTCCTACTTCAAGCGTCATCCCGAATGGGCGGAGCTGTTGGCACCGGGCTACAGTGTCTAGGATACACCGGTGGATTCCTTATAATTAAATGAATATGCTATGAGTGATACAGTAAAAGAATACGAAGCGGACGGTTTATTCGTGATTTGGGAACCAAAAAAGTGCATTCATTCCGAGATTTGTGTGAAGACTCTTCCCGAGGTATATAAACCCGATGAAAAACCCTGGATTCAGGCAAAGAACGCAGGTAAAGAGGAATTGATCTCCCAGATCGATCGCTGTCCTTCGGGAGCGCTGACCTACCGTCTGAAAGGAGAACGGTCGTCCGAATCTAATGCAGAGGTGAAATCTGATTCCGCGGCAATCCGAGCTTTGGAGGTCATAGAGGACGGACCTGCCCGGGTTCCCGGTCCAGTGGAAGTCGAGTACAAGGGCGAAGCCAAGTTTCATAAAAGGGACGTGTTTATATGCCGCTGCGGAGCTTCCGGTAATAAGCCGTATTGTGATGGCTCTCACAAGAAAAATGGGTTTTCCGGCTAGATCTTGTGCTGTTCTCATATTCCCGGATTCCATTTTCATGAAAGATTACCCTTAGCGATGTGAAAAAAAATTCGGACAGGACCAAATTCTTTTTAAATTAGCAGTTGTGAGTTGCGAGAACTCACCTTTCTACGCGAGCACTATGAATTTTCAGGGACTGGAAACAGTTCCTTTTTCATGTGAAATTCCATGGTGCACATCAACACAAACACTACTAAGTCTGACAGTTATTCTACATCCGAGATCGGACCACGGGAAGAAGAACTGCTTAGCTGTTCCCTAACTCTAAACCGGGAGGGAAAAATTGTTCGCTGGATCGAAGGAACGCTGCCCCATCTGCTGGAGAGTTGCTACGTAGGTCCCGGCGTTCTGCCCTGTATTTACAAGATTTTTGCCCCAAAGCTCAGGGAGGAGATTCAGGAATACCTGAGTACTGCCCATCGAAAGAGCAGAGCGCTTCAGTTTGCCGGGACGGCGGTAAGGTTGCTTTCGGATATTCGGATATACAGTGTAACCCTTAGGCCGTTTTTTACTGATAAGGGAGAGCACTTCATTTGTACACTCTATCCTTCCATAATCGAAGAATTGGAGAAAAATTGCTGGTCGCTTTCGGCATCCGGGCAAGTACCAGTGGGTGGTGAATACTGCTCGGTCGAACATGCGCCAAAGGAGTCGGATTGCGATCATTGTACCCTGGATTGTGAACACAAGGCAGGAAATTCCATCAGGCAGGATACGGCGGACCTGCTGTACGACCTGAATCACCTGTACGATCAGAGCATGACCGAATTAAAGGAATCCAATAGCTTCTTAAGGCAGCTGCAGCACCATTCCCAGGTCACCAGCCTGGTTTTCGATCATAAGCTCAGACTAAAGAAGTTTGTGCCTCAGATAGGTAATCAGGCCGGGACCAGTATTTATGACCTGGAAAATAACTTCCGGCAAGTTCTTCACGTCTTTGATTCTGTAGTAGTGAATCAGCTCTACAAAGCTGCCCGTAAGGTGAAGGTGGATAAGCGTTCACGCGGACATTTAGTAGAGGACAAACTGGGGAATCAGATTCTGGTACGTCTTTTTCCGTTCGGAAAAACCAGGCAGACGGCTACAGAGCTGCTGCTTACCCTGACCGGTATTAACGCCATCGAAGAAGGACAGCGGGTGGAGACCCCTTCCTTGACGGGCTCGGGTTTGCTTTTCGAATCCACTCCGGATGTCTACCTCCTTTTCGACTCACGAGGGTATATACGCAACTGCAACCGCAGGGCTTTTGAGGTGTTGGGTTATCGTTCCCGTAAGGATGTCATCGGACGGCATCTGGGGGATTTCAGTGCCCCGAATAACTCCTATAAGGTAGAAGAGAAACTCAAGCAGCTCCGGAGCGGATTGTCGGTGGTCGGCCTGCACAAAATAGTTCTGGGTAAGGGCAATCGTCAAATACCCGTCGAGGTCCATGCGAATCCGGTCATTGATGAGAAGGGAAAAATCATTTCTTACATGGCAGTTTGGAGGGATATGCGGGAGTTGAGGCGTTCCGAAACCATGGTGAGTACTCTTTTGTCGAGCTTCCCAAACAGCACGGATGATTTTTGGGACTGGGATATGGTCAAAGGCAGATATACCTCCTGCCACACTATACAGGACTGGTTTGGCTTCAGTCCGGAAGAAGTTCCAGATAGCGCCCTGGGTTGGTACAGCCTGGCCGATTCCGATGATGTCAGACGCTATAAGGAGGCGCTCAGGGCGCACATACGATCCAGAGGAAAGCGGCCCTTTTCTTTGGAGATGCGATTCCGGAATAAAAACGGAAGTACCGTATATGTGTTCTTCCGGGGAAGGGTAGTGGACTGGTCGCCCAAAGGAAGGCCGCTGAGGATGATGGGCACACAAGTGGACATTTCCCACTTGAACCAGGTGCCCGAACTCGAGCAGAAACTCTACGAGAAGAATCGCGCGTTCGACGAGATTATGGAGAGTACGCTGTCCGGTTACTGGGACTGGAATTTCGAGACGGGAGTGGAGTACATGAGTTCCACCTTCAAGCGTATGTTTGGCTACAATGAAGAGGAAATGCCCGACCGGCCCGAGTCCTGGCAGCGCATTATTCATCCCGAAGACCTGAAGACCCTTTGGAAGAATTTCGAACTGCATGCTCAGAGCAGGGGCAGTATACCCTTTGAGAATGAACTCAGGTTTTACCACAAGAATGGACATATTGTGTGGGTCTGGTGTCGTGGCAAGGTGGTGGAATGGAATAAGGAGGGGAATCCCATCCGTATGATTGGCAGTCACACCGATATCACGCGACTGAAAAATCTGGACCAGACCAATAAAGAACTGGAACGCTTCGCGTATATCGCCAGTCATGATTTGCAGGAGCCTCTGCGCACCATCAGCGATTTTAGTCACCTTCTCCGGGACGAATACGGAGGCCGACTCAATGAGGAGGCCCTGATGTATATCGATTTCATTAGTAAATCCGCCGAGCAAATGAGTACGCTGGTCCGGGATATCCTGACCTATTCCAGGTCGACCGGTCAGACGACCAAAGAGCGCGTCGATCTGAATGAAATCTGCAAGCGTACCCTGATGAACCAGTTCTCTGTAATCAACGAGAAGCAGGCGGAAATCGAATCGGATGCCCTTCCGGTAGTCTTCGGTAATGAGACGGAACTCTTCTCTCTGTTCATGAACATGATCGGAAATGCGCTTAAGTTCAACCAGCCTGGCCGGCCTCCCCGCATCCGGATTTCGGCCACCACCACGCCTACTCACTGGAAAATCAGCTTCAGGGATCAGGGTATTGGCATAGCCGATGAGGATCAGGAGCGTATTTTCGAGATCTTTCAGCGGCTGCACAATCGGGAAGACTACGAAGGCAATGGGATTGGCCTGGCGCATTGTCTGAGGATTGCCCAGAACCACGGAGGAACCATCGAGGTGCAATCCGAGAAAAATAAAGGGAGCGAATTTGTCGTTTCCATAAGTAAGTCTGAATAAACACCTGGATTTGGAAAAGCTGAGGATTCTTTTGCTGGATGATGTTAAGCCTACCAATTACATACATAAGAAGTATCTCGAACATACCCTGGAGCATGTTGGAGTCACGTATTTTCAGAAGGGCATAGATGCTTTGGAGTACCTGGAAAGTGTCGATCCTGCCAAATATCCGCATTGGGTATTCGTGGATATCAACATGCCCAGCATGAATTGCTGGACGTTTTTCGAAAACTGGATTGAACGCTCCCTTCCCATACCCGAGAGAACCCGTATTTATATACTGACTACATCCATTACACCCGGAGATCAGATACGCAGGCAGAACTACGAGTTCATACGTGACATACTGTACAAACCCCTGAACCCCGATATTATAGAGAAAGTGTATCGAGAGTATCAGGCAGAAACCGGTTTTCGTAAACTTAACCCCAGCATTCGCTGATATACGGCCCTTTTCGTCCCCACAAGCAGTAGCCGGAATTAAACGTGCAATAGAAGTTTTTTTACCGTAATTTTGCCCGAATTATGAAGGTGATCGTCTGTAGGAAAGCCCATTTCAATGCTGCCCATCGTCTTCACAATCCGGCCTGGTCGGATGAGAAGAACCGGGAGGTTTTCGGAAAATGCAACAGCCCGAATTACCACGGGCATAATTTCGACCTGGAGGTGCGTATACGTGGTGATGTCAATCCGGAAACAGGGTTCGTCATCGATATGCTCGAACTGGGACAGATCGTTAAAGACGAGGTCGAGGAGCGATTCGACCATAAAAACCTAAATCTGGATTGCCCCGAGTTTGAAGGCAAATTGGCCTCGGCGGAGAATCTGGCCGAAATCATTTACGGGATCATGAAGCAGCGGCTTTCTCAATTCGAGGTCCGCATCAGCCTGTACGAGACCGCGAAAAACTCGGTGGAACTGGGAGACTGGTAGTCCAATCGCCGGGAATATAATGGAGTATTAGCTCAGTTGGTTTAGAGCACTGTCTTGACAGGGCAGGGGTCACTGGTTCGAACCCAGTATACTCCACATCAAGCAGAAAAACCGCATCGGAAACGATGCGGTTTTTGCGTTTATGAAGATCCGAAGCCTGCTTCGGAATCTGGAGAAACGCAAAAACCGTACAGCGCGTTTAGCGCTGGTTTTTCTATTTGCAGGAGCGGATTTCATCTGGACGCACCGAGCGTTAGCGAGGTGAATCCAGTAATCGCTCCGGTTTTTCTATTTGCAGGAGCGGATTTCATCTGGACGCACCGAGCGTTAGCGAGGTGAATCCAGTAATCGCTCCGGTTTTTCTATTTGCAGGAGCGGATTTCATCTGGACGCACCGAGCGTTAGCGAGG
>CAZKFM010000008.1:87361-130890 GCA_964552195.1 uncultured Flavobacteriaceae bacterium
ATTTGCAGGAGCGGATTTCACCTGGACGCACCGAGCGTTAGCGAGGTGAATCCAGCACATCCAATACCCGCTCCAGCTTCATGGCCCGGGAACCTTTGATAAGTATCAGAGAATCTTCAGGAAGCTCATGAACCATATGGGAATCCCTGAACTCCTCGAAGTTTGCAAACTGCCTGTGACGGCTTTTGACCTCCTGAAAAAACGGGCCGATCAGAAATGCGGTATGGATGCGCTCATCTTCCAGTAAATCCCCCATACTTTGATGTTCCTTTATACTGTCTTCTCCCAGTTCCAGCATATCACCCAATATGGCGACCCTCGTCTCGGCTTGGGTGGTCAACAAGCTTTCGATGGCCGCGGCCATGCTGCTCGGGTTGGCATTATAAGCATCGAGTAGTACGGTATAGGAACCTTTCTTCATAATCTGAGACCGCATGTTATCCGGCAGGTAGGATTCTATGGCCCCTTTGATCCGTTCCAGGGGCACGTTAAAATAGCGGCCAATCAGGGCAGCCATGGCACAGTTATAGAAATTAAAAGCTCCGGGCAGCTGGCTCCGTATCTCGATACCTTCAAGTTGAAGTGACACCGGTCCCTCCTTTTCGAGGCGTTCGATCCGGTAGAAATCAGGATTGTCGTGTTCCGTATACCCGATCTTATGTACGTAGTCGGCTAGTTTTTCCTGCTGAATCGGATCGTCGGCCCGCATGAACACGTGCCTTTTATGGGCCTTCAGAAATTCGAACAACTCGCTCTTACCTTTGATCACCCCTTCGACACCTCCGAAGCCCTCGAGATGAGCTTTTCCGTAATTGGTGATCAGGCCTAAGTCCGGCTCGGCTATGGCTGAGAGTGAGGCGATCTCTCCCTGGTGGTTGGCCCCCATCTCGACGACCAAATACTCGGTCTCTTTCTTCAAGGATAGCAGGGTTAGCGGTACACCTATGTGATTGTTGAGGTTTCCCTGGGTCGACTGGGTCTTGTAGGTCGTAGATAATACGGCCGTAATCAGCTCCTTGGTGGTCGTTTTCCCGTTGCTACCCGTAAGTGCTATGACCCGGGCCGGCATCTGACGACGGTGATGGGTGCCGAGGTCCTGTAAAGTCTTAAGCACATCTTCAACGAAGTACATGCCGGGCTTTCCCTGCAAGTCCCTTCGGTCCACGACGGCTGCTCTTGCTCCTGCCTCCAGCGCCTTTGAAGCGTAGGAGTTCCCGTCGAAATTCGGACCCTTAAGAGCGAAAAAGAGTTGACCGGAGAGCAGTTTACGTGTGTCTGTGCAAACGCCCGTACTATCCTGATAAAGTGCATATAGTTCCTCCATACCGCTAAGTTACGGTCCAATCGATTATGAACTCAAGGGCTGTAAGAAGGCGCAACACAGAAAAATCCCCCTGACATCGGCTTAACCGGCAGCAGGGGGATCATTTCATGCAAATGAATATTGAAATTAACGCACTTTCTTATGTCGTATGGTCTTATTCTTAGTCTTGGATTTCGATCCTATCCTGGAAACTGCACATCGGAAACCGATGTCGTCAGTGGCCAGATACTGCGGAAGGAATCGGCGCTGAGCCGGATCCAGCCAGTAGGCCCGGTCCCTCCAGGATCCTCCTTTATACACCCGAACCTCATTGCTGATCAGGGTAGTTCGCGTGTTGGACTCATCGTATTTCCGTATAATGTTGCCATCTTCGTCTCTTTCTACGCTAAATTCCGGTGCATCGTACATGGAACCCTTGTCGTCTCCGTATGCATTGGGAGTACTCATGGGGTCCCCATCCCGGTAGCCACGGTTGTCACTGCGGTCGAAATTGGTCCTCAGGAAGGTTTCTTCTTCACCGACGGGAACCATCTTGATTTCTCCGGGCAGGTTGACGGCTACCACTCGTCCATTGGGCAGGGTATCGTAGACGATTTCGTCTTTGAGCACCTGGACCTTGCCGTCTTTTCCAATGGCTTTCTTGCTGTAGACATTGCCCCGATAGTAGTTGAAATCACTGATTTCGTCGTCGATGATCGGACGATACACATCGGCCACCCATTCATTCACATTACCGGCCATGTCGTAAAGCCCGAAGTCGTTGGGATTATAACTTCCCACTTCATTCGTGATATCCGCTCCATCGTCGGACCATCCGGCAATACCGCCGTAATCACCCTTGCCCTGCTTGAAGTTTGCAAGCTGGTCTCCTCTTCCGACACGCTGTCCGTTACGCGTGTATTCTCCTTCCCATGGATATTTTTTCCTACCGCGGTAGTTGTTGTACTCGCGTGAACCGATGAGTGCCTGAGCAGCATATTCCCACTCCGTTTCGGTAGGCAGACGATACTCGGGAGAAATGATTCCGCTTCCCCGCTTTGCGAATACACTTATGGAATCTTTCTTGCGATTCCCCTGAACGGAATCGATCATACCTCCGTAAACCGATCCGGGATTGTTCAGGTAGGCCTCGGTGCTGAATGTACCTTCTATTTCACCGGTCTGCGGCATATATCGGGTACCTTTCTCCAGGAAGCCCTCACGCTCCAGGATTAATTCATTGACCCGGTCGGTTCGCCACTCGGCATACTGAGTGGCCTGAATCCAGTTTACACCGACCACAGGATACTGAGCGAAACCGGGGTGACGGAGATAATTGTTCGTCATGGTCTCGTTAAAGCCCAGTCGATTTCTCCACACCAGGGTATCGGGCAGCGCGCCCAGGTAAATATTGGTGTATTTCGGATCCTCGGGCGGATATACTTTCTTGATCCAATCCAGATACTCCATGTACATCTGATTGGTCACTTCGGTTTCGTCAATATAAAAGGACTGCACGTGTTGCTGCGTAGGGGAGTTGTTCCAGTCGTGCATGATGTCGTCCTGTACCTTTCCCTTAACGAAAGTTCCCCCTTCAATGAATACCGTTCCCGGAGGTGTCTCTTGGTCCTTGTAGTCCGAATTGTACTGGAAACCTCCCTCCTTGGCATTGATCTTCCATCCGGTAGCCCGGGAAACGTTCTTGGAAGAAAGAGACGAGGACTTTGAACAGCTGGTAATCGTTCCTGCGATCAGGGCGCAGATCAAAAGCAATGTTCCGTAATTTTTCATAACTGGCATAATTGCAGAGAGCCTGAGCGTTCTCGTGCCAACAGGCGTTTTAACGTTATTTGATTCAAATAGCACTGTCTTCAGAACGCGAATTAACGCTAATTAGTATGTACAAATGAAATAATCGAAAATTTAAATTTCAGGAAAACCAATTCGAGCCTTTAATTTGTATTTTCGACCGGATTTGAATATTTGAAACCGACCAATTTGTAGGTGAAAACATACTTTTCGTCGAATAGAAATAAGAAACAACGATAAAGAGCGTTTCCTGATTGTTGAGCACTTAAATTTGGTTTCTTGAATTTTACCATGCAACCCCTTAAATACGAGAAAATGAAAAGATTATTTGCGCTCCTTCTTGTAGCTATCTCATTGCCAGCTATGGCGCAGGTGACCCCGGCGGAGCGGACCATAACCACGGCTGTGCCCTTCCTGACCATTTCTTCTGATGCGCGAGCCTCCGGTTTGGGTGATCAGGGTGTAGCCACTCCGGTAGATGCGTTTATCAACCAGTGGAATCCCGCTAAAGCAGCCTTCGCGGAGCGACAAATGTCCGTTGGTATTTCCTACACGCCTTACCTGGAAAGCCTGGTCAATGATGTATCCTTGTTAAGTGCAGGATATTCCAATAAAATTAACGACCGATCTGCCTTTTCCGTAGGACTGCGGTATTTCGGTCTCGGGGTCATTGAATTCCGTCAGACGATCGATCAGCAGGCTACCGAGGTAAAGCCCAACGAGTTTGCCCTGGAAGGATCCTATGCACTCAAACTGAGCGAGACTTTTTCCATGGCCGTGGGTGGACGATTCATCAGTTCGAATCTACGCTTTCAGCAGGCTGGAGCTGATTCCCAGGCAGGTAATGCCTTTGCTGTAGACGTGGCGGGTTACTATCAGTCACAGGAAATTGCCTACAACAGCTTTAGCGGAATCTGGAGGGCTGGCTTCAACGTATCCAATCTGGGTGGTAAACTTTCTTATGGAGAGGCCTCTCAGGAAAACTTCCTGCCCACAAACCTGAAGTTCGGGGGAGGTTTCGACTTCATATTCGATGCCGATAATAAATTAGGAGTCTATACCGAATTCAATAAGTTACTGGTTCCCACGCCTCGGGATTTCGACGGAGACGGTGACATCGATTCCGAAGACCGGGATGAATACAACAACATCAGCTTCTTCAACGGGATCTTTCAGTCCTTTACGGATGCACCGGATGGCCTGAGCGAAGAATTCCAGGAGTTCACGGTATCGCTCGGAGCGGAATACACCTATCAGGATGCCTTCAAACTACGGGCAGGCTATTTCAACGAAGCCGCCGAGAAGGGTTCACGAAAGTTCTTCACTCTGGGTGCAGGTTTTGAATTCAAGGCTGCTCAGATCGATCTGTCGTATCTGTTCTCCACCTCTGCGGTTCGCAACCCTCTGGAGAATACCCTGCGTTTCTCCGTGTCCTTTAACCTGGGACGGGAATACGAGAACTAGAATCACAACTTAAACGTATACAGGACCCTGATGGTCAAAGACCATCAGGGTTTTTTTATTCCAGAAATCACGGGGATTCGGCATTGCGGTTCCCATTTTCAGGAGTCAGTCCGGTATTCTGGGAACTCTCTTCGATAATACCCGGGAATAAACCCGATTATCTTTATTTTTGTGTGCCGATTTCAGACGGTACTAAAGATTTAATCAATGAAAGAAATCACTCCGGAAGTCTACCTGCAGTGGTATGAAGACATGCTTTTCTGGCGGAAGTTTGAGGATAAACTCGCCGCAGTGTATATACAGCAGAAAGTGCGAGGATTCCTGCATCTGTATAACGGACAGGAGGCAGTATTGGCCGGTTCCCTTCACGCCATGGACCTTACTAAGGACCGCATGATCACTGCCTACAGGAACCATGTTCAGCCCATTGGTATGGGTGAAGATCCACGCAGGGTGATGGCCGAGTTATTCGGAAAAGTCACAGGTACCTCCAAAGGTATGGGAGGATCCATGCATATCTTTTCCAAGGAGTATCGATTCTATGGGGGACATGGTATAGTCGGAGGGCAGATTCCCCTGGGAGCAGGACTCGCTTTTGCCGATAAGTACTTCAAGAGGGATAATGTGACCCTGTGTTATATGGGGGATGGCGCCGTGCGTCAGGGGTCTCTCCACGAGGCATTTAACCTCGCCATGTTGTGGCAGCTTCCCGTAGTTTTCATCTGTGAGAACAACGGATATGCCATGGGAACCTCTGTGGCCCGTACCGCCTATACCACGGATATATATAAGTTGGGAATGGGTTACGAAATGCCCAGTGCAGCTGTAGATGGGATGGACCCCGCGGTGGTTGCCCACGAGGTCGATATTGCGATTCAGCGTGCCCGTCGTGGCGAGGGCCCGACCTTCCTGGAAATGAAGACATACCGATATCGTGGACATTCCATGTCGGATGCCCAGCACTACCGTACCAAGGAAGAGGTCGAAGAATACCGCAAGATCGACCCGATTACTCAGGTGAAGAATATCATTCTGGAAAAGGGATATGCCTCGGAGGAAGAGATTAAGGTAATAGACAAGCGGGTGAAAGCCCGGGTAACAGAATGCGAGAAATTCGCAGAGGAATCTGACTTCCCACCGCTGGAGCAGCTCTACGATACCGTGTACGAGCAGGAGGATTATCCTTTTTTACCACACAAATTATAGCGTAAGATGGCAGAAATAATACGCATGCCCCGCCTCAGCGACACCATGGAAGAAGGCGTGGTGGCCAAATGGCTGAAACAGGTCGGAGACCCGATCGAAGAGGGGGAAATTCTAGCAGAGATAGAAACGGACAAAGCAACCATGGAATTTGAGTCGTTCCATGAAGGCACTTTGCTGCATATAGGAATACAGGAAGGAGAGAGTGCTCCGGTGGATGCCCTGCTGGCTATTATTGGCGAGGAAGGTGAGGATATCAGTGCCCTGCTCGGAGGTAACGATCAACAGGCCCCTGCAGAAAGTCCTAAGGAAGAGACGACCGCATCCGAGGAATCCAAACCTTCAGAATCAACTCCCGAAGTATCGGGCGGTATACCCGAAGGCGTAGAGGTAGTACGTATGCCGCGGCTGAGTGATACCATGGAGGAGGGAACGGTAGCGACCTGGATCAAAAAGGTGGGCGACTCGGTTGAGGAGGGTGATATCCTGGCCGAAATCGAGACCGATAAGGCGACCATGGAATTCGAGAGTTTTTATTCGGGTACCTTGTTGCATGTCGGTATCGAAGAGGGGCAGTCAGCCCCTGTAGACAGTATTCTTGCCATGATAGGGCCCGAGGGCACCGATGTGGTTGCTGTCCTGGCCTCCTTAGAGAGCGGCGATTCATCAGCTGGGAGTCAGCCGAAACAGTCCCAGGAAGCAGCGACTGAGAGCAGCGCTCCAGCCGCCCGGGAATCCGCACCGGCACCGCAGTCTTCACCCGTCGTGCATGCTGACGGTGAGCGTATAAAGGCCTCACCTTTGGCAAAAAAGATCGCCTCCGAAAAGGGCATCGATCTGAGGACAGTAGCCGGCTCCGGAGATCACGGTAGAATTGTAAAACGGGATGTGGAGAACTACCAACCCGCCCAAGGAGTAACCGCCTCCGCTGCCTCCGGCGCAGTTCCGGTAGGTGCAGGAACGGGAAGCACCACAGATTTCGGGACAGAAGGGATCGAGGAAGTCAAGAATTCACAGATGCGTAAGGTTATTGCGCGACGACTGAGTGAGTCTAAATTTACCGCTCCTCACTACTATCTCACGCTTGAGGTAGAGATGGATAATGCTAAAGCATCCCGGGCACAGATGAATAATCTGCCTGACACCAAGATCTCATTTAACGACATGGTGCTCAAGGCCTGCGCCATGGCCCTTACTAAACACCCACAGGTCAACACCAGCTGGAACGGAGACACTACGGTATACCATAAAGACGTACACATGGGCGTGGCTGTGGCCGTAGACGAGGGCCTGGTGGTTCCCGTGGTTCGACATGCGGATCGCCTGAACCTTTCACAGATTGGAAATCAGGTTAAGGATATGGCGGGCAGGGCCAGGGATAAGAAGCTGACCCCTCAGGAAATGGAAGGAAGTACCTTTACGGTTTCCAATTTGGGCATGTTCGGGATTACCGAGTTTACCTCGATCATCAACCAGCCGAATTCGGCCATACTATCCGTGGGGGCCATAGTCCCGACACCGGTAGTCCGCGAGGGGCAGATCGTGGTTCGCCACATGATGAAGCTTACTATGGCATGCGACCACAGGACGGTAGACGGGGCTACGGGAGCACAGTTCCTGCAAACCGTTCAGTCCTATCTGGAGAACCCGGTTACCATGCTGGCCTAGACTATACCTTCAAATTGCCCCGGATGTGCCGGGGCGATGTAAATATGAACCTTATGAATCGCTTAGCCTTCTTCCTCTTCCTGTTGGTATTAACGGCAGGCTGCAAAACCCAACTCGTCAGTACACCGCCGGAGGAGGCCAGTCGCGTTACGGAGTCTGCTGAAAAGGTAGAGCCTATAGCGGGGACTCAGGATCCTGCCAGTGAAGTGCTGTCCGCATCCCTCTCTTTTCGTGCCCAGGAACTACGAGGCCATATGGAAGTACTGGCGGCCGATTCACTACGGGGCAGGAGAACCGGGGACATCGGTTTCGACCGTGCAGCGGATTACCTGATCGGGGAGCTTCGTAAATACGCCATAGAGCCTTATTACGAAGACTTTAAATCGCCCATGGAAGGTTACGACGTTCCGGCCTATAACGTGCTGGCCAAGATACCGGGTTCGGATCCCCGACTCCGGGACGAATGGATCGTAATTGGTGCACACCTGGACCATATTGGGGCGGCCCGCCCCGTGGATGGAGACAGCATAGCCAACGGCGCCAACGATAATGCCGCAGGTTCTGTCATGATTCTCGAGCTGGCCAAACAACTCTCGCGCAGCCGTATGGCCAGGGGACGCAGTGTACTTTTCGCTTGGTTTACCGCAGAGGAGTCAGGCCTGGTCGGGTCCAATTATCTGGCGCGCAAGCTTAAGAAAGAAGGCTTCAATCCCTACCTGATGCTGAATTTCGAGATGGTCGGAGTCCCCATGACGGATAAGGATTATAAAGTGTATGTGAGTGGATATGAGATTTCCAATCTGGCAGATGTGTGTAACGAATACGCGGAAACCAACCTGGTAGGGTTCCTGCCCAAGGCCAAGGAATTCAATCTCTTCCAGAGATCCGACAACCTGGGTTTTTACAAAGAGTTCAACATACCTGCTCAGACTTTTTCCTCTTTCGACTTCACCAATTACAATTACTACCACCACGTCAACGACGAAGCCGTTTATATGGACTACGAGTTCATGGCTGGTCTGGTGGACGATTTTCTGCCTGTAATTCGCCAATTGATTAATCAGCCGGAACGGGTTGTGAAACTTAATTAGTCATGGCAAAACTCATTATTACCGGGTGCAGCAGGGGTATCGGCCTGGAGCTCGCCCGTCAGTCGGCAGAGGCGGGGCACGGGGTTCTGGCCCTGACCCGAAATGTACAACCGCTCGATGGGCTCCATCCCGGACTGAAATACCTTTCGCTGGATCTTTCGGCTTTTACCAGTTCCGGGGAGCTGGAAGATTTCCTGGCTGATTGGGGTCCTGCGGATGCCCTGATCCACAATGCGGGCCGACTGGTTCACAAGCCCTTTATGGAACTCAGTCATGAGGAGCTGGATGAGGTCTACCAGGTGAATGTACTCGGAGTAGCCCGACTCACTCAGCAATTGTTGCCCCATTTGAAAAAGGACGGACATGTTGTGGGCGTTTCGTCTATGGGAGGCGTCCAGGGTAGTGCCAAGTTCGCTGGCCTCTCCGCTTATAGTTCTTCCAAAGCGGCCCTGATAGGATTTATCGAACTTTGGGCCGAGGAATTCAAAGAGACCGGTCCCTCGTTTAATGCGCTGGCCCTGGGAGCCGTGCAGACGGAAATGCTGGCCGAAGCGTTCCCTGGGTATCAGGCTCCGATTACTGCCGGGCAAATGGCCGCGTATATACTGGACTTTGCCTTGAACGGCCACCACTTGTATAATGGTAAGGTGCTCGAGGTGAGCAAATCGGTTCCCTAGGCTTTCCTGTTAAGAGGGGATAAGGTTGAATACGGTAATTTCAGGCCGAACCCCGAAGCGAACGCGGTACAGGTGTCCCAGGGCCCTGTTAATGTAAAGACGACGGCCCTGCCCCAGATGGAATTCCCCGGAGTTGTACGATTTGTTTGAAACCGGTAATACCGGTGTACCTAACCAGGGTATGCGGCACTGACCGCCATGCGTATGGCCGGATAGTATCCAACCCCGGAAATGGCCCCAGACATCGAGGTCGCAGACATCCGGGTTGTGGCACAATACGATGCTGTCGCGATCGTCCGGAACGCTAGTTAGTGATTCGCGTGGGTCGAACGCGGTACCCCAAAAATCATCCATGCCGGCTATGGTCAGGCCTTGAAGGTTACGGCTTTCGTTGCGGAGTATATCCACTCCCCGCCTTCTCAGAATTTGACATATGCGTTCGGCTACCCAAGGTTGCGACCAGCCGTGCCCGTAATCGTGATTACCCAGTATTCCCAAGGTAGCCCATCTGCCCCTGGGCAAATAGTCCGCAATGCGTTCGAGCTGACGGTAGGTCCGCTCATCTTGAAAGTGCACGTAGTCTCCGGTATACACCAGGATATCGGGTTCGAGGAGCTGAGCCTGTTGCAGGGATTCTATCAGATAAGATTCAGATACCAGGTCCCCTGCATGTATATCACTGATCTGCATAAGGGTTTTCCCGTGCAGGGCCATGGGCAGCCCTTCCAGAGGCATGTCTCTATACACCCATTCCAGCCAGTGCGGTTCGACTGCTACTGAATAGCCCCCGGTGATTAGGCCTGCGCCTCCAAGAGCCAAAGAACCCCTTATGAATGTCCTTCGATTCAAATGTTTACAAATCTCGGTTACAAGAACGGAATTTTACGGGATAGTGAACATGGAACGGAGGGTGCTCGACGGATTCTCTTACTTTTGTCTCGTATGGATGAGATACTCAAGAAGTATATACCCCCGGGATCCTTTCCTTACACCCTGGAACTGGTGAGGAAACTCGGAGTCCGCCTCAGCATCGTCCGGCATCGCAGGACCAAGCTGGGGGATTTCCGGATACACCCAGACGGTTCGCACAGAATTACCGTGAATGCTTCGGCTAACCCCTATTTGTTTTTGATCGTCCTGATACATGAGATCGCCCATCAGGTGGTCCATGCCCAATACGGCCGTTCTGTCCGCCCGCACGGATCCGAATGGAAGCGGGCCTACCGACAGCTGATGCTACCCCTTATACATCCTGAGGTCTTTCCTCCGGATCTGCTGCCTGTCGTGGCCCGGCACTTCATCAACCCAAGAGCTGCTTACGGTGCAGATCCCGCCCTGGTACTTGCGCTAAGGCCTTATGATTCGCAACAAAGCAGCCTGAAGAGCGTTTGTGAATTGCACGAAGGCGCCACCTTTCGCTGCAGTAGGAACCGGACCTACACCCGGGGCCGAAAGCGGCGTACCCGATATGAGTGTCGCGAACTTCGCACGGGAAGGGTGTTCTTCTTCCCGTCTCACATCGAAGTGGAGCCTGTAAATGCGAAATAGTCCATGAGGTCTACCAGAAATCTGAAGTATCGCATCAATCTAAACAACATTTCATGAATTCGAATTACTATGCCGTTATTATGGCGGGAGGAGTCGGATCCCGATTCTGGCCCGTGAGTACGACCCATAACCCGAAACAGTTTCACGATATGCTCGGAAGTGGTCTTTCTCTTATTCAAAAGACCTTTTCCAGGCTGAATCGGTTTATACCTACCGAAAACATACTTGTACTCACCAACGAGATCTATAATGAACAGGTTCTGCAGCAGCTTCCGGAGCTCACTCAGGAACAGGTCGTACTGGAGCCTGCCATGCGAAATACGGCACCCTGCATACTCTATGCGGCTCTGAAAATACGCAAGAAGAACCCCAACGCCGTTATGATCGTCGCGCCCAGCGACCATTGGATCGAGGACGAGGCTTCATTTGAACAGGATGTGGTGCAATGCTTTTCCAAGTGCGAGGAAGAGGACGTCCTCTGTACCCTGGGCATTCAGCCCACATTTCCCAATACCGGCTTTGGATATATCGAATTCGATAAGTTCAGCACAGAAGACATGAAGAAAGTGGTGCAGTTCCGGGAGAAGCCGGATCTGGATACCGCTAAGGAGTTTCTGGCCCAGGGCAATTTCCTCTGGAATGCCGGGATCTTCATATGGAGCGTTCGAAGCATCATTTCGGCGTTCGAGCAGTACCAGCCGTCACAGTACGAACTGTTCTGCGGGGGGCTGGAGTACTACAATGCCAAAGGTGAGGGCGACTTCATCAAGGAAAATTATCCCAAGGCGGACAATATCTCCATCGACTATGCCATACTGGAACAGTCCGACCGCATCTATAGCCTCCCGGCCTCATTCGACTGGAACGACCTGGGTACCTGGGGGGCTCTGTACGATAAACTCGAAAAAGACGAAGACGGAAACGCAGTGATACACGCAAGCGCCTTAATCGAGGACTCCCGGGGCAACATGATTCGTGCCCCCAGAAATAAAGTAGTGGTGGTGGATGGATTGGAGGACTATATCGTAGTCGACCATGAGGATGTATTGTTGATTTACCCGAAATCCAAGCAACAGGATATCAAAGCCGTACGCTCCGCTGTGAAAGATCGTTTCGGCGATCACCTGGTATAGTGCCGTGGCACTGTCCGACGCAGGAACCAAACCCCCTGGTCTTTGGGTTATATGGTCGGTGATTTTTCCATGTAAATTTGATGTAAATTCGCTAAAACACCCAAGGGATACTCTCGTTCCCTAGGCTTGTCGGATTCGTGCATGCAAGACCAGATGAACCCAACACCCCCGGAAGACGTACAGGAGAAGAATAGTGAGGAGGTCAAAAAGGACTTTCAGGGCCTGCTTGGCAGCATAACTCGTTTTTTATCCGAACTGCTTGAGATACGCAGTAACACGGATGCCGATACCACACGAGCCTCCATCATCAGCGACATTCCATTCAAAGGCCACACGGCCTGGATTCTGATTTGTTCCATCTTCATTGCTTCGGTGGGTCTGATCGTCGATAGCACAGCAGTTATCATAGGAGCGATGCTTATTTCCCCCCTGATGGGCCCGATACTGGGTCTGGGGATGTCTCTGGCGATCAACGATGTCGATCTGACAAGGCGCTCCCTGAAGAACCTGATCGTCATGGTGGTACTCTCCGTGCTGACCGCCTTTTTGTTTTTTTACATCTTTCCGTTGCGTGAGGAATCCTCGGAGTTACTTGCACGAACCGAACCGGTGATTACTGATGTGATCATCGCCTTTTTTGGAGGCCTGGGGCTTATAATCGCCCGGGCCAAGAAGGGGACGATCGCCAGTGTCATATTCGGGGTGGCCATTGCCACAGCACTGATGCCGCCTCTGTGTACAGTGGGGTATGGCCTGGCCATTGGAAAACCCCTGTACGCCGCCGGGGCCATGTACCTGTTTATCATAAACTCCATCTTTATTGCACTTGCTACCTTTTTGGTAATCAGATACTTGCGTTTTCCTATGGTGCGATACGCCAACTCCAAAAGGCGAAGGAACATTGCAAGGATAGTTTCGCTTACGGGCCTGATCGTTATGATACCCGCTGGTTTCACTTTTTACGAGGTACTTCAGGAGTCTCTATTCGAAAGAGAGGCCAGGGCCTTCCTGGAAGAAACGGTGGAAAGCTACCAGTTCGAGAGTTCAGGTGTGTACCGAAGCGACTTTACAAGAATCAATTACAATCATGGAAAGAATCCGGAGATCAGCCTGGTTTTCATAGGAGACGAGGTTGTACCCCAGAGCGTGATTAACACCTGGGAAGTCCGGAAGAACCAGTACAAAAGGCTGCGGTATGCCCGACTGGTGATACCCAAACAGCAGGACAACCAGGCGGATGCCGCCCGATACGTCCTGGAACTATACGAATCTAAGAAGGCGGAGCTCCTGAATAAGGACGAGCGCATTCGTCTGCTGGAGGAAGAATTGGCCGCGATGAGTAAATCTGCGGCATTGCAGATTCCTTTTGATCAAATCTCCCGGGAAATCAAGGCAGGCAACCCCAGAGTGATCAATCTGGGCTTCAGTTATATGATACGTACGGACTTCCAGCGCGTCGATACCATACCCGTATTCGAACTAACCTGGGCGAATGGCACGGATCTACAGGATCTGGAAAAGGATAAGACCCGAATAGCCAGCTGGCTGAAGGAACGTTTGAACAACACCCGAATTGAGGTGAAGAGCCTGTTGGAAGGCGGGTCCTGAAAACCGGTGCTCAAGCGCGTCCTTCCAGGTACATCTGCCTTACCTTCTTGAAGAGTTCCGAAGAATAGACGAAATCGGTTACCGCCTGATTATCGGTCTTGAAGATCTCCTTGTTGGTGCCCTCCCATTCCTTAAATCCATTTTTCAGGAAGATGATTTTCTCGCCTATCTCCATGACCGAATTCATATCGTGGGTGTTGATGACGGTGGTGATCTGATACTCGTCGGTGATCTCCTGAATCAGGTTGTCGATTCGTATGGCCGTCTTGGGGTCCAGGCCCGAATTGGGCTCGTCACAGAACAGGTACTTCGGATTCATAACGATGGCACGTGCAATGGCGACCCTCTTCTTCATCCCACCCGATAGTTCGGTGGGAAATTTCTGGTGAGCCCCTGCCAGGTCTACCCGTTTCAGAACGAGGTCTACTCGTTCCTTCATTTCTCCGGGCGAGGTATTGGTGAACATCTCCATGGGAAAGCGCACATTGCCTTCCACGGTCATGGAATCGAACAGGGCACTCCCCTGAAAGACCATACCCATATCCTGCCTTAGGTCGCGCCTTTCCGACACCGTGAGATCGCCATAGAGAGACCCTCCGTACCAGATGTTGCCCGAGTCGGGTTCTATGAGCCCCAGCAGGCACTTCATGAAAACCGTCTTACCCGAACCACTCTGACCGATAATCAGGTTGGTCTTCCCCTGCTCGAAAGTGGCCGATATTCCCTTAAGGACGTGGTTCTCACCAAATGATTTATTCAGTTCTTCTACTGTGATCATGCCTAGCCGAGTATCATTTGGGTGAGTATATAGTTGAGTATAATAATCACCACACTGGTCCAGACGAAGGAAGTAGTGGAAGCTTTGCCTACTTCGAGGGCCCCTCCCTTCATGAAATAGCCGTGATAGGAGGGAACTGTTGCGATGACAAACGCGAAGAACAGGGTCTTGACAAAGGCATAGGTGACATGGAATTCCTCGAAATCGAGTTGGAGCCCCTTGATGAACTCCCCCCCGGGTGCGTAGTCACCGAAAACGGCAGCCACGTAGCCCCCGAGTATGCCGACATACATGGCAATGGCAACCGCAAACGGGTACATGAGCATGGCTATGATCTTGGGGAATACCAGGTAGTTGATGGAATTGACCCCCATGACTTCCAAAGCGTCGATCTGCTCGGTAACCCGCATGGTACCAATGCTCGAGGTGATGTAAGACCCAACCTTACCCGCGAGTATGATGGAAGTAAAGGTGGGCGCAAATTCCAGTATAACGGATTGACGGGTGGCAAACCCGATCAGGCTCTTGGGCAGGAACGGGCTGTTCAGGTTCAGGGCAGTTTGTATGGTGACTACGGCTCCAATGAAGAAGGAGATGAAAATGACAATGCCCATTGAATTGTAGATGAGCTCATCGATCTCCTTGAGGATCAATGATCGCATTATCGGCCATTTCGTGGGTTTACGGAAGACCTCGATCACCATCAAAAAGTACCTGCCAATGGCCGAGAGATATTTCATAAATCCATCGCGGTTGCGATTCAAAAATAAGAATAATCAACGCTTTTAACCTTGAATTAAATTAATAGAGAATCGGTTTGGCTAGATTTACCGGAAAATATCACCGTATGAAACATCCGAATTTTCGCCGGCAGCCGAACTGGAAGGTCTTCCTGATAGCCGTGCTGATTATAGGGCTGAGTGGGGCCCTGCAGGCACAGCGCAAGCGCAAACAAAAAAACAAGGCCGAAACGAGCCAGGAGGCCCGGGTTTCGCCTACTTACGATAATCCGCCAAAACTGGTGGTCGGTATAGTCGTGGACCAGATGCGTTACGATTACCTTACCCGATTCTGGTCGCATTACGGGGAGGGAGGTTTCAAACGTCTGGTCAGGAATGGCTTTTCCGCCCGTAACCACCATTTCGACTTTGCCCCAACCTATACCGGTCCGGGGCATGCCGCCGTCTACACAGGTAGCGTGCCGGCGGTCCATGGTATTATTGGCAACAACTGGTTCAGCCGCGAGCAGAAGAAAATGGTGTATTGCGCCTCGGACGAGCGAAGAAACCCTGTAGGCACCGCTTCTGATGCGGGCAGAATGTCGCCCTGGAGGATGAAGACCACTACTTTTACCGACCAGATTCGATTGCATCATCAGCTCCGGTCGAAGGTCGTGGCGATAGCGCTTAAGGACAGGGGAGCCGTTTTGCCCGGAGGACACCTGGCCAATGCGGCCTATTGGTTCGAGGCCGGCAGCGCGGGAAACTGGATTAGTAGCGATTACTACATGACCGATTTGCCGGACTGGGTCAAAGCCTTTAATCAGGCCCGATCGGTGGACGCCTACAAGAAAGTCTGGAATACTCTTAAACCCATAGCGCTTTATACCGAAAGCGGCAGCGATGTCAATGACTACGAGAATATGGCCCGGGGGGAATCAGATTCCGGTTTTCCGCACCTGATTCCGGGTTTATGGGATACCAACGGCCAGTATAGTATACTGAGTGGCACCCCTTTTGGTAACAGTCTGACCACGGATTTCGCGTTGGCGGCCCTTGAAAACGAGGCCCTGGGGACCGATCGGATTACCGATGTGCTGGCCGTCAGTTATTCGAGTACGGATTACGTGGGGCATGCCTTTGGTGTCAATTCCAAGGAAGTGCAGGACACCTACCTTAGGCTCGATCAGGACCTGGAGCGTCTGCTGAACGAATTGGACCGTCGGATGGGAAAGGGAGAATACGTGGTTTTCCTGAGTGCAGATCACGGGGCGGTTCATGTACCCAATTATTTGAAAGACCTGCGTATACCCGCGGGTTATTTCGATACGGCGGCCCTGAGGGATAAGCTCATTGAGTTTGCCAAATACCACTTCGGGGTCAATAACCTGATCTCCAGCGTGAGCAACCATCAGGTATTTCTCGATTCCGATGTGATCCGGGATCTGGATATGGATCGGGAGGATGTACAGGACACCCTACGACAAGAAATTATGAAGTACGAAGGGGTTGCCAACGTCTATACTGCGGAGGAGTTCAGGGAAACGGAATTCCAGGGTAGATTTGCCGCTCTGCTTCAGCGGGGGTGGGATCCGCAGCGTTCGGGAGACCTTATGATCATGCTCGAACCAGGCTATGCCAGCTATCCGCCCAAGGGTTCCACCCATGGCACCGTCTTCAGTTACGATACCCATGTTCCCTTCCTGCTGTACGGAAAGGGCGTTAAGTCCGGCTTCACGGACCGTCGAACCGCCATCTCGGACATAGCACCGACTCTGTGTTCCATGCTTGGTGTTGCCTTTCCGAACGGTAGTGTAGGAGATCCGGTATACGAAGCCATAGAAGAATAGGTTCCGGCTCAGTCTCTCCTGCGGGGACCGAAGAGCTTTTTGATTATACCGCGCCAGCGGTATCGGCGGATGAACCGACCTTCTTCAGGCCGTACGAAAGGCTTGTGTTCGGACCGTATCCAACCCTGCCAGTATCCGCAGTAAACGCTTGTTGATTTCAGGATCGAGCGGTCATTCAGCCCCATTTTAATAGCGGAAATTGCGGCCAGCAGGGGATCGTAGCGCATCTTGTAGAGGGCGATGCCTCTAGAAGTATCGGACCTCCTGCTGTACCCGTGCCCTGTTGGCCTGAGGTGATTGACCCTAAGTCCACTGAGCGTACGCACTTCGAAGCCGTGGTATCGGGCCAGTAAAACATCCACGGTGTCCCACCCTACACTGTGTCGGAGGCCATCAATGGCTTCGAAACACTCCCTGCGATAGAGCTTGACCGGTCCGCGTACATGCCCGCGATCGGCTGTATTTTCCCTAATCCAGGAGCCATTTTTTTCAATATACAGCTCCCCCGAGCACACCCCCAGTCTTGGGTTATCTGCAAACACCCCGCAGATGGTTTCCAGATAGTCCACGGGCATTTCGATGTCTGCATCGAATTTCCCGAGCAGGTCATAGTCGGATAGTAGAGGGAAACCGCGGTAAAAGGCCTGGATTACTTTAGATCCGGGCAGGTGACGGGTATCCTTTTCCCAATCCGGGGTTACCAGCTCGATCCAGTCGTGCATCCCTGCGTAATGGGCAGCTATGGACGGGCTCTTGTCGGTAGAACCGTCATTGACCAGGACCAGTCGGTCGGGTTTCCGCGTTTGCCGGCACCACGATTCCAGTGCGTACTTCAGGCAGGCCTCCTCATTGTGAAAGGGTATGGCAATGCCCACCCTGAACCCCCTCGTATGGGTGGCCTCCCTGTTCATTCCTTAGCCTTCTATGGGCTCTTCTTCGTACTGACTGGTAGGGGTGCAGGTACACATCAGGTTGCGGTCTCCATATGCCTCATCCATACGGCGCACTGTTGGCCAGAATTTATGGTCGTAGACGAAATCCAGCGGATAGGCCGCTTTCTTCCGACTGTAGGGGAAATTCCACTGATCAGCGGTGACCATGTCCAGCGTGTGCGGAGCATTCTTGAGCACATTATTGGGATCTTCCGGATAGACATGGTCGATCTCCTGACGGATGCTGATCATGGCATCGCAGAAACGGTCGATTTCGGCCTTGTTTTCACTTTCGGTGGGCTCGATCATCATCGTGCCCGGTACCGGGAAGGATACCGTAGGCGCGTGGAACCCATAATCAATAAGGCGCTTGGCGATATCTACTACTTCTATACCCCGCTCTTTGTAGGGACGACAGTCGATAATCATCTCGTGAGCGGCACGACCGGCCTCTCCCGTGTATAATATGGGGTAGTGACCGGCGAGGCGTTCCTTGATGTAGTTCGCATTCAGGATGGCATATTCTGTGGCCTTGCGTATTCCATCCCCCCCAAGCATTCGAATGTATCCGTAGGAAATCAGGCACGCCAGTGCACTGCCCCAGGGTGCCGCCGATATGCCGGGTATGGCCTGATCCCCTCCGGTGGGAATCACCGGGTTGGTGGGGAGAAAAGGAGCCAGCTGAGGCGCAACACAAATGGGACCCACACCCGGGCCTCCGCCCCCGTGGGGAATGGAAAAGGTTTTGTGGAGGTTCAGGTGGCAAACGTCCGCTCCTATGCGGGCAGGACTGGTCAGGCCTACCTGGGCGTTCATATTCGCCCCGTCCATGTACACCTGTCCACCGTGCTTATGGATCAAATCGGTGATCTCCCGGATGCTGGATTCAAAAACCCCATGGGTGGATGGATAAGTGACCATCAGGGCTGCCAGGTTTTCAGAATGCAGTTCCGCCTTGGCCATTAGGTCATCCCAGTCAATATTTCCCTTATCGTCGGTCTTGGTAACCACGACCTTCATGCCCGCCATGACCGCCGAGGCCGGATTGGTTCCGTGGGCCGAGGCAGGGATCAGGCAGATATTACGGTGCCCCTCTCCGCGGGATTCATGGTAGGCCCGTATGGTCATCAGGCCGCTGTATTCACCCTGTGCGCCTGAGTTCGGTTGCAGGGAGGTCGCTGCCATCCCGGTTATTTCGTTCAGGTATTCCTCGAGTTCGCCTAAGAGTTGCTGATAACCCTTGGCCTGATCAATGGGCACAAAGGGGTGCAGGTTACCCCAGGAGCTCCAGCTCAGGGGCAGCATCTGACTGGCTGCGTTTAGCTTCATGGTGCAGCTGCCCAGGGAAATCATCGAGTGGTTCAGCGCGAGATCCTTGCGCTCTAGCTTTTTGATGTAGCGCATCAGCTCGGTCTCGCTGTGATAGGTATTGAAAACCGGGTAGCCCAGGATTTTACCTGTCCTTTTGAGTGAATCCGGTATGGCATCACCGGTGGAATCGGCCTTCAGTATGGGATCATCCCCTGCAACCTCTGCTCCTGTAAGGCACCATACGATATCTCGCAGGTCTTCAGTGCTTACCGTTTCGTTGAGGGATATGCTTAAGTCCGTCTTGTTAATGATGTTGAAGTTGATTCTTTTCTCTTTAGAGCGCTCCACAACGACCTGAGTGTCTTTTACGCTGAGCATGAGGGTATCGAAGAAGGATGCATTTTTGACCTGAACCCCGAGTTCAATCAATATGCGATACAACTGAACGGTTCTGCGGTGTACACGGCCTGCAATGTCCTTTAGTCCGTCGGGTCCGTGGTATACGGCGTACATACCCGCCATCACCGCTAGTAAAACCTGGGCCGTACATATATTCGAAGTAGCCTTGTCCCTTTTGATGTGTTGTTCACGGGTCTGAAGAGCCATACGGAGGGCCTCCTTTCCGTTCCGGTCCACGGTCTTGCCAATGATTCTTCCCGGCAGATGCCTCTTGTAATCTTCCAGAGTGGCGAAATAGGCCGCATGTGGGCCTCCGTAGCCCAGAGGGATGCCGAAGCGCTGAGTACTTCCCACAACGACGTCCACACCCCATTCCCCCGGAGCCTGTAACAGAACCAGACTAAGGATATCCGCAGCAACTGCTATTTTAAGACCGGCTTCCCGGGCCTGTGCGATTTTAGCGGAAGGGTTGGTGAGCTCTCCGTATTTCCCGGGATACTGCACCAGCATGCCGAAAAACTCTACGCCAGGCTCAAAGGACTCAAGGCTTCCAACCACGAGTTCTATACCCAGTGGAGCCGAGCGCGTTTGTAATACTCCCAGAGTCTGTGGCAAGACACCTTCGTCCACAAAAAACCGGACGCTGCCCGACTTTTTTTGTTCGTGATCCCGAACCGCGAAGAGCATGCTCATGGCCTCCGCCGCCGCGGTAGCTTCGTCCAGCAGTGAAGCGTTAGCGACCGGCATACCGGTAAGATCGGATACCACCGTCTGAAAGTTGAGCAGGGCCTCCAGCCTACCCTGGGCAATCTCTGCCTGATAGGGGGTATATGCGGTGTACCAGCCCGTATTTTCCAATATACCCCTTTTGATTACCGAGGGGGTAATGGATTCGTGGTATCCCATGCCTATATAGGACCGGTAGACCTTGTTTTTTGCGGCCAGTTGTTCCATGAGCTTTAGGAATGTATATTCGCTAATTGCCTCAGGAACAGATATGTCTTTTTCCAGACGAATGTTGTCGGGTACGGTTTGCCCGATCAGTTCATTCATGGAATTTACACCGATGGTTTCGAGCATGGAGTTTAGGTCGCTCTCAGAAATGCCGATGTGACGGTTTGCAAACGATTTCGTTATCATAACAATTTTTGACTGAAAAATGTACAAAATTAGTGAATTTATCCGTTGATAGGTCACAGACAGACAGCGGGCTGCCCCACATTTCCAGGCCTAAATCATGCAAATTTTTCGGAAACTTCTGGATTTTTACCTGGATGCCAGTGTACACGTGGCATTGGCTGTGCTTTCGCTGTTTTGGGCTACTGTGTACTTCCTGAACCTGCCCCCGAATTTCTACCTGGCCGGGCTGGTCTTCTTCGGCAGTATGGTCTTTTACAATCTGGCCAAGGATTCGGTTGGGTTGCATACGCTGCGCAGGGCCAGTAAACGCTACTATCGCAGCATTCGCTTTCTGAGCATGGCCTCCCTGTTGGCCGTTGCCTTTTTCTTCTTCCATTTATCTTCGGTGCTTCAGTGGAGCATTTTCGTGATAGCCCTGTTGTCTGCGCTATATCTGGTGCCTATACCCGGTCTGGGTATTGGCATGCGCAGCCTGGGGTGGCTCAAGATCTTTTGGGTGGGTCTGTCCTGGGCGGCTGTCACCGTTTACCTTCCGGTTGCCGGTACCGAACTGATCGGCGGAACCGATTGGATGGTCATGGGGATTCAGCGGGTACTCATGGTAGTTTGCCTGATGATTCCTTTCGAGATACGAGATGCCTGCAGGGATTCTGTTGATTTGAAGACCCTGCCTCAGCGTTTTGGAATACCCTCAATACGCTGGTTGGGTTATGTGTTGTTGCTGCTGTATTTTATACTGGTCTTCGCCCGATCCCGATTCACGGTTTTCGAGTTGCTCTTTCACTTGCTGTTTGCCGGGTTGATGTACGCTGCACTTAGAAAATCACGTGCGGATCAGGGACGCTACTACGCCTCGTTTTGGGTAGAAGCCATACCCATAGTTTTGTGGCTGGGGCTGCTGTGGCTCAAGAACGGGTCGTTGATTTAAGGCATTGAAGCTTGCTTATACGGCTGTGCCTCCCTGGGTTTGTTCTAATTTCTTTTTGATCTCTTCCTTTTCTTCTTCGGTCAGCGCCTTGAGGTGCGCCTTGTTGCAGAGGGAGGTAAGTCGGGTATTCTTCTTAACAAACTGGCTGCAATTCTTGCAGTAGTACACATGCAGCTGTAGCCGAATCCGATCCCAAAAACTGGACTCCCTATATTGGGATTTATGACAGATCGTGGCCGCTTCCTCACAAGAAATTTTCATGCTTAAAACCAGTTTTGATTAAGGCATTGCATCAGGCTTGTACGGGCCCTGTGGATCATTACCCATAAGTTGGACGGATTGATACCGAGTTCATTACAGATGTCTTCAGTACTCATGCCCTGTATGGTTTTCATGCGAAAGACCTGCGCCTGTTTCCTGGGCAGTTTTTCGATACAGACTTGTATGGCCTCACCCAGTTCCTCGTTTTCCAGCTCCCCTGCTGCATCCTTACCAAAGGGGTCGGCCACACGTTCCTCCAGCCACTCTCCTTCATTATCGGAGCCCTCGGAATAGCTAACCCGTACCTCTGCCTTGCCTTTGGCAGAATTACTGCGTCTGTAGTAATCAATAACCTTCCGTTTCAGAATCGATACCAGCCAGGTGCGTTCGGCCGCCTCTCCCTTGTAGTTCTTGGCGGACTTCAGACCGGCCACAAAGGTTTCCTGTACCAGGTCTTTGGCGAGCTCCGAATCGCTCACCCGCCCGAAGGCGTAGTTAAATAGATAATCGGCATGTTGGTCCACCCATCCTTCGGGTTGCAATTGATTAGCTGCCATATAGGGCTTTACGCATTTAAGCTTAAAAATAAGGGATTTCCCGCAAAACAGTCCGGATCATCAGGAATGGGTTTCGTCTGTCTCCTGCAGTCCTGCGCGCTCGAGCAAGGACTCGATCCTCGGATCCCTGCCCCGGAACCTGCGGTACAAAACGGAGGGGTCTTCGCTTCCCCCCTTCGACAATATATGTTCCATGAACAAGCGGGCGGTAGCCGGATCGAAAATCCCCCTCTCGGTAAAGAGTGAAAATGCGTCGGCATCCAGGACTTCGGCCCATTTATAGCTGTAGTAGCCCGCGGAGTATCCCCCTTGGAAAATATGTGAGAAGGAGGTGCTCATGCAGGTATCGGGCCGCTTCGGAAACAGTCTGACCGATTCCATGGCCTGATCTTCGAACTCCTGAACATCGATTTCAGCGGCCTCATTAAGGGTGTGCCATTTCATGTCCAGCAAGGCAAACCCGACTTGCCTCAGGGTGGCCATCCCTTCCATAAAATGGCTGGATTCCCTGATCTTATCAATGTAATCCATAGGTATGGGTTCGTCGGTCTCGTAATGCCTGGCAAAGGTTGACAGGGCTTCTTTCTCGTAGCACCAGTTTTCCATGAGCTGGCTGGGTAACTCGACGAAATCCCAGTATACGCTGGTGCCGGATAGCCCGGGATAACAGGTGTCGGCCAGCATGCCGTGGAGGGCGTGCCCGAATTCGTGGAATAAGGTAGTCACCTCGTTAAAAGTCAGTAAGGAGGGCTTGGTCTCCGTTGCCCTGGTGAAGTTGCAGACAATGGAAACCTGTGGCCGCTGTTCTATCTCGCCCCTGCGATACTGAGAACGAAACGATGTCATCCAGGCTCCCTGTCTTTTTCCGGGCCTGGGATGCAGGTCGGCATAGAAGAGGGATACAAATCGGCCCGTTTCGTCGGTTACTTCATAGGTCAGGACTTCCTCGTGATAGACCGGAACGTGGTCCATCGGAGTAAATTTCAGGCCAAACAATCGCCCCGCGATATCGAAAACACCTGAAATGACCCGGTTCAGCTCGAAATAGGGCTTGAGCACTTCATCGTCCAGTTCGAATCGTTGTTTTTTAAGGCGTTCCTGATAGTAGGCTGAATCCCAGGTCTGCAGCGTATCAATACCATCCAAACGGGCAAATTCGGTGAGCTCTGTGAATTCCCGTTGTCCCGCCGGTAATGCAGCCTTACGCAGTTTTTCAAGGAAATCCATGACCTTCAATGGCTCATCTGCCATACGGTTTTCTAGCACATAGGCCGCATGGTTTTCATATCCCAGCAGCTGTGCACGCTCCCTTCTCAGGTTTACGATTTCCGTTATGATTTCCCGGTTGTCGTTTTCGTTCCCCTGGAACCCCTTGCGTCCAAAGGCCCGGGAAAGCTCTTCTCTCATTTCGCGGTCGGCGGCGTACTTCATGAACGGAATGTACATGGGGTAGTCAAGCGTAAACACCCAGCCTTCCAGAGAATCCTGCCGGGCTCTCTGCGCTGCGGCTTCCAGCAGGGAATCGGGTAGTCCCTGCAGACGATCCTGATCCGTGATATACAATGTATACTCATTGGATTCGGCAAGTACGCGCTCACCGAAGGTCAGAGAAAGCGTGGAAAGTCGGGTGTCGATGGCTCTAAGACGTTCTTTCTGATCTTCCGCGAGCAGGGCACCATTTCGCTTAAATGATTTATAGCGCTGATCGAGTAGGCGTCGCTGTTCCGGGTTCAGTCCTTCCGGCGGATTTTCGTAGACGGCCCGTATGCGCTCGAAGAGCTTTAGGTTCAGGGATATGTCGTTGGAAAATTCGGACAACACCGGAGCCACCTTCTGCGCGATCTCCTGCATTTCAGGATTGGTTTCAGCGGAGTTGAGATTGAAAAAGATTGAGCTCACCCGGGCCAGCCGATCACCCGAATAATCCAATGCCTCCAGAGTATTTTCAAAACTCGGGGGTTCGGGATTGTCGACTATGGCGTCTATTTCTCTGCGGGCCTCCTCTATACTTTGCAGGATGGCGGGTTCGTAATGCCCATTCTCGATTTGGTCGAATGGAGGGTATTCGAATGCCTCCAAAAGTGGGTTTGTCATGTACTATTGAGATTTTTTTGACATCGAGGCCGAGGAGTCGAGTACCTTCTTCTTCAGGCCTTCTTTGTAGAATACGATTTTATCCAATATGCATTTGTCCTGGCACCCCAGGATCTGGGCAGCGAGTATGCCGGCATTTTTAGCCCCGTCCAGTGCCACTGTGGCTACGGGAACTCCGCCGGGCATCTGAAGTATGGAAAGAACCGAATCCCAACCGTCGATCGAATTACGGCTCTTCACCGGTACACCGATTACGGGCAGGGGGGTGATGGAAGCGATCATCCCGGGCAGATGCGCCGCCCCTCCGGCTCCGGCAATGATCACGTTGATGCCTTCCTCGTGCGCACTACGGGCGAAGTCGAACATTTTCTCCGGGGTCCGGTGGGCAGATACGATATCGACTACACAGGGAATATCGAACCCCTGGAGTATATCTATGGCTTCCTGCATGACGGGAAGGTCGCTCTGACTTCCCATTACAACGGCAACTTTGCTCATGAATTCAGTTTTTATCCGACGGAAACCACCCTGACGGTATCGTATACCTGACGGGCGGTATCCAGTGCGGCAGATAGCCGCGGGTTTACAATGGTTATGTGCCCCATTTTACGAAAGGGGCGTGTCTTTCTCTTGCCATAGATATGCGGGGTTACCCCGGGCATAGCGAGCACTTCTTCCATGCCTTTATACAAGACATCTCCCTCGTAGCCAGGCTCGCCTACCAGGTTCACCATCACCGAAAATCCCCGGGATGTGGTATCGCCCAGAGGGAGGTCCAGCAGTGACCTGAGGTGTTGCTC
This sequence comes from uncultured Flavobacteriaceae bacterium, assembly GCA_964552195.1. Lineage (GTDB taxonomy): Bacteria > Bacteroidota > Bacteroidia > Flavobacteriales > Flavobacteriaceae > CAZKAP01. Next base: position 112,635 of record CAZKFM010000008.1, read on the forward strand.
GAATTGGCTGGTGTAGCTTCCTTCTATGCTGAAGTGTCCGCTGTTATGGGGTCTTGGAGCGACCTCATTGACGAGGATGTTATCTTCGGCGGTCAGGAACATCTCCACGGCCAGCAGACCGACAAGCTCGAATTTTTTTGCTACATCCACGGCCAGCTCCCGGGCTTTACGTGTTAGATTTTCGTCCAGATGGGCGGGACAGATTACGTACTGGACCTGATTGGCCTCGGGATGAAATTCCATCTCCACCGGGGGGTAGGTTTCAATGGCTCCGGAAGGGGTGCGTGCGACGATTACAGCCAGCTCCTTTTTGAAAGGAATGAGCTCCTCGGCTATGCACTCCACATTGGGGAGCCCCTGCAGATCTGCTTCCTCTCTTACCATTTTTACGCCCCGGCCGTCGTACCCCATCTGGGTACTCTTCCAAACAAAGGGGAGTCTGAGTCCGCCGTTGGACAGGCTGTCCTCCAGCTCTGAGGTATAGGCGAAACGACTGAAAGGCGCAGTGGGAATCTGATAGTCCTGGTAAAAGAGTTTCTGGCTGCTCTTGTTTTGAACAGTTCGCAGCATCTTCGGGTCCGGGTAAACCTTTACCCCATCGGACTGCAGTTTCTCCAGGGCATCCACGTTCACGTGCTCTATTTCAATAGTCAGTACATCAAGCCCTTGTCCAAAGGCGTACACCTGGTCGAAGTCCATCAGGTCTCCCTGTACAAATTCATTGCATCCCAATCGGGAAGGCGCATCCGCCGAAGGGTCCATCACCCGGGTGTGGACGTCCCACTTTCGGGTTTCCTTCAACAGCATTTTGCCCAGCTGACCACCACCGAGTATACCCAATTTGAAATCCGAAGAGAAGTACATCATAATCGATCCTGCTTAAGAGCAAAAATACGGCCTTTTTGGGCAAAGGCTAAGCAGGGGATTTCATCCGGAAACCGTAAAAACAGTATCTTAGCGCAGCTGTAATTTCCCGTTCCGGTCCCGGTAATATCTCCCTGGGTAGCGGGTACGGCCCTAACCTGCCAGGAAATTGATAACACTTCACGGAAGGCATTTCGAACGGTACATCAGCGAAGAGGTGATTTCAAACACCGTGCAGGATCTCGCCAATCGGGTCTATGAAGACTACAAAGACAGGGTTCCCCTGTTTATCGGGGTACTGAACGGCGCGTTTATGTTTGCCTCTGACTTCATGAAGGCCTACCCAGGAGCATGCGAATTGAGCTTTGTGCGCCTGAGTTCGTATCAGGGACTCAGCAGTACCGGCATAGTGGAGACGCTGATTGATGTGCCTGAAGGCGTCGAAGGACGGGATGTGGTTATACTCGAAGACGTAATCGATTCCGGCAGGACCCTGCAGCGGATTGTTCAGCTCTTCGCCGATACCCGGGTCAGGGACATGCGCATAGCCGGCCTGTTCATGAAGCCCGAAGCCTATCACGGTGAGTACGTAATCGATTATGTCGGCATGGAAATCCCTAACCGGTTTATCGTGGGTTACGGGTTGGATTACAACGAACTGGGCCGGAATTACAAAGATATCTATCAATTAAAACAGACCTCTATGATTAACCTGGTGATCTTCGGAAAGCCCGGAGCTGGAAAGGGCACTCAGGCGGCCATACTCAAGGAAAAATACGACCTCAAGCACATTTCTACCGGAGATGTTTTTCGGCATAATATCAAGAATGGCACCCCCCTGGGCGTACTCGCCAAGTCCTTTATCGATAAAGGAGACCTGGTTCCCGACCAGGTGACGATCGACATGCTCAAAGACGAAGTCGAGAAGGCGCCGGATGCCGCCGGCTTCATCTTCGACGGCTTTCCCAGAACGGTAGCTCAGGCCGAAGCATTGGATGAGTTTCTACATTCCCGTTCCATGCAGGTGGATGCCACCATTGCCCTGGAGGCTAAAGATGAGGTGCTTATGGAGCGTTTGCTTAAAAGGGGCAAGGAGAGTGGCCGATCCGACGATCAGGATCCGGAGAAGATTCGGAATCGTTTCGAAGAATACAACCAGAAGACCGCACCCCTGAGGGAGTACTACGAAAAACAGGGCAAATTCCACAGCATCAATGGCGTGGATGGGATCGATGCGATCAGTGAACGAATTTGTGAGATCATCGACTCCATCTCGTCCTGATTAAATTCGAAGATTAATCCCAGCTTATGACCGAAGGAAACTTTGTCGATTACGTCAAGGTATTTGTCAGCTCCGGTAACGGGGGTAAAGGATCCACGCACCTCCACCGGGAGAAGTATGTGGCCAAGGGCGGCCCTGATGGCGGTGATGGCGGACGCGGGGGGCACGTGATCCTTCGGGGAGACCGAAACCTGTGGACCCTCATTAACTTCAAATTCCAGCAGCACTTCAAGGCAGGCCATGGCGAACACGGCAGCAAAAACCGCAGTACCGGAGCCGATGGCAGTGATGTCTACCTCAATGTTCCACTGGGTACGGTAGTGCGCAATACAGAAACCGGCGAGATCCTATTGGAGATTACCGAAGACGGGGAGGAGAAAATAGTCCTCGAAGGCGGAAAAGGGGGCCGGGGGAATTGGCACTTTAAAACCCCCACCCGACAGACGCCCCGCTATGCCCAACCGGGTATTCCGGGCAGCGAATTGCAGTTAACCCTGGAACTCAAGGTCCTGGCCGACGTGGGACTCGTAGGCTTTCCTAATGCAGGCAAATCTACCTTACTAGCCGCGCTGACTGCGGCCAAGCCCAAGATTGCCGATTATCCCTTTACTACCCTCAAGCCCAACTTGGGGATAGTTCGCTACCGGGACAGCCGTAGCTTCGTGATGGCGGACATACCTGGTATCATCGAAGGGGCCTCGGAAGGAAAGGGCCTGGGCCATTATTTCCTTCGGCATATAGAACGCAATTCGGTGCTGCTCTTTGTGATCGCTGCAGACACTCAGGATATTGCCAGGGAGTACGATATACTCAACAACGAACTTCGCAGGTACAATCCCGAACTGATGGATAAGGATCACATGCTCGCCGTTTCCAAATGCGACCTGCTCGACGACGAACTCAAAAAAGAAATGCGACAGCAGCTGGCTCGTGAATTTCCAGAGATTCCCCATGTCATGATTTCGGCGGTCAGCGGCTTCGGCCTCTCCGAACTCAAGGACATGCTTTGGATGCAGTTTAACGAGTCTTTTATCTAGGAATTTGGTTTGATTTTTGAAGATTTGGGAAAAACTATTCCTATGAAAAAATCCTTTCTTTTCGCTTTCGTGGCCTCCTTTTTTGTTTCCTGCGCCTCGGTCGATCTGAACGTTTCCCGTGATGAGGCCATCGATCTGGCCCAGTACAGGACCTATGCCCTGCACCCTGACATGAATACCGGTCTGGACGCTGCCGACCGGGATTATGCGCTCCAAATCCTGCACTCTCGGTTACAAGAGAGAGGGCTCTCCATGGCCGAGGAACCCGACGTTTGGGTAGACCTGAAGTCTGTAGTCCACGAGTCGGAACGAGAGGCCAATTTGGGCTTCGGTTCCCCCCGGGCATCCGGAAATGGGGGCGGAGCAACATTCTCTTCTCAATTTACTACAGTAGGGATCGATTACGACCTGGCGGTAGTGCTTAGTTTTATTGACAGGGCGAGCAACAAGCAGGTTTGGAGTGCCCAGACCGAACAGCAAATTCAGCCCGGAATCTCCAGGGAAGAACTGGGCAGGCTCATGCAGAAGGCCCTCGACAAGTCTCTGGCCCATCTGGACGCTGCGCCCTGAGTATACTGAATATGTGAATATGGAATTACCCGAATGCCTTAAAATGATGGCATTCGGGTTCGTTCTTTTATAAATTTGACGGCATGAGAAAGACTTTGTTTATTGCTATTTCCACTGTGCTCTTTTCCTCCTGTGCCACCATCAGCCTGAAGACCGACTTCGATCCCGGGGCACCCTTCGATTCCTATACTTCGTACAGGGTAAATTCGGATATGGAGAGCGGCATGAGCGAATTGGACGAACGCAGGCTTGTTCGCCTGATCGATTCGGTGATGCAGGCACGGGGATTTGAGAGGAAGCTCATACCGGATGTCATCATCGATGTCCGCTCACAGGTCTTCAGGCGGCAGTCGCAACCGAGCTTTGGCATCGGCATGGGAGGCACCAATGGCAACGTGGGTGGCGGCATGTCCGTTGGCATACCCTCGGGGGGCAGTTCACTGCGCAGACAGATCGACCTGGCATTTTTCGAGTTTACCACCAATAACATAGTCTGGGAGGCCCGTACCGAGAGCAGCTATAAAGAGAAAAACACCCCGGAAGAGCGGGAAGAGGCCCTGAGACAAATTGTCATCAAGGCCCTGGATGCTTACCCTCCGAAGCGGTAGTTCGGTTACATGCTCCCACCGTTCATCCCCCGGATTCCACCGTTCGGTAAAATGTTCTGCTCCGGCAGACCCCTGTAGACTTACTTTGTAGTCAAAATTCTTGCCATGTGGGCATTACTCTACGCTTTAATCGAAGCGATCGCAGGGGTCATTGGCCTCTTATTCTGAACTAACCCGTACCCGCTGACCATCGCTATGGCTGCTGAATTCAGGGGCATACATGGATTGAATCAGGGCGTAACCGTTGCTGAATTCGCCCTCCTGCGCGACCCTCAGCTCGTATTCGAATACATAGGATCCTTTCTCCATGTTTTCTATGAAGAAATGGGTGCTGGCATCCCGGGTGCTTTGGTAATACCAGAGTCCTTCCTGGTAGCGATAGCGGGATAAGGTTTCCACGGGTTCGAAGGAGGCCGCGCGGTAGTCCTTCATATGCAGGAATTCCATGTGGCGGTCCGATTCCAGTTCGATCCGTATACGCAGCAGGTCTCCTACGCGCAAGGGACTGTCCGGGCCTACAGGAACCAGGATTTCGCCATTTTCATCAAAGGTTCTCCGGAAGATCTGTTTCCGGAGTTTCAAGGAGGTCTCCGACGCGGACACCTTATCGAGGTCTTCGAAGTATTGCCAGTAGGCTGCCCCCCAGGCGGGTCCTTCGTCGCTTTTTACGATCGTAACTTCAGACATTTTCTGAGAGACCTGATCCGGGCCGAAGCTGAACTTCACATAGCCCGTGCCGGCTTCGCGTTCCGATTGTTCGGGACCCCAGTCCACGATAGGGCGCCCTCCCAGCTGAAGTTCCACCTTTTTCTCTTCCAGTATGCCTGTGCCTCCTCTCAAGAGTGCGTAAATCGCCTCCGTCGTAGCCTTGGTGGTTTTCCAGTTGCGGGTCTGTTTTTGCTTGAGTAGCCAGGTCTGCATGCCACCGATACGGGCCTCCTTATCCGGGCCCTCCGGCAGGTATTCGCTATACAATTCGATGAGCAGGGACTGAGTCTCGACAGGGGCCTGATACCAGTACCAGCCGGAGACATTCTCCTTCCAGTAGGTGCCCAGCTCCTCGTTGTGTACGCTGAGCTGGTCGATGGCCGTCAAGATTTTACCGGCCTCTTCCATTTCTCCGCTCCGTATCAGATAAAGACCGGCCATGGCCCAGGAATACAGGTTGCGGCGGTCCCAGTATCGTATCAGCTGTTCGTGGTAGTAGCGGGTGGCCTTCTCGGCCTGGTCAGGGATCGGGTACTCGGAAAAGAAACTCCGGGCATAGAGGTACTGGAGTACTCCCCAATGCAGGTGGTCGGCGGCCAGGAACTCCGTCCGTGCCTTCCTGCCTTTGGCCTGCGTTTTGGCTTCCTTTTCGATCTTGTCCGCCCGTTCGATGAGCTTATCGTACTCCCTGGCAATTTCCTGGTCCATGTAGCTGATAGCCCTTTCGGTCATTCGTTGTATTCGTTTGCCTTCCGGCATATCCCCCTTGTTCCAGACCCCAAGGACCTTGAGGTGACCGAAGCCCGAAACGATATGCTGAGTAACGTTTCGGCTGGGATAGCGCGAACCCTTGAACCAGGGGAAACCCCCTTCAGAGAACTGCATGTCCTCGAGTTTGCGAAGGGCCTTGCGCAGCTCCTTTTGCATGTGATCGTCCCTGAAGAGGTTACCCATTCGTTTCTTCTGTTCGGTTTCGGACTGGGCATCCCTGAGCCAGGGGGTCTCTTCGATGATGAGGGCCTTCAGCTCCTGATTCTTCTCCAGCTTGCTTTCGAGTACTTCCGCATTGGCCCAGGATTCCCAGGTCTCGCGAATTTGAGGGAAGGCCTTACCAATATGACTGCCCAGAGTGTTGGCATAGATACGGGCGAAGGTCTGCTCCGAGCATTCGTATGGGAATTCCATGAGATAGGGCAGTGACTGTACGGCATACCATACGGGATTGCTGCTGACTTCCACCGTGTATTGGTGGTTGGTCAGGGTAGGGGAGTCGGCATTCTTCAGACCATTCAGGCTGAAGCTGCGGCTCTCTTTTCCATTGACCCAGAGCGGCAGGGTCTCCGTGACCAGGGTTCGGTTCGTGAGTACGGGAAGTGCATCCTGCTGACCATCCGAGTAGGTGCCTGTCCCGGCCACGACGCGGTACTGAAGGGCTTGCAGCCCCGGGGGTACTGAAACCTCCCAGGAGAGGACGGTATTACCTCCTTGCCCGACCTCGAAAGTCTGAACTCCGTTTTCCTGGGAGAGCAGGCCGTCGAGGTTTTCCCCGGTCGTGGGATCGGTGAGTTCCAACTGGGCCTGGCCGCTCAGGTCATCCTCGCTCAGGTTCGAAATTTTGGCGCGTAGTACCACCCGATCCCCTTCCCTGAGGAAGCGGGGCATGTTCGGACTGACCATGAGTTCCTTCTGGGTAACCGTCTGCCATTTCCTGTATGCATTGTTGAGATTGCGATCATGGGCCAGTAACCACACATTCCATTGGGTAAGGGCCTCAGGGCTTTCGAACTCGATCAGCACTTCTCCCTTTTCGTTGGTTCTGAGCTGAGGTTTAAAGAAGGCGGTTTCCTGCAGGTTGGTACGCGCCTCGATGCTGCTTAGATCGATCGCCTGAACGGAATCCGGTGCCGTGGTTGGGGGAGGTGGAGCCTCAGCGGTTACGCCGCTTGCCTGGCCACGGATCATCAGCATGTCGGCCTCTCCTTCTTCGGCCTCTGCGGCCATGGCCTTGAGGGCCATTCTTCTGCGGGGACGCCCTTCTCCATAACCGACGATTACGACCTCTTCCAGGGCTGCATTGTCCGACTGCAAATTGAAAACCAGAGAATTATCCCGTTTAATGGCGTATTCGGTCGTGGGGTAACCGATATAACTGATTACCAGCGACTGTCCCTTTTGTACCGGTATGCTAAAATTGCCATCAAAGTCGGTTTGGGTTCCAAAAGAGGTCCCCTTGACGATTACTGAGGCTCCGGGAAGGGGGTCGCCATTTTCGTCCAGCACCGTTCCCCGAACCGTACCGGCGGGGATGTCGGGATCGTAACTGGCTGTCGCACTCGCCTGAACCGGGAAATACTGTCGTAGCTTGCTGAGGTAGGAATTGTACTGCCAGTACTTACCCGTATTCAGACCGAAGTCGGTCCAGGTCGGTGGGGATAGGGATAGCCGGGGGGTAACGCTCCAGTCCAGATTACTGACTGTCCAGGAATCCTCATCGAAGGCCTGGCTACCTTGTGAATTCCGGCTGTAGTAAACCGGCTTTTCAATGGGATTAAACGACCAGCTGAAGGGTTCTATGGCGTCGAGGGAGGCGTCGTACATGGAGGCCAGAACTTCGGCCGCTGCGGGCGTGCCATCCGGGTTTAGGAGGCGGAAAAGCCATTTTTCAGAGCCTCCGGGCTGTATCTTATCCCTGAAGGTCTCGGCGACAATCTTCAGCTCGGTATCCGGGTGGTTGACACGGATAAATTGGGATCGGGAATAGTGCTCGTTTTGCCCGACGGCCTGTAACCAAATCACAAAGCCACCCCGGTCGGCTTCGGTCACGGGTATGCGGACTTCCTTGATGGCATTATTCAGAATAATCCGCTGTTTTTGGGTAATGCGATGGTCTTTTTCGATCCAGACATCCATGGAAAGAACAGGCAAAGAGCTGCCGATTTTCAGTACGACCTGCTCGCCGGGTTCATAGGCCTGCTTATCGATACGCGACCAGAAACTCTGTGCGACCGGTAAAATATCGGATTTGGGATTCTCGAGTTGAATGATATCCCGGGCCACCACCTCATTTCCCTCGGAATCCTGGGTGAGCAGTTCCAGCAAATAGGTTCCCGGCTGCCAGTTCCTAAGGGAACCCGGCCGATAGACCGTTTCCTTCGCGCTGTCAAAAGGGGTTTCCCACTTAACCGGGCCCCTGGGCCAATTCACCGGACGCGTCTCCTTTTTCATGTAATACTCGTAAGGAAAACGACTATCGAATGTTTCGCGATCCAGGGAAGGGAATTCCGCTTCGTCCCATTTTCGTTCCCGCTTGGGGTGTTTCGGCCCCTGCAGGGGATAGATGCTCAGGGTGCCCGTTGCCGGGCTGAAATCCCCATTGAGGTTGGTGGTCGATACTTCAATTTTCGGAGAGTCATCCAAGGTCGACCAGAGCGATTCTACTTCGATGCCGGCCTTCAGACGGGTACGTCCGATACGGACGCGTTCTTCCTGTGTGCGCGTTTCCCCGTTCAGGTCGGTTACCTCGGCATACACCGTGAATACGAATATGTCATAGGGCGAAGGCTCCCCGTCGGCTTCGGCCTTTGCGCGGAAGGGTACGACAAAGGACCCCTCGGCATCGGTTCTGCTTGTACCCGAGGAGATTTCCGTTTCTTCGGAGCCGGAGTAGTCACCGTACCAGCGGTACCACCAGTACGGACGTTCCAGGCCCCGGGTTACGCGATACCGGACATCGGCCTCAGTAACCAGGCTGCCGGAATACGCTTTGGCCAGGCCCTTGATGTTCAGGCTGTCACCCAGGGAGAAGTCTCCTTCTGTGGGCGGGAATTCGACAAAAAAGGTGGGACGCTTGTAGGCCTCGACCCTAAGGCTGGTGTAACCGTTTCGGATGCGGCCTCGCTGAAACTTCTTGTCCGTTTCTTCAGCAGGCGAAGCCCGAAGGCTGTAGGAGCCCGTTAGCCCATCACCCGGCAGGTCGATCTCCGTATGGGCAGATCCCAGTTCATTGAGTTCTACGGTTTGTGTAAAGACCTCCTCCCCATTGGGGTTCGACAGGCTGAGCTTTACGGATTCCCCCGACAGGGTGCGGTATACTTCCTCGTCATGCATGCTGCCAATGACCTTGACATAGGCCTTATGACCCGGCCGGTAGAGGGTCCGATCCGTGAAGAGATGAAAGCGAATGGATTCGTCCACACCGCCGGAGCCGGAACGGTAACGTCCGTAGGCACCTACATTTTCTGCAAGATGGAGGGTGTCTTCACCGAGGGAAACGGACATGTTGACTCTACTGTAGTCCCGGGTGTGCCGCCAGCCAGCTTCCCCATAATCGTCAGTCTTCAGCTTCTTGCTGCCGCCACGGTAGGTATCGGTAACCAGGATGCGGGCCCCGGCTTTTGGGGTCCCATCCCAGCGATCCCTCACTTTGAGTTCGTGTATGCCTTCCATGGTATTGACCAGAAGTGTCAGGGAAGTGACTTGCAGGAGTTGGGAGGCGATAAAGTCGGGTTCGAGTACCGTCGGGCAGGGGTGGGCGAGCAGCATATAGGTCCCGCTCTCCAGTGCCGGCAAAACGAATTCGGCACTGTGTTTCTGCAGGTCGCTACTCTCCGGCAGGCTCATGCCCCAGGTCCTCAGGGGAGTACCGGTCAGCTGGGGTAAGTCTTCCAGCATTTCGGAAGTGTTGTAGTATTCCCTCGTATCGTGGGGTACCCGGAAAACGGAAAGGTACAGGCTGTCCAGATTGCTGTATTCCACCCTGAACAGGCTCTCCTTGTCCGGGTAAACGTAGCGTTCCGAGGTCAGACTCAATCGCGGCCGGTAAAGCTCCTCTTTCAGATTTTTGGCATGGCTGACCAGATAGGGATCGTCTGTTATCCGCTGAATCTCCTCGCAGACCGCCACCGCTTCCTTAAGTTTCAGACGGTTTGTGCTGCCTTGGCGATGATCATAGTCTCCGCCTTTATCCCGAAGCATACGGGCTTTGCTAAGCAAATAGTGCCCCCGTTCCACAGGAGTGCGACTCGAGTCTATCAGAGATTCCAGGCCCGATTGCCACCACACTTCCTTTTGCTCTGAGCGAATCAGGGAATAGGCGTAACCGACACGTTCCAGATTCAGTCGGGCCAGGCGATCCGGCCGATTGCCGTCTCGGTTCAACCGGGTGAGTTTTCGGTAAATACGAAATATGTGGGCGGTGCTGCTGCTGTCGTTCTCGGGTAGCTCGGCAGTAAGGAAGACATCCGCAGAGCCCAGGTATGAAGCGTCGATATAGCTGCGGTCCGCGGATTTCAGGTCGGGGGAATACCGACTGTCTTTTAGGTGTTCCAGGACCCGTTTCGAGAGTATGTCGTACAGGGTGGGCAGTAGTCGTACATCCTTGCCTATGGTATCGAACAGGGGTAGATACCGGCTCGTCGATTCGGCCTTGAGCAATTCCGGATCGGCCAGGGAGTTCAATGTGGTCTGCTTCATCTCCCTGAAGAAACGAGGGGCATCCCAGAAACGGAAATCCGCTGCCGGAACGGTGTCGCTGACCTCGGTACGATCCATGATTTTCCACTGATGATCGCTGAAATACATGCGGTACAGCTCATTGAGATAGCTGAGGAGTAACATGCGTTCCACACCCTCAGCCTCTTCGGCCCCGGCTCGCAGTCGGTCGATTACCTGCCACTCCCCGTTTTCATCCAGCAAGGCCGAAAATTTGGCCTCGAACAACAGGGCCTTGATCCGTTCGGCCTTGTTACCGTTCTTAAGCGCCTTGTCGTATATCTTGAGCACCGCCTTACGGGCCTCTTTGGGCCTCCTGCCCAGTTCGAACGCATACACCTCCTTCCAGAGTTCGTCGTAGGGTCCGCCTGTCAGGTAGGCGTTGAGACTTTTTTCCGAGGGGGAATCCTGGGAATGTACCTCAGGGGTGTGCAGCATAAAAAGGGTAAGGAATGAAAGCAGAAAATATCGCAAGAAGCTCATGTGGTGTTTGTTTAGTGGTCGCAGACTTAAAGTTACCAAATGCCGTACCGATCTGCGCCTTCCTTGGTAACTTTACCTGGAAATTATGCCGATGAAGCTTCATTTTATTGCCATAGGGGGCAGTGCGATGCACAACCTCGCCCTGGCCCTGCACGATAAGGGATACGAGATCAGCGGTAGCGACGACGTTATCTTTGAGCCCTCACGAACCCGCCTGGAAAAAGAAGGCTTACTACCTGCGGAAACGGGGTGGTTTCCCGAACGGATTACACCTGGGCTGGACGGAGTCATACTGGGCATGCATGCCCGTATCGACAATCCCGAACTGCTCCGGGCACAGGAGCTGGGGCTACCCATTTATTCCTATCCCGAATTCCTGTATAAGCAGGCTGAAAACAAGACTCGGGTGGTGATAGCAGGCAGTCATGGAAAAACGACCATAACCTCCATGATCCTGCATGTGCTGCACTACTGCGGGAAGGAAGTGGACTATATGGTGGGTGCCCAGCTGGATGGCTTCGATCGCATGGTCCACCTGACCGAAACCGACGATTTCATACTGCTGGAGGGTGACGAATACCTGTCCTCGCCTCTGGACCGCAGGTCTAAATTCCTGTGGTACAAGCCAAATATTGCCTTGCTGAGCGGGATTTCCTGGGACCATATGAACGTATTTCCGACCTATGAAGACTACCTGGCTCCGTTCGCGGAATTTCTGAACGGGATCGAGCCTGGCGGAAGCATCACCTACAACTCGGAGGATGCGGAAGTAGTACGGCTCGTGGAGTCCTGCCAGAACCCTATCCGAAAGCTCCCCTATGAGACACTGGATTACGAGATTTCGGCCGGAACCACCTACCTGGAGACGGAGGAGGGTCCATTGCCGCTTTCGATCTTCGGCAGGCATAATCTCAACAACCTGGCGGGTGCCAAATGGATCTGCCAGCACATGGGCATAGATGAGCTGGACTTTTACGATGCCATCGGGAGCTTTAAAGGGGCCTCCAAGCGCATGGAGGTCCTGCATCAGGACCGCGAGCGGGTAGTGATCAAGGATTTTGCTCACGCCCCCAGCAAAGTGGCCGCTACCACTTCGGCGGTTAAGGAGCAGTTTCCGGACTTCGAACTCATCGCCTGTCTCGAGCTGCATACCTATAGCAGCCTGAACGCGGAGTTCATCAAACAGTACAGCGGTTCGCTGTCGGAAGCCGACCGGGCCATAGTGTATTATTCGCCGGAGGCCGTGGCGGTCAAGAAGCTGGAGGAGATTTCGCCGGAAACGATACGGTCCGCATTCGACCATCCGGGAATCGAGGTATGCACGAGCCCTGAGGAATTTGCCTCCCTGTTATTCTCGCTTTCCCTGGAAAAAACGGCCCTGCTGCTGATGAGCTCGGGAAACTACGGGGGACTGGACTGGGACAGACTGCCCAGCCTCTGGCAGACGGAATCCAACTAAGGCGCTATACACCGTAGTACCGAAGCCCTGATCAGACCCCGAATTGGGTCAGGTGATGATTCAGGTGCTTATACTGCATTTTCCCGATCTGCTCGGTCGTGAATTCTCCGAAGGCCGGGTGCGGAGCCCAGTCCGTCTTGTCACGAGCGGCGTGGAATTCGTCGATCAGTTGCAGGAGTTTCTTCTTTTCCTCCTCGAAATCCCGGTTGTCTTCGACCTTAAACCGCTTGGGTGTAGGGATGTTTTTCCTCCATTGGGAATCGTCGTACATGCTCTTTTTAAAGGAGCGTAGCAGCAACCGAACGAAAAAATTATACTGAGCCGAATCTTCCGGGTACAGGGTTCCTTTCAGCGGAAACTGGCAGTGCCTCAGCATCTGACCGGTGTTCATTATTCCCCAGGCGGGCTGTGCATCGGGCTGAAGCTTCGCTATGCGATCCTTGATTTCCTGGTAGTCTGAGGGTTCGAATATTGATTTCATCCTGCAGGTTGTTCAAATAGTTTAGGCTGAAGTTAGGAAAAATATGCGCCCATCTATGACCAAAAACACCCAGCCGAAAGGATCAGCTTCTGAAACCTCCTTATCCCGGTGGAGCCCCGATGAGCTTCCTCGGGAGCGATACACTATTCACGGGATAGGATCACTGACGGATGCTGAGCTGATCGCCCTGCTGATCGGTTCGGGTAATGCCGGTCGCAATGCGGTGGACATCAGTCGTGCCGTTCTCAGAACAAGTGGCTTCAGCTGGAGAAAACTGGCCGGCAAAACCGAGGAGGAATTGCGCGAACTGCCCGGGGTCGGGCAGGTCAAGGCACTGCGCCTGCTGGCGGCTTTTGAGGTGGGCCGGCGCTTACGCCTCGAACCCTCCGAATCCGCAGTCCGCATTTCGGATAGTGAGGGTATTTACCGCCTGTTGGGCCCCCGGCTCGAGTGCTTACCCCACGAGGAATTCTGGATGGTATTCCTGAACAATTCCCACCGGGTACTCCTCAAGGAACAGCTCAGTAAGGGGGGCATTACGGGAACCCTGGTCGACATTCGCCTCGTACTCAAGCGCGCCTTGCAACTGGGAGCCGTGGCTATGGTCGTAGCCCATAATCACCCCTCCGGCAACCTGACACCCAGTGCCTCGGATCGGCAAATCACACGCCGGCTGAAGGAGGCCGCCGAACTCCTCGACCTCAGGCTACTGGACCACCTGATTATTTCAAGGGAGGGCTACATGAGTTTCGCGGACCAAGATTTGCTGTAGTCGCTTCGCATCTTCACTTCCCACCGATGAACTACCTTTGAATTGTGCTTCTGGTTTACACACATAAAATCACCAAGCGATTTACTTATATCGCCAGGCATCTTTTTACGCAGATGCTCGGCTCCTCCGTGGAATTCACGACCCGGGTCGAAGATTTTATCAAGCATACAGGCCCCAAGATTACCTACACCAAGCAGCCCTTGCAGAACGAATTCTTTATTCGGTCCAACGATCTGCTATTCGAGCGGGGAATCAACGATTTCGAAATCGAGGTGTTTAAATGGGACGACCTGCCCTGTTTTTTTGCTGCCGGGGAGCGCAGCAACCTACCCTTCGATATTTTCGCAGCCAGTTTCTACCTGATCAGCAGGTACGAGGAATACCTGCCCCATGTGAGGGATGAGCACGGTCGCTTCAAGGCCGAGGACAGTCTGGCACAACGTCACGGGTTCCTGAAGCTGCCGATAATCGACCTGTGGATGCACAAGTTTAAAACGGTGCTTCAGGCCCGGTTTTCCGATTGGGAGACCAGCCCCGAAGGGTACCGTTTTATGCCCCTGATATCTGTGGTGCAGTCTCATCGTTTCGCAAACCGGAGCCTGCTGAGGAATGTCGTAGGTATGATTTCGGATATACTTACCCTCCAATTTTTCCGATTTCGTTACCGCATACTGGTCTTAATGGGTAAGCGAACCGACCCCTATGACATCTTCGAGGAGCTCATCGATAAGAGTCGAAAACTGGGTGTTAGGCCCATCTTCTTCTTTCAGTTTGCCGAGTATTCCGAGCAGGATCGGAACGTCGCCATTTACAAGAATGGCTTTCGTTATCTGATCAAGTCGGTTGCCGACTACTTTCCGGTCGACCTCAGTGCTTCCCAGTCGGCAGCCAGCAGCGTGGCCCGGCTTAAGGAGGAGCGATGGAGCCTGGGAGAACTCATCCATCGGGACATCAACAAGGTTCGCCTCCGCTATCTTCGGGTACAGCTGCCGCATACCTACCGCAGCCTGATCGAATCCGAGTTCAATGAGGATTACAGTATGGGATACGAGTCCCAGGCGGGATTCCGGGCAGGTACCAGTCACCCTTTCTACTTTTACGATCTGCTGCAGGAGACCCAGCAACCGCTTAAGGTCTTTCCGGTGGCCGCCACGGACCGCCTGTTCTATCGCTGGAAAAAGGAACGCAAGATCCTGGAAGAAATCGAGGACTTGTGCCGGCCGGTACGGGAAACGGGAGGGGCTTTCCTGTTGCAGTTCTCCAATGTCTACCTCTCCCAGAGTAAGAGGGTCCACGGCATGCAGCTCTATGAGAAGATTGCGGCCAACAGCAACCGAAACTGATTTCTTCCGGTTTTCCATACTAAGACCAGGACTTTTGGGGTTTTTAGGGTAGGGTTCTGCCTGTTCAAGTTGTTTACCAATCGAGAAACCCCAAAGACCATGACCCCCCGGATACGACCATACCTGCTGACACTCCTCACAGTGCTGCTGTGCGTTTCCTGCGCCGAGGAACAGGACTACGGAGTTTTTAATGAGCTGCGTGCAGAACCCGAGGTGGAAGCCAGTCTGTTTTTTTTGAGGACAACCGAACAGATGATCAATGATTTCGGGGGGTCCAATGTGGTCTACGAACAGTTCTTCGAATTCGAGGCCTTTAGCGAGGAATTCGTAAATGATCGCATCCTTCAGGGAACGATCTTTTATGAAATCCAAAACAGCACGAGTAAACCGCTGCTTCTGGAGGTTTTATTCCTCGATGAAGGGGGTAATCTATTGGATACCGGGATATTTAATATACTCGCCCTGGAGAATCTCGAACGGCAGGTTTTTTACGGAAATGGGGGCAAACCCCTGACCGCTCTGGCCGGAACGGCTCAGCTGCTGGTGCGAGTGGTGAACCAGGGAGACGGCAGCAGTGTCTCGCCCATGCCCGAGCCCTCACTGGTTTTCCGTTCCCATTTTCAGGTGAGGCTCCGGTTGCTTTAGGAGGGAAGGGCTTAAAGTAGTCAAGAAATACAGAAGGCCGAAACGGCCAGGCTGTCCCTTAATTATCTTGAGAAAGCAAGCAGACCACCATAAAATGAATGGCGCTTAACGTCCAGGCTATGACTCGTAGCTGAGCGCCGGGTGTTTTTCTTACATAGAAAGTTAAGAAAAAGAGCCAAGCGATGCGCTATGAGTTATAGGTTATGTGCCTGTTGCACAACTCTGTGAATAAAGATAGCAAACAGCACTGCTGTCCAAAACGTTTTTTTTGTGCAAAGCCTTCCTGTGAGGGCCAGTCACTTAGCTCTCTAAAATAGCTCTTTTTAAAATCATACCCCCCTGAACCTTCAGAAGCCAAAAGCAAATCATAGATGAATGTCTCTTTACTGAAACGGTTCATCAGCTTTTGCAGATTGTTTACTATTTGGGTCATGTTCATTTCAGATCAAATTTCTTTAGGTGTCTACTCACTTCTCTCAGCACCTCTTCAAAGTCTGGCAAGTCCTGAATTTGATCTGCCATGGAAGATTGCCAGCGGCCTTTGTATTGAGGAAGTCGCTGTTCCAATTTGTTGTGAAATTCAGTTGGGTCTATTCCCTTGCTCTCGCACTTGGTTTTGAATTCTGCCACATAAAAATCGATGGCCATTCCATGAATTTCCAAAAGGTACCAGATGTCGTAAAAATCTCGTGCCTGCATTCGCTGCATCACAGACCTCAATTTTTCTACCAGCACCTCTTCTAACGGATAGCAAAGTAGCTCATGGTCTTCCTGATCTGTGTATCCAAGAAAGGCTTTTTGCTTGATAGGTTCAAAAGCTAATGTTTCACTTCGCGATATATCGACCTTAACTTTTTTATTGGCACCAATCCCACCCAGCGGACCGACATAACTGATGTAAAAGTTGATGCCTCCATCTTCGTGTTCATTGTTGTCGATAATCTCAAGTGGAATGTTGGCTTCATCTCTGACATATTCAAAGACTTCTCTGAACCATTCAAATATTTGTTCGTTCGAAACCTCGTTGTCCAACAGAGTGAAATCAAGATCTTCTGAAAAGCGATAGTCTTCGAAATAGACCTTCTTGAGAACGGTTCCTCCTTTAAAGACTATGGTTTTGAAGAGATGCTCATGTTGAGCAATACCCTGCAAAATCCAAGAAAGGATGTAGTCCTTCTCAATCTGCTGATCTCTTACACCAACTTCACGAGCCTTGTTTTGTATTTCACCTGGTTTTATCATGTGTAGATGGCAGATTTAATGGTTTCAGTTTCCAGATTCTGTTGAATGCTCCAGCGACTTATCATTTTGCCAGATTTCGGAAGTTCAGTGTCAAGAATGACATACGAAACTGTCTTGGCTTTTTGAAGCTGTTTTGTAATGCCGGAACTTATTTCAAGCGTTTCGAGAAGGAATCCCAATCGTTTAATGACGGCCTGCGATTTGAATCTTTGAGCGTATTCTAGTAGCCGGTCATATTTGATTTTATCTTTTGAGGTATGAATAGCCCGGGCAATTTCAACAATACCTCCTGCATAATCCGGCTTGAACAAGCAGTCAATAATGGTTTTTTCAAGGTCAGAACATAGGACCTTGTTAAAGCTGTCAATCCATATTTTCTTAGCGCCAAAGAAGTGATCGGCATTGTGATAGATGAATTGAAAGCTCACATCCTTAATTTTCAAAGTAGACGGTTTGAGTTGTTTAGCTACAACAATTTGTTCTTTCAAAGAAGGCTGAGTAATCAGGTTGTGGATTTGCATTGCAGAGTAGTATCCGATGTAGTGATCTGTTCCTTTGGTCAGGTGCTCGGCAAGTAAATGCCAATCGGGCATAAACGAACTGGCTTCTTGTTCATACGGTATGACGTAATACAAGCCTTTCTTTAGTCTCATTAGAAGTCCTCTTTTGACCATGTCACTAAGAAGCTCCTTCAATGCACTTTCACTTGAATCGGGCAAAGCCGTTTGAGCTTCAGAAAAATCAAAGCAATCCTTATTCATTTGGTTAAAATGAGTCAGGATTTCATTGGATTGCGTTGATATGAATTTATCTTTCATAGCGAATATGTCAGCTTTAACCTGACTACAAAGATACGAATAATAATTCGAGCAAGTTATGTTTCATAGCGAATACGTCAGCTTTAACCTGACAACTGTGATATTAAAAGTAATTGGATGTGGGCGGGAAAATTTGGCTCTTTTGCAACGCTTGGATTGTGTGTTGGCTTGCGCGGCTTGGCAAATGTGCCAAATGCGGGTTGGCAGAGAAATTTTAAAAATGCGAAGGGTGGGGTTTTATTTTCTGTCTTCGGTCAACGAAGTCGATTCTCACAAGGTCGAACGAAAAGTAGATTTGAACTTGTTCAGTCGTTACTTGAATCAATAGAGAAACGTGGTTTGTGTGCAGTCACGAACTAATTTGTTCGATGTTCTTTTTTACATGTGCCCCAACGGTTAGTGTCGAGTAGGCAAGGGGAATTTCACCCCGAGCCTCTCACAGAACCGTACGTGA
>CAZKFM010000009.1:0-120656 GCA_964552195.1 uncultured Flavobacteriaceae bacterium
TGCGTGGCACAATGAATCCGAAATGGGTGGCACAAATCGAACCGAGTTAGCCAAATGCCGATGTAAATTTTCTTCTTGTTGCCATTTCAGTAAATTTAAGAGTTGTTTCCTAACTTAATTTACTGTTCAGTTTTGTGGGGTTACTACACTACCACTTCATTGGGCCAAACATTATAACCGTCCAAATTCCCTAAGCAATACATTGCATCTACATTTTCTGATTCTACATCCTGAAAAAAAGCCATAAGTGCAGGTAGGTTGGCGTGAACATCCGAAAAGAAAGCTATTCTCATTTTACTGCCGTTTCTGGTCTTACGTAAAATTTTTTCCGCAACCAAAAGGAGACCCGGACCAAGAAAATCAGTGCGGGAACTTCAACCAAAGGACCTATGACCCCGGCAAACGCCTGTCCTGAATTGAGTCCAAAAACGGCTATGGCAACGGCAATAGCCAATTCAAAATTATTTCCTGCTGCCGTAAAGGCAACTGAGGCTGTTTTGTCGTATTCCGCTCCCATTGCTTTGGTAAAGAAAAACCCGATGATGAACATTAGCGTAAAATAAATAAGTAAAGGAACGGCAATGATCAGAACGTCCATTGGGATTTCTACGATCAATTCTCCTTTTAGTGAGAACATGACTACGATGGTAAACAAGAGTGCAATCAAGGTTATTGGCGAAATTGTTGGAATAAATTTTTTGGTATACCATTCTTCGCCTTTGAGTTTTACTAGAATTAATCTACTTAATATTCCCATTACAAACGGGATACCTAAATAGATGGCGACGCTTTCCGCAATTGTGCCGATAGAAATATCAACTATAGCACCTTCAAAACCAAAATAGGGTGGAAGAATGGTAATGAAAATCCACGCGTAAAAACTATACGCAAAGACCTGAAAAATACTGTTCAAAGCGACCAATCCCGCTCCATATTCGCTACTTCCTTCAGCGAGGTCATTCCACACGAGAACCATAGCAATACAACGTGCCAGACCTATTAAAATAAGCCCAACCATATATTCGGGATAATCGCGTAAAAACGTGATCGCCAGAAAAAACATGAGAACAGGACCTATTATCCAGTTTAGAACAAGGGATATGGAAAGAATCTTTGTGTTTCGGAAAACTTTGGGTAAGAGCGAATAATTCACCTTTGCCAAAGGCGGGTACATCATCAATATCAGACCTATGGCAATCGGGATATTGGTCGTTCCGCTATTGAAGGTATTGAGAATATCAGGAAAAGTCGGAACGAAATACCCAAGGCCCACGCCAAAGGCCATAGCCACGAATATCCACAAGGTCAAATTTCTATCGAGAAAACTTAATTTTTTTGAGGCCATTTTTGATGAAGTTAATTGTGAGAAAACGTAAAATATTTCCGTTTGGGCAAGCCCTAAATCTATTGTTTAATTGCAATATTACAATTAACAATTAATTCCCGCAATAGAAGTTTGATTTATCGGTCTTTTTACAAAAATACGAGTTTGCGAGGGTTCAATTTGTTCCTAACCGCTTAAATAGGTGGAACGGCTTAAGGCTAATTTATTTTGTATTATG
Organism: uncultured Flavobacteriaceae bacterium; assembly: GCA_964552195.1. GTDB lineage: Bacteria > Bacteroidota > Bacteroidia > Flavobacteriales > Flavobacteriaceae > CAZKAP01. The sequence continues at coordinate 1,563 of CAZKFM010000009.1, forward strand.
ACCGAAGACGTATTGAAAAATGCGAGGGTTACTGCTAGAGGCCGAAAAGTCCTGACCTCCCTTAAAAAGGCATCCAAGAATTGCTCTTTTAGGTTCTAAGGTTTGGGCAGTGTCACTTCTTAGGATAGCTCTGAGAAAACATGGTTTGAGTGCTATACGAGGACCTTCACCAATTCCATGCATCATCAAAGTCTTTTCCTTCGCACCGTACGAGATTTTCTAAAGTGCCATGCCTGAAGAGCGGCAGCAACGTACAATAACGGACACGCAAAAAAGCCGTCAGCCCGAATCGTCTGACGATATACAGCTATCGAAACCACCTCATATTTGGGGTGGTTTTTTTATACCCTGTCGTCGGCTTATACACTCTTTAATGATCTCTTATTAAGCAGTATATGTCCCCTTTTAGTACACCTAAAATGTAAGTGACTGAAATACAGCGTCCATTATTCAATGTAGTGAAATAACAATTGCCCTCATCAAATAAGCGCCGTTTCATCAAATTCTCTTACATTGGAGGGCTGTTCCAATCGACCGGGTCTTCGCCGCCCGGGAACGATAACCCAAGACCCCAATGCCAGCTAAAACCGAGAACAAAGAGATTACCGAATGGGAGGAACACGCCGCTGCCGTGGTGGCAGGCGTCCCGTATTCGGCCCGTGACCATCAGGAACAAAGAAATGCCGTATACGGTCGTACCCGGATTTGGAATGTAGCCGTTCTGATCAGCGGGCTTGTCGTGCTGTTTTCTGCGGTTCTGCCCGCATGGCAGTTCGGCATGTTCGGCATGGGAATTCCCGAGGACATGGTGTTTCTTAATGCAGAATTCCATAGGGTAGAACCGGGAAATCCGGATTCCTGGAAGAATTATTTTTCGGGTTATTGGGGTATCGCGAAATGGGTGGCACTTTCCGTGCTGATCGCACACGTATGGGTCGGTTCATTGGTCCGTTCCACCCATCGCAGGGTGGTGCGTATCTGGAATTTCATGGGCTCCCATTCCGAGGAAGGCAGGAGGTCCAACTGGTCTGTACCCCGAATTCCCCGTTCGTATAAAGAGGTCATGCTGGCCACTACTTTCCGTGGGTTCTGGCTCAAAACCACCGGGGGCATAAGACTTTCCCCCTTTGGACTTCGAATGGTCCTGTTGCTGGTTTTTATACTGCTGTATCCAGGTCTCGTCTACCTCGGTGTATTTTCCTCCACTCCGGTCTGAGTCGGGTACAAAAGAATGCCTTAGTCCTAGTAAACCGTGATTAAGGCTAGGACCTGTGCATGGGCAGGATAACCTCTCTATTCGACGATAAATTTCCCTCTCATGAGCCCATAGTGTCCCGGGAAACTGCAAATGTATTCGTATTCCCCGGCAGCGGGCGCCTCGAAGGTGATGCTCGTGGACTGACCTCCCCCGATCATTTGGGTATGCACGATAATGGCATCACTCTCGGGTATGTAGTCGTTCTCCTTGGCGTCTACTGCTTCTCCGGCAAAGGTGGCCACATCGGTACCCTGCTTGAGCAGAACAAAATTGTGGCCCATGACTTCCTTGGGCAAGGAACCGGTATGATTCAGAGTGAGTTGGACCTGATCGCCTTCGCTGACGCGGAATTCGTTTTTGTCGTATTGCATTTGGTCGTTGCTGTTCAGTACCAGTCGTACTATGCCATCATCCACAGTGGAAGGAGTCGTGTTTACTTCGGGGGTATTCACATTAATTTCCGGACCCTTATCCTTTTTGGGGTCTCCTCCGCAGCTGCTTAGGCCAAAACTTAGAATGGCAGCCAGTGCCACGTTTCCATAAGACTTCAATCGATTCATTCTTGCTAGTTTTAAAAAGGCAATTTACTGCAATTGCAGGTAATTCACCGTACTTCGGTTTACAGGGTGTATATCAAACGGAAGGTCACGAACCTGGGCTGTATAAAGGTCTCCTGGGAAAAGACTGCGATATTGTTCGCGCTGTTCCGAATCTGGGCATCGATATTCAGCAGGTTCGTGGCGCGGATTTCGTATTCCCATTTGGCGTCCCGGTCCTTGCGGTAGGCCAGGCTGGCATTCCAGGTCTGGAAGGACTGAGCCTGACCATTCCCCTGATCCTGACGGGTGAAGGCGTAATCCGATCGCAGAGTTACGGATTTCCAGATATACGCATCGAAGTCGATGGAAGGAGAAGTAGTTACAAAGCGCGTATCCCTGCCGCCCTGATTGTTGTTGGTTACGCTGTAGCGGTAGTTGACGCTCACATTGGGCGCCACCAGGAAGTTGGTTCGTATGCCGGGAGTGTAGGTCTGTGTAAACCCCTCGTTCAACGACTGCTGCCCCTGAATGAACTGGTTGATTTTGCTGTAATTAAAACTCGCATTCAGGGTGGTGCGGATCTTGCCGAAGGTTTTCTGCAAACGGCCGAAAACGTTGACGTTTTCATCCGCAAAAGGGGAATTGAAAAACGAACGGGTCTGGATTACACTTTCGAAGTTGGTCAGGCTTCGGATCTGATCGATATTACTGGTATAGGCGGCCCGGGCAAATACATTGGTATTGTTAAAGAGATTGAAGCTGCTGTATAGCAGACTTACGTTGTGCGAGAGGGCGTTCATTAGCTCCGGCTCCCCGAACTGTATACTGTTGAAGTTGTTGAAGACAATACCCTGGGCGAGTCGGGTGACATCGGTAAACTGGTTGCGCCGATCGTACCTCAGGGTCAGGGATTCGCTGTTCTTAAACTGTATACGGGTTTCGAAATCCGGTAGCAGTCTCCAGAAGTTTTCCTGAAAAGTCTCCCCAAACTGGGTGTTCCCGTTTCCGTAGGCATGAACCGAGAAGCCAGGTGTGAAGGTGAATTTACCCGTGCGCCACCTCAGGTGAAAGCCCAGGTACACATCACTGAAGTTGTATTCGGTATCATTGGTGGCCAGACCATCGTTAAAGTTGGGGGTGGGGGAGAGCAGGCTACCATCATCCAGAAACTGAAAGATGTTGGAATTGAACTCCTGACGGCTCAATATGGTTCCGAAGGTGATGTTCAGGTTGCTCTTGGGGCTCAGTATGTGATAGTAATCGAGTTTGGCGTCGAACTGATTGGATTCGATCCGGCGGTTCTGTCCGAGATCGTAGTTATTCAGGGAAGTATCCAGCCCCAGGGCCTCGGCCGTAGGGTCAAAGGCGTCGTCTCCATCCGGGTTATTGACCAGCACGGCCCCGTAAAAAGGATCTTCGTTTCTAAGCAGGTGCTGCGCCTCTAGGGCGAATATGTTTTTCTCATCCAGGGTAAAATAGTAGTTGAGATTCTGGTTGATACTGTAAGGAGTGACCTCATCTATTTGCTGGGTATTCCCCAAAACCGTGGAGAAGAGATTCTGATTCTGGGAGTCGTTCGAGGTACGCGCTAATATATCATAATCCATCTGGTTGCTGAAGTTAGGCTGAAATGAGGCACTAAGCTTTACCAGGGCCTGATTCGAACGCTCGCGGCTGGTTTGTTCCGTTCCTTCATCCGGTATGCCCAACTCGGGATTCGTATATTGAATAAATCGTGTCTCACGGCTTAGAATACGACTGCTGTTGTAAATCACAAAACCGCTTAGATCCAATGACTTACTTGGGGAATAGCTGAAGTTACCTGAGGCCAGCTTATTGTCAATTTCCAGTGCATTATTCTGATTGGTCAGGAAGTTGAGGCTATTATCACCAAGATTGAGATTCGTGCCACTACCCCTGCTGGGTGCACGGAAGCCACCACCAAAATTCCGGATATCCCTGCGGGTTAGGGCGACCTCTCCGGTATTGTTGATGTCTCCGATGAAATTAATGCTGTACTTCGGGTTGTAATAAAACAGTTTGGGCTGAATCAGGTACAGCTCGCTGTCCGGAGAGGCCCCTACGCCTCCGGTTATGTCCCCGAACCAGAAGCTTTCCTTGCCCTCCTTGAGTTTGATGTTCAGCGCGACGTTGTCCTGATTGTTGGCCACCCCACGCAGCTGTCCGACTTCTGCATAGTTTCGCAGTACCTGAATCTTATCTACGGCCTTGGACGGGATGTTCTTTGTGGCCAGTTTGGTATCACCGTCGAAGAAATCCTTCCCGTTCACCATGAGCTTGTTCACTACCTTACCCTCGACTTCTACCTGACCGTCTTCATTGATCTCTACCCCGGGGAGTTTCTCGAGCACATCCTCGAGCTTGCGCTCTGTCCCGTTTTTATAAGAATCGGCGTTATATATTATGGTGTCTCCCTGCACCTGGACGGGTATTTCGTAAACCAGTTCCACCTCGTCCAATACATTGTCGGGCTCCATGACATATTCACGGAAAATATCCACCTCGCCCGTGGTAATGGTATCGTTAATGGTTTTGAGTCCGACATAGCTGATCTGCACGTTATAGGTCGTGTTCTTGCTCAGGTCGAATGCAAAGGCACCGTCCGCACCCGTAATGCCGTATCCCCCGAGTGCCTTGGTGGACTGGTTAACGGCGAACACATTTACCAGTTCTAGGGGCTCGTTAAGACTGTCCCTGACGACGCCCGACAGCTTAATTTGAGCGAAGGACATACCTGCCACCAGGAGCAGGGCGGTACTGAAGATGTATTTCATAGTGGGGTGTGAGCGGTAGGGGTGAGCTAGTTATCGACTGCGCCGTCTGCCACGGTTATTGCGCATTTCCATCATTTTCTTCACCACAGTGGACTTGTAGTCGACCTTGGTAATTTCTTTGCCTTTATCCGGAGCTTCAATCTTGATCTTTTCCTTGGGATTGATTATGATTTTAGAACAGAGCATAGTTGTATTTCCGGCACTGACTTCCATGATTAACCCAGGAAGTCCCGAATACTCTGCGGGTCCATGACCAACGGGTATCTGTGGGGTATACCAGGCTTCTACCTCGGTCATGGCCTCCTCCTGCTCTTCGCCATCCTCGTTTTCCAAGTTTCGGAGCTCATTCCAGGAGAAGTTGTACCAGGTCAGGTCGGCAGTGGGTACGGTCGCCGTAGCCTTAAAGCAGGTATACTGACCTATCTGCTTGGATTCCGTCCCCATTTTCCATTCGATATTGAGGATCTCGTCCTTAACTAGGAACTTTTTACCATAGAATTCCTGGGCCTGTACCAGGGCCTTGTCCTGGAGACTCTTATACTGATCTCCCGGCGTGAAGTTTTTACCCCAACTGTCCGTGGCCCCCGACATGGCATCGAGGACTTCTTCTTCCTTAAAGATGGATTCCACACGGTTAAAGCTCAGGGTATAGGTTTTCTCCAGCCTGTTCTTGAGGCGGGCAGCGATTTGCTTTTTCTGCGCTTCACTCATGCGTGCACCCCAATCTCCCAGATCCATCCGGGTCTTGGACATGTATACTGCATTTCCCTGAAATTCCTGCGCTTCAGAAGCAGTATTTAGCCATGTAAACAAGGCGATCAACGACAGGCTAAGGGTGTAAAATAATGACTTCATAAACCGTTTTGTTCAACGTTTGTTTAACAAACATAAGTAAAGAATAAACAGCACCGGAAATTACTCTTAAATTCTTAACAGTGGACATGGCGGGAATCCAAATGCTCGCTTTAGCCCTATAATTCAGGTTTTGGGACCCCAACAACGGGTTTATATCGGCGACTGATGAGATTTTGGCCGCATCGGATTGATATAATTTATTGTTAGTCTAAATAATAATGACTGTAAACATACTGTCCCAGAGGGAAATGTGGACTAAGTCCAATGGATCAGTAAGCCCTGCTTTCGGCTACGTTAGTCAAGTGAAACGGGAGTAGTCTGGCTCTGCAGGTTTCGGGTCGGCATGATAGCGTAGTAGTACGCATTGAAAGACTTAACTTTAAGGGAGAACAGTCAGTAATGGGGCATGATCATCATCACGGGAATTCCGAGGGAAATATCCGGGTGGCTTTTTTCCTGAATCTGGCATTTACCCTGGTGGAGCTGGCCGGAGGATTGTACACCAATAGCGTGGCTATTCTTTCCGATGCCCTGCACGATCTAGGAGACAGCCTGAGCTTGGGTCTTTCCTGGTATTTTCAGCGCGTGTCCAAACGCAAGAGAACACGGGATTTTTCTTATGGCTTCAGGCGATTTTCCTTGCTGGGAGCGGTAGTGAATTCAGTGGTACTCGTGGTGGGCTCGATTCTCATACTTACCGAGGCCATACCCCGCCTGTACCAACCGGAACAACCCGAGTTAAAGGGCATGCTGTTCCTGGCTTTGCTGGGAATTGCAGTGAACGGTGCCGCGGCTCTCAGACTTCGCAAGGGCGAATCCCTGAACGAAAAGGTCGTTTCTCTGCATCTGCTGGAGGACGTGCTGGGCTGGGTGGCCGTTCTGGTCGGAAGCCTGATCATGATGTGGATGGATGCACCCTTTATCGATCCGCTGTTGTCCGTACTGATTACCCTTTTCGTTCTTTTTAACGTTTGGAAAAATCTGAAGAAGAGCCTGAGGGTTTTTCTGCAGGGAACACCCGAAGATGTCTCCGTGGAACTCGTTACCGCTCGTATAGCCGACCTGCCCGGGATTTCCGATATACACGATTGCCACGTCTGGACCCTCGATGGGCAGTACAATCTGCTCACCGTTCACCTTCGCATGGAAACCAATATCAATCTGGCCCGACAGGCTGAGATCAAGGCGGATATTCGAGCGGCGCTGAGGGATATACCCATCCACCATTTCACCATTGAGTTCGAGGCACCCGAAGAAGACTGTAATCAGCAGCACTCCTGATTTTCCATTGACTAAGGCTTTGATTTGTCAATTCCCGAAACCCGCTCCTGCCTCGGAGGACTCCCGAATTGAAGACCCGTCACCCGCTTTACTTGAGATGGGATTTACTTATATGTGTTTATTGTCAAGAGGTTGAATATAAGATTGTAAAAAATATAATATATTGTTATTGAGATGAATAGTTCTGCCCCTAAAATATTGTAACTTCAACAAAATAGCGCTTTTCCGGGTTAGCCGGGGCGCCATTTTTTTAAAACCGTAACCATTAATTACACTATATGAAACCTATTAAGAATCTACTAACTATTGTGCTGATCAGCCTGTTTAGCGGACAGGCCCTGGCACAGGCACCTCAGATGTTCCTGGTACACGAAGACCGTGTTAAGCCTTCCAAAGTGATGGAATATGAGCAACTGGCGAAGCAGCTGGTAGAGGGTGCCCGTAAACATAACATGGAGGTGCCCGGGTGGATTACCGTATCCATGGACGATATGCGTTATATGTACGTTTCGCCCTTAAGCTCCATGTCCGAGATGGACAATGACCCCTGGACGCCGTTCCGTGAAAAAATGGGTCCCGACAGTTTTGACCAGATGATGAGTAGCATGGACCAGTGCTACGATTCGCACGGCGATTATATACTCATGCTTCACCCTGACCTTTCCTATATGCCTGATGGGATGACGCAAACACCAGAAGGCCAAGATTATAGAGGATTCTACTACGTTAGGACGACTCCTTCGCAATTACCGGCCCTTATCGAATCCATGAAGAAGATCAAGGATCTGTTTGCCAGTAAAAACTCCAAGTCGTATTACCGGGTTTACAGCAGCGGTTTTGGCAATATGGATACCTATTTGATGGTCGCATTGGCGGCTAAGGACGAAATCAGTTTTGCGCAGGAAGGCAAGGAGAATGACGAACTCCTGGGCGAAGAAAGCTGGGAGGTATTCGGCCAGATGATGAACCACATTACCTCCATGGAAGAAGTCAGGGGGCGAATGCGCCCGGATCTGGCGTACTCCCCTGGCAAATAAATTATTCATAGAGCCGTATAAACCCCCGACTTCATTCGGGGTTTTTTTTGTTTAATTTGTTCGTTATGGCTTATGATAGTTATCTCGCAGAATGAATCCGACAGCAGCTGGATGCGCGTAAAATCCAATACCGGGAAATCCGAATGATGGGAGGGCTGTGCTTTATGGTGGACGAAAAGATGTGCACGGGAGTGCTGCAGGATCGCCTTATGGCCCGCATCGGTGAGGATGCCGCTGCGCAGGCATTGGAAAGTCCGGGTTGTAGCGAGGTACGCTTCAACCGCGGCCCCATGAAGGGTTATGTTTTCGTGGAAGCCGAACAAACGGATCTGGATACCGACCTGGAGTATTGGGTGGTGCAGTGCCTCGAATTCAACCCAAAGGCTAAGCGGAGTAAGAAGCGCGGTCAGACGAGCTCTTAGGGTTTTTTCTTGAGCGCTACGCTTCTGCCGGTCCGTGCACTTTCCCGGGCCGCATCCAGTATTTCGACTACCAGCAGGTTATTCTCAAGTGAGCTCAGGTCGTAATCCGGCAGCTCGAGATCGTCTTGAATCACGGCTGCAAGCAGAGCGAAAGGGTCGTCGAAGGGCGGTTTCCGCTCCTCTAGTTTGAGCTGGCTTTCTGTAAAACCGTCGTAACCTTCCGCCATTCGAATCCTGATTTCGTTGCGGTTATCTGCGTATATGGCACCCGTAAGTCCATAGATCTCCATATCCTTTCGCCCAATGGGCCAGTTCCACGAACCGTGTATTACGGCAACCTTATCAGGGTACTTAAGGAGTATGAGGGCCTCGTCTTCCACCCTGGGATTGTTTTCGGGTTGCAGCTGAGCAGTGATTGCGGTAACCTCAAGGGGTCGCTGCCCATCGGTCAGCCAGGTGACCAGGTTGGCACCATAACACCCGAAATCGACCAGTGCTCCACCGCCATTCTGAACCGGATCGGTGAGCCAGTCCAGGAATTCGGGATCGACTCCGATCTTCAAGGGGCCTCTGTGACCGTCCCGGATGACAATCTTCCTCATGGCACCTATAGCGGAGTCCCGGACAAGTTCATGCGCCTTGTGGTTGGTGGGGTACCAGGTAGTCTCGTAATTGGTAAGCAATTCCACTCCGCAGCGTTTCGCGAGTTCTGCCATGCGTAGGGCGTGTTCCATACTAACCGCAAGGGGTTTTTCGACCATGATATGAATTCCCAAGGGGGCATAGGTTTCTACTACCTCCAGATGATCATAGATACTTCCAAAAGCCGTAACGGCTTCCGGCTTAACCCTCTCCAGCATGGTGCTGTGCGTTGGGTATATCCGGTCCAGGGGAAAGCCGTATTGCTCGGCATACCTTGAGGCAAGAGACCGATTGGGCTCGACTATTCCGACAATTTCAATTTCACCCCGGTCCTCACTGTTGAAGATCCAATGGACATGAGTATGGGTTAGGCCAATTATGCCCACCTTCAATGGTTTCTGCTGTGCAGTGCTTGAGGTCATGTTTACAAGGAATACCAGAATGACAAAGTAGATTCTCACGTAATCCGGATTTTATGGGAATTTATTAAAAATCTACCTGTGATACGTCCTCAGGTATAAGATGGTTATTCAGCTTCCACATACGTAAACAAGTAAATGGTATCTATGCTGTTTTATCGAATTACTTCCTCCCGTGTTAGTAATTTGTTAAGCAAAATCAGCAATTAATAAGACAAACATATTAATTAATGCTAAATAGATATATTTATGCTAAATATATATATCTAATGGATAAGCCTGAATTCTGCCCCAACTGCTCCTCCCGGAACTTTATTAAGGCGGGCATCGTCAAAGACCGCCAGCGCTACCGCTGCAAGGCTTGTAACTATTATTTTACAGTGAGTAAGAAGGGCAGGAGCATCGATGATTATTATGTGAACAAAGCGCTGCAACTCTACCTGGAAGGGCTGAGTTACCGCGAAATCGAGCGTTTGTTAGGGGTATCCCATGTTTCGGTGAGCAATTGGGTAAAGCACTACCGCATTAAACGACCAGGCAACCGGAGCTACCATCCCAGCTATAAGATCGTTAATCACCAGGAACTTCAGAGGTTTGTATCCCAGCCTGAACAGCTTAAGGGTGCGGGTTTCGTCGTTACGGAACTGGGGGACAAATTTATGCTGATACGGTGGGAGCGATTCCGGGATTAGATATACCAATTAACACATAACTATATGTTATTTCAGTTTTGTTCAGGATTGCAACAAGTTCGCAGGGTTAATGCTAACCAAGCTATCTCTGCGCATGAAGAAAGTCGCAAGCTCCCTAATTGTCCTTTGCTTATTTAGTCAAATTCCACTGCTCGCTCAGGGAAATACCGAGTACACCGGAGGCTACAAGGTCAACCTTAATGACAATGGCAGTAAGTACTTCAGGACCATCATGTGGGGTCAGTTTTGGGCCCAGTACAACGACGGGGCCACCGGTGAAGACAGCAAACTCGATATCAGCGTGCGACGTGCGCGCATCCTGACCTATGCTCAGCTGAATAAGAAATTCCTCATCCTTACCCATTTCGGATATAATTCCGCCAATGGTGATAACCTGAGTCCTACGGGTAAGGGGCCTTCATCCCAGCTTTTTTTTCACGATTTCTGGGGGCAGTGGAACCTGTCCGAACACCTTTCCATAGGGGCGGGTCAGCACTACTGGAACGGAATTTCTCGCCTGAACGGTGCAAGTACGCTTAACTTCCTCACTTTAGATAACAATCGGCAGTCCTGGGCCGTACTGGGCCTTAGCGATCAATTTGCCCGGCATATTGGCATTTACCTCAAAGGGAATGCCGGACCCTTTCAATTCCGTTTTTCCCTGGATGAGGCCATTGCGAGCAACCTGCAGGATGAAGTAGATCCGCAAATTGGTGGTCCTGCGGTCTATCAGGGCAGAGCATTACTGGGTTCTGCGGATGCCGGCAAACTCTTCCAGGGCTATGTGGAATTTCAGTTCTTCGAGCAGGAATCGAATTTTTTGCCGTACCGAGTAGGTACATACCTCGGATCTAAGAAGGTATTTAATCTGGGCGCAGGCTTCCTGGTTCACCCCAATGGGGCTGTGATTCGGGATATCGATGGAGAGTTACAGGGCGAGGATGTCGGTATTTTTGCCGTCGACGCCTTCCTGGATATGCCCCTATCGGCGACTGGTTCTGCCATAACCGCATACGCCAAGTTCCAGGATAATGACTACGGCCGTGACTTCCAATTGGGGCAGACGTACGCCTCTGGGGCGATGTTCTACACGCACATCGGTTACCTCATTCCCGGGGATCCCCAAAAATCACGTATCCAGCCCTATGTGTCTTTTCAGAATCGAACTATAGACGCCCTAGACGACAATGCTACCCGACTGGGTATAGGAGGAAACCTCTTCCTGACGGGGCACCATTCTAAAATCACGGTTGAATACGCCAACCAGAAATACGCCGGCAGCGAGAGTACGGGAGTACTTACAGTGCAGGCCATGATATACCTGTAAAACAATCCAACATCATGATCACCTTAATGACAACATGATCTTGTGCTAACAGGCTGCCAAACAGAGGCACGTTTCTTTTTTAGCCTACCCAGGAAAGAATGACCCAGCGTAAAATACTTATCGTAGACGACGAACCTAATATAGTGATGTCACTTGAATACGCATTCAAGAAGAAGGGCTACGAGGTATTCATTGCCCGAGATGGGCATGAGGCTTTGGATGCTGCAGAAATCTACCGTCCGGACGCAATTGTTCTGGATGTTATGATGCCCGAGATGGATGGATTCGAGACTCTGTCGGTTTTAAGGAGCAGGCCCCAATTGGATCGATGCAAGGTGGTCTTCCTCACCGCAAAGACTAAAAACGAGGACATAGCCCGTGGAATGGAGCTTGGGGCAGACGAATACCTCACCAAGCCTTTCTCTGTTAGGAAGGTCATCCAATGTGTTGAAGAACTATTAAATATTTAGATTACTAAAACTACTGTATCATGAGCAATTACCATATCAAACACCTGGAGGAGTATTTTCAGGTGTACCGTAAATCCATTCGCAATCCGGAAAACTTCTGGGAGGAGATTGCCGAGGAACATTTTGTTTGGAGAAAGCCCTGGGAGCGGGTCCTCGAGTGGGATTTCGATAAGCCTGAGGTCAAGTGGTTCCAGGGGGCTCAGCTTAATATAACCGAAAACTGCATTGACCGTCACCTCCACCTGAGGGGTGATAAAACGGCCATCCTGTTCGAGCCCAACGATCCAGAAGAACCAGCCCAGCACATTACCTACAAGCAGCTCCACGAACGGGTCTGCCGAATGGCCAATGTTCTTAAGTCCAGGGGAATCGGCAAAGGGGATCGGGTTTGCATCTATCTGCCCATGATTCCGGAACTGGCCATCTCCCTACTGGCCTGTGCGCGCATAGGTGCCATTCATTCCGTGGTATTTGCTGGCTTTTCATCTACGGCTCTTTCTACGCGAATCAACGATTGCGAGGCCAAAATGGTCATTACTTCAGATGGCTCTTACCGTGGAGCCAAGACCCTTAATTTAAAGGCCATTGTAGATGAGGCCCTCAACGATTGCCCCACGGTCCAATCTGTGCTGGTGGCCCGAAGGACGAACGAGGACATCGATATGCATCAGGAGCGGGATGCCTGGCTGGAACCCCTGCTGGACGAAGCCGAACCGGATTGCCCTATCGAAGTGATGGATGCCGAGGACCCCTTGTTCATTCTGTACACCTCGGGTTCGACCGGTCGTCCCAAAGGGATGCTGCATACCACTGCAGGCTATATGGTCTATACGGCTTACACGTTTAAAAATGTATTCCAGTACCGTGAAAACGATGTGTACTGGTGTACGGCGGATATCGGTTGGATTACGGGTCATTCCTACATCGTTTACGGTCCACTGGCTAATGGTGCAACTACCGTCATGTTCGAGGGGGTGCCCAACTACCCCAATTTTTCCCGTTTTTGGGAGGTGGTGCAGAAACATGGGGTGACTCAGTTCTACACGGCACCCACGGCCATACGGGCACTTGCCAAGGAGGATTTATCGCATGTTCAGCAGTTCGATCTCGGCAAGCTCAAGGTGTTGGGTACCGTAGGGGAGCCCATAAATGAAGAGGCCTGGCACTGGTACAACGACCATGTGGGGAATAAGAGATGCCCCATAGTCGATACCTGGTGGCAGACCGAAACCGGAGGCATCCTGATTTCCCCTATCCCATTCGTGACCCCGACCAAGCCCACCTATGCTACCTTGCCCATGCCGGGTATTTTACCTACGATCATGGACGAACAGAGCGGCGAAATACGGGGAAACCAGGTCGAGGGAAGGCTGTGTATCAAATATCCGTGGCCATCCATGGCCCGCTCCATCTGGGGGGATCACCAGCGGTATAAGGACACCTATTTCAGCGCATTCAAGGGCATGTATTTCACCGGAGACGGGGCCCTGAGGGATGAGGTGGGTTACTATCGCATCACGGGTCGCGTGGATGACGTCATTATCGTTTCCGGTCACAATCTGGGTACCGCACCCATTGAGGATGCCATTAACGAACACCCGGCCGTGGCTGAGTCCGCCATAGTGGGCTTCCCACACGACATCAAGGGCAATGCCCTATACGGATTTGTGATTCTCAAGGAATCCGGTGAATATAGGGATCGGGATAACGTACGCAAGGAAATCAATCAGCTGATCACCGATCACATTGGACCCATCGCCAAACTCGACAAAATACAGTTTGTGGAAGGCCTTCCAAAAACACGCAGCGGTAAGATCATGAGAAGAATACTTCGCAAGATTGCCTCGGATGATATGAGCAACCTTGGCGATACCTCCACCCTGTTGAATCCCGAGATTGTCGAGGGCATCATCGAAGGCAGGCTGTAGCTACGGTTGCTACCACCACAAATGGTAGCGTCCCTTCTTAACGAGTTCCTTTCGGCCGGATATCCGGTGAGCGCTGAGTAGTCTCAGGAGTATTCGTGCAGTAATGTAGGCATCTCCCAGGGCCGTATGGCGATCCCGGGTATCCACCTTAAAGGTATCGGCAAGCTGGTCCAGGGTAAACTGCCGGTAGTTTCGATTTTTGCGGGCCGACGGCAGGGTATTGTAGTAAAGGGCAGAGGTATCGACTACTTCGTTCTTAAGCCCGGGAAGCTTCATCCTCCTCAGGGCCATGTCGATCATGCCTACATCGAATGCTGCATGATGTGCGACCAGTACACTCCCGTTTAAATACTCCAGCAGTTGCAACATGCCCTCAGGCTCGCTGACCTGTTGCCTTTTGCCGCTTTTGAGGATCCCGTGAATCTTTGCGCTTTCTTCGCAATAAACGGTTTGTTCCAGGTAAGTCTCCAATGAGGTTTCGACCCGGATCTGTTGATTCTGTACGACCAGCGCACCTATATTGAGGATGCGATCCTCCATGCGGTCGAAACCTGTGGTTTCAGTATCCAGGACCACCAGTCGCAACTCGGAGATCGAGTCGGGTAGGGTCTTTAAGGAAGCCGTGTATCGTTTCCAGCAATCCCGGATTTCTTTTTCTTTCGGTAGGGGCATAAGCTATAAGATTCGCGACGTTCGAAAGCGTATGGAAAGCAGTTCCTGTATATCCTTTACGGTCTTGAATGAGCGTTTCAGTTTCATTTTCTCTTCTTTGCTCATGTCCTCCAGCGAAATGTACCGGCCCGAATCCCTGTGCTGCAGGCCTTGTCTGGTCCTGAATTTCAGGCCGGCCTTAAAGGCATAGGAACAGGAAAGAAACAAATCGCGGTTGGCGGGTTCCAGGGAGGCCAGTTTTTCGAAGCGTTCGGCTGTATTGTTAATGGATTTTACCTGCTTGTGCAGGATCAGGACTCTTCCGGCATCGATGAGCGGCATGAGTACACGCTTTTTCAGGTCGAAATGGTCCTTGTGCTGTCCGTCCTGTTCCAGGAGAAACTGCCGGAAAAACCCGGTAGGGGAAGGGCTTTGTAGTGCGCCCGCAGCCAGATGCATAAAGAATATGGGTTGGCGCTCGAATTCCGAAAACAGGTGGTCGGTCAGGGAGTCCACCAGGCCTTTTTCTCCGTAGATTCGGTTGAAGTCAAAGAAGATGGAAGAGAGGAGAACCTCGTTGGGGCCTGGATTCTGTATCCACTGCGAAGTAGTTTGCCGGAATTCCGATAGACTCATGCACCATTTTGGATTGGAGGCCATCATATCAGCCGGACAGTATTCATAGCCGACCAGGTTCAGATCCCCGGTAATCTTTTTGGCCAGCTCCAGGAAATACGCGCGAGAAAGCTCCGGATCTTCGCCCTCTACATCGCCATATATCAATGCGTTATCCTGATCTGTATCAAGCATTTGTTCACTTCTTCCCTGGCTGCCCATGGCGAGCCAGGCAAAGGGAACGGGTGGTGGGGGCGCGCTTTCCAGGGCAAGTCGAATGAGCTGCTTGGTCGTGGCGTCGTTGAGTTCGGATATGATTTTAGATATCAACCCCATGGGTAAATTCTGCTCGAGGTAGCCCCGCAAAAGGTTAATGACTCCGGCACGCAGGGGCCGTATTTCCACAGCGCTTTTGCTGCGCCGTATCGCTTTGACCAGGGAAGCGGGATTATTTCCCAGCGAAAGCATCACGTCATGCTTGGAAAGTATTCCCATCGCCGGCATGTTTGGGGTACCGTCCTCGGTCAGTACCAAATGGGAGATATCGCTTTTCATCATCGCCATTTGGGCCTGGGTAATCGTCATCTGGGCCGGATAGGTAATCACCGGGGATGACATGATGGCCTTAGCGGGCGCAGTAATAGGGAACAGGCCTGAGGCAATCTTGTTGCGAATATCTTTATCCGTAATGATGCCTGCCGGAAGTCCATCCCGCTCAATAAGCATGGAACCTACTCTTCGGCTGCTCATAGCCAGGGCCACCTCCTTAATGGTAGTCTCTTCCGTGCAACTGACAACTTCTCGCGAGTATTGCACATTCTGCAGGTCCAGTAGTTTGGAGACGGTGTTATTGGAATTGAGTTTTACGGCATCCCCCAGGAGTTTGCCTTTGTACACATCCGAGTAGGGATTGCGGGTATTGGAGGCGAAACTTTCCAACAGGTACTGGCTGATTTCATGGCTTTTTGCCGCATACGGTCTGAACCTTTCGATCGGGATGGCGTAGAGTATGCTCTCTTCCTGGGCTACGGCCCGGAGTTTGTAGCTTTCACCCGCAATGAGCGGTCTCAGTCCGAAAATATCTCCCTCGTCACATACATCCACGATTTCCTTGTCTCCGGGTTGTGTGAGTGCGATGGCCCCCTTGTGCACCACGTAGAAGTCCGGGTGGGGTGCCTCGTCTTCGTCGAAAACCACTTGATTTACGGCCTTATGGAAAATGGTCACGTAAAGCGAGAGTTCGTCGAGTTCTTCCTCTTTCATGGATGAGAAGGGCGGGTAGCCTCTGAGAAAGTCTGCTACGCGTTTAGAGAGGGTGTTGGACATAGGGTTTGTAGCCGAATGGATTAATTACGGGTGCTATGGGATTTATTTTCTCAATTCCACGGTTTGGTCTTTCGTTCCAACCCCGGTTATGATCAGCGATTTCCATTTGCGGGGCAGGGAAGATGGTAGAATTTCCACACCAGTATCGGTAATCTCCAGCCCGCCAAAGCCAAAAAGTACCGACTGGAGCATGCCTCCCGCCCCGGTGGCGAAATAGGGGTTGGTGCCACCGGCAGTTTCTGCCAATACGCGGAACGGGGGCAGTTCGTTGGGCTCATAACTCCTTCTGAAGCGATCCAGGGCAGTCTCCGGATCGCCCAGACGGGCATACAGCACGGAGAGTATGGCACCTCCCATGGCAGGGCCGTCAGGAGAATACCGAGGCTCGTAGTATTCCAAGTCTTTCCGAATCTGCTCAGCATCCGTAATGACCTGAAGCGGAAAGGCCAGCAGATTTACATCGGCTTGTTTGATCATACCCCCATCGTAGGTGGCGTTTTCCCGGGTAGTTCCGTCTTCAAACCGGAGTATGGGTATGTCCTCTGCAACCTCCCTCCACTGCGGATCGGGTTCTTGTCCCAGTGCTTCGGCAGCCTGTGAACAGTATTCGAGTACCGTCTTCACCATCCCGTTGGTGAAGGCATTGTTGTCGATATTCTCCTCCCATTCGTTGGCACCAATGACATTTTTGATATCGTACTGACCAGGCCCGTTACGCTCGACACGGCTTACCCAGAAGTCACCGACCTCCTTGAGAACCGGATAGCCCCTGTTCTCTAACCACTCCTTGTCTCCGGTTACCTGATAGTACTTCCAGAAGGCCCAGCCCACCGTCGCGGTTATATGCTGCTGGAACGGACCTGTCAGGGCCCAGACAGGGGTGTCTTCGGACCCGTCTTCCGCAGATTCCCAGGGAAACATAGCTCCCTGATATCCATGCGCGAAGGCGTTCTCGCGAGCGGCCTCCAGTCGTTCATACCGGTATTCCAACAGGGACCTCGCTATTTCCGGCTGCAATACCAGCAGGGGCGGGTACATCCAGAGCTCGGTATCCCAGAATACATGTCCATTGTACCCCAGTCCGGATAATCCCATGGGTGATAGGCTGTATGCCGTTCCCTCTCGTGCAAAGGAGTAAAGATGGTACAAGGCAGAACGAACGGCCCGCTGGGCTTTCAGGTCCCCTTCAATTCGAATGTCGCTTTCCCAGAGACGTTCCCAGCCGAGCAGGTGGCGCTGAAGCAGGCGATCGATCCCTTCCAACCGCGCATATAGAGTCAGTCTTTCAGCCTCGTTATGCGGATCGTTATTGTGTACCGATGCCAGGGTGGAACCTACCAGGGCGAACCTGTAGGTCTCTCCGGCTTTGAGCTTTCGGCGAAATTTGATCAGGTGCATGTTATAGTCCCAGTCCTCGTGTATGATCCTGGGCTCTTCTCCGTGTTTTTCGGGAAAAATAAAGGAAGTGGAGGCCGCAACTTTTTTACCGCCGGGGCTAAATGCCACTGAACTCATCAGAGGAATAAGCACATGGGGACGGTCGATTTCGGCGTAGAGGTTTCGCACGTCTGATAGGTGATTGGGACTGTATATGTAATTGATGGGGGTGATTTCCACATCCCGGCTGGCCGTAATCTCGACTACGGCCATCGAGGTATAGGGTAGCTGACGGAGGGACATCAGTTCCTGCCGGACCTTCAGATCGTCCCCAACCTCGAAGGTGGTGATGAGCTGCGCCTTTTTCATATCGAGTACCTGTGCGTATTTCTTGATGTCCTTACCCGAGATGCGACGGCCATTTACCTCCAGGTGCATATTCATATGACTGAAACTTTGCAGGATGTTGCTTACTCGTCCTCTTTGGTAATAATCGTAGACCCCGTTGAGTATAACTTGTTCCACCTTTAGGGGTTCGGGGGAGGAGACCAGTCCCACCATTCCATTGGCCACGGTAATCCCGTAGTAGTCGTTGGGGTCTATATCCTCTCCGGTTATATGCCAAGGAGATGCTCCGAAATCCTGTGTCCAGGCGAAAGTGACACAGAACAGGGCGAAAAACAATAGAAAAGAACAGCTGGTATTTCGACAGGAAGGTGTGTTCATGGTCCGGGATTTAATTTGTGTTATAAAAATACATTTCCCTATCCGAAAATTTGGCTTAGCGGTCTGAGGTCGCAGCGTTTATGGGTCAGGCGCATAGAGAGAAACGAAGATCCATGGATCATCCATACGATCAGTTAGCTCAGGATTTTATTCCCGCCTGCTCCAGTCCAGGTTACGGGTCACGAACATGATCACTGCCAGTATCAGGAAGGTGCCCACACTGCCTACCAGCAGGGCATAGTCCTCCAGCTGTATGATGATGTAAATAAATGCGTACAACAGCACCAGGCAAAGGAAAACCAAGAGACTGGTCCGGGTGGATTTGAGAACGCTCAGGGCATAGATGGAAATCAACAGAACAACGGAAGATCCAGCTGCCAGGTAAGCAGTGAGAAAGCTTGAGTGTTCGGTTATCGAAAGCAGCAGCGTATAAAAAGTGACCAGCCCAAGTCCGATCAGGAAGTACTGCAGCGGGTGGATATAACGCTTGCTCAACAGCTGTATCATCAGGAAAATGAATAAGGTCAGGCTAATGATCAGGAAACCGTATTTGCCGGCTCGGCTGACTTTATGATAGTCGTCCACGGGAATGACGAATTCCACCCGGAAGGCATTACTGACGAACTTGGGTGGGGCGCTGGTGAAAGTTTGTCCGAAATTTCGATTGATCTCCAGCACTTTCCATTGAGCGCTAAACCCTTCATCGGTTATGATCTTGTTTTCGTCACCGGGCAGAAATTCCCCACTGAAACCCGGCGAGTGCCAGTCCGATTCAATCTGTGCCCGGGTCACTTTCCCTATGGGCACGAATTCGATGTACTCACTCCCTTTCATGTCCAGGGTCATTCGAAACGATACCGTACGGCCCAGGCGCTCCTTAAGACCCGCTATGGAACCGGTTTCCATCTGTACGATACCCTGGGATTCGTTGTAAACGGGTTTAAAGTCCGAAGATTTCCCGGCGAGCTCAATTCGAGCTTCCTCCTGTATGCCCTTGAGGCTGTTGCAATACAGCACTACGGATGCCCGTTCCCATTGAATCTGGTCGGGGGG
The DNA here is from genome assembly GCA_964552195.1 of uncultured Flavobacteriaceae bacterium. Taxonomy (GTDB): domain Bacteria; phylum Bacteroidota; class Bacteroidia; order Flavobacteriales; family Flavobacteriaceae; genus CAZKAP01. The sequence goes on from CAZKFM010000009.1 coordinate 20,976, forward strand.
GATGGCTATGGAATCGAACTCGAACTGACCGAAGGTGCCTCCCAGTTCGATATCGGATTGGAAGATGACGCTTTGGTAAATGCCGTACGAAAGCCGGTCCGTATCCGCCTTAGCCTTAATGTCCAGGGAGTCGGGAAGGAAATACAGGTGTCGGGTAACCCATTGAAGCTCCCGGGTTTCTTTGTTAGAATCAGGATCGATACGGGTGGTTGTGACCGCTTCTCGGTACGGCACCTTGATCATCGGGCCCTGAAGACTGATATTGGAACCCCAGGAAGCATTGATCCTGTCCACCACCTCCTGCTGACGCGAACTCCGTTCCGCTATCAGGGATTTGGCAAATTCCAGGGGGATCAAAAGAATCAGTGCAATAACACCCACCGCAATGAGTCGTACGGTGATGGATTCCTTTATCCATTGATTGAATCGATTCACGGGAGTTTCTTCCATGGTAGTATCGGTTAGGCCATGGTAATTTACAACTAGAAAGTGGCGGAAGCTCCCCCTTTTTTTTAACGACTAAAGCTCAGACCGGATCTTTCTGCGACTATTCCTCGATAAGCACCCCCATTTTTCCCATTCTGTAGTCCCGCATGGCCTCCAATATCTCCGTTTCGCTGTTCATGACGAAAGGGCCCTGAGCAACCACTTTTTCGTTCAGGGGTTTGCCGGCGAGTAACAGGCACTGAGTACCCCCATCGGCTTCGATAGTGATATCGGTACCCTTGTTGTCGAATACGATCAGGTGTTCGGCTTCCACGGCTCCATATCCCTTTAGACGTACACTTCCCTTGACGATGTAAAGTGAAGCATTTATGGCCGGGTCGATATGCCAGCTGAAGGCGGATTCTCCATGAAAGTAGCCCCAGGTAATCAACAGCTCGTCCGTACTGCGCGCGGCTCCTTTTTTTCCGCTCAGTGTGCCTGCGATGAGCTTCATTTCCAATAGACCCGTATCTTCCGACAGTTCGGGCATTTCGCCGCGCTTTATATGTACATACTTGGGTGGGAGCATTTTCTGTTCAGAGGGCGTATTGATCCATATCTGTATCACTTCCTGTGTTCCGCCCCGGTCCACCAGATCCTGAGACGGACGTTCGCTATGAATCAATCCTGCACCAGCATCCATCCACTGTATGTCTCCCGCAGCAGCGATCTGACTGTTTCCAAAGCTGTCACGGTGGTGCAATTCCCCATCGATAATGAAGGTGACCGGAGAAAACCCGCGGTGAGGGTGAGGACCTATGCCCTGATGCAAGGCCTTACCACCTTCTCGGAACGGGAAGCTCCCGTGGTGGAGCAGGAGGTAGGGGTCTACCTGATCCACGCGCATGGTGGGCAGGGGTTGTTTAACCATTATTCCGCCCATGTCTACAGGCTGGGCGGGCAACAGGTGTATAACGTCTCTATTCATAATAATGGGTTCAGTCGTTTACCCAATGGATTCCTTGCAGTTTCTACCCGGTCGCGGATATCTGACTAAAAGGACATGTCCGGAAAGATTTGGCGGGCAAACTGACGGTATTTCTCTTCCCGATAGGTATAGTCGTTTTCCTCCAGAAACAACAGGTATTCGGATAGCTTGGGTGCGGCCATGCAATCCGGTCGCGAAGCGATTTCCCGATATGCCTCGATCAGTTCGGGGCGAATCTGTTCCGATCCATCCCAGCCGTATATGGGCGTATTGGGGGAGCCGAACATGAGTACGTACAAATACGTGCGGTACCGATCACATGCATAATTGTGAAGCGGGACATCCTGCTGGGTACGGCAGAATTCCTCCCAGAACAACAGCCGTTCCTGGTGTTCCCGGACCGAAACCTGTATGCTCGCATCTGCCCAGAAGGGCTGTCGGAGTTCGCGCACATATTGCCGTGCAAAGTTTCTCATTCCTTGACTGAGTCCCGATTGAAAACGCTCAATGTAGTCCGGGTCTTCCTGCAGGTAGAGGCTACCCTCCTGAGTGACTACCTTCAATCCCAGTTTCGCGACAGAGTCTACCATTCGTTCGTAAGCTGCCTGGTCCACATTACCCGGATCGTAAACGGCCTGTTCATATAACAGGTATGCATCGGATTCATACAGCTCCTGATTGGCGGCATCCAGGAAGGAAGGCAGTCCGAGTATAAGGGCGGTGAACAGGCTGTCCCGGACTTCTTCTTCTCCTTTTCGGCGGCCCTTTCGTATAAATTCCCTGCGCAAATGAAAGGTAAAAGCGGTGGTGTCGATCGGGTTGTCTATTTCAGCCGAAGGGTCCAGCCCCTGCAGCTCGCCTGCTTTTAGGCTGTCCTGTGTGAGGTCCAGGGTTACACCGGCGGGTTTGGTCTCGGTCTGCACGGGTTTTGAAGGGGATTCCGCAACCCCATCCACACGGCCGGAATCGGATTTATCGGCCGAACCGAACTGGCAGGCCACCAAAGCCAGGGGCAACAGAAAACAAAGGCTTTTTGAAAAATGCAGAGAATCGCGCTTTAGCTGGAAACGAGAATTCATAACGCAGAGTTGTTCTGCGCTAAGATCGGGGAAAAAAAGCGTAACGGGGCTAAATTAAGGTTAAGAGGAGCACCTCTCACCTCTCTGTAATCTTTAATAAGCCATCTGAGACACGACGGCAGTGGACTGTTTGTCCAGGTCGTAAATCAGCAGACCGGTCTCGGGGTCTTCCAGGCGTCCTAAGAGCGCACCTTCACGGCTCCATACACTGGAGCCTCCTGCACTGCGAAAGGCCCCGGACTCACCGACAAAATTGACCATGAGCGTAGTAAGTCCGAATTCCTTGGAGAATGATTCGAGTTGTTCCTGAGTTTCGGGCAGTTTTTCCTGTTTCTTAGCAGTGCTCACCAGATAGATGTCAGCATCCAGACTGTATGCACGCTGAACGCTTTCCTTCAGAGTCGATTCGTAGCAGATAGCAGGAGCTATCCGATGCGTACCGATCTGGAAGGTTTGCATGGTGCTCAGAGGTGAAAAATAGACTTCTTCGCTGGGGTGTAATTGTTGCTTGGTATAGGTGATGGGAAAGGTATCCGGAGTAATCCAGATCATGCCTATTCCGAGATATTCCCGAATGCGTACCGGGGCACCTACGGCTATGTACAGTTGGTACTGGTTGGCCACTTCCTGCAGGGGCCACAATCGAAAGTCGTGGATGGAAAACGCATGCGCTGCTGCGGTCTCGGGCTGATAACCTGTCAGCGATAATTCGGGGAATACAATGAGGTCGCAATTCTGATGGCCCGCTTCCCTGCAGTATTCGATATGGTTTTCGATGTTGGATTCGATCTGTCCGTTTATCGTTTCAATTTGGCCCAATGCAATTTTCATGATTTCCGGGTTTTAGTGTGGACGGAGTGGTATAAATTATAACGTTGAAAACCAGTAGTTCATATATAAAATTACTGAGAAACTGCAAAGATTGGGTCGGCCGTGCTAAATTTGAGAGATACTAAAATTCTCAAACTAAATCGGGCTAAAGCAATAGGGTTTGAACTATCTGGATATACTTATACAGGTTCGCAAAGTAATTAGGTCGATTAGTATTGACAGCAAACGCATTGAAAAGGACTTTGGAGTGACTATACCGCAATTGCTGACCCTTCAATTCCTCTCGCATCAAGTGGACTACAAAGCATCGTCTTCGGTGATAAAGAACCATCTTAACCTCAATGCGAGTACGGTTTCCGGTATCATATCCCGACTGTTGGGTAAGTCCCTGATTGCCAAAATACCACATCCCAAGGATAAGCGTGCGAGTTATCTTATTCTAACTGTAAAAGGGCTAGAACTCCTTCAACAGTCTCCTAAAACCCTGCAGGAAAAGATGTCTGCACGCATTGATCAATTTACCGAGGAGGAAAAGGAAGCCTTAAGCAGGGGTATGGAATTGCTGGTGAAGCTTATGGATGCCGAGAAAATTGATGCCTCGCCCATAATTACCACCTCGGAGATCGATAAGGGAGAAGACTAATCCTGCTCCTTCTCATCATCCTTTTCACATGCTTCTTTACTGGAACTATCAATCGTTTTATCCCCGATAAATTATCAATAGGGTTTAATACATATAATTGATAAACAGTGCAATAAATATCTAAGATCAAGTTTTTTTGCTATTTAGTTTGTGCACAAACTACATTTTATACTTTTGTGTTTTCTTAACAAAAAAGAATGTTAATGAGATTCTCTGCACAAACCATCCTACCTGTATTACTTCTAGTTCTTTCATGCACCGGTCTCTTCGCTCAGAAGCGAGTGACGGGTCTTGTTAAAGACGATCAAGGCTTGCCACTCTTGGGCGTAAGCGTACTTGAAATGAACACCACAAACGGTGTTGTTACTGATTTTGACGGTAATTTCGTCATACAAGTAAGCGGAGAGGGAAGCGTTCTTCAATTCAGCTTCCTAGGGTATGAAACGCTAACACTGGAGATCGATCAGAGGGATTTTTACGAAGTCAGGCTCAGTCCCGATTCTCAGCAACTGGATGAGGTGATCATTACAGCACTGGGAGTCCGGAGGGAAGAAAAGGCGCTGGGTTACTCCGTACAGAAACTTTCTATGCAGGAAGTATCCGAAGTTAAGGCAACCAATTTCACGGACAACCTGGCCGGTAAAGTCGCAGGTGTTTTCATTACCGGTTCTTCAGCAGGACCAACGGCATCATCGAACATTAATATCCGTGGTGCGGCCTCCTTACTGGGGAACAACCAACCCCTCTTCGTAGTTAATGGTATGCCTATCACCAACGACCTCTACAGTTTTGACGACGGTCTGAATGGTTCTTCGACCATTGATTTTGGTAATGCTGCACAAAACATCAATCCGGATGATATTGAATCGGTCAATATACTCAAGGGGCCGGCAGCATCGGCATTATACGGGGCCCGGGCGGCAGATGGTGTAATCCTAGTGGAAACCCGCAAGGGTACCGGGGCCAAAGGTCTGGGAATTGAGGTGAACCATACCACACTATTTTCTTCGATACTGACCATGCCGGATTATCAAAACACCTATGGCTTTGGTGGAGGCGGTAAGTATTCCTATCTGGATGGATCCAACTATATCGGAGAGCGGGAGTACTACGAGGCCTATGGAGAGAATTGGGGTCCCCGAATGAATGGGCAGCTTATCAAACAATTTAACTCAAACGGTGAGCCCGTGCCCTTTACTCCGTCGCCAAATAATGTTAGGGACTTTTACCGTCTGGGAATAACAAGCATCAATAATGTGGCCATCAATACCCAAAACGAGGACAGCGATTTTCGCTTTTCTTATACGAGATTCGACAAAGAAGACATTCTTCCCAACACGGATCTGAGCAGAAACACCTTTCAGGTGAGTATGGGAAGGAGTATGCTGGACGATAAACTGACCTTCAGGGCCAATGCCGTCTATGTAAATGCCTTCTCGGGCAACGTGCCCAACGCAGGTTATGACGAATCTTCGTCGGTACAGTACGGATGGCTCTGGTATCCGAGGCAGGTTAACATCAACGATCTTCGAGATTACTGGATCCCAGGTCAGGAGGGAGTACAGCAGCGTTATGTAGAGAACCTATGGGTTAACAATCCATGGTTCATTATCAATGAAAATACCAATTCGTTTCGCAACAATCGAGTGATTGGAAACATTGAAGTCAATTATGACTTCGCCAGGAATTTTTCCTTCCGTTTCAAATACGGTGGAGACGTACTGAGCGAAAGGCGCCAATATAGAAGGGCGCCTTCAACTAAGGCCGTGCTCCTAGGTAGTTATAGAGAGGATGAGATCTCCTTCTCGGAAACAAATGCCGAGGCCCTTTTTTCTTATAGTACGGATCGCACGAACGGAAGCGACTGGCAGCTGGACGTTAAACTCGGGGGCAATATCATGAGGCAGCGCGCTAATTTCCTGGTAGCTAATAATCCCCAATTGAAACTGTTCGGAACCGATAACAGTATCTATACCCTGGCCAATAACCGGTCTGGTGTCCTTACCGAATCTCAAAAGACCCGGGTGGGAATCAACAGTGTATTCGGACTGGCCACGCTATCGTTTAAGAACTACCTCTACGTGGATGTGACCGCCAGGAACGACTGGTCCAGCACCTTGGTTGACCCAGATGCCGGGGTGGAGGGCTCGAATTATTCCTTTTTCTACCCTTCGGTAACGCTGAGTACTATCGTTTCGGACATGGTTAATCTGAACAGTAACACCTTTTCATTTTTGAAGCTACGTGCCAACTATGCCGAAGTGGGTAATGGTGCGCCCCCTTATGCATTTGGAACCACTTTTACACCACAGGCGGCCTTTGGAAATAATACTGTATTCACTGCAAACCGTACAGTTACGGATCCTAATCTGACCAATGAGCGTACTCGAGCTTTTGAGGTCGGAACCGACATCCGGTTTTTTAACAATCGATTCCGGCTCGATGCCACCTATTACAACATGCTGAGCTTCGACCAGGTGATCCGCCTGCCCGTGGCTGGAACGAGCGGATATGACTTTAGTCTTACCAATGGAGGTTCCATCCGAAATCAGGGTGTGGAAGTGTTATTGAATGCCATTCCTTTCCAGTCACAGGATTTCGAGTGGTCGGCTACGCTCAATCTGGCTCACAATCGCGCGGTGGTGGAGACCTTGCCGGACATAATAACCAGCGGTAGGTATTCCGTGGTTGCGGATATGTTTCCGGGTGATGAAGGTGGTTCCGACCTGGAATTTGTTGCCGTTGAAGGTCAGCCTTTTGGTCAATTGTACGGGCTTGGATTCGTGCGCCATCCCGAGACCGGAGAGATCATTCACCAGAATGGCCTTCCGATGATGACTCAGGATAAGGTCTCTGCAGGCTCTTACCAGCCGGATCTGAGGGCCGGAATTGAAAACACCTTCAGGTATAAGAATTTTGATTTCAGTTTCCTGTTCGACGGTCAGTTTGGCGGTAAGATTTATGCCCGTTCTCATGCACTGTATAATACCGGGGGAACGATAACCAATTTTGACGACCCGAATCTGAGATTATCCACCCTGAGTGGCCGTACCACGTATAGCGTGGACTATGATGACGCCGGTGAGCCCGTTTACAGTCTGGATCAGTTCGGAGGAGGCGTCATCGGACCAGGATTGAATTGGACAGACTCCAACGCCGATGGTGTAATTGATTATGAAAACGAGTTGTCGGAGAATACCGTCCGGGTAGAGCCGGGAGGTGTTGGATACGTAGGGTACTTTTATACGTACTACGGAAATGGATTCAATCGCGACAATATAGAGGCGGCGACCTATGATGCCACCTATGTTAAGCTCAGAGAAGTCAGCATTGGCTACAATATTCCGGAGGCTTTCTGCAAAAAGCTGGGCATGCAGAGCGCCCGATTTTCACTAATCGGAAGGAATTTGCTGCTGTTTACTGAGGTACCTACCATTGATCCGGAAACCTTTTCCATCAGGAATGGGGTGTTTGTCCCCGGTTTCGAAAGTCAGCAGATTTTTCCGTCCAGGAACTACGGTTTTTCCGTGAACCTTACATTTTAATCAAGAATTGGATAAACTATTGATATGAACAAGATATTCAGATATATAGGAATTTCAGGTGTATCCTTAATAACGCTGTTCTGGAGTTGTGACGACTTCGAGGAGTTCAATGAAAATCCGAATGAGCCCATTACTGTGAGTCCGGATGTACTGCTCACTGGTACCATTCGCAACAGTGTAAATACAACCGTTGATGCCTCCTACCTGGTGGGCAATAACGCAGCACAGATTTCGGCCAAAACACTTCGTTTGGAAGTAGATGCATACAATTGGAACGCCTTCCCCACGTATTGGGAAGGTTGGTACGGGAGTCTTCTGGATCTGAAGATCGTGGAGGAACTGGCCGTGGAATCTGGGAATGAGGTATTGCAGGGAGCGGCCATCGTCCTGCGCAGTTGGATCTTTGAGAATATCACGGACTGTTATGGCAATGTACCGTATTTCGAGGCGATCGAGGGTGTAGAACTCAATTTCACACCTTCCTATGACGATCAGGAAACCATATATAGGGACTTGCTTGCACAACTCGAGACTGCCGATCAGCTTCTGGCCAGTGGAAATGGATTTATAGAAGGAGATATACTGCTCGACGGAGATTCCGAAAAGTGGAGAAAATTTGGGAATTCGCTTCGCCTGAGGCTCATCATGCATGCCAACAATCAACTGGATGATGCGGCCAGTCGATTCGCGGCGGTGGTCAACGGCGGGCCTCTCATTGAAAGTAATGACGATAATGTGGTTCTGACCTACACGGGAAGTTTCCCCAATGAGTTTCCTCTGATTCCATTGAAAACCGGAGATTTCGATGCTGTCGCCATTGGTGAAGCTGCGGTCGATGTGATGTCCGGATATAGTGATCCCAGGCTGTTGCGCTACGCGCGACCCAATAATGAAGATTTCGTGAGTAACCCGGAATTCATCGGAGCTGTTAACGGTCAGGGAAACCAGTGCAGCAAGAGCGGGGCTTCCAGGCTGGGTGTTCAGTACTACAATTATCCCGGCTTTACTCAGGCGAGCGACTTGGGACTGGACACGGCCGAGGGGGTAGTTATGACCTATTCTGAGGTACAGTTTCTCCTTGCCGAAGCTGCCGTAAAAGGCTGGATCACTTCGGATGTGGCGAACTTGTACCGGGAGGGGGTTAGGGCTTCCATGGAATATCATCAGGTGGATTTCGATCCTTTTGGATGGTCGGATTTTGATGATTTTTATTCAAATTCCGGTGTGGCGTATTCGACACCAACCGATATCTGGGAACAGAAGTGGCTGGCTCTGTTTTTCCATGGCATGGAGCCGTATTTCGAAGTGCGTAGGTGGTATTTCGAATCCGGAAATTCATTTTCGGGCATTCCTTTCCTGAATCCGTCATGCGGAAACCTGAACGGCGATCTCCTTCCTCTGCGCTTTTTGTATCCCGGAGAAGAACAATCGCTCAATAGTGAAAATTATGAACAGGCTGTACAAGAGTTAGGGGGCACGGATAGTCAGAATGCGGCTACCTGGATCGTCAGGTAGCATAGAGTGTTTTGCATCGTTAATAAGGGATTGCGGGGCCGATAGCATAAAGTTGTTATGGGTCCCGTTTCATATCGGATTCAGCCGGGTCTGAATCATGTATTCGCAACCGAATGATTAAAGGAAACGTATGAGTCAGGCAGTGAAAAAGAAGTATTTTGATATACACGGCCCCGTGTTTTATCCTGCTTCCATTATTATTTTAACGATGATTGGCCTTTCCTTTTTCTTTAGTGATTCGATGGGAGAGGCCTTCGGCATTTTTCAGCAGCAGACCTCCAGGTACATGGGGTGGTTCTTTATACTCGTTATGAACCTCTTTGTTATTGTGGCACTTTGGTTTGCCTTTAGTCGGTTCGGTAAGATCCGACTCGGAGGGGAAAACGCCCGCCCGGAGTTCTCTACGTTTTCCTGGTTTTCCATGCTATTCTCGGCCGGACTGGGCATAGGCCTGATGTTCTATGGAGTAGCCGAACCCATGTTTCATTTTAGCAATCCTCCTCTGGAGGTTTCCAATCTGGGGGAACGCGCGAGTCAGGCGATGTTATTTACCTATCTGCACTATGGACTACACGGCTGGTCTCCTTATGTGATCGTAGGTCTGGCACTGGCATTCTTCACCTACAATAAAGGCCTGCCATTAACCATCAGTTCCCTATTTCGTCCTTTGCTCGGGGATCGCGTCAATGGATGGATAGGACATCTGGTTGATATTTTAGCGGTGATTGCAACACTATTCGGTTTGGCCACCACCCTGGGTATAGGGGTGCAACAAATCAATTCGGGCTTATTTTTCCTGTTTGAAATTCCGAATGAAACGAAGACTCAAATACTACTGATTGCAATCATTACACTGGGCGCAACGACTTCCGTTGTCCTTGGTCTTGATAAAGGAGTTCGATTCCTTAGCGTAATCAATATGCGCGCCGCCCTGTTATTTTTATTGTTCATGCTGATTGTGGGCCCCACCGCTTATTTGCTGGATGGTTTTATTCAGAACGTGGGTAATTATTTCAATTCCATCATTCGCATTGGTACCTGGGCAGAAACATACAGTGAAAAGGACTGGCAGCATTCGTGGACCGTTTTTTACTGGGCCTGGTGGATTAGTTGGTCGCCCTTTGTCGGAATGTTCATAGCCCGGGTTTCCAAAGGGCGTACGATTAAGGAATTTATCTTGGGAGTGCTGTTGGTTCCCTCCTTGCTCGTATTTCTGTGGATGGCTGTATTTGGGGGATCGGCCATTTTTATTGAGTCGCAGGGGGTAGTATCGATAGCTGAATATGTCAATGAAGACCTTTCGACGGCCCTGTTTGTGATGCTTCAGCAGTTTCCCCTGTCGAATATTTCTTCATTTGTGGGAATCTGTCTGGTTACGGTGTTTTTTGTTACTTCATCGGACTCTGGCTCCCTGGTCATCGATAGTATTACGGCAGGTGGAAAACTGGATGCCCCCGTGGGGCAGCGAATTTTTTGGGCACTTTTAGAAGGTAGTGTGGCTGCGGCGCTACTTTATGCCGGGGGATTAAAGGCGCTGCAGTCCGCAGTGATTTCATCGGGCTTGCCTTTTGCTGTGGTTATCGTATTTATCATTTTCGGTCTTAATCGCGAACTCAGGAAAACCAGCGATCGGGCCCGACAACGAGACGAACAAAAGGAGAAAGAGCAATACTTAAAACAGATAAAGGAACTTATTGAATCCGAATCCAATGACGAAAAAACTGAATAGTCTGCTAGTCTGCCTTGATCTGTCACCACATGATAGATACTGTGTGGAATATGCTCAACTCCTGGCCAGCTCCATAGATGATCTCGAAGAGGTGGTTTTGTTTCACAACATTCGATTCGATTTTATCGATGCCCTGGAAGGGTTTAATGATAGCAGCGCCTTCGACTTGAAGAAAAGGGTGTCCCGGCACCTGAACTCCAGCTATAGTCTGTATTTCTCCGATTCCGGTACCCGTCTGGTTATCGAAGTAGAGGACCAGAACGATACCGTGGAAGCCATCGGAAACCGATTAACCGGAATGACGGATGTACTTCTGTTATTCGGTAATAAGGCACCTTATCAAGGTACCGGTGATGTTGTCTTCAGGATGTTATCGCTTAAAAAACCGGATACCCCTGTCTTGCTTTGCCCCCAAAAGGAGTCTCCGTCATTGGGTTACATAGCCGCTGCATTGGACCTGAATCCCAGAGGAAGGGATACCGTTTTAGTCTCCTTTATTAATGACATATCAGAGTATCTAACGGATTCAAGAATGGTAGGAATTCATGTTAATAAGATGCCCGTAGTTTACTTTCCTTATGTGAACCGTGAAGATGAAACCATTGAGCAGGAACTGAACGAGAATAGCCGAATTAGGTTCCAAAAACTGGCCGCTCAACTCAAGCAAAGCTTCCACCGCTGGGAACTCAAGATCATTAGTGGAAAAGATATCAGTAAATCCCTTGTCGAGTTCAGTGAAAAGCAATCCGTAGATCTTCTGGTGATCGGCAAACACGGGAATTCCTTTTTCGAGCCAGGCCTTCTGGGCGGAATTGCCCGAAAGACCGCGGTCCAGAGTTCACGTACGGCTATATTAATTGTGTAGAATTATTCTTCCTGCTCCCGGAGAAATTCTTCCCTGTGAACGGCCTTCTTTTTATTCAGGCGTCGTTTTACAGAGGGTTTAGTGTATTGTTGTCGCTCCTGTAATTCCTGTTTGACCTTGGTGTTCCTGAATTTTCTTTTATATCGTTTCAGAGCTGCGTCGATATTCTCTCCTGGTTTTACGGGTATTATCAGCATGAAATGTTGCTTTAATGGTTCTAGGACACTTTCCAGAATTCGGATAAGCGTGCAAATCCCAGTCGTTCAAAAAAGGGGAGGAATGCACCTTCGGGCCTCAGATGTACCGATATCGACCCCTTGCAATAACTGCGGGCATATTCGATTAATGAGGTCCCGTGTCCTTGATTGCGGTAGTTTTCTGCAATGGCGATGTATGCCAGCAGGTAGGTGCCTAGCAGATTTTCCATACCCGTTCTGTTAAGCACCATCGCACCGATCACCAGATCCTCACTTTCCAAAACGAAGATGTACCCACCAAGACCAGCCTTCTCCTTAATAGCATACTGAAGGGACTTTCGTATGGATTCGCGTTCGCCGGTAAAGTCGGGTAAATTCCCGTTTAGAAAATCGGCTAAACGATTAATTTGCCTGGGGGTAGGCTTGGAAAAGGCGTCATAAGTACGAATGAGCATGAATCCTTGATTCAGGGTTCAAAAAATAGGTGTAGTAGGGGGTTGTTGCAGGGGGATTCCCCGGAAAACAGCCAGGACAGAATCTGCCTGACCTATTCGCTGGGAGGTATGAACCGGGACGACAGCAGACGAATGATATATGCTGCATCCGAGCCCGGCGGTGGACAGGACTTTTTTCCGATCGCTTGAGTCATACCTCAAATTTAAAAATATATACCGAGCGACCACACCTAGTTCAGGGTGTAACTTCTGGTAAAAAAAGTTAATCTGTTACCCTCCGTGCATATGAGTCCAAATGGTAAGGGACAGGAAAAGGTTCAGCGCTCTTTTCCTTTATGAATGATTCCTTCGTTAGGATTTCCTATATTGCCCGGAGCTGGCAGGCCTCCTGTTCAGTAAGGTAAAAAAAAGACGCAACCGGTCTTCGTATTAGTCTGAAACCTATTGCGTCTGTGAGCTGTAGCGAGAGGGGGAATTGAACCCCCGACCTCAGGGTTATGAATCCTGCGCTCTAACCACCTGAGCTACCTCGCCGGATTGCTTGTTGTCTAAGCGGGTGCAAATATACGCTACAGCCAGTGGCCGACCAACCAAAAGAATTGATATTTCGAAAGTGCGCAGATATTTTCTATATTGTTGGGTTAAGTGACCTAGCCAAAGAAAACAAACTATGATAGAGATGAGCGAAAAGATAAAGTTTGAAATGGAGTTCGTAATCCAGTCTTCTCCACAGTTGTTGTATCAGTATATTGCAACACCTTCGGGACTTTCGGAATGGTTTGCGGATAACGTGAACTCCCGTGGGGAGACGTTCAGCTTTATCTGGGATGGATCAGAGGAAAATGCCAAGATGCTAAAGAAGAAAAGCGACGAGTTTGTCAAGTTTGCCTGGGCTGAAAATGAAGACAGCAGCTACTTTGAGATGCGTATAGTAGTGGATGAAATTACCTCGGATGTCTCCCTGATGATCACCGATTTTGCCGAACCGACCGAGGTCGATGAAGCCAAGCTGCTTTGGGAAAACCAGATTTCCGATCTGAAGCATGTGCTCGGATCATCCTGATGCTCTTTCCGCACCAACGGTGCAATTTGTGAAACAACCCTAATTATGCAGGAAATACAAGGAAGTCCCAATGGGATTTCCGAAACGCGCTTTAATGCTTACGGACTGGACTACGGTGATGTTCTAACCGAAACAGTGTACTTATATAGGGGTACCGTGCTTCAATGGGAGCCCCATTATTTCAAGCTCATGGCGAGTATGCGAATGCTCCGATTAAAGATTCCCGCGTCCTTCAGTCCGGAATTCCTCGAAGAGCGGATTACGGATACGGCTACACGCAAATGGGGCTCTGAGATGCCGGAATTCGGCAGGGTTCAAATCCGTGTACTGCGGGATCGAAAAACGGGCGATCGACTGTCGGGTGCGGAACCCGCCCTGTACAGAATTGAAGCCATGGAGTCCGCAGATTTCTTTCTAAGGGGGCTTGATACCCGTGAAACGCATGTCTATACCGAACATCGATTACCGGGAAATCTGCTCACCGGACTCGGATTGCCACAGCACCCTGTATTTGCCATAGCCGAAGTCTTCGCTGAGGAAAATGGCTGGGATGATGCGATATTGCTGAACGAGCGAAAGCGGGTACTGGGCAGCATCCGGGGCAACCTTTGGCTACAGGTTGATCCAAACACCTGGAAGACCCCTGCCTATGAAGAGGGAAGCGGCCGTTCGGTGTATAGGGAACACCTTATGAATTACCTCAAAGCTCAGCCCGGTCTTAGCGTAGTAGAGGGAGAGGTATCGCCATTCGAACTCAACGATATACAATCTTTGGTGGTACAGCACGATCCTTTTCGCTTTCATCTGGTTTCCCGTTATAAGAGAAAGAAGTACGAAACGGATGAGGTCTCCCAGTTCCTAAAGCTGTACTGCGACTTTGCTCGCGAAGAAATGCTGGAAAGTACGGAGTCAGGTTCCTAGTTGAGGCTAGGATCCTCAGGGGAATTAGACCAAAGCTGATAATCGCCGCCGAGTTCCAGCATTTTCTCTTTCCAGAATGCCTGCGAGGGTTTTTCTATGATGTCGCTCTGATAGGTGTTGGATACGACCACCCAGGACTTAGATCGGAGTTCCTGATCCAATTGAAAAGCATCCCATCCGGAATATCCCAGGAAGAATCGAATCTCATTTTCGGTAATCTGTTCCTGATTAATCAGGTCGATAATGGTATCGAAGTCTCCCCCCCAGAAAATGCCATCGGAGATTTCGATGCTATCCTTGATGAGATGGGGAACCCTGTGGATAAAATAGAGATTGTCCTGTTCTACAGGGCCGCCATTAAATACACGTATGGGAATTTTAATGTCTTCGACCAGTTCGTTGATGGAGAACTCCAGGGGTTTATTGAGGATGAAGCCTACGGAACCCGTGTCGTTGTGCTCTGCGATTAATACTACAGAACGGTTAAAAGAAACGTCCCCGGTAAGCGTCGGCTCAGCAACGAGTAGCGTTCCTTTTAGTGGTTTCATGCTGCGAAGGGTTATTCTCCTAAAAGAAAGTTACTATTTATTTTGTAACCTTCAAACACGGCAAAAAGAAAAGCGCCCTTAGGATCAAGAGCGCTTTTCGGAAGTTTTTTAGTTTACTGCGTTGCCCAGTTCCGTCCCAGCTTTGAACTTAACAACATTCTTGGCGGCAATTTTGATGGCTTTACCAGTCTGAGGGTTTCGGCCTTCACGTGCCTCTCTTTTAGAAACAGACCAGGATCCGAATCCTACCAGGGAAACCCGGTTACCCTTCTTCAGGGATCCTTCGACATTGTTCAGGAATGATTCCAGCGCTTTTTTAGCGGCCGCTTTAGTGATACCGGCATCTTCTGCCATAGCATCAATTAATTCAGTCTTATTCATACTCACTTAAAATTTATGCGTGCAATTTCAAACAAATTTATACGTAATCGCCGCCGACGCAAGTAAACACGCGGGAAATCGGGAGGTTTGTTGATAACTTAGGCTATATGTTAATAAGCTTATTTATGTTAACAGCTGATTATCAGCATTTTCAACTTCCGACGGTTTCTTAGCGAATTTTCATACGAATCGCCCATTTTCGGGTAAATCCCAGCCTTTCAGTAGCTCAGTGGTGTTCAGGCGCTTTCTGCCGGGGAGTTGAAGCACCTCGGGAATGACGTAACCATTGCTAGCCGCAATCCAAATTTCCCCATCCCTGGTGAAGGCCGCTCCGGGTTCCGAATCGGGCTGTCGGAATTCGATCCTGGCTTGATATACCTTAACATCCATCGATTCCCCGTCGTATTCCAGGCTCGACCAGGCCCCGGGGTAGGGGCTCAGCCCTCGTATATGATTTAACACAGACCGAACGGGCATATTCCAATCGATTCGGCAATCTTCTCGGAATAATTTGGGGGCAGCGCGTAGTTCCGCACCCATTAAATCCGGCTGTGGATTTGGGATAAGCCTTCCTTCCCAGATTCCTTCTACAGTATCTACTATGAGCGTTGCCCCGAGATCCATGAGCCTGTCGTGCAGGGTGCCGGCATTGTCCGATTCGAGTATGGGGGCGTCTCTTTGCAGTAGTATGTCTCCGGTATCGATGTGTTCATCAATCATGAATGTGGTAACCCCGGTGTTCTCTTCGCCATGGATGATGGCCCAGTTTATTGGAGCCGCACCCCGATACTGCGGAAGGAGAGAGGCATGGAGGTTAAAGGTGCCCAGAGACGGAATGGACCACACTGCCTTGGGTAACATGCGAAAGGCGACGACTACCTGTATGTCCGGTTTCAGGGAGTCTAGCCGGTCAAGGAAGTCCTGATCCCTCAGTTTTTCGGGTTGCAATACCAGCAGACCGCGTTCGAGAGCAAATTCCTTAACAGGAGAATGCTTCAATTTCCGGCCCCGACCGGCAGGTCTGTCCGGGGCAGTAATAACCGCGACTACGGTATGGCCCTGTTCAAGAAGTGCCCGAAGTCCTGCGACGGCGAATTCGGGGGTTCCCATATAAACGATCTGGGGACGGTCTAACATATATTAGCTGTTGATTGCGTATTGATTACCTGCGGTCAGTTGTATTCTACCCTGTCCCAGTAATGCGGTCAGTAATTCCAGTAGCTCCTCCTTATCTGCTCCGGATTCGAGAAGTAACTGTCCCGAATCTCTGGGCCCGGACCGCAGTAGATCGATGATTCTGCTTTCCGTCTGAGATCGCCTGTGTCTATCCGCAATTACCGGCGCACAAAGATCGCAATTTCCACAGGGCTCTATGGCCTGATCGAAATACCCCATAATGAACTGCTGTCGGCATTGGGGTTTATCGCCCATCATTTCCTGCATCTTCTTTATCCGACGAAGCTTTCCTTTCAGATACTTTTCCAGGAAGGGTCGCAGGGGTCTCAGTGTTCTCTCATCCTCTCTGGGGTGTTTCCAGATCAGCTTCCATTTCTTATCGACAGGCCGGTATTCAATCAGCTCGAGCTCAGCCAGTCGATTTAGGCTATCCTGTAGTTTACTCCTGCTTATTTCAAGGTTTCGGGCAATTTGCCATTCATTGATTTCGGTAAGGGTATCGAATATCCCCCCGTGATTTCGCACCAGTGTTTCCAGTATAGGCCCCAGGAACTTTCGCTGTTCCATGTGCTGACGAATCAGATGGCGTGAGGCTATGATTCTCAGACTACTCCGCCGCTGACCTTGGGTGTTCACCTCGATGAGCTCGTGCTTTTCAAGGGTTCTTAAGGCATCCAGCGTTTTTAAAGGGGAGAATGCGTATCGGAGGCAGAAGGCATTAAAATCGAAATCAAAGCGCTGATCTACGCCTTCCATAGACGGAATTTGGAAGAATGCCGCCAGAGCCTTGTAAACGGCCAGCAGGTCTTCATATTGGGCCAGACCCTCGTAATACTGGCTTCGCTGCTCCTTATATGAGTCAGGACCGCAAAGGATGATGCACCGGGCTGGCTTGCCATCCCGCCCTGCACGTCCGGCCTCCTGATAATAATTCTCCAGGCTGTCGGGCAGATCGTAATGAACGATTAGTCGGACGTCCCCTTTGTCGATCCCCATACCGAAAGCATTGGTGGCAACCACGATGCGAGTCTGTCCACCGAGCCAGCGACGAAGGATCTTACGCTTGTTATCGATTTCCATTCCTCCGTGGAAGGCCTCGGCCTGAATTCCACGATGATGAAGCAGGCGTGCCAGTTGCTCACTTCGTTTTCGGCTGCCGACATAGACAATGCCCGAACCCGGGCTGCGATCCAACCAATACATGAGTTCACCTTCCCGGTCTTCATTCGCTGCTACACGGATACTCAGGTTACTGCGGTAGTACGAATTCCGGACCCGTACGGGATTCCGCAGTCCCAATTGTCCTTCCATGTCCCTGAGGACGTCGGGAGTAGCCGTAGCCGTTAGTGCCATTATCGGAACCAAAGGATGGGCCTCTCGAACAAGATGTATATTGAGATAGGCCGGTCGGAAGTCGTGTCCCCATTGCGAAATACAGTGCGCCTCGTCCACGGCAAGCAGCGATATGGGCAGGCTCGATAGCTGCTCTAGTACCAGGGGATGCTGCAGTCGTTCAGGGGAGAGATAGACTATCTTATAGACATCCTGCCTCAGGTTGTCCATGATTCTCAACAGGTCCTGCTGGGCGATGGCTCCGAACAGGCCCAGCGCTCGCACGCCCCTCTGCTGTAATCCCTGCACCTGGTCCTGCATAAGGGCGATTAGGGGTGAAACAACCAGGCACAGGCCGGGTAGCTGGAGCGCGGTGTATTGAAAGCACAGGGACTTTCCTCCACCCGTTGGCAACAAGGCCACCGTGTCTCGTCCATCGAGAGCGGCCTGAATCACTTGTTCCTGGTGGGGGCGCAGGGACTGAAAACCCCAGTATTTTTTTAGCAGGGAGGTATCGATTCCCATGAATAGGCTATTTGTTATTCAAAGTTACAAGCCTTCACCGTAGGTCCTTTGCGGAATCAAATCCTATAGTTCCGGACGCACCAACCGGGGGGCTGATAAAAATGGCCATCACAGCATCTCCCGGTCCTTCAGGAAGTCGAGCACGAAACGAAGGCGATCCTCAGGAGGAAGCAAAGGAACGGTGATCAGTTCGTAACCGTATCGCCTGTAAGTCTTTATCAGGTTTGATTCCGTCTGGTAGGCCGTTTCCACGGACTCCAGCCGCTGTCTGTCATTCCGGAATATCTCGGGCCAGATCGGTGTCAGAAAAACGCAATCATACCGGTGCCACTGGCAGAGCTGCTCGAAATTCCGCGGATAGGGTTGATCAAAGGCTTCCATGTAAGCCAGTACATCGGGCAGTCCCCTGTCGAAAAACGCCAGGGCTTCCTCCCGATCTTCGAAATCCCGCCACTGCTTCAGCCTTTGTTCAAGCAACCGGCGGTTGAAATCCATGGGGTCAACTGCCATGAGAAGGGGGTTCTCATTTTCTGACAGGTCGGGCTGAGATTTGAGGATTTCGTCGGTAAGTAATCTGATCTCTTCGGGATAGCAGTGGTACCCCAGGTCCTCCAGCCCCCCGATCAGTGTCGATTTACCCGTTGCGGGTCCTCCGGTAAACAGTACCCGGCGGCGCATATTTTCATCAGTTTTCGTCCCGGTCGGCATATAATGAGTACTTTCGCATGACCATATGGATCAGCAGACCTATCGTCTTTTCACAGCTGAACAAATATCCCATTAAGTTATGAATAACGGACCCTCGGGTGAATTTTATGACCGTTTGCGCCAACAGCTGGAGGAATCCGCTGAATGGCCTGCGGTTTACCTCTTTAAGTTCATAGTCACCTCCGATCCGGATAAAATTCGTGAACTGCACCGGATTTTTGATTTGAAGGGGGCTGTAATCGAGACCAAGAAATCGAAGAACGGCAAGTACACCAGCGTATCCATTACGGTCCGCATGCAGGGCCCGGACGAGGTAATTGCCAAGTATCGGGAAGTCGAAGGGATCGAGGGGATTATTTCGCTCTAGTACCTTTTTATGGGCATTTATAATTTCGTTACTTTGTAATCGTTGATAACCCTAAGTCAGCATCTTCATTAAAGTTATCCCCTTTGGATTCAACATCTTATCTCGAATACAACACGGAACGTTCCCATCTCTTCATACCCGAGTACGGCCGGCATTTCCAGAAAATGGTAGACTACGCGGTTACTATTGAAGACCGCGAGGAGCGCAACAAGGTGGCACAGGCCATAATAAGTGTCATGGGAAATCTGCAGCCCCATCTCAGGGATGTCCCTGATTTTCAGCATAAACTGTGGGACCAGTTGTTTATCATGTCCGACTTCAAGCTGGACGTGGATTCTCCATTTCCCTTTACTTCCAAGGAAGTGCTGCAGCAGAGACCCGAGTCCTTGCCTTATCCACAGAATTTTCCCAAATACCGCTTCTACGGCAACAATATCAAGAGGATGATAGATGTGGCCGTAAGCTGGGAAAAAGGAGAGAAACGCGATGGACTGGAATACGCCATTGCCAACCACATGAAGAAGTGCTACCTGAACTGGAACAAGGATTCCGTGGAGGATACGGTTGTATTCGCACACCTGAAGGAGCTCAGTGACGGACAGATCGATCTGGATCCCGAAGGGGAGACACTGACGGAAAGCGGTCAGTTCCTCAAGAACCGGGTAGCCAAGAGTAACCGGCAGACAACCAAAAAGGGACCCCGCACCGGCCGGAATAAGAAGCGGCATCCCTAAATCCTAGTTAGACAGAATTATGGGCTCGTTTAAAATCGAGGGAGGACATGAGCTTAACGGCACCATTACCCCTCAGGGCGCCAAGAATGAGGCGCTGCAGATTCTCTGTGCAGTTTTATTGACGGAAGATGAGGTTACTATACGAAACATCCCGAATATACTGGATGTCAATAAACTCATCGCCATAATAGAAGATTTAGGGGTTAAGGTCAACCGTCTGGACGAACATTCCTACACCTTCAAGGCAGACGCCATTCGTCTGGATTATCTGCAATCCAAAGCCTTCAAAGAAGACGGGAGAAAATTAAGGGGGTCTATCATGCTGGTTGGTCCGTTGCTTGCCCGGTTCGGCAAGGGGTATATCCCCAAGCCCGGCGGGGACAAGATTGGCCGCCGCCGACTAGATACCCATTTTGAAGGTCTGATCAAGTTAGGTGCTTCGTTTCGGTATAATCCAGAAGAACATTTCTATGGGGTCGAATCCGACGGATTAAAGGGGACGTATATGTTGCTGGACGAGGCTTCAGTTACCGGTACGGCCAATATCCTCATGGCAGCCGTCCTGGCCGAAGGTGAAACGACCATTTACAATGCCGCCTGTGAGCCTTACCTGCAGCAACTTTGCCATATGCTGGTACGCATGGGGGCGAACATAGAGGGCATAGGTTCTAACCTGCTTCGCATACAAGGGGTTTCCCGCTTAGGCGGTACGGAGCATACCGTATTACCCGATATGATTGAAATCGGAAGCTGGATTGGACTGGCCGCCATGACACGAAGTGAACTGACTATCAGGGAGGTTTCCTGGGATAATCTGGGGCAAATACCCGGGGCATTTCGCAAGCTGGGCATAACGGTGGAACGTTCCGGGGAAGACATACATATTCCTGCGCATAAGCAAGGTTTCGAGGTACAGTCGTTTATAGACGGGTCCATCATGACCCTGGCGGATGCACCCTGGCCCGGACTGACCCCCGATTTACTTAGTGTACTGCTCGTCGTTGCTGTTCAGGCTAGGGGAGAGGTTATTATTCACCAGAAAATGTTCGAGAGTCGCTTGTTTTTCGTCGATAAGCTTATCGACATGGGGGCCAAGATCATACTGTGCGATCCCCATCGGGCGACCGTTATCGGGCATGATTTCAAGTCCCGTCTCAAGGCAACTACCATGGTGTCTCCGGATATCCGGGCGGGAATTTCCCTGCTGATCGCTGCCTTATCGGCGCGGGGTACCTCCATTATTCACAACATAGAGCAGATCGACCGCGGATATGAGCGGATTGATGAACGTTTGAGAAACATAGGCGCGCATATTGAAAGGCTTTGACGGGCAACTTGCTCAGTCATCCCAAGGACTAACTTGCCTGCAACAGCATACTGCGAACATTTTTAAAAAATGTATTGGCCATAATACTGGGTGAATTCAGAGCGCTCGATTGCCTGAAAAAGGTGTCGATTTGCTGCAATTTGTAGTATGCGGCCTCATTGTCTTCCCCAAAATCATGAAAGGCCATATCCCAGTGACTGAAGATACGTTCGGCATCATCCCTGAGCTCCAGAGTGGTAACCAGGTTGTGCCGGCCGTCGTGTTTAATTCGGTCGTATAAGGGCAGAACGTCTTTAGCTTCCCCTTCGATCAACTGCAGGAACTGGCCCCGGTGAAATAGCAGACACCCTGTGATGCCGTGGCTGTTGTTGAATGCCCTAGAGTGACTCAGCATCTTATAGATGTCCTCTTTGGTAAAATCGGGCGAGGCTACAGAACGGTACAGAACGGAGTACATAAAACGGTATTATCGTTTCAAATATAGAGAAATAATACCGCCTTGAGTTAAACAAAAATTTCTATTCATGTCAAATCTGTTTAGTTTAAGTGCTGGGCTGACAGAACTCAGCTAAACAAGGAGTAATCAATCCCTTTGATTGATGCGAACACTGATTATTATCAGTAGTCACTCGTTTTTACCACTAAAAAATTAAACAAAAACCCCGGGTATATACATAAAAATTTGAATGTTGATGAGTCTTGTTTAAGGGTTCTGCTACAGGGTTCATTCAACAAAAAACCCGGGACTGGGCCGGGCGTAAGGGGAGGGGGCGATTCTCAGGAAGCGGCCTGATTCAGTGATTCCTTGTACACCTTCAGGCAGCGTTCCCGGGCAGCTTTATGATCTACTATCGGAGCCGGGTAGGTGAGTTCCTGGTATTCCGGCACCCAGGTATTGATGTACTCGTGTTGGCGATCGAATTTCTGAACCTGAGTAGTGGGATTAAAAATGCGGAAGTAGGGTGCTGCATCCACTCCTGAGCCTGCCGCCCATTGCCAGTTACCCACATTACTGGCCTGTTCGTAGTCCAACAGCTTTTCTGCAAAATAGGCCTCTCCCCACCGCCAGTCTATTAGCAGGTGTTTGCACAGGAAGCTACTCACCAACATGCGAACACGGTTATGCATATACCCGGTGGTATTGAGTTCCCGCATACCGGCGTCGATAAGAGGGTAACCCGTATTTCCCGTTTTCCAGCGTTCAAAATCCGCTTCATCGTTCCGCCAGGCAATGTGATCGTATTCCTTTTTAAACGAGGAATGCATTGTGTAGGGGAAGTGCCAGAGGATTTGCATGAAGAACTCTCTCCAGATGAGTTCGTGAAGGAAAGTACGGTTCTCCACTCTGATAATCTTCCTGATGACTTCCCTGATGGAAATCGTTCCGAATCGGAGATAGAGACCAATACGGGAAGTGCCGGGCTGGGCAGGGAAATTCCTGAGCTCCTCGTACTGCTGTATCCGTTCACGGTCTATGGAGAAAGCGGGCCAGCTGGTTCTCGATACCGTAAAGCCCATTTTCTCAAGACTAAGCCCTGTACGTTCCGTTTGCTGAACATAGCGCTGGTTTTCACGCTGCACCTCATAGGCTATCAGATCTGTCGTGGTCTGAAGGGCCTGTTCCCATTTCTTGCGATATGGGGTATATACCACGTACGGTTTCCCGTCGTCCTTGGTCACTTCATCCTGTTCGAAGATTACCTGATCCTTATAGGTGTGAAAGCCTACCCCATTTTGGTCCAGTAAATCCGCAATCTGATGATCCCGGGTTCTGGCATAGGGCTCGTAATCCCGATTGGTATATACTCCTTTAACCTGGTATTGCTTCAGCAAAGACTCCATGCACGCTGCGGGGCTGCCATGGAGTATCTTCATTCGTGTACCGTGCTCCTCGAATAGACGCTGATCCATTTTCATCAAGGTATCCCATATAAAGCGCACCCTTCGATCGTCCGGAGGCAGGGATTCCAGGATTTCAGTATCGAATATGAACAGGGGTAAGACG
This sequence comes from uncultured Flavobacteriaceae bacterium, assembly GCA_964552195.1. GTDB lineage: Bacteria > Bacteroidota > Bacteroidia > Flavobacteriales > Flavobacteriaceae > CAZKAP01. The sequence goes on from CAZKFM010000009.1 coordinate 44,336, forward strand.
GGGTATCCGCTCTTCAGGGCATTATAAAGCCCTACGTTATCCCTCCAGCGCAAATCCCTTCTAAACCAGAATATTACGCACTCGTTCTCCATACTAGTTCACGTTCAGGGTGGACATACCTCCATCAATGCCGATTACCTGTCCCGTCATCCAGTCGCTATCGTTTCCGAGCAGGAAGGCGGCCATACTGGCGATATCCCCAGGTTGGCCCACCTTCTTCAGCGGATGGCGCTCGGCCATCATTTCCTTCTTGCGATCGTTGTTGAGCAATCTTGATGCCAGAGGGGTATCGACCAGTGAGGGAGCAATGACGTTGACCCTAACCTCCGGCGCGTATTCAGCGGCAAGTGAGCGGGCGAAGCCCTCTATGGCTCCTTTAGCGGCAGCTATACTGGTGTGGAAAGGCATACCCAGGCTGGCCGCAACAGTGCTGAAGTAGACTATGCTGCCACCTGTGTTCATCCGACCGATGAGGTGTTTGGTAACCCGAACCAGATTAAAGAAGTTCAGATTCATTTCCTCTTCAAAAGTATCCAGATTCAACATTTTGAGGGGCTTGAGCTGTATGCTTCCCGGGCAGTACACCAGACCATCGACACGCTCCGGAAAAGGGATGCTGTCCAGGTTGGCCTGAGTGATATCAGCCTTATAATGGGTGACATGGGAAGGCAGGGTAGTTTCAAGTGTACGGGAGACCGTGAATATGGTATAATCCGAGGGCAGCCGGTTCAGTAAGTCCTTGCCGATTCCGTGCGATCCTCCTATGATTACTATGGATTTGCTCATTGATATGTTTTTACAGGGATTTGAAAATAATCTGGGCCGGCCTTTCCTCTATCCGGCCGAACCGTTCACTTAATTTCTGGTGTCTGAATTGAAAAGTCTCTTTTAAGCCCGGTTTTACAAAAGGGCCGTGGAGCCATGATCCGATAACGCCAAGGGGCATCTTGTAGAAAACGCGATCAATAAGCTCACTACCACCATCTTCTGTGGCCCGTACTTCATGAACGTGATGCCAGAAGGCATAAGGACCTTCCCATTGAACGTCGGTGAAGCGCTTCTGGTGGTCAATATGTGTGATCTCACTCAGCCATTTTGCCCGGAAACCGGGAAAGGGCTGGAGACTAAAGCCAAACATGGCACCGGTAAAGAACTCGGTATCTGATCCTTTCAGAGATTTCATTCTAAACCTGGATGGGGTGAGTTCGATCAGGTTAGTAGGGGTACTGAGGAAATCCCATGCCCGCTCAGGGGCTAAGCGCAGCGATATGCAGGAGTAAATGGAATATACACTCATTTCGTGGGCAAAAATACAATATGTCTAATGAAAACGCATAAAGGTCAAACATAATATTAAGAAAATAGAACCCTGCCGACTTCGTTATCCTCCTGTAAAGTGCCATATTTACGGTACTATCTGAGCTATGGATTCAAATCGATGGTTTTCCTACTTATGGGTCTTTGTTCTCCTTCTTACTGGGGTATGGCAAATGAATGCCCAGGTGAGCCTGGACCGTATTGGACTGCTTCCGGATCAAATCCAGGAATCGTCCGGTCTGGTTTGGATAGAGGGGCGGTTGTTTACCCATAACGATTCCGGTGGGGTGAGTGAAGTTTACGAGATCGACCCGAATACCGGTCAGCTGCTCCGGACGATTACCGTGGCGGATGCATCGGCTGTGGATTGGGAGGACCTCGCTCAGGACAACAATTACGTCTATATCGGGGACTTTGGAAATAACTTGGGAAGCCGGACCGATCTCCGAATTTATCGGTTGGTCAAGTCGGACCTGCTTTCACTGGAAACCGTAATTGCAGAACCTATCGAATTTTCACTCGAGGATCAGGAAAACTTTGAACCCCGTGAGACCCATCCCTACGACATGGAAGCCCTGATCGCCCTGGGAGAGGCCTTGGTGGTATTTACTAAGGACCGGGAGAACTTCGGTACTCGTGCCTACCGCTTGCCTAAAGTTCCCGGTAACCATGTGGCTATCCATATTGGAGAGTCGGACATACAAGGGCTTGTGACCGCAGCGGCATTTCGTCCGGAAACCGGTCAGCTCTATCTACTGGGATATTCTTCCATTTTACGGCCCTTCCTAGTACAGGCGGAGGGAGTTAGCCTGCAGGAGATCTTTGGAAGCCGGATGGAAAGACAGCCCTTGGACATCGGCTTTGCTCAGGCCGAAGGATTGGCACTGGGGCGTTCCGACAGCCTGTTTGTAACCACCGAATCATTTCAATCAAATCCGTTGGTTAACAGTTCGGCGGCTCTCTACGCGGGTAGTGTAGATCTTTTCGATTCCGATGAAGGAGAGCCCGAAATTCCGGAGGAACCCGGGGAGTCGGATACCCAAAGTCTGATCCTTTATCGTCCTTCGGGTTCAAACGATCTTCATTTCCAACTGTTAACCGACCAGGCTGTGCTGGGCAGGGCTATTTACAGCAGTAATGGCCGTCGCGTGCAGTACACGTCGCCGGAGGACCTGACCGACGACCCCATCCCAATTTCACATTTGACCCCCGGAATTTATTTCCTGGCTTATTACCTCAGGGATGACATTCTGGTTGAGGCCTTTAGCGTACCTTGATTTTTAATCAATTCTTAACAATTCAGGGTTTACGGTTTAACTAGTTTTGAAGCTATTATATTAGCAACTCTTTATTATGAAAAAAACACTATCCTTAGGACTTTCCCTGATTTTTGGGTCCATGGCATTTGCCCAGATCGAAACTCCTGCACCCAGCCCCATGTCTGAAGTGGAGCAGATGGTCGGACTAACTGAAATCGAAATTGCCTATTCCCGCCCTTCGATGAAGGGACGTGAGATTTTTGGATCTCTGGTTCCCTTCGACAAAATCTGGAGGACAGGAGCTAATTCAAGCACGAAAATCACATTCGGAGACGATGTGACTTTTGGTGAAACTGAGGTAGAAGCAGGTACCTACGCCCTTTACACCAAGCCGGGTAAGGAAAGCTGGGAAGTATACCTGTACAAAGACTATTCCCTGTGGGGCGCTCCACGGCAGTGGGACGAATCCATGGTAGTGGCCTCCTACACGGCCACTCCCGAAAATGCGCCCATGAACATCGAGACCTTTACCATTACTCTCGATAATCTGAGTAACAACGGTGCACAGCTTGGGATCTCCTGGGAGAACACCTATGTAGGAGTCCCTATTGTGGTGCCTACAGCCGAGAAGGCGAAGAAGAGCATCGAGAGTGTACTATCCGGCCCTAATGGCGATCAGTTCTACGCTGCGGCGGCCTATTACTTTCAGGAGGGCATGAATCTGAATCAGGCTCAGGAGTGGATCGAAAAAGCGGTCTCCATGGAGCCCAACAAATTCTGGATCTCCCGCATGCAGTCGCTGATCTATGCCAAGCAGGGTAACAATAAAAAGGCCATTTCTGCTGCTAAAAATTCGCTCAAGTTGGCTGAGGCGGCGGGTAATGAGGATTACATCCGCATGAATACCGAGTCCCTCAAGGAATGGGGAGTAGAAATGGAATAAGTATTTTTGAATGCCCGCAGGCTTGGCCGGGGCAATCTGGTTTTAATTAGCGTTATACGTTTTTAAGTCCCGGTTTCACAACCGGGGCTTTTCTTTTTGATGGGGTACTGCGTATTCGATCAGGAATGCAAGAGCGATAACGGCCAAACAGCCGATCAGGTTCAACCAGAGGTACGAGAAGGCATCCAGGAAGTAAACCAAAAATACAATTCCCTGCGTTATCAGGGCGGCCACAAAAACGGATGTACCCCGAACGCGTGCGGGCAGGAACGACAGCAGGAAAATTCCAAGAGTATTTCCGTAGAACAGGGAGCCGATGATGTTTACCAGCTGAATCAGGTTATCGAATAAATCAGCCACACAGGCGATACCAATGGCCAGCACTCCCCAGATCAGGGTAAATCCCCGGCTGGCACGGGAGAGCTCCTGATCTTCTGGATTAGGATTGATATAGGTAGTGTAAAAGTCTATGGCCGAAGTGGTACCGAGGGCATTTAACTCGGAGGCGGTGGAGGACATAGCCGCAGATAAGATCATGGCCAAAAGCAGACCGACCAAACCCACAGGAAGGTGCTGCAGTACAAAGGTGATGAAGACGTAGTCCTTATCGTTGGTTTCCAGGTCCGGGTCCGTTTCTTCGATCAGGCTTACCGCAGCTTTCCTGCCGATGTCTTCCAGGCGATCTATCCGGGTAATTTCTTCTTCGATTTCTTTCAATCCGGACGTGTTACCGCTGGCCAAATATTCAGCATACTGCTGGTAACTGCTGGCCTTTTCCTGATTAAGTTGTGCATGACCTTCCTCCATTTTAACAAAGGTTTCCCCTGCCGGCCCTTCTCTCATGGCCTGAGCGGTGGACGGATTGAAATGCAGCGGAGTGGCGTGGAATTGATAGAATATAAACACCAAAACTCCTATGAAGAGGATAAAGAACTGAAGGGGAATTTTAAGCACGGCATTGAATAACAGGCCCCAGCGGCTGTGATTGGCGGATTTCCCACTGAGGTACCGTTGAACCTGGCTTTGATCCGTACCGAAATACGATAAGGCGAGAAACAGCCCACCGGTGATCCCGCTCCAGAAGGTGTACCGGTTCGACGGATCTAGTGAAAAATCAAGTACGTTCATCTTGTCCTGAACCCGGGCGATACTCACCAGTTCTTTTAGACCCAGATCCTCCGGGAAGGAGCCCAGCAGAAAGAAAAAGGTGAATACCAGCCCAAGGAGTATGACGAACATCTGTTGGGTCTGGGTAACATTTACGGCCCTGGTCCCCCCCGTTACCGTGTAGATCATAACCAGGACCCCAATGATGATGTTGAGTAAGGTCAGGTCCCATCCGAGTATGGCAGACAGTATAATGGAAGGGGCGAAGATGGTGATGCCAGCGGACAGCCCCCGCTGAATCAGGAAGAGAGAGGCGGTTAGTGTACGTGTTTTTCGGTCAAACCTGCTCTCCAGCAACTCGTAGGCTGTACGAACCTGAGCCTTGCGATAGAAGGGTATGAAGAAGATACAGATCAAAACCATTGCTATGGGCAGTCCAAAGTAGAATTGAACGAACCCCAGCCCGTCGTGATATGCCTGGCCTGGTGTGGACAGAAAGGTGATGGCACTGGCCTGGGTAGCCATGACGGAAAGGCCAACTACCCACCAGCGACTGCTGCCTTTGCCCTTGAGAAAATCCCGGTCTCCTTCATTTTTACGGGTCTTCCACCAACCGTATCCAACGATGCCTCCGAGGGTCGAAACCAGTATAATCCAGTCAATTGTATCCATGTTCTAGTTCCCGTTTTGCAGCCACCAGAACAACACTATATAGATGGCGTTGAGTAGAATAACCAGCGCATACAGCCATTTCCAGTTTCCAGTTTTCTCAATCATCGCGTTTTTTATTCGGTTTGGCGTAAAGCATGTTAACAAAAAGCTTGTATGCCCCGGGTACACCGGCGGGGAGTTGCCGGAAGAAGCTCAGGCTGGTGTAGAAATAATTGCCACTACCATGAACGGCATGGAGTATACCACCTTGCAGAGGCTCTTCCCCGGGATCCCGTGTCTGAATGAGTGTACGATATTCGGGGGCCCACTGAACCGGAAAATACAGACCTCGTTCCTGTACCCAGTTATCGAAGTCCGATTCCTCGATTCGGTTAGGAAAGTTCAGAATGTCGCTGTTGTCAGAAGTGATCTCCACCCGGGCGGTTTCGTCGGTCACCCGACTGCGCGAGAGCTCGAAAGGGTAGGGACCGAGCCCTTCGAACTGAGCCCCCCAACGGCCTGCGGTATTGTATTGGACTACGAGGTTTCCGCCGTTCTTCACATATTCCATCAGGATGGGTTGCTTGATCTTTAATTTCGTGGTTTCCACATTATAGGCTCGTATTCCCATAACCACCGCCCGATAGGTACTGAGCTGAGAAGCCTGCTGAAGGGTGTCCAGGTCAATCCGGGTAACGGGTATGCCCAGCGCCTCCAGACCTTCATCCACTCCGTCACCGGCACCCTCAATGTAACCTATCCGTCCTTCTGCCAGTCTAATGTCCTCGCGTATAATTGGAGTTGACTGTGGCCTGAATACCACTTGGTAGGGGATATGCCCGTACGTAATGCTTGCGTTTGCCCATCCATAGTCCTGTCCGGCGATTCGTGTGGTGATTCGGAGTTCGGATCGGTCTGCGTCCATAGGGGGAGTAATGGAAATGGTCTTTCGAATTTGCTCCCCCTGATTCAAAGGGGCAAGCATGAGGCTCGACGGCTGCAACTTCCAACCCCTGCCGGCTTCCAGATATACAGGGATTGAATCCTGATTAACCGTAAAGGAGCTAAAAATCAACTCCACCTCTCTGGATTTGCGATCCGGGAACAGGACGAGTTCGGGTGCCGGCTGACCACTAACCGGGGGTACTATGCGGAACCTCCTTAGGGACTCACCTTCATCCGAACGAACTCGTTTGTAGAGAACGGGTAGTTCCATGGGCATGTGCCTTCCCTCCAGTTCGAGTACGACCTCGGCCTTAAGGTCCGACGGGTTCTGAGGGCTGTTGAGTTCCACCTGTTGATCAAGGGAATACCGCCCTTCCAAGGGTAGCGTTTTAAGCCAGTAGTGTGAATTCACGTTGTAATCTTCCGCTATGCTCCCTTTCCACTGGTAGTCCTTAGGTGTATTGAAAGGGAGCACTTCTCCTACGGACTGACGAATCCCTAAATCCGGGATCGCACAGGAAACCAACTGTATTTCGACTCCGGAACGGACAGTAAATTCAGCTGAAATCTCGACTTCGCCTCCGGGTACCGCGGTTTCAGATTCGCTGAAGACATTCAGGTAAAGCCCGGCACACTCGATTATAATCTCCTGAAGCAGGGGGAGTTTCTGACGTTTCCAGTGGCTGTCAGGCAGTTCTTCCAGTAGTCCATAAGCCCGCACTAAATCGGGTAAGTGCACACTTGGGTTGAGGAAATCGAATTCTTTCTCCACCTTCTCCAGGATGTCGCCTATTTTCTGTCCTCCATCCAGCCGCTTCCAGGAAGTTTCTATGCCTGCAAACAGCCGTTCGGGTTGCCCATCCGAGGTCCCTTTTATGTACTCCAGGTATTCGATCTGACTTCCCCGCTGCAGGGCCTGACCGAATCCCTGACACTTGTGCATGCTGCGGGCCATGGCGGCAATTTCGTTGTTGGAAAGGCCCAGCTCCGGATAAAAAACACCGACATCCACGCTGAGCAGATTCGATTTATCCGCCTTTTCGAACCCTTCCCGTCCTCCGTAGAACCACCAGGAGGTGTTGAAATAGAGTTGCTTAACCTGCCAGGGTCCCAGTCCGGAGGGCACCTGGTAATTCGGATCTGCAGCCAATTCAAAGGCCTCCACACTCAGGATGGCCGAGCCCGTGTGATGTCCATGTGTACTTCCCGGGCTCCTATGGTCGAAACGATTGATGACGACATCGGGGCGCAGGTAACGTATCAGGTGAATCACATCGGAAAGGACCTCTTCTTTGTTCCAGAATTCAAAGGTTTCATCCGGGTGCTTGGAATAACCGAAATCACGAGCACGGGTGAAAAATTGTTCGCCACCGTCGATACGTCGGGCCTCCAGCAATTCCTGAGTTCTCAGGACTCCGAGTAAATCCTTGAGTTCCGGGCCGATCAGATTCTGCCCCCCACCGCCACGTGTCATGGATAAGTATCCGGTACGTGCGTGCATCTCATTGGCCAGATACGATATAATACGCTGATTCTCATCGTCAGGATGCGCCGCTACATAGAGGGCATTGCCCAGGAAATTCAACCGTTGTAAATCCCTGTAAATCTCCAGGCTGTGGTGACGGACCGCCTCCTGCGCCTGCGCACAGGTGATTGTGATCAGAAGAATCGTGAGTAGGGTCTTTCCTTTTCTAAACATAGCATTTGGGTCTTAGCAGGTTAATTTTCGGGACGGCCCGTAACTTAAGTGTACACCAGGGATATTCGGATCTCAACCCAGGCTGCGCCCGAAATTTACAATCGTTTATCCGGTTTTAGGGCACCACGGGACCTCTTTATTACCTGCTTTGGGCCCTTTCCCAGCATTATGCCTCTTTGCGAGAAAAACCATAACCTTCCTTAGTTGGGATGAATCCCGCGCAAACCATTTATGGATTTGCGGGTAGCCCTATGCTGTCTCTGTAAATGAGATCGGCATTCGAATTGAGCTGCCAGTAGGGCAGTTTTTTACTCACCTTAAGACTGCCTCTTGTGGTAAGGATTCCGCTTTCCGCACCATAGCCGTCAGGATAGCTTTCCTCCCAGCTCCTTATGGCATGTGGGAAATCCGATGAGAAGCGGATGCTCAGACTGCGCTTGAGTTTTGGGTATTCCAACGTGTACACCCCTTCGCCGGAATCCTCTTCGAGACGAGCCCGAGCTTGGTAAGCCTGTATCTTCTTATGCTTTAAACGGGTAAACTCCAGGGAGGGTACTACGGTGATCTCGCCTGTGGGCAGTTCTTCCGGCGCCAAACGAATGCGATTCCATAGATCCGACTCCAGGTAGGTCAGATCGAGGACAAATTCCCGGTCGCCTTCCGATTGAAAATACGAATGACTGGTTACCTCGTAACGTTTTCGGTTGTTGACCTGTACGTAGGTCTGCCCGCACCATTCCTGAACCGAAAACGTACTCTTGATAGCGTGCGCCTTTTCGGATACAGGAGAGAAGGTGCTCTCCATTACCGAATAGGGATAAATCCCGGTTAAGTATTTTTTGGTAGCGTTCAGCTTCAACACGGATAACTGATTGCCCAAAGGAAGGTCGGCTTTTACTTGCTGATCCCTGAGAAAGGGCTCGGTGACGAAGATGAGTACGGCATGACCCCGTCGGAGTTCTCCGTAGCGGGCCTGCTCGAGCTCGTAGGTGTTCACCTCGGCCTGCCCCGAATACCAATAATCCTTAAAGGCTTTATCAATGGAACGAGGCAATGGCTCTTCCCGACTTGGAGAATTACTATTGACCTCTGCACCTGAGGAACCGATCTGTTCGTAGGCCTCGGAGGGATCTGGATTTCCCTTGCAGGAGGCCATCAGGAAAAAGATAAGCGCAATACTTAAGGCGAAATAGATATAAACGAAAGTGAATTTCATACGATATCCCTTTTCCCAAAAATAACGGATTGAATCCATTAGCCATGATTTCCTTAACATAGTGTTCGCAATAGGTTAGGTGGAGGACTCCACCGAAACATCACCGAGCATCCGGTACAGCAACTGAGTCGGAAGTCCTACTACGTTGCTGTATGAGCCCTGTATTTCCTCAACTCCAATGAGACCGATCCATTCCTGTATGCCGTAAGCTCCTGCCTTATCGAAGGGTTGAAAATGATCCACATAGTACTCCATCTCGTCCTGCCGTAGTGCAGCGAAACGAACCCGGGTGGTTGCCGAATCCACTCGTTTCCATGAACGGGTAGCCAGGCAAATGCCTGAAATCACCTCATGCCAGTCTCCCGAGAGGCGCTGTAACATATCCATGGCCTCTGTCCGATCATTGGGCTTTTCCAGCGCCCCTTGACTGTGCCAGACTACCGTATCCGAAGTGATGAGCAGCTCATCTTCCCGGAGTTCTTGGATTTGAGCAACAGCCTTTTCCAATGCCAGGAATTCTGCTATTTCGGAGGATTCGAGTCCCGCGGGATACACTTCGCTTATGGGTTTCGGACGTACTTCAGCATTTATGCCCATGGCTTGCAGCAGCTCCTTCCTTCGGGGTGAAGCCGATCCCAGTACTATGCGATAGTTGTCCTGTATGAGACGAATCCGGTTCACGCCTTTGAGGTTTTGGCAGCATCTACATTCCAGTGCCCGCGTATTTTCAGGACCTGTTCGATCACATCCCTAACACAACCCTGTCCTCCGCTGCGGTGAGAAATATAGTCACAAACTTCCTTAACCTCGGAAACCGCGTTCTGAGGACAGGTTGCCAGAGCGGCCATCTGCATGGCGGGTATGTCCGGCAGATCGTCCCCCATATAGAGCACCTCCTCGGGATCGACCTGATAGAGGTCCAGGAACTCCTCCATAGGCTCCGCCTTGACCGATGCGCCCAGGTAAATATCGGTAATGCCCAGGCTCCTGAAACGATCGCGTACGGCCTCGTTGGTGCCACCGGATATAATGGCCACCCTGTAGCCGTGATGGAGTGCAACCTTAACTGCATATCCGTCCTGTACATTCATGGATCGGAGTAATTCTCCGCTTTCGGATATAAGGATGGTTCCATCGGTAAATACTCCGTCCACATCGAAAACAAAGGTCCTAATCTTATGCAGGTGTTCTTTAAAGTTCCTTTTCATGCCTCTTGATGATCGCGTTTGTTAATAGCTGATATAATTCTTTTTCTTCGGCTGTTTCCAGCAGATCCAAGTGTTTTTTAATTGTCGAGTTATCCTGGCGTACAGCGGGTCCTGTCTGGGCCTCTCCAGGATCCACACTGGCCAGTTTACCCGTGGTCTCCTGGATCAGGGGCAGAAGGTACCTGAAATCGACATCCTGTGTTCGACAAATGGCCAGACTCCAGTCATAAAGGTAGTTACTGAAGTTATTTGCAATGACAGCGGCCAGATGGAGTCTGAGCCTTTCTTCCGAATGGGCTTCCTGCACTCTGGGAAACACGCTGCCGGCCAGATCCATTAGTATGTTGAGTTCAGCGGGTCCTGACGCCTCTACGAAAACGGGTATACGTTCCGCGGGAAGATCTTTGTTCCTGCTTAGTGTCTGAAGAGGGTACATTACCCCTCGACTAGGATGGGGCTCAAGGTCCTGCAGGGGGGTGGCACCGGAGGCATGCAACACCAGCCCTGAATGGGTTCCCAGCCTTGCACTCGCATTCCTGATTTCGATGTCAGGCAGGGCCAGAAGGGTGATATCGGCATCTGGTATTTCTCTCCAGTCTGAGGGCAATTTTTGCGTATTTCCGAAACCTGTCGCCGGTGGTTTATTGCGGTACCAGGCTATGCAATGACTGACCAGTGGACTTTGGCTTAGAAGCCTGTAAAAGTGGTACGCTAAATTTCCGGTGCCGATCAGGTGAAGTCGCATCATGCGTAAAAGTACAATTATTAGCAGGTGACCGAAATGTGGCCCCAGAAGGCTTTAACGGTTTTTAAGACCCAGCTTCACTGCAGAATTATGGTAAAAAGCGGCGCAGGCACTATTTTTGTGCTCCTTTATGGAACACATCGCTATGAATGAAAATTGGTATCGCTGGCTGTTCTCTACCCGGCTCACCGCTGTACTGTTCGTTGTATTCGCTGCAGCTATGGCCATCGGAACCTTCGTAGAGAGCGTATACAGCACGGAAACCGCACGCATCTACATATATGAGGCCAAGTGGTTCGAATGGATCATGGTGATCTTCGTGATCAACTTTATCGGAAACATTCGCCGCTATAAACTCTGGAGATGGAACAAATGGCCACTGTTATTTCTTCATCTTTCCTGGATTCTGATCATTATTGGGGCAGGGGTCACGCGTTACATAAGTTTCGAAGGCATGATGCCCATACGGGAAGGAGCCACCGAGAATGTATTCTACTCGGATAAGACCTATCTCACGGTTCATGTCGATGGAGAGATCGACGGAGTGCCCAAACGCAAGGTGCTGGAGGACGACATCCTGTTTACGGCAGAAGGCAGAAAGACGGGCCTGCCATGGAAGAATGATTTCAACGGCACGGCTTTCGCAGTGGCCATCGATTCCTTTACCCCTGCAATCAAAGAAGACATGAGGCCCGATCCATCCGGTGAATGGCACCTGAAAATGGTGGAGTCGAGTGGAGGATCACGCCATGACCACTACCTGACCTCTGGGCAGGTCACCTCTATACACAATGTCCTGGTATCGCTCAATCAGCCGACCGAAGGAGCCATTAACATCACGGCCCGTGAAGGGGATAGGGTGTATACCTTAGAATCACCATTTGGTGGAAGCTACATGAGAATGCGTGACCAATTACAAGGTGAAGTTCGAGCCGATAGCGTGGAAATCCTTCAGCTCCGCTCGCTGTACCAGCTAGCAGGACTGAGCATGGTCTTCCCCGAACCCATCCAAAGGATGAAGAAGACCTTTGTGGCCATACCCAAGGAAGAACGACAGGAAACCGATCTATCGGGCTTGTGGATGAGTGTCCTTACGGGCGGAGACAAGCGACAGGTCCTGGTTATGGGAGGTCAGGGCAGTCAGGCGTTTACGGATGCTTACCGTATGGGCGATCTGAGTTTTCGCTTCCGCTACGGTTCAAAAGTCAGGGAGTTGCCTTTTGAAATCCGGTTGAACGACTTCATCGCGGAAAAGTATCCGGGCACCGAACGCTCTTATTCCTCCTTCATGAGTCGCATTTCGGTTTTTGACGAGAGACCATTCGATTACGACATCTATATGAACCATGTGCTGGATCACCGGGGTTATCGCTTTTTTCAGGCGAGTTTTGATCAGGATGAAAAAGGGACCATACTATCCGTTAATCACGATTTCTGGGGAACATGGATCACTTACATCGGGTATTTTCTGCTGTACATAGGGCTAATGGGCCTCATGTTTTTTGGCAAGACCCGCTTCAAGACCCTGGCGGCCTCCTTGAACCGACTGAATGCCAAGAAGAAGAGCCTGGCCATTAGTGCTTGTATGTTCTTGATTCCAAACCTATTGCAGGCGCAGCAAGGACATGAGCATACCCCCTTGAATCAACTGTCGCCCGAACAGATCGATTCGATTATCCTGGCCAACGCCGTAGATGAGGAACACGCCGCTAAATTCGCCGAGATCGTCATACAGGATCGCGCCCGGATGAAGCCGGTGCACACCTTCGCATCCGAATTGCTCCGCAAGCTCACTCGCAAGGACCGTTATTTGGGTCTTAAGCCGGAACAAGTAATGCTTTCGATGATGATGCAGCCTGCGGTCTGGTCCAATGCACAGCTGATCGTCCTCGACAGCAAGGCGCAAAACGACAGCATTCGACATGTACTCGGGGTACCCGAAGGGCAGAAGTATGTGCGCGTAACGGATTTCTTCGACGAGGAAGGCAACCAGAAAATGGCCGATTTCCTGCAGGAGGCCTACGCGGCCCAGAACCCTGATAAATTCCAGCAGGATTTCATCAAGGTAGATCAAAGGCTGGGCTTGTTCTACAGGGCACTCAGTGGAGAGATTGTCAAGATTTTTCCCTTGCTGAACGACCCCGACAAGAGATGGATTTCAGCACTGGAATTCCGATCGGGACGGTATCAGGTCCAGGACAGTGCCTATGCCGCGTTTATCCGGAATGGAATGCCTTTGTATATCTCCATGCTGCGAAAGGCAACCGAAACGGGCGACTATACAGAGGCCAACCAGTTTGTCGAGTATTTTCGCGTAAACCAAAGAAATAATGGTTCCGATATTATTCCATCGGATTCCCAGATACAAACCGAGATCCGCTACAATCGGATGGGAATCTTCAAGAAGCTTTACCAGTTCTTCGCCCTGTTCGGTCTGCTGCTCTTTCTGTTTGTCGTTATGAGGCTGTATCGGGATCGCAAATGGCTACGTATCAGCATAGGAACGATTAAAATCCTGATCGTCCTCGGCGGAATCGCCAGTACTATTGGCCTGGGTATGCGCTGGTATATATCGGGTCATGCCCCATGGAGCGACGCCTATGAGAGTATTCTGTACGTGTCCTGGGCGACCTTGTTCATGGGCCTAGCCCTGGGACGCAAGAGCGACCTCACTATAGCCGCCAGTACCTTCGTCTCGTCCATGCTGCTCTGGATAGCTCATCAGTCCTGGGTGGATCCGGAAATCGCGAGCCTTCAGCCGGTGTTAGACAGCTATTGGCTCATGATACATGTGGCCGTAATAGTGGGTAGTTACGGTCCGCTGACGGTGGGCATGATACTGGGTGTATCTGCTCTCATCTTAATCCTGCTGACCAATGAGAGGAATCGCGAGCGGGTAAAAATCAGCTTAAAGGAAATTACCATAGTCAATGAACTGGCCCTGACTGTCGGCTTAGTGATGCTGACCATAGGGAACTTTCTGGGGGGCCAATGGGCCAATGAGAGCTGGGGACGCTATTGGGGATGGGATCCCAAGGAGACCTGGGCACTTATATCCATCATGGTTTACGCCTTCGTACTTCATATGAGACTGGTGCCCGGACTGAAGGGGCGGTGGGCATTTAATTTTGCCAGCATCGTGGCCTATGCGAGTATTATGATGACCTATTTCGGAGTCAATTTCTATCTGGTAGGGCTTCATAGCTACGCCAGTGGGGAACAGGTGATCACTCCTGCCTTTGTCTGGTATTCGGTATTAGGCGTATTGCTTTTGGGAGGCGCTTCGCTTTACAAGTACCGAAAGGAGTATGCAGTGGGTTAAGGGAGTTGAAATACGCGTACTTTCCAAGTCCCGGAATTCGCAATACTGTCCCGATTGTTAGTACATTAGTCCCGGCATCTGGAGGCTTAAGTCCGCCTTCCGATCAAAAATTATCAGTGGTACCATGGAGCACAATTCAAGCTCGCAGAGGGGGCTCAACACCCACTGCACACATACAGGTGAGATATGGGATCCGGTATACCGGGGTTCGGTATCTCCCATCTATACATCGACCTCTTACGAGTATGAGGATGTCGATATTAAGCGCTATCCCCGCTACTTTAACACGCCCAATCAGGAAGGAGTATCACGGAAGATAGCAGCCCTTGAAAAGACTGAGGATGCGCTGGTTTTCGGGAGCGGTATGGCCGCTATTAGTACTGCGCTATTGAGTTTCCTCAGGCAGGGTGACCACGTAATCCTTCCCGAGTCCATCTACGGGGGGACGTTTCATCTGGCGACCACCCAATTTCCGAGGCAGGGAATTTCCTTCGACTTCGTAAGGACCTCACAGATATCGGCGATACAGTCAGCCATACGCCCAAACACCCGGGTAATCTACCTGGAGTCACCCTCTAATCCGACTTTGGAACTCACCGATCTGTCTGCAGTTTCACGTATAGCCAAACAGCATGGTCTCCTAACTATGATGGACAATACCTTTGCGAGTCCGGTAAATCAGAACCCCATTGAATGGGGTATTGACCTGGTAATACACAGTGCCACTAAATACATGGGAGGACATTCCGACCTGAGTGCGGGTGCCGTCGCTGGAAGTAGCAAACTCATCGAGACTATTTGGAACACGGCCATCTGCTATGGAGGCAACCTTAGTGATTATTCCGTATGGATGTTGGAACGGAGCCTCAAAACTTTGGGTATTCGGGTACAGCGACAGAATGAAAATGCCGGAAGACTGGCTTCTTATCTGTCTACCCAAGACTGGGTGGATCAGGTATATTACCCTGGATTAAGCTCCTATCCCCAGTATGAGCTGGCCCGGAGACAGATGCGCGGATTTGGTGGGATGCTGTCCTTTACCCTTTCCGAAGAGGTCCCGGCGACTCCATTCCTCAAAGCACTGACGCTGGTCAAGCCTGCGATGAGCCTGGCCGGGGTAGAGAGCACGGCTCTTCAGCCTTCACAAACATCCCATTCCCTGATGCCTGTTGAGAAACGGCTCGAATTGGGAATAACGGATCAGCTGATCAGATTCTCAGCGGGTATAGAGGAACTAAATGATATAGTGGCCGACCTGGAACAGGCACGACATCGAGTGGGTGAACGCCAAAGCAGCCTATGAAACTCGACATACTCGTTTTCGGAGCACACCCAGATGATGCCGAACTGGGGGCAGGGGGGACTATAGCCAAGGAGGTTCACCGGGGCAAAAAAGTGGGCATAGTGGACCTAACCCGCGGAGAACTCGGCACACGAGGAGATGCCCGCACTCGTGCAGCTGAATCTGCAGAGTCTGCACGCATACTAGGACTCCAGCATCGTTCGAACCTGGAACTCAGAGATGGTTTTTTCCGAAATGACGAGGAGACACAGCTTAAGGTAATCCGAACCATTCGGGCATTCCGGCCCGAGGTGATCCTGTGCAATACCACCTCCGACCGCCATATTGATCACGGCAGAGGTAGTGAATTGGTAAGGGATGCCAGTTTCCTGAGCGGGCTGAAGAAGATTTCTACCCAGAACGAAGCGGGGGAGGAGCTGCAGGCCTGGAGACCCGACAGGGTCTATCACTATATTCAATGGAACAATAATCCGCCTGATTTCGCCGTGGACATCAGCGGTTTTATGGAGGTTAAGTTAAAGGCCGTACAGGCCTACAAGACCCAGTTTTTTGATCCTGAGAGCCGGGAGCCCCAGACCCCCATCAGCAGTCAGAATTTCCTGGACAGCGTTCGCTACAGAGCCCGGGATCTGGGCCGACTTTTAGGGGTTGAATACGCCGAGGGTTTTACCTGGGAGCGGATACCTTTGGTTTCGAGTCTGGATCGGCTGGATTAGTCGTATCGACTTTTTTTGTGCTCTTGTTCTTTCGATTCACGGCTTTGGGCAGGCTAAAGTAGAAGGTAGAGCCGTTACCGGGTTCGCTTTCGACCCAAATTTCTCCTTTGTTTAGTATCGTGAGTTCGTGGCATAGGCTCAATCCCAGTCCGGTACCTTTCTCCTCATGTGTGCCGTAGGTGGTGAAGCGCTCTTTGCTGGTAAACAGGCGGTCTACCGTGTCCTTGTCCATTCCCACACCCGTATCCCGGACTTTAATCAGCCAATCGCTGTTGCGGGGTACCGCCTCCACGTGGACCAGACCATGCCGTGGGGTGAATTTGATGGCATTACTCAACAGGTTTCTCAATATCATGTCCAGGTGATGGGAGTCTGCCTCGACTTTAGCGCTTTCCGGAATTTCCGTATAAATCTTGATATCCTTCTGACCAGCCAATTGGGACAGTAATTTCCGGGTATGTTCTACCCTATGCCTGAGGGTAATCGATCTCGGTTTGGTGATGGTACCTTGCAGCTGGGACTGCCCCCAACTCAGAAGGTTGTTGAGGGTAAAGAAAACGTGATCGACATCGTTTCTCAGCTGAGGCAGGTGCATGAGCAGCTCTTCTGAGGAAATATCCTCATCCTGATAGAGGTTGAGCACTTCTTGCAATGCTCCAACGGGTCCTCGTAAATCGTGACCAATAACCGAAAACAGCTGATCCTTGGTTTTGTTCAGGTCCTTGAGCTCTTTCTCACGAGTGTGCAAGTCGCTGGTACGGGACCTTAGTTCCCTGAGAAGCTTTCTCTGTTTGATCTGGTGTTTGATAAGGAAGTAGATGGTAGTACCCAGAGCCAGGAAAGCAATGGTGATCACCAATGCCAGTATCCTTTTCCAGGATGCCGACTTCATAGTGCCTACGGCTTCCAGTTGCTGGTCATTCTCGAACTGGGATTTGGTTGCCAGCATGGCCAGGTTATTGCGGCTCTGAATTTCAAATGACTCCATGGACTCCCTGTGGAGCTTTTCGAGTTGTTCGAGAGCGAGTTCCACCTCGCCTTTTTTCTTGTAGATTTTATAGAGCAAGGAGGCACTTTCCCTAAGTCCTTCCGGTTCGTTTAGGCGTCGCGCGAGTTCGTGTGACCTTCGCGCACAGTTCAGAGCCGAGTCGAGTTCGCGCACCTGAAAATAGGCAAGCCCTAGACCGGAGAAGAGTTCGATCTGGCTCCGGGGGTCGTCCACCTTGCGATAGAGTTCCCTTCCCTTTTCGAACCAGTGTATCGCCCAACCCGGACGGTTCTGAAGACTGTAAATCTTTGCTTTTACTATGGTTGCATAAGCCAGCCAGTCGATCACTTCGCGCTTCTCGAAGTAGTCGATGCTCTGATCGATATTCTTCATGGCAGTCAGGAACTTTCCGGTCCTGGCCTGTACATAGGCGTGATTACTGAGTGTTTGTGCCGTTCCTAATTCATTGCCCAGCAGCTTGTTGTACCGGTCTGCCGCTTCGTAATACAACAGGGCTTCTTCAAAATTTTTTTGGGACTCGAAGAGTTGGGCAGTGTTGGTGTTGAAGACACTGAGCATATCGAGGTTTTCCATTTTCTCAGCCTCTTCAATTCCCTTCAGGTAGAACTCCAGTGCCTTGTTGTAGGACTGTCGATAACAGTAAATGTTCGCCAGGGAATTCATTAAAGGCAAACGGAAGGATTCGAATTCCGGTCCCTGAGCCGATTCAAGTAGTTTCAACAATACCTCTATTGCTTTGTCGTAATATCCCTTTTCCTGATAATAGTTGGCCATAACCACCTGAGACTCGAAGTACCAGCGGGATTTCTGATCTGTATGGGTGAGTTTTACTGCTTTTTCGGCATAAGCCCCCAGACTGTCGATATCGAAATAGGTATAGGAATGCGCAATATCGAGCAGTAATCCAACCCGAGTAGTATCAATACCGGATTTATCCTCCCTGTCGGTGGTACGCAGATGGCGGTTTAGTGCAACCTTCAGGCTGTCTGTTCTGCGGTTTTGGGCCTGTAGTTCTGACAGGTCCGTCAGGATCAGGCATAAAAAGAAAAAGGGGATGTAGCATCGCATATGTCCGTAGGCTCTGTTCTGCATGCAGGAATGGGAAATATATAGCGACAATATAGGACCATGCCTGAGTTCACGCCAATCTTTGTTGTGAAGCACCTCCACAGTAGGGTAGAATGATCAATTCTGTTGGGAAGTCAAATCCGGTAGGTGATACTCCCGGGCGCCGTCCAGCAGTTTCGGCCCGAATCCAACGATTTGCTCAGGTCGATTTCCTGTCGTTGGCACGGCCGTGAGCCATAAAATTTTATTTCCCGGCTAAGTCAAAAAAAGCTAATTTTGCTGCCCGATAATTGGTGGTTGTAGCTCAGCTGGTTAGAGCGCTGGATTGTGGTTCCAGAGGTCGCCGGTTCGAACCCGGTCTTCCACCCTATAAAGCCGAGACTTTTGGTCTCGGCTTTTTTTTACTGATAATCAGATTCTTGCAATCCAGATGCTGCGAAAATCCAGAACAGCAGCGGAGCGGTTTTATGGCCTAAGTGTGCGCTTGTCGGGATCCACTTGTACGGCCTGCTCGCGGTTGGCGAGTTCCCAGGCAGTGAAGTAGACCAGCCTGGCCCTGTTCTCTAGCAGATCGTACTCAATTTTATCGGGTGTATCGCTCGGCCTGTGGTAGTCTGCATGGGTACCGTTGAAATAAAAAATTACGGGGATATCATTCTTGGCGAAGTTGTAGTGGTCGCTGCGATAATAGAAACGATTGGGATCGTCCTTGCGGTTGTACTGGTAGTCGAGCTGGATATTGCAGTACCTGCGATTCACATCTTCGGATAGTTCGTGCAACTCACTACTGAGCTTGTCGGATCCGATCAGGTAAATGTAATTCCTATCGCCATCCCGCTTGGGATCGATACGACCGATCATATCTATATTCAGGTTGGCGACCGTTTGCTCCAGATGGAAAACCGGCGACATATCCGTGTAATACCGCGAGCCGAACAGTCCTTTCTCCTCCCCGGTTACATGAAGAAAAACAACGGTTCGTTCTGGCCCATGTCCAGCGTCACTTGCCTGCTTGAAGGCTTCGGCTATTTCGAGTACCCCTATGGTTCCGGATCCGTCGTCGTCGGCACCGTTATTGACCTTGCCGTTCTGGACGCCTATATGGTCCAGGTGGGCGGAGATCACTATGTATTCGTCGGGCTTACTTTTACCTTTGATGTAAGCCACAACATTATGGGCCTCTATACCTTCGCTTACAGCCTTGAGATCGATGCTCATGTTTTTTCCCAGGCTACCCACGTTCAGGCTTTCGTCTATGTCGGCCATCAGTGCTTTTGCGGCCTTCATGTCCATTAAGATCGAGAACGGACTATCTTGATCTTCCTGCAGTACCATACGCTTGCGACCGGATCGTTGCATCATTTTGAGATAGGAGCTGCTGGAATTGTAGTTATTGGGATCGTAGAAGAGCAGTCCCCTGGCACCCTTGGCTCTTGCGACTTCCATGCGTTTTCTCAAGGCATTTCGCCGGTTTCCCCAGGCCGAGTTGTTGCGCGTTCCACTTATCACATAGGTTCCGTCCTGGTTCTCAGGTTCACCGAAGCGCGCCAGAATTACCTTGCCTTCCACATCCAGCTCAGTAAAATTGCTGTATGCCGGATCGTCTATACCGTAGCCGGCGTAAACGATCTCCAGATCTTCTGCCACCGCACTGGAAAAGCTGAGGATTCCATTTCCATTCTCATAAGTTTGCCCGCCTATGCTCACAGTACCACTGGGAGCCTCATTAAAAACCAGGGGAACGGCCTGGCGGTAGCTTCCCCCTTCGAGTCCGCCTGGTATCCCCAGCTCTTTGTAGCGATTTACCAGGAAATCGACTGCCCGTGCCTCACCCAGCGTGCCGGTCTCCCTGCCCTCGAACTCATCCGACGCATAGGTATAGAGCATTTCCCTGATCTGGGATTCATTGATGTATTGGGCATAGGTAACTGGGGACGAGTCGTCCATCCCACTGCCTGATTCTGCAACTGCCGGGGTGTTCTTCGTGCTCTGGCAAGAAAGCTGAAGGGTAATCAGTAAGGCAAGTAAAACTCTCATTGGTTTATGCATTTCGCCTAAAATAAGACAAATAAAAGAGTTGAGATTCTCCCCGGATTAATTATTATTGTGTTTGACCTTTTAAAACGTCAGATACTCATGGCATCCCACCGATTCTTCTGTATTGACGCCCATACCTGCGGCAATCCGGTACGCCTGGTCGTGGAAGGAGGTCCCGCACTGAAAGGTGCTTCCATTGCGGAAAAAAGACGGGAGTTTATCGAACATTTCGATTGGATTCGCAAAGGGCTGATGTTTGAACCCAGAGGGCACGACATGATGAGCGGCAGTATATTATACCCCCCTCAGGATCCGGCCAACGATGCCGCAGTGCTTTTTCTGGAAACGAGCGGTTGCCTGCCCATGTGTGGTCACGGTCTTATCGGAACGATTACCATCGCCCTGGAGAAGCGGTACATCGTGCCAAAAAATCCGGGATTACTCCGTATGGAAA
The DNA here is from genome assembly GCA_964552195.1 of uncultured Flavobacteriaceae bacterium. Classification (GTDB taxonomy): domain Bacteria; phylum Bacteroidota; class Bacteroidia; order Flavobacteriales; family Flavobacteriaceae; genus CAZKAP01. The sequence continues at coordinate 65,335 of CAZKFM010000009.1, forward strand.
CACCGGCAGGTCTGGTTATCGCCCAATACGAAAATCGCGATGGTAAAGTGAATTCCGTACAATTCACCAATGTACCTAGTTATATGCTCGCCCGAAACCTTACCGTTGAGTCGCAAGATCTCGGACCGGTCAGTTTTGACCTGTCATATGGAGGAAACATCTACGCCATCGTGGAACCCCAGGGCTTCTACAAAGGACTGGACTACTGTACGTCCTCGGATTTGGTAGCCTGGTCCCGGTCGCTGCGTATGCTCATTAATGCCAGCTTTGCCTCAGAGCTTGCCCATTGGGGACGCGAATTAATTAATCCGTCAGTCACCCATATCATGTGGACTGACAAACCGGTTCAATCTCATTCCTCGTCGCGCAATGCAGTCTTTTACGGGGATAAGGCGATCGACCGTTCCCCTTGCGGTACAGGGACTTCCGCACGAATGGCCCAGTGGTACGTGCAAAATAAGCTTTCCATTGGAGATACTTTTGTGAATGAAAGTATCATAGGAAGCATTTTCAAGGGAAGCATACTCGAGGTCATTCAGGATGGAGACCGGGAGAAGATTGTTCCCAGGATCGAAGGCTGGGCCAGACTGTATGGGGAGAATCAGATCACAATCGATACGGATAACGATCCTTATGCCTTGGGCTTTCAGGTGATCTGATTTACTTTTACTTTCGTGGCACGCGGATTGATCCGACCTAACAAATGCTCAGTTATGCGCCGTACTTTATTTGCATTATTTTCCTTGGGGTGTTTACTGACCATCAAGGGTCAGGAAAAATCGTATTTCACCACCTCGGATTACGACCTGAACGGTCAGGTACAGACCTGCGAGGTGCTAAACGATTATGGGCGTGAGGTATTTACGTTTGATCCGAAGGGTCGCCTGCTCCGTCTGGAAACCCTCTTTCCGGGCGACGACAGAAACATCACCACCTACCGATTTGAAGAGGGAGACCTTGCCGAAAAGAGGGTGGAATTTGTTTCGGATGGTGCCGTGGATAAGTCACAGTCGTTTATGTACAACTATACCACCTATTTCGAGGATGATCGGATGAAGGTAGTGGAGGATGTAGCATCGTACGACACCCGGTTCCTGGAGAAACGCATCTTTCACTACGATTCTCTGGGTGTGCTGCGAAAAATTGTCAAGTCCCATAGCGACGCTCTGGACGAGATCCGCTTCGAAACCCGGCAGTCCGGGGATACTCTTATTAAGGAAGAATGGCTCAATCAGGAGTTACAACAGGTGGACAAATCCTATACCGTTAAGGAGAATGGCGGACTGTACAAATACCAGTATTCCGAAAGTGTTTTTCAGGGGGAGCCCTACGAAGCCGAAAGAACTCGCTATAATGCCAGTGGCAAACGGGTAAAATACCAGAAGATGTATTATGATCAGGACAGTAGGCGCTTTGAAATTGATGCCACACATACCTATACCTATGACGAGCGGGGGGCACTGGAAAAGGAGGTGATTCAACGCGGTGCGGCGGTTTACGAGAAGGAGTATGTCTTCGTGTTTGACAGTTACAAACCCTCCAATTGGATCCGGAAAATTCAGATGCCTGAAAACACATTCGTAAGCCGGAAAATTGCCTACTTCGCTTCCGGGAGCGATCCAAGCATGCCCGAAGATCATCGTTAGTATCTTTGGGGGCATGAATAAAGAAGAAATACTGGAAGATATTGGCCGTATCGTTCCGGGCACCCTGATGGAGACCCTTCGCATTGAATACTGCGATTTGGGAGACGACTACCTGGTGGCCCGCATGCCCGTAGACCACCGGGTATACCAACCCGATGGTGTGCTTCATGGAGGCGCAACCGTTGCCCTTGCTGAGAGTGTTGGCAGTGCTGCCTGTTTTGTATTCCTGGATACCCGCAGGTATATGGTCAGGGGCATAGAGATCAGTGCAAACCATGTGCGAAGTGTTCGAAGCGGCTACGTATATGCCCGTGCGAGTCTATGGCACAAAGGCCGTACGACTCAGATCTGGAACATCGAAATTACCGATGAAGAGGGCCGTCGCATCTCCCTTTGTAAACTCACAACCATTACCCTTGAAAAGGAGACTTAGCCCGGAGGAGTTTCTCGAAAAACTAGAGATCCTGCTGGAGGGCGATCGTCCCTTCGCCGCCTACTCCAAGCCCGGGTCCTCTCAGGTGTGTTTACTCGAGGCCAGTGAAGAAATGCCCCTGGCAGAAAATGCCGTATTCCCCAATGGCTATATGATTCAACCTTTTCTTCCGGAAAGCACGGCTACGGTGCTCCTCGGAGACTTCTTCGAAACCGAAGAATTGCCTAATGGCTCTGCAGAGCCCCTGGACCGGCAGGAATTCTCTCCGGACGGATCGGAAAAGGTGGAATACACGGGAAGGGTGGAGTCAGCCCTGGAAGCCATCAGGAAGGGTACTTTAGTAAAGGTTGTGATCTCCAGGCCCATTTTGGTTAGAGGCGCTCACAGTCCGTCTAAAGTTTTCAGACGGTTGTACCCTGCCTTTCCTCACACCTACAGATTCGCCTTTCGAACCCCGGCCTGGGGTTTGTGGATGGGCGCTTCTCCCGAATTGTTTTGCCGAAAACAGGGAAGCGCAGTGGAAACCTATTCGCTGGCAGGGACCTTCGCTAAGTCGAGGGGAAACGAGCCGGCATGGACAACCAAGGAATACGAAGAGCAGGATAAGGTAACGGTCTATGTACGTGATCAGCTGAAAAGCCTGGGGCTCCCAGTTAAGATCGGAAGCAGGGAAACGGTATCCGCAGGTCCCCTATGGCATTTGTTAAGTCGCATTTCAACCGAGGTCAAATCCACAACTCAAACCGCTGCTTTGATCAAGGCGTTGCACCCCACCTCTGCGGTGAGTGGAATGCCCCGGCAGGCGGCGCTGAATTTCCTGAAGTCGGCAGAAGGCTACGACCGCGAACTCTATGCCGGTTTTCATGGAGAATGTGGCCCGGAAAACGAGGGTGACATGGAGCTTTATGTCAATCTCAGATGCATGAAAATAGAGCCCGATCAGACAACCCTGTACGCGGGAGCCGGCATTACTTCTGGAAGCCAGCCGGAAGCGGAGTTTTATGAAACGGAAGCGAAGATCAGGGTCATGGGAAGCCTGCTATTGGGTTGATTACCCGGCGCGATCCCACTACCTTTGCAAATCATGAATCACTCCAACATTCCACTCGCACAGATTGTTCTGGACCTGTGCAAGGAGTTCGGCTTACGACAGGTAGTAATTTCTCCCGGGTCCAGGAGTGCTCCACTGGCTATTTCCTTTACCTCAGATCCGTTTTTCAAGACCTACAGCATCGTAGATGAGCGGGTGGCCGGATTCTTCGCCATGGGGATGGCACGATACCTAAAACAGCCCGTAGCTCTGGTCTGCACCTCGGGCAGCGCACTTCTGAATTACTATCCGGCGGTGGTGGAGGCCTATTACAGTGAAATTCCCCTGGTGGTATTGTCCGCAGACCGGCCATTCTATAAGATTGACCGTGGCGACGGTCAGACGATCCGGCAGTCGGGGGTATTCTCGCCTCACATCGGATATGAGGCGTTGCTGCAACAAGATACAAATCATGCCCGGGAAGAAATCCGGAAATTCGCTCCTGATTATCTGGATCGATCCCAGGCCGAGGTGAATCAGGCCAATCTTGAGGAGGTAAGTCGTGCCCTGCAGATCGCGGTGGAATCCTCACTACCCGTTCATCTGAATACCCCTTTCGAAGAGCCTCTTTATGGGATTACGGTCCAGGAAGAACGACAGCTTTTCGACGCACCGCTAAGGCCTGAGCGGCAGGTTCCGGAGGGTTTGACAGTTCGTAAACAAGGTCTTGCGGACGACTGGGCCAGAGCGGAGAAAATCATGATACTAGTGGGCGTGCAGTCGCCTGACGATCGGCTTGTTGCCCTGGCCGAATTCCTGGGTTCGGCCGATGAATTGCTGATTTTTACGGAGACCACCTCCAATATGCAGCATCCGGCTTTCTTCAACAGTATAGACAGCATTATTGCACCCATTGAAAAGCTAGATGAGCCTGAGGAAGAATTCAGGAAACTCAGGCCCGACTTGCTTATAACCCTGGGAGGACTGGTCGTATCGAAGAAAATTAAGTCGTTTCTGAGAAATTTTCCGCCCGAATCCCACTGGCACGTGGGAACCGAACGGGCCAACGATACCTTCTTCTGTCTGAAGGGGCGTCTGGAAACGGACCCGTTGGACGTATTGAAAACCATGAGAACGATAGCATCTGATAAGGACAAAGCTACTGCCCGTTCGTATGTCGATTATTGGCAGCATCGCCGACGTCATGTCATCCGTCGCAGGGAAGAATACATCCGGTCCGCCCCTTATAGCGATTATTGGGTGTTTTCCAGGATATTCGACCGAATTCCCCCGGGGTATCAACTACACCTGGCCAATAGCGCCACCGTCCGCTATGCACAGCTATTTGATTTGAACGATCGCTACCGGGTATTTTGTAACCGGGGAACCAGCGGCATAGAGGGATCTACCTCATCGGCCATCGGCAGTGCCATTCATGACCCCAGTCCGACCCTGCTGATTACCGGGGATCTGAGTTTTTTCTACGACAGCAATGCCCTTTGGAATTCGTATACGCCTAAGGATTTCAGGATCTTGCTGATCAATAACAAGGGCGGAGGGATCTTTCGAATTCTTCCTCACCAGGTCGAAAAGGAGCAATACGAAGCCTATTTCGAAACTGTGCATAATCTGACGGCTTCACAACTTTGTACCATGTACGGATGGAATTATCAATGCGTTGAGCAACCAGCCGAATGGGAAGATGCGTTGAAAGATTTCTTTTCAGATCAGCAGAAGCCGGTGATATTGGAAGTTTTCACCCCTAGAGAATCCAATGATCGGATTTTGCTTGACTACTTCAAATACCTAATTTAGCCTGACCTAATTCACTTACAAAACAACTGAAACCATGAGTAAGAAAGACGAGTTGATCTCCAAATATGCTGCCGACATTAAGGATAAATTCGGGCAGACACCAGACATGGACTTTCTGAACAAGGTTGCCTTAGGACTCGGCCCTGCCATTTACAATTCGGATGCCTCCCGGGTAAGTGGTTCCGATGAAAAGGAATTGAATACGGTAAAGGATAATTTTCTGGTTAAAAAACTCGGTTTGAAGGACAGTCCTGAACTCATGGATGCCATCGGGGCGGTCATAGAAAAGTATGGGAGGTCCGAAAAGAATAAGCACCGCGCCGTAGTGTACTACATGCTTGCACGTCATTTCGGCAAAGAGTCCATCTACGATTAATCCTGAGGTTCACTACCCAGGTCAGGACAAATGATAGAACTAGGGAGCTACAATACCCTCAAATGTCTGAGACACACCCCTCATGGTGCCTTCCTGGGGGACGGGGAGGGAACGGAAATACTGCTGCCTTCCAAATACGTGCCGCAGGACTTCCCTGTCGGATCGGACCTGGAAGTGTTCTGCTACCTGGATGGGAAGGAGCGACCGGTAGCCACTACTCTGAAACCCGGCATCATTCGCGATGGATTTGCCCACCTAGAAGTCATGGAAACTCATGATTTCGGATTATTTGTGGATTGGGGGCTCGAGAAACACTTGTTTGTGCCGTACCGGGAACAGATTGGAAATCCCATGCCGGGTAGCAAGTACCTGTTTTATTGCTATATGGATGAACAGAGCTTTCGACTGGCAGCGACCATGAGATACCACAGGCATACAAAACCGGCCGAGGATGTCGAACTCCTGAATCGGGAAGTGGAAATCCTGCCGGGCCGCAAGTCTGAGTTGGGCTGGGAAGCGGTGGTTGATCAGCAATATCTGGGACTCATTTATTTCGATCGCATTTACCGGGATATACCCTCAGATCGACCCGTTCTGGGTTACGTTACGAAAATTCGGGAAGACGGGAAGCTCGACCTGGATCTCAGGAAACAGGGCTACGGCCATGTAGAAGACGTTGTCCGTGATGTTTTCGAGGCTCTTTTGCGCCACGACGGATTTTTGGGCTTGCACGACAAGAGTGACCCCGCTCAGATTCAGGAGTTACTGGGGATCAGTAAAAAGTCCTTTAAGAAAGCGGTTGGATGGCTCTACAAGAACCGTTGCATCGAATTGGAACCGGACGGTATACGCTTACTCACCGACGAGTTGCCCGCCTAGGATTGGGTTTGCTGAACTAAGCACTTAAGCATAAGTGATTTTATGAGTTTTTGAAAAAACCAAATAAATTCGATGTAATACCGAAATAATTCGAATTTATCTGAGGTATGGCCATAGTTTTGTTGCACTTGTGAACAAAAGGACTAATTTTGAAAGTCCGCATGAATGAACATTAATTACTTGAGACATGCCTTTTATAGAAGAGACCGATTTACTGGATCTGCATAAGGACATAGAAAAGGCGCAGCTGATCAATGAGCGCCTACTCGACCAGATCAAGTACAAGAACAGGGACCTGAAAAAATTCAGAATCCAACAGTATGTGCTTATCGGATTATTGGCTATACTCATTATTGGGGCTCTGGGTATTTGGGCCTTCTTCTCCGGGGCCAATGCATCGAGTAAAATGTACGACCGGAACCTGGTTGCCAGTAACGACAGCTTGCAAATAGCCCGGGCGCAGATCAACGTACTCAGGGAGGAGAACGAAAAACTCAATTTTGTCCGGGAGTTTTATCTGGCCCGGAAGTTCCTTGAGGATCGGACGGTGTACAGCGTACAGGTTAAGTCCTTGGTTGACCGGGATGCCGTACTCTCCTCGAAAAGCCTGAATAACACCCTGCTGGTTAAAAACAATGAGTATTACGCGTATTCTATAGGGGTTTTTGAGACTCTAGAGGAGGCTCAGGAGCTTCGTAGAAAACTGGTTGAACTGAATTTTTCAGATTCTTTTGTAGCCTCTTACAGGAACGGGAAGCGCATTAAAATAGAACAACCCGATTGACGAATACCCGACCGAGGGCCTGGATCATAGCAGGAAGGCCCAGAACCTTGCCTTTATCGATTTCCGGAATTATCACTGGTGGAGCTTTGGCTTTACAGGAGGGATCCTTTAATGAGTTAGCTTTTGTCCTCTGCCTTGTTATCACCCTGTTGTTTCAGATTATTTCCAACCTGGCCAATGACCTGGGCGATGGGCTAAGGGGTACCGACAACGATAAGAGAGTAGGTCCGGCACGGGCCCTTCAATCGGGCCTGCTTACTGCCCGGGAACTCAACAGGGCCATACAGGGATTATCGCTGTTGAGTATGGTCCTTGTGGTGGTTCTATTGATTCACGCCTTTGGCCCTTCTAACTGGCCGCTGATTATTCTTTTCCTTGGCATGGGAGGTCTTTCAATTTGGGCGGGCAAGTATTATACCCTGGGTAAAAATCCCTATGGGTATTACGGAGGCGGCGATTTGGCCGTATTTGTGTTCTTTGGATTATTAGCAGTCCTGGGCACACAATTTGTCGTATCTATGAGGCTCGACTTATATTCCCTGTTACCCGCCTCGGCTATAGGGCTCCTCAGTACTGCGGTCCTAAACCTGAACAATATGCGGGATGCGGAAAATGATGCCCTTCAAGGTAAGCGAACGCTGGTGGTGAAAATGGGAAGTGGTCCTGCCCGGTACTATCATTTGGCCCTCTTAGCGCTGAGTCTGTGCGCCTGGTTGGTTTATTTGTTGCTTACCAATCAATCTGGAGTAACGTATTGGCTATTATGGCCTTATGTCATTATTTTCGTACATTTAATACGGGTGTTCCGGGTAAATAATGTACGAAATCTGGATCCTGAACTCAAAAAGGTTGCCCTTAGTACTTTTTTCATTTCATTAACGTTGCTAATTTTAGAGTTAGCTTTTTATTAATTTTATCCGGAGTTAAATAAATTCGATTGGAATATCCCATCAAAATACTCATCGTAGAGGATAATGTGATCATAGCCGACGATATGCAGAACATGTTGGAGGACATTGGTTATGAGATCGTCGATAATGTGATCGTATACGAGCAAGCCGTTGAGGTACTGAAGACCAAGCAGGTCGATCTGGTACTAATCGACATTATACTCGCATCGGATAAAAGCGGAATCGACCTGGGCCGGCACATACGCGAAAATTACCACATCCCCTTCATTTTCATTACCTCCAACGCGGATAAGGCCACAGTGGATGCCGCAAAGGCTGTGAAACCGGATGCCTATATCGTTAAGCCATTCGAACAACAGGATCTCTACACTTCGATCGAAGTTTCGCTCAACAATTTTGGCAAACAGAAACCGGTAAACGATGCCAGTCAAAGCGGAGGACCGGCCAGTGGAGGAGGAGTGTCCACCGGGTCCATACTCAGGGATTCCATCTTTGTGAAAAAGCAGCACCTGTATTATCGTGTGCCTTTCAAGGATATACAGTTCATCAAAGCCGACAATGTGTATCTGGAACTCAATACCGTGGATAAAAAGTTCCTGGTTCGCTCTCCTTTGAAGGACTATCTCGAGAAATTACCTCCGGACAAGTTTTTCAGAGCCCACAAGTCGTACATCGTCAATGTGGATCACATCAATGCAGTCAATGCACGGGATATAGTAATCAACGGAACTCAGATTCCTATTTCAAAGGACTTCAAGGAATTTATACTTTCCAGTATGAACTCCTGAGTCAGGAACTTCAGCAGATATAGAACTGCTTGCCTTATCGGCAGGCAGTTTTTTTTTGCCCTTTGGGCTTTCCCATCAGAATTCGACACTTTCCCAACATCCGGCCTTCCATTCTCAACAATTCTTTTGCGCCGGCCTATGCCCTCGGTAATTTGGCTGTGTAAATGATTCAGATTTGTTAGCGTAATTTTTTCATTTTCATATAGTGTTCTCGTAGAAAGGGCCCTGACATAATTTTTGTTAGGGTCTTTTTTTTATGACTGGTTTTCAGGCATCATGGCCTGCCTGCTCGGATACCGCTCGTACCCACCCCATTGGCCTACACAGGTAATTAGTGTTCACCTGACCACAGTTGTTAATTTCTTTACAACAATTGTTCAACTTTCTCTACCTCAATATTTATTTTTGATAGGAACTGTCGTCTGGCATGAAATTCAGCTCTAAATATTTCATTTTATTATTATTAGGTACACTGTGTGTATGGCCCAGCGCTGCGCAGTCGTCCCGGTCGACGGGACAGAAATCCCTTGATGAATTTCAGCGTATAGCCAGTGCTCAAGGGAGATTCGAGTATTTCTTCGATCGTTTATCGGGTTACGGCAGAAGTTTCGAGGGAGACTGGAAACGGGTTGTGTCCGAGGAATATCAGCAAGCACAGGCCGTTGGCGACACCCTGGGCAGCCTTTACTACGGTTCGGTTCTGGCACGCATACTGCTGGATAAAGGAGAGCCGTTTGAGTCCCTCCGAATAGGGGAGAAGATACGCAGCGAATACAAAATCCAGAGTTCGGTAGAAAAGGCCGTTCTGGCGACCTTATACGAAGGTTACCGTTCCATAGGACGCATAGATGAACTGATTGAGATTCTCCAATTACAGCGGTCCAAAGGGTACGCAACGCGTGCAGAGGCCTATGAAATCTATGAAGAAGCCGGGGACTTTTCGGCCGCACGCCATGCGTTTGTGAATAGCTATGTGCCCAGAATAAAGGGAGATACTTTGGATCGTGTTTTCTATTACAACAAGCTGGGCTGGTATCGCATCAAACTGCAAAGGAATCTGGAGGATGCACAGGATAACCTGAAGAAAGCTGAAGGCCTTTTGACGGCTTATCTGAAAGGGAAGGAGGAACGAAGTCTGGAACAGCAGAATCAGGTACAATTACTGGAAACGCTCAATACGGCATACACCGGCTGGCTTAGGATACTCGGGGACCAATCCGATGAGGGTGCCGAACTCCTCCGAAGCGCACTCAGGAAACTCAGTATGGCCGCTGATCCTGAGCTGGAGCGTCAGCGGGTGGAGTTGGTTCATGTACTGGTCAATTACCTGCAGGACAAACGCTATTTCCGTCAAATGGGCAGATACCTGCGCAGTGTTGACGGGCAGGGCAGCCTGATCCAGCAACAACGCAATAGTGAACTCCTCTCGGAGTACTATTATCAACAGGGGAACTACCGTCTTTCCAACCGTTACGCTGCTCGTGCCTTCGAACTGGGCAATCAGATTAGGGAAGCCAAGCAAAAGCTGATCAACAACCAAAGCCTGAGGGTACTGGACAGGGATGTCTCGGAGTCGGATAGTACCCAACTGGCACTGGACCCCCAGGAGAGTTTCGATCGCATGAAACTGGAACAAGACCGGATACTGGGTCTGACCCTTAGCCTTGTTCTTGTATTGATGGGATTTGTCGCTTTGGTTTTCGCCTATGTAAAGAGCGTACGCAATTCCGAGGTGATACTGGAGCAGAAAAAGTACATAGAGAAATCGCTTAAGGAAAAGGAGTCCCTGCTTAAAGAAATTCATCATCGGGTGCGCAATAACCTGCAGATGGTTTCCAGTTTGCTCAGCCTACAGACTAAGAATACCCGCGACCAGGCGGCTGTAGTTGCCCTGGAAGAGGGTAAGAGCAGGGTGAAGGCCATGGCCCTGATACACCAGAAGCTGTATCAGAACGACAATCTGTCTTCTGTTGGTATGCAGGAATACATAGAAAGCCTGGTTAAAAGCATACAACAGGTCTACAAGAGGGCGGATGGTGAAATTGAGGTACGTATCGATGCCAGGGGGACCGAATTGGATATCGACCAGGCCATACCGATAGGCCTGATCCTGAACGAACTGGTTTCCAACTCCTTCAAGCACGCCTTCCCTCACCCCATGGAAAACCCCAGCATACAGATTCAGGTAACCCGTAAGAATGCCCAAGGGTACTTCGAATACAGTGACAACGGCGTCGGCTTGCCCGATGATAGTGAGCACAAAAGCCGTAGCTCCATGGGAATTCGATTAATCAATCGCCTGGTTAATCAGCTTCAGTCCCAGCTCAACACAGACCGATCCCGAACAGGCGTTCGATTCTGGTTTACATTTTAGGCTCATGCATGCCTGTTTTTACCCGTACAAGTTGGAATTTAAAAGGCCGTCCGGCACTTCGCGTGGCGTGCTCACCCACAAGGAAACCTGGGTATTACTGCTTCGGGATGCCGGTGCTTTGGGCATAGGAGAATGCAATATGTTCCGTGGCCTGAGCTGCGATGACAGGCCTGAATACGAGTCCGTACTTACCGGCGTTTGCGATCAAATTTCTCAGGGTGAATTTCCGGAAGATTCCTTCCTCAGGGAATGGCCCTCCATCCGATTCGGCCTGGAGCAGGCCAGAGCTTCATTGGTTTCAAATGACCCTTTCGAGCTGTTTCCGGGACCTTTTACCCGCAGCGAGGCGCCTATACCCATAAACGGATTGGTGTGGATGGGAGACGAGGCCTTTATGAGGAAGCAGGTAAGGGAAAAACTCGAGGAGGGATTCGACTGCATCAAACTTAAGATCGGGGCCCTGGATTTCAATACGGAACTTGCGATTTTGAAGGAAATACGCCGTGAATTCTCATCCGAAGAAATCAGCCTGAGAGTAGATGCCAACGGAGCCTACGACCCCCAGACTGCGCGAAGGGTATTAGAGGCCCTGTTCGATCTGAACATACATTCCATAGAACAACCCATTCGTGCCGGTCAATGGGACGATATGGCTGAACTCTGCGAGTGGAGTCCCGTGCCCATAGCTCTGGACGAGGAGTTGATCGGACTGAACGATCCCGAGGTCAAGCGGGAAATGCTGACTCACATCAACCCCCAATATATCATTCTTAAGCCCAGCCTCGCTGGTGGACTTTCGGGCAGTGAGGAATGGATTTCCGCAGCTCAAGAAGTGGGTATGGGCTATTGGATCACCAGTGCGCTGGAGAGCAATATCGGACTCAACGCCATTGCACAATGGACCTATACCCTCAACCCCCAAATGCCGCAGGGTTTGGGAACTGGTGGTCTCTTTACCAATAACTTCGCCTCTCCCTTGAAGGTGGGGGAGGGAACCCTGCGCATCAGTTTGGACAGCGACTGGGATATGGCGTATTTTAGCGAATTATGTACATAGAACAAGGTTATCGGGGCAACCTGGGCTATTGGAAATTCCTGGTGTTACCTGTCGGGCTCATTGCCCTTTTTGCCTGGAATTTGGTGGAATTACAGAATTCACCTCAGGATGTGGATGAACTCCTCAAGGCCATGATCGATCGCTTCGGCTCCAATGTGGTGTTTGCCGCTAACCTGATCCCCCTGGCGGTAATGTTATTCGGACTCTGGTTCTGGACAGCGGTAGTACACCCGCAGTCCATACAAAGTCTAACCACGGCCAGGAAGCAAGTGGACTGGGGTCGTATCGGTTTCTCTTTCCTGCTTTGGGGGTCCATATCCGCGGCTTTGATTATTATTCCCGTTTACCTGGCTCCAGAGGACTACCAATGGAATTTCCAGGCGGATAAATTTCTTTGGCTCGCCCTGATTGCCATAGCACTGGTTCCCCTTCAGACGAGTTTTGAAGAGTATATGTTCCGAGGACACATGATGCAGGGAATTGGCCTCATCAGCAGATCTCGGCCATTGGCCCTGTTACTGACTTCGCTGCTCTTCGGCTTCATGCATATCGCCAATCCCGAAGTTGGGAAGCTGGGAATGGGCATTATGTTTTTCTACGTGGGTACCGGCCTCTTCCTTGGGATTATAACCCTACTTGACGATGGCTTAGAGCTCGCTCTGGGCTTTCACGCTGCCAATAATATCGTTGGGGCCCTGCTTCTCACTGCGGACTGGACGGCTTTTCAGACGCACTCGGTTTGGAAGAGCACGGCGGAGCCCCGCATCGGCCTGGATATTTTAGTGCCCTTACTTGTAGTATATCCCTTGCTTATCCTGATCATGAGGCGCAAGTACGGTTGGGAAAACATGCGATCGAAGTTGCTGGGCCGGGTTGCGAGTAAGGAGGAATTTGAGACCTGGAGCCGGGGTGAAATACACTGATTACATTTCACGGGAGTTTCGTTGGTCAGGCCTTCGTCTCGATCTCAAGCGTTTGTCCGAAGATCCGGACTATTGCCAGGAGCTCGAGCGCCTTTCCAGACAAGTTGACGCCGTGAGATTTCTCCTGGAATGGTGCGATCCCCAGCATTTTATCGAGGTCCATAGTTCAGGCAGCACAGGCTCTCCAAAGGCCTTAAGGTTGAATAAGATGCACATGCTGGCATCGGCACGTAAATCGGCTTCCTTCTTTCAATTCGGACCGGGAACTCGAGGACTATTCGTCCTTCCGGCCCGGTATATCGGAGGAAAAATGCTACTGCTGCGTGCCTTTATCAGTGGGATGCATCTGGATTTCCTGGAACCGTCCACTCGTTTTTTACTGCCTGAAGATACCCGTTGGGATTTTGTCTCCCTGACGCCTCATATGGCCCATCTCAATCCCGAGCTCGTTCGCAGATGCCGACAGGTGCTTCTCGGAGGTGCTCCCGTCGGATCTCAGCATAAGCAGCAATGGGAGGAAATGGATACCGTGGTCTACGAAGGTTACGGGGCAACGGAAACCATGAGTCATGTCGCACTGAGACAGATCTTTCCCTTCTCTGAACCTACTTTTCAGGCCTTGCCGGGAATCCGCTTCTCCAGGAATGAACAGGACTGCCTGACCATTCATGCCCCTGAGCTGGGGCTGAGAGCACTGCAGACAACGGACGTAGTCGATCTGATGGGTTCGGATCGCTTCATATGGAAGGGAAGACAGGATTTCGTGATTAATTCGGGCGGCATAAAGATTCATCCTGAAGGAATAGAAAAACAGCTGTCCGGTATTATTGACCTTCCGATGCTATTGGTACCTCGTCCCCATCCCGAACTGGGACAGGAAGCGGTGCTGGTATTGGAGGGAGATGAGAAGAAACGCGATGAGGTCGTACTCCGTTTGAACGATGTAGTATTCTCGAAGCACGAAAGGCCCCGCGACTTGGTGTTTGTCACCGAAATTCCCAGGACCCCGGGTAATAAGCCCGATCGCCGGAAGCTCATTCAACAATTAGCGGAGCATCCGGGCTAGTTAGAGGCCCCCATAGCTAGACCTGAAGTACTCCCGGATTGTAGGGCTGTTCGATGGGGGCGTGGTTGGCGGATTCTATGCCTGTCGAAATCCATTTACGGGTTTCCAGGGGGTCGATAATCGCATCAGTCCACAAGCGGGCTGCGGCGTAGTAGGGCGAAACCTGTCGATCATACCGCTCCTTGATGCGATTGAATAGCTCCTTTTCGTCCTCGGATTTTAATTTTTTACCCTTCTTCTCCAGGGCCGATTTTTCGATCTGCATGAGTACTTTGGCAGCCGAGTTTCCGCTCATAACGGCCAGTTCGGCACTCGGCCAGGCGACGATGAGTCTTGGATCATAGGCCTTGCCGCACATGGCGTAGTTACCGGCACCATAACTGTTTCCTATGATCACGGTAAACTTGGGTACCACGGAGTTCCCCACAGCATTGACCATCTTAGCTCCATCCTTGATAATACCGGAATGTTCACTCTTGCTACCCACCATGAAGCCGGTTACATCCTGCAAGAATATCAGGGGTACCTTTTTCTGGTTGCAATTGGCAACGAACCGGGTGGCCTTGTCCGCGGCATCTCCATAAATCACCCCGCCAAACTGCATTTCTCCCTTTGCGTTTTTGACGACCTTGCGCTGGTTGGCAACGATTCCCACCGACCAGCCATCGATACGGGCGTAACCCGTTAGCAGGCTCTTTCCATACCCCTTCTTGTATTCTGTAAACTCCGAATCGTCAACCAGTCTGTGAATGATTTCCAGCATATCGTAAGGCTCGGAGCGGGAGCCCGGGAGTATGCCGTAAATATCCGATGGATCCTTTGCGGGCTTTTTTGATTTTTCCCGTGAGTAGCCTGCGGAATCCGGGGTTCCTATGTTAGAAACCAGTTTTTTTATCGTATCCAGGGCATCGGGGTCGTCCTTAGCCTTGTAATCTGTTACTCCACTGATCTCAGAGTGTGTAGTGGCACCCCCGAGCGTCTCATTATCCACTTCCTCTCCGATGGCCGCTTTCACCAGATAACTCCCTGCCAGGAAAATACTGCCGGTTTTATCCACAATCAGCGCTTCGTCACTCATGATGGGAAGGTAGGCTCCTCCGGCCACACAACTCCCCATGACTGCGGCAATCTGGACGATGCCCATGCTGCTCATGCGCGCGTTGTTTCTGAAGATACGCCCGAAATGCTCCTTATCAGGGAAAATCTCGTCCTGCATGGGCAGGTATACCCCGGCGCTGTCGACCAGGTAGATGATGGGGAGCCGGTTTTCCATGGCAATTTCCTGTGCCCTCAGATTCTTTTTCCCGGTAATCGGAAACCATGCCCCAGCCTTAACCGAGGCATCATTGGCAACCACCACACAGAGTCTGCCGGAAATACGTCCGATCTTGACCACCACACCACCACTAGGACATCCGCCGTGTTCCTCGTACATCTCAAAACCGGCCAAAGCCCCAATCTCTATGGCCTCCGTTGGTTTGTCGAGCAGGTAATCTATGCGCTCCCTGGCGGTCATCTTACCTTGTGCCTTTAGTTTCTCCAGTCGCTTGGCTCCACCACCTTTGTGAATTTCGCGGGTGATGCGCTTCAGATCCGAGAGCATCAGTTTATTGTGGTCCTCGTTCTTGTTGAAGGTAAGATCCATAAAATCGTTGTTGATGCGCTAAAGATACTGCCAAATCAACAGCAGTAGGGCGCAATTGAAGCGATTTTCCGATATTTGCCCCACCTCTTGAAACGCTTATATGGGTATGAATAAGAATACAGTACTGGCTTACGCGACTATCATCATGATCATTGTTGGTATCGGGGTAATTGCCCTGGGAATTTGGCGTTACGAGGAGGTTGCCGGCTGGGGCTTCAGTGCAGTAGGCATTGGCTTCCTGGCCATAGCCTGGGTATTCAATGCCCTTAAAGGCCGCGTATAAACCCTCAAACAACACCATCCTATGTCCACGGACCGCAAGGTGATCTTCTCCATGTCGGGGGTCACCAAGACTTACAAAAATGCACAAACTCCGGTGCTCAAGAATATTTACCTGAGTTTCTTTTACGGTGCGAAAATTGGAATACTCGGACTTAACGGTTCTGGTAAATCCACGCTGCTGAAGATCATAGCCGGGCTTGATAAAAACTATCAGGGGGATGTGGTTTTCTCTCAGGATTATTCAGTGGGCTACCTGGAGCAGGAGCCCCAACTGGATCCGGAGAAAACGGTGATCGAGGTAGTGCGTGAGGGGGTGGCAGAAATTGTAGCCACGCTGGACGAATACAACTCGATCAATGATCAGTTTGGTTTGCCCGAGGTATATGAGGATGCAGAGAAAATGCAGAAACTCATGGACAGACAGGCCGTGCTACAGGATCAGATCGATGCCTCGAATGCCTGGGAGCTCGACACTCGTCTCGAAATCGCCATGGATGCCTTGCGTACGCCTGAACCCGACAAGCCCATTAACGTGCTTTCCGGCGGGGAAAGAAGAAGGGTGGCCCTCTGTCGACTGCTGCTTCAGGAACCCGATGTCCTTTTGCTTGACGAACCGACCAACCACCTGGATGCCGAATCGGTTCACTGGCTGGAGCATCACCTCGACCAGTACAAGGGAACGGTTATCGCCGTCACTCACGACCGGTATTTTTTGGATAATGTTGCCGGATGGATACTGGAACTAGATCGGGGAGAAGGAATACCCTGGGAAGGCAATTATTCGAGCTGGCTCGATCAGAAATCCAGACGACTGGCCATGGAGGAGAAGCAGGCCAGCAAGCGCCAGAAGACACTCGAGAGGGAGTTGGAATGGGTTCGTCAGGGCGCCAAGGGAAGGCAAACCAAACAAAAGGCACGTCTGAAGAATTACGACAAACTCCTGAATCAGGATCAGAAGCAACTGGAAGAAAAACTGGAAATCTATATACCCAATG
This sequence comes from uncultured Flavobacteriaceae bacterium, assembly GCA_964552195.1. Classification (GTDB taxonomy): domain Bacteria; phylum Bacteroidota; class Bacteroidia; order Flavobacteriales; family Flavobacteriaceae; genus CAZKAP01. The sequence continues at coordinate 82,339 of CAZKFM010000009.1, forward strand.
GGCCGCGCCTGGGAACGCAGGTTATCGAGGCCCGGGGAATTTCCAAGGCCTTCGGAGATAAGCTCCTGTACGAAAACCTCGAGTTTTCCCTGCCTCAGGCTGGTATAGTGGGGATCATTGGTCCCAATGGAGCCGGTAAAACCACCATATTCCGCATGATCATGGGAGAGGAAACTCCGGACAGCGGAACCTTTGAAGTCGGGGAGACCGCTAAGATTGCCTACGTCGATCAGAGCCACTCCAACATCAACCCGGATAAGACCATATGGGAGAATTTCTCCGACGGGCAGGAGTTAATCATGATGGGTGGACGACAGGTCAATTCCAGGGCGTACCTTAGCCGATTTAATTTTTCGGGTAGCGAGCAGAACAAGAAGGTTTCCATGCTTTCCGGAGGTGAGAGAAACCGGCTGCATCTGGCCATGACCCTCAAGGAGGAAGGCAATGTCCTATTGCTGGACGAGCCGACCAACGACCTCGATGTAAATACCCTGAGGGCCCTGGAAGAAGGCCTCGAAAACTTCGCTGGCTGTGCCGTGGTGATCTCACACGACCGCTGGTTCCTGGATCGGATATGTACTCACATACTGGCGTTTGAGGGGAATTCGCAAGTCTATTTCTTCGAAGGGTCCTTTTCCGATTATGAGGAAAATCGCAAGAAGCGTCTGGGATCCGATGTCATTCCGACTCGTATTCGTTACAAAAAGCTCACACGCTAAAACAACTATGTTAACTTTTTGTTAACACGCTAGCTGCACTTTCCTCGTATCTTGTTTGGGTTGAACTACATCTAATATTAAACACGAACCTATGAAAGTATTTTTACGAGGACTCTTATTACTAATTATTGGCGTTTTGGCAGGTTACTTCCTTGGGGTGAATTATCCCGATTACGGAAATTCCCTGAAAAGCGTGACATCCAAGGTGCCGTTTCTCAATCAAAAAGCTTCGGATTCAACCGAAGTAGCCCCGGCCGATTCAACGGCAGTGGATTCTCTGGGGGCGGGAGTTTCCTGCCTGGAGGGAGATTCTTTTCACCAGCGCCTGATGAGGGCGGCCGAAAACATCGAGGCCAGAAGGTTTGCCTATGTGGCCGAATTGGGTCAGGACTGTTCCGGTATCTTTCACAAGATGAAGGATAGTGTGATACTTTGGACGGATGCGAAGTGCGAGGACTCATTCAACTGGCCGGAATACGAAACCACCCGCAGCAGCCGGGCCTTAGCGGACTGGTATTATCAGCAGGGGAACCTGAAACTGGTCGAAGATCCCATGGCCGTTCGCAATGAAATCAAACCCGGGTCGGTGATGTTTTACTCCAAGCCTGGCCGCAAGTATTCAAATCTGAACATCGATATGCTTACCGCCCGCGCCAATAACTACAATCCCGGGCAGGCGGCTATCATGCATATCGGTATCGTGGTCGATGTGACCCTGGACGAAGAGGGTAATATTATTCAATATACCCTCATGCATGGGCGCAATGAGGACAATCCCGCGTCCAGGACGGACTACCACAAGGAGCGTCAGAACGACAGCAATCCCAACTTGCCCAAATTCGGGAATTGGTCGCAGCAGTGGGTCGCTATAGCGGATGTAGCCACTCCTTCGGCTTAATCTTAACGCACTGAAAAACAAGTATTTGTTGTTTTTTTTAAATTTTATGGGCGGGTCTGAAATCCAAGGCCCCTTCGCATCCCGTATATGCCAGTAAACACTAAGAATCAATCATTTTAAATCTTAGAAGACATGGCAGACAATGCAACCAACAACAATAACGCCCTTAAGGTAATCGCGGGATTACTGGGTGCGCTGTTTCTGATTACACTGATAGTAGCTATCAGCCAGTATCAGACCAACAAGAAAAACGAAGAGGCCTTTAAACAGGAAAAAGAACTGGTCGTCGAAGATCTCGAAAGCCTGAAGTCGGAGTACGACAAGGCCATACTGGAAAGTCAGGCTACCAATGAGGAATTGGTGGATGCTCGCGATAACATCGCCAAGTATATCGACTCCCTGCAGGCGATGAAAGCCGACCTGTCCACTTTGTACAAGTACCGACGACAGGTTACTCGACTGAAGCAGGAGCGCGAGGTGCTGCTCAAGAAAGTAGACTCACTAACCCAGTCCAACAACCTGCTCGCCATGCAGAGGGACAGTACCTACATGGAGCTGGAACTCCAGTCGAAATTCAATGATTCGCTGATCGTTCAGAATACACAGCTTGCAGATGCTGTAGAGCGTGGAGCGGCTCTGAATCTGGCCAAGTTTAACATAGATGCCGTGAAGGAGCGCAACAACGGTAAGTTGGTATCGGTTTCCCGTGCCCGGTCTACGGACAAGTTTAAGGTGTGTTTTACCGTGGCCGATAACCGCATCGCCCAGGCAGGTGACCGGGAATTCTACATCGAGGTACTGGATCCACAGGGCAATGTACTCGGGGAGAGTTTTACACGTACCAATGAGGAGGGAACGACGATCTCCTACAGCAAGGCAACGAATTTCTATTACGAGAACAATACCCTGGATGTGTGCGACTACATCAATAAACCCGAGACCGATTTTCAGTCGGGGAATTACATGGTGACCGTCTATGACGACGATCTGAACCTGCTCGGAACATCCAAGTTTATCCTGAAATAAACACGAACACTATATTGCAAATGAAAGAGGCTGCCCACGGCAGCCTCTTTTTTTTCGGTGGCTTATCGTTTGCCCACCATATCTTCGGGTCTCACCCACTGGTCGTATTCCTCCTCAGTTACATAGCCCAATCGCACGGCTTCTTCCTTAAGAGTGGTTCCATTGGCGTGGGCGGCATTGGCAATCTCAGCCGCCTTGTAGTAACCAATTTTGGTGTTCAGTGCGGTAACCAGCATCAGGGAATTGTTGAGCAGTTTTTCTATTACGTTGTGATTCGGTTCTATGCCAACTGCACAATTCTTCTCGAAGCTCAGGCAGGCATCACCAATCAAACGGGCCGATTCCAACATGTTACGAGCCATCATGGGCTTAAAGACATTGAGCTCGTAGTGCCCCTGTGTACCCCCGACACTTACAGCAACATCATTGCCCATGACCTGTGCACAAACCATGGTGAGAGCCTCGCACTGGGTTGGATTTACCTTACCAGGCATGATGGAGCTGCCGGGCTCGTTAGCGGGGATGATAATCTCGCCGATACCCGAGCGTGGCCCTGAAGCCATTAGCCGGATGTCATTGGCTATCTTGTTGAGACTAACCGCCAGTTGTTTAAGTGCCCCATGGGACTCTACTACAGCGTCGTGAGCTGCCAGTGCCTCAAATTTGTTGGGAGCTGTTTTAAAGGGTAGGCCCGTGAAGCGGGCGATGTATTCGGCCACCTTTACATCGTATCCTTCTGGAGTGTTCAGGCCAGTTCCTACTGCGGTTCCCCCCAAAGCCAGTTCGCTCAGGTGATCCAGGGTGTGTTCCAGGGCCCGGATACCGTGATCGAGTTGGGAAACATAGCCGCTGAATTCCTGACCCAGGGTTAAGGGGGTGGCATCCATCAGGTGCGTACGACCGATTTTGACCACATCTCTGAATTCCTGAGCCTTTCGGTGCAGGGTATCTCGGAGTACCCTGACCGAAGGCAGGGTGTGTTTTACTATGGTGGTGTAGGCAGCAATATGCATGCCCGTAGGAAAGGTATCGTTGGAGGATTGAGATTTGTTCACATCATCGTTGGGGCTCAGGGTGCGTTCACCTTCGCCCAGGACTTTACCTTCCAGTACATGAGCCCGGTTAGCCACTACTTCGTTGACGTTCATATTACTCTGGGTTCCAGAACCCGTCTGCCAGACGACCAGGGGAAATTCGTCCTCGAGCTGTCCCGTCAGTATCTCGTCACAAACCTGGGCAATGAGGTCTCTCTTCGCTTCGGGCAGGACACCCAGGTCGCAGTTGGCGTAGGCCGCAGCCTTTTTCAGGTATGCGAAGCCGTAAATGATCTCTCTAGGCATGGATGCCTCGGGGCCGATTTTGAAGTTCATGCGGGATCGCTCGGTCTGAGCTCCCCAGTACCGATCCCGGGGAACTTGAACTTCCCCCATGGTGTCCTTTTCAATTCTATAGGTCATGTTGCGAATTTTTTGGTTTTTACAAATTTAATGGCTGCCTGCCTGTATTTCGGCAGTCGGATTTGTTTATATGGATGCGAACTGATTATTTTTGGTAAAATTTTAAAACGTGATTGAATTCGATCAATACCTTGGCTTCATCGCATTCCTGCTCATTCTGGGTATAGGATTCTGGCTGATGATTTTCCTGTTGACCTTCGTTGTACCTTACTGGCTGACAGGTAACCTGTTTGAATACCTGAGGGAGCGAAAGAAATCGAACACAAAGAAGATCGAGGAGAAATAGATGATACGGATCGCTAAGGTCCTAAACATAAATAAAAAAAGGAACCCGCCCGGGTTCCTTTTTTTATTGCTCGCTGGTTCAGGGTTATTTACCGCCTTCGAATTCAAATTCGCCATCATCCCCGGGTCCTTCACCTCCGTCGCGACCTCTCCTGCGGTTCTGGTCGCTATCGTTGAAACGGTACAGGAAGCTCATCCGGACCTGGCGAACTCTCCACTGGAACTCGTTATCGGAGAATACGTTCTCGGTGCGGGTCTCCCGAATTCTTCTACGGGAGTTGAACAAATCGCTTACATTCAGGGACAGGGTGCCCTTGTTGTCGAAGAAATTCTTACTGAAGGCCAAATTCATAGAAAATAATCCCTTGGTCACGTTTTGGGCGTCCACGCTTCTTCCCTGGTAGAAGGCATTGGTCTGAAACTCGATTTTCCCCGGAAGAGGCAATCGGGCGGTGAACCGGGTAAACCAGGTAAAGTTGTCCGCATCGAAATTCTGAGTCACGGTTTCGCCCTGGAAATTTTCGAAGGAATAGTCTCCTCTCAGGCTCTGTTGAAAGAGGTTTAGGTTCCAGTTTAGCCTCCAGTTGCGGAAGGGGGTATAGGTAGCGGTCAGTTCTCCTCCCAATCTGGAGTCTGTGGCCAGGTTTATGGGAAACCGGATTTGTACGGGGACCTCTACCGTTTCTCCGGGATTAGCGGGATCGTCAAGTACTACGAAATCACCCGTCTCCTGGGTAATGAATTGAAACACGCCTGAGGATCGGAAATAGTAGGCCGAACCGCTGATCGTTACTTTGTCCCAGCGCTTGAGGTAACCAAAGTCAAAGGCATTGGAGTAGGCCGGGTCCAGATCCGGATTTCCACGGCGTAAATTGGTATTGTTCGACCGGGAAATAAAGGGATTCAGGAACCATCCCCTGGGGCGTCTGAGGCGACGGCTGTAACTCAAGGTCAACTGTTCGGTTTCTGAGAATTCGTATCCGAGGAAAACCGATGGGAACCAGTCCACGTATTTTTTAGTATCCGTTGTCCCTTCGTTGAGGGAAGTGATGCCAATGTCCGAAGCTTCCATACGCAGACCGGTGAGGAAATTGAAACCACCGAACTGGGTGCCGAACTGAGTATAAGCGGCGTTTACGTATTCTCGGTATTCGAGTGTATTGCTGAAATTGGGATCCGGCTCTACCGCACCCACATCGTCCTGAAATCCGAACACGAAGTCAGAAACCAGGTCGCGGAAGGTTCCCCGATAACCGGCCTCGAACTGGGATTGATTGTCTTTTCCGAAGGGTAGAACGTATTCGGCCTGAAGGAGTTGAAAGGTCTCTTCTTCTATGCTGTTTTGCTCTTCGGTAGGAAGGGGATCCGGATTCCCGAGGATTTGTTCCTCAATTACCTGATTCTCCTCCTCAAAATCGGTCGAGTACTGGTAGTCGATCGTCAATTCGTGGCCGTCGTCATTGAATTTTCGGCGCGCGTTGAAAGAATACTGAACGCTGCGATCCTGTTCGGCCTGTACCGTATTTCGATCCCGTTCTAGGGTCAGGTCGCCACTGGCGTCAAAATTCTGGAAGTTAACAAAGGTGAAATCCGTTCCCGGTCCGCGCTGGAACACGAAGGAATTCGTAATGCTGGTTTTGTCATCTGGCAGGAGTTCGAATCCGACATTCGTGGAAAACCGCTCCCCGGTCCTGATTATATCGCTTTGCTGGTCCTGAAAACTGGCCGTATTGCCATTGCCGTCGAAGTTTTCCTGAAAGGAGCTTCCGTTGCCCGGTGACTCCCGGTACCTGTATGTGGTATTGGTAAAAAGATTGAAGTACTTCTTGCGTAAGTTCAGACTTAAGGCTCCTCCGTAGAGTTCGGGGTCACCGGCGTAAACGTTAAGGGACCCGTTGATACCTGCAGTTTTTTCCTGCTTGAGTATGATATTCAGTATCCCCGCTGTTCCCTGAGCGTCATATCGGGCAGAAGGGTTGGTGATTACTTCTACCTTTTCGATGGCATCTGCCGGAAGCTGTTGTAGGGTTTCCGGGCTCAGGCCCGCAATGGATGAGGGTTTCCCATTGATCAGTATGCGCACGCTCTCGTTACCGCGCAGGCTGATCGCACCTTCGACATCCACGGTCACCGAAGGTACATTATCCAGCACGTCGGAGACGGTTCCTCCACTTACTGTGAGGTCCTTACCCACATTGTAAACCTTCTTGTCCAGTCGGAGTTCCACGGTAGTCTTTTCACCCACCACTTCGACTGCCTCCAGCTGCGTAACATCGGCCTCCATGGAAATTGACCCAAGATCCGTGTCCGCGCTGAGCATCTGATCGTCCAGGGTTACCGTTTTATAGGAAAGGTATTCAAAGCGAATCAGGTACGGTCCGGGGGGAACTTGGGCGGTGACCCGACCCTCCAGGTCGGTCAGTCCTCCCGAAACCCGTTCCGGATTGCGTTTACTCTGTAGCACCATGGTGGCAAATTCCAGGGGTCTGCCCGATTCGGCATCGATAACGGTGGCCGATACGGTAACCGCAGATTGCGAACCTGGCCCGCCTCGTTGAGCCATAAGCGGGGCCGTGGCGATTAGGATGTAGGTTAAGGCAAGTAAGATTCTTTTCATGTTATTTTTTTAGTTATGAACCGTCAGCGTTCGGAATCATCGTCCTCCGACTTGTTATTGCGGCGTCTTTTTCGTTCTTTCTTCTTCTTTTCTTTTTCCTCCTTTTTTTTCCAGTTCAGCCCTTCTTCTGAGATCTTCTTATATCCTTCGTATACTTCAGCGCTCAGACTGCCCTTGAGTTCCGCATCTTCTTCTTTGAGTATCTGACCCAGTAATTCACGCGTTCTCTCGTCGGGTAGATCCAGTATCCTGAGTTCAAGGCGTTTTTTCATGTATTTCAACAAAATGGTCCGCATCACGGCCCCATCAAAATCGTTCAACTGAAGGGATTCCGAGATTTTTGGCATCATGATGTCGATCATTTCCTCGGCAGTTTTCGGCTCTTCCTGCCTCTGAGACTGCGCGGTAGGTCCGGGGCTCCCCGCTCCTAAGCGGTTTCGGTTCATGACCTGGGAGGAAACCGTCTGGGTTCCCAGTACGAGCAGTAGTATGACTATCCTCCGGAGATGATTTTTCATCCCATTTTCGATACGTGATTTTCCGTCTAATTCCATTTTGAATCTTCTTTTGTTTCTCGAACAAAATAGCGAAACCATTTAACTTTCCTGCTTCTCCATGCCTCCCGTCAGCATCAGGTAAGATTTCAGGAACGCATTCAGATCACCGTCCAATACGGCATCTACATTTCCGGTCTCTTCCTGTGTACGCACATCCTTGACCATTTTATAGGGATGCAGCACGTAGTTTCGGATCTGCGATCCCCATTCGATCTTCATCTTGCCGGATTCAATTTTCTGCCGGGCTTCCTGCCGTTTTCGGAGTTCAATCTCGTACAACTGAGACTTGAGCATTTTCAAGGCCGTTGCGCGATTATCGTGCTGGGAGCGGGAATCGGAACAGGATATCTGTATTCCGCTAGGCTTGTGTACGAGCTGTACCTTGGTTTCCACCTTGTTCACATTCTGCCCTCCGGCCCCGCTGGAACGCGCCGTAGTGATTTCGATATCTGCCGGATTGATTTCAATCTCGATGCGATCATTTACCAGGGGATAGACATATACCGAAGCAAAAGAGGTATGTCGTTTGGCGTTACTGTCAAAGGGAGATATGCGAACCAGGCGATGCACCCCGTTTTCTCCCTTCAGCCAACCGAAGGCGAAGTCTCCGTCGAATTGTAAAGTAACCGTTTTGATTCCGGCCACATCTCCTTCCTGTAGATTGAGTTCCCGTATCTTATAACCGTTCTTCTCACCCCACATCCGATACATGCGCATCAGCATGGCCGCCCAATCACAACTTTCCGTACCTCCGGCACCGGCTGTAATCTGCAGTACTCCGGGAAGATCGTCTCCTTCCTCTGAGAGCATATTGCGGAACTCCATTTTTTCAATGAACTCGAGGCTCTTTTCCACCTGCTCATTCAGTTCTTCGGTCGTGGCCTCGCCGGCCTTTTCGAATTCAAGAAGCACCTGCAGGTCGCTGATCAGTGTCTCCGCCTCCTCGTATTCATCTATCCAACGTTTCTTGGCGTTCAGTGATTGCATGAATTCCTGAGCCTTTTCGGCATCATCCCAAAAACCGGGTGCCATTGTTTTTTCTTCGGCATTCTGGACCTCAATGGCTAGCTGATCCAAGTCAAAGATACCTCCTTAACGCACCGAGGCGATCCATCAAATCCTTGTATCTTTCGTTTACTGTCATCTTTATGATAATTACTCTGCAAAAATAGCCCATATGCTTCGGTATGCCGGTCATTTTATACCTTCATGGCCCTAAAACCGGGTCGTCTGCGGGTAAAGACCTTCGAATGGTTCGATTTGACCTTCGAATGAATATGCCATAACAAAAGACCTTTCAGGTTGCTAATAATCAGGAAACTAACGTCATAAACCTTTAATAATGAAGGTCAATCTCATCAGCGATACGGTTACCCTTCCTTCAGCAGGAATGCGAGAGGCCATGGCCGCAGCCCCATTGGGAGACGATGTATTCAAACAGGACCCCTCGGTCAATGAGCTGGAGACTTATCTGGCGAATCTGTTCGGCATGGACTGGGCGCTCTTTTTTCCATCGGGTACCATGGCGAACCAAACGGCGATCAAACTGCATACCCGTCCCGGGGATCAGGTTATTTGCGATGAACTCTCCCATATATACTGGTACGAAGGGGGAGGGGTGAGCTTTAACAGCGGGGTCTCCTGTCGGCTGCTTCAGGGGGATCGCGGCAGAATAAGGGCTGATCAGGTAGCTGCGGCGTACAATCCCCCCGATTTCTACCACAGTCCAAGAACCGCCCTGGTGAGCCTGGAGAATACGACCAATAAGGGCGGTGGGGCCTGTTACGAGCTTGCGGAAATCGAGCGTATCCGGGAGGTGTGTTCCGAACTCGGTCTGGGCTTACATATGGACGGTGCTCGCCTCTGGAACGCTCTGGTCGCCACAGGGACCAAACCAGCAGACTACGGAGCGAAGCTGGACACCCTAAGCGTCTGTTTGAGTAAAGGGCTGGGTTGTCCGGTAGGTTCGGTTCTTCTCGGACGGAAACCCATGAGCTATGATGAGGCGATGAGGATCCGTAAGATACTGGGAGGGGGCATGAGACAATCGGGTTTGCTCGCCGCCGCCGGACTTTACGCCGTTCACAACCAGATGGACCGGCTGGCCGAGGACCACAGACGGGCCTCTGAACTTGCCTCGGCGCTGAGACGTCATCCTGCAGTGGAAGAAGTGGCGCCGGTTGAGACCAACATACTAATCTTTCGTCTTAAATCCGGAAAACCTCAGGAGGACTTCATGGAAAGCGCGGTTCGCAAAGAAATACAGTTCATCGACATGGGTAGCGGTCTCAAGAGGCTGGTCACACACATGGATTATACCGAAGTCATGCACCAGTACGTACTGGAATTTCTCGTGGCCCACCAGGGCCTGGGGTAACGATCGAGTTTATCTGAAGAATGGGTCCAGGCCCGGTATGGACGGCATCTCTTCACGGGCAACGCGTTGCAGGGTCTCCTCATGAAGGCGACTGGCCTGGGCAATGGCTGAGTTTACGGTATTCTTAATGAGCTCCTGTATTTCTTCACGTTCCAGGTTTCTTGCTTCCTCGGAAAGTTCAATACGCGTTATTACCCGATTGCCCGTGATCCGCACTTCCATCATTCCGTTTGGGTCCCTGACGGATTCCACCTGACTGTCTAACTGGGATTTGGTTTCCTCCATCCGTGCGCGGGCCTGCTGAACCTTTTTCATCAAACCCATCATATCTCCAAACATATACTGTTTTTATGCAAAAATACGATACCTGCAACATGCAGGAAACTCTTCTTTGACGGGCATCAAGTGTTCGTGATCCGGAGATGTTTGCTATTATTGCCTGTATAAAACAAGGCATGGCGATTGAGATACCCGCACCTAAAGCTTTAAAGAGGCCAAAAACCCTTCAAATTCATGGAGATAACCGGGAGGATCCATACTTCTGGATGCGGGATCGGGACGCTCCTGAGGTGATCGACTACCTAAACTCAGAGAACGCTTACTACGAAGCTCAAATGGTCCATACCAAGAAACTTCAGGAAAAGCTCTTTTCCGAATACCGTTCCCGTATCAAGGAGGATGACGAGTCCGTTCCCTTTCTTAAAAACGGTTACTGGTATCAGACCCTGGAGCGTGCAGGCCTGGAATACCCTATCTACACGCGAAGGAAGGATGGGCAGGACGAGGCCGAAGTCCTTTTCGACGTCAATGAGATGGCGCAGGGGCATGACTACTTCAGCCTAACCTATGCTATAAGCTCAGACAACCGTAAGGCGGCATACGGGGTAGATACGGTTTCCAGGCGAATCTACACCATACGATTTAAGGATTTGGAGACCGGTGAGTTACTGTCTGATTTACTGGAACATACTACGGGCCGCGCCGTATGGGCATCGGACCACAGGACCGTTTTCTACACTCGTATCAATCCCGAAACGCTTCGACCATATCAGATTTACCGACACGTTTTGGGTACGTCCACCGATCAGGATGAACTGGTTTACGAAGAAAATGATGAGACTTTTCGTACATACGTATATAAGACCAAATCTCGTGAATTCATTATCATAGGTAGTGAGAGTACGGTAAGCAGTGAATACCGTTTTATTCGCTCCGACCGACAGATGGACGAATTCAGGCTTATTGCGCCCCGGGTTCGGGATCTGGAATACGATGTCTTTCACTATGGCAGCCATTTCTACTTCTTGACCAATAAGGATGGAGCTACCGACTTCAAACTGATGAGGACGGGTCTGGAGCGCACATCCGTCGAGGACTGGGAAGAGGTAATTCCGCATCGCCCTGGTGTGCTCCTGGAGGATGTCGAGATCTTCACGGACCATCTCGCCCTTTGTGAGCGCAGTAAGGGCCTGGGTCGCATCCGAGTGCTCTCTTGGGATGGGAGCAGCGACTATTATCTACCGGTAGATTCGGAGACCTACGTGATCGGATTCGGAATTAACCCCAATTTCGACAGCATGCGGGTACGGTACTACTTTAATACGATGACGGCCCCGGGCAGCATATGGGAATGGGACATGCAGGATCGAAAGCCTATTCTCCTGAAGCAACAGGAAATACCCGATCCCGGCTTCGACCCCAATAATTATCAATCGGAGCGCATCTGGGCCAAAGCCGAAGACGGGAAGCAAATACCCATTTCCGTCATCAGCCGTAAGGAGTTCAGGAAGGGAATGGGGGCGCCCTTGCTGTTATACGGATACGGGTCCTATGGGTATACGGTGGATCCTTATTTCTCGACGAACCGACTTAGTCTGCTCGATAGGGGCTTTGCATTTGCCATAGCCCATGTGCGGGGAGGTCAGTACCTGGGAAGGCAGTGGTATGAGGACGGTAAGATGCTCAAGAAGAAAAACACCTTCACCGATTTTATCTCCTGTGCTCGTCATCTGGTCGGGCAGGGCTATACCACTCCGGACCACCTCTACGCAAAAGGAGGGTCAGCCGGTGGGCTGCTCATGGGAGCAGTCATGAATATGGCCCCGGATTTGTTTCACGGCATTGTGGCCAATGTACCTTTCGTGGATGTGGTGACTACCATGCTCGACGAGACCATCCCCCTAACCACCGGCGAATACGACGAGTGGGGCAACCCCAATGATCCGGAATATTACCATTACATTAAATCGTATTCGCCATACGACAACGTAGAGCGAATCGATTATCCCCATCTGCTGGTTACTACCGGTTATCACGATTCTCAGGTACAGTACTGGGAGCCTGCCAAGTGGATAGCCCGGCTTAGGGAGCGAAATACGGGCAATGGCAAACTGCTTTTCCATATACAGATGGAGACCGGTCACAGCGGTTCCTCAGGACGCTTCGAAGCCCTTCGCGATATTGCTCGGGATCAGGCCTTCCTGCTTGAGCTCGAGGGAATCCTGGAATAGCCTAAAATTCACTACATTTGCCCCCGGTATAACCTGCAACCAACCCCCTATGGAAGAACGCGGAACCATCAAAGCTTTTGACTCCATAACCGAATTAGTAGGCCAAACCCCGCTAATCCGTCTCCAACACATCAGCAAAGAGCTCAGGGGCCAGTTTTTTGTCAAAGCCGAATGGTTTAATCCAGGGCACTCTGCAAAGGATCGAATTGCCCTTCACATTATTAATGAAGCCGAGAAAGAGGGGCTTCTCAGACCGGGCAGCGTAATAGTCGAAACTACCTCTGGGAATACCGGTTTTTCTCTGGCTATGGTGAGTATAGCCAGGGGTTATCGATGCATACTGGCGGTGAGTTCGAAATCCTCTCAGGATAAGATTGACGGCCTACGATCCATGGGGGCAGAAGTACATGTATGCCCGGCCCATGTTTCAGCGGACGATCCCAGGTCTTATTATGAGGTAGCGAAGCGTATACACAAGAAAACTCCGGGCTCTATTTATATAAACCAGTACTTCAACGAAAAAAACATAGATGCCCATTACCTGTCTACAGGGCCCGAAATCTGGGAACAAACGGGAGGACAGATTACCCATCTCGTTGCCTGCAGCGGTACTGGGGGCACCATATCGGGTACGGCGCGTTTTCTCAAGGAAAAGAATCCCGACATACAGATATTGGGAGTGGATGCCTACGGGTCCGTGATAAAAAAATACCACGAAACCGGAAAATTGGATCCCAGAGAGATTTATCCCTACCGCATTGAAGGACTCGGAAAAAATCTGATTCCCGCGGCCACAGACTTCTCGGCAGTGGATCGCTACATCAAGGTGACTGACGAAGAAAGTGCCTGGACAGCCCGCATGATTTCTAAGACGGAGGGAATGTTCGTAGGTTACACTTCTGGGGCGGCCTGGCAGGCGGTAAAACAATTAAGCGAGGAAGGAGTTTTCGATGAGAAGAGTAAGGTCGTTGTGATTTTTCCTGATCACGGTTCGCGCTATATGAGCAAAATTTATTCAGATGACTGGATGAGGGCTCAGGGCTTCCTGAAGGAAAATACAAGTCCCGCAAAAGCAAAAAAAAAGGACCGGGCCGAGGTCAGCTAAGCAACAATCCGTTATTTTGCCATCTTTAAACCAGAGAGAAGGACGTATTTATCATGAGGGATTTATTTGACAGAATTATTGAGAACAAGGGGCCCCTTGGGCGATGGGCCTCTCAGGCAGAAGGGTATTTTGTTTTCCCCAAGCTGGAAGGCCCGATTTCTAACCGAATGAAGTTTCAGGGAAAAGAAGTCATAACCTGGAGCATCAATGACTACCTCGGACTGGCCAACCTGCCTGAGATCAAACAGGCCGATGCCGATGCTGCCCTGGAACACGGTGCCGCCTATCCCATGGGCGCGCGGATGATGAGTGGCCATACGGACTTTCACGAGCAGCTGGAAAAAGAGTTGGCCCAGTTTGTATCCAAGGAATCCGCCTACCTGTTGAATTTTGGTTATCAGGGGATAATGTCTGCGGTAGACGCCCTGGTGAGCAAGGATGATATCATAGTTTACGACGTGGACAGTCATGCCTGCATCATTGATGGAGTCCGGCTGCACGTCGGCAAACGATTTACCTTCAAGCATAACGACATTGAGAGCCTGGAGAAAAACCTCGAACGCGCCACCAAACTCGCCGAACAGAATAACGGAGGCATACTGGTGATATCGGAAGGGGTATTCGGAATGCGGGGTGAACAAGGAAAGCTCAAGGAAATTGTAGAGCTGAAGAAGAAATACAACTTCCGTCTGCTGGTAGACGATGCCCACGGTTTTGGGACCCTGGGAAAGACCGGAGCCGGAGCCGGAGAGGAACAGGGGGTGCAGGACGAGATCGATGTCTACTTCGCGACTTTCGCCAAGTCTCTGGCAGGCATAGGAGCCTTCCTGGCCGCCGACAAAGAGATCATCGATTACCTGAAATACAACCTCCGATCGCAGATGTTCGCCAAGTCGCTTCCCATGATCTATGTCAAGGGTGGGCTAAAGAGGCTGGACATGCTTAAGAATCGCCCCGAATTAAAGGCTAAACTCTGGGAGAACGTCAATGCTCTTCAGGATGGTCTCCGAAAGAGAGGCTTCGACCTGGGGACCACTCAGAGCTGTGTAACCCCTGTTTATCTGAACGGCAGCATACCCGAGGCGATGGCCCTGGTGAAGGATCTCAGGGAGAATTATGGAATATTCTGTTCCATAGTGGTTTACCCGGTTATACCTAAAGGGTTGATTCTACTTAGAATGATTCCCACAGCTACGCATACGATGGAGGATATAGAAGAGACTCTCGAGGCATTCTCCGCTATACGCGAGCGCCTGCAGAACGGTACATATAAGCGTCTTTCTGCAGCCGTTGCGGCAGCAATGGGGGAGTAAGTCACTTACCCTAATAATAAACCCGCAGGAATTTCATCTTGCGGGTTTATTTTTTTACAAGTTCTTTCGGAAGGTACAGCGTTTCTTGACCACTTTCGGATCGAAGTTCTTCCACATAGCCTGTATGGCTTTGTTATCGGCCAGTTCTGGAGTACGGTGGCAGGTAACGACCCCTTTTTCGGTAAAGGTTTTGTGGTATTCTTCGAAGATGACGGCGGTTACACCCTTATTCTGATAGTCTTCACGTATTCCAATAAGATAAAAGGTCACCTCCTGAACATGCTTTTTGGCCTGCATAAGATGATACCAGCCCAAAGGAAACAAACGGCCATTGGCCTTCTTAAGGGCATCGGCAAAATTGGGCATTACAATGGCGAATGCAATGAGTTCGTCATCCTTATCGACGACGAATTTGATGAATTCCGGGTTGATAAAACTCAGGTATTTCTTCTTCATGTATGCCTTCTGCTCGTCGCTGATGGCCACAAAGGATGACAGCCTGGAGTAGGTGACATTGAAGAGGTCGAACATCTTGTCGGCATAGGGCATGATGTCCTCGTTACGGGTGAAATTGAGCGATCTGAGCTGATACCGCTTCTTAATCAGCTGGCTGGCTTTCATAAACAGCGCCGGATCGGCATTTACCCTGGGAAAGGACCATTCTAGATATTCTTTTTCGGGGACATATCCCAGGTCCCTCATATGATCGACGTAATACGCATGGTTGTACCAGGTGATCATGTTGCCCCGGGTATCAAACCCTTCTGTCATCATTCCGACCTTGTCCAGGTTGGAAAAGCCCATGGGCCCCTCGGCGTAGTCGAGTTCCAGTTCGCGACCTTTTTCCAGGGCCTTGTCCAGCAGTCGGGAAGATACCTCGCGATCGTCGATAAAATCGAACCAGCCAAATCGAATCTTACGTATACTCTGATCCTTGATTTCGGCCCAGTTTGCGATCACGGCGATCCTGCCGACGACTTCTGAACCTTTTAAAGCCAGATAAAACCACGCCTGAGCGTGTTTAAACACCGGATTCTTAGAAGGGTCCAGGCTGTTCAGCTCCTCAACGATCAGAGGAGGAATCCACTGAGGGGTTTCTCTGTACAGACGGAATGGAAACCGGACGAATTTCTTCATTTCGGCCGGCTTTTGAGCTTCTCTGATCTCAATCATAAACCTAAAATAGGGCAGGGGATACGCCTGTGCAAGTAGCGACTCAGAATTGATTCCGCCGGTTTCGTCCTCGGGCACCCTTTTTCCGCTTTCTTGATGTTGGGCGGGAGGGGATTACCCGGTCCTCGTGCCGGTCGATTCGGTATGATACCCCTGCGGTAACCAGTATCCAGCTCGGGTCTGCCTTCAGGCTGCTGCTTAAGACCAGATCGATCTGAAGATCACGCGGAAAAAGGTGAGCAACCCCTGTCCGGATCAGCTGGTCGTCGAAGACGTCACTATCAATATACTGGAATTCCCCAAATAGGCTCCAGGTGGGATTTCGCAAGGCATGCGACAGACTGATCAGCACATTCCACTCGGGCTGTTCACTTTGTATTCTATCGTAGGCGACATTGGAACTGAGTACGAGCCTGGGGCTGAGTATGCTCTGGGTGGCTATCATGCCCCGGTAGGTAATCTGCGGAACATTAGGATAAAACGGATTATTCCCCAGGTTGAAGTTTGCACCCCCGTAAAGGGACACAGCCGGAATCAGATTCCTCCACTGAAATAGGTTGTTTTTTCGCCAGCTGTAAAGATTGGGCTTGTTTCGTTCCGGGTTGCGATAGGGATCAAAGATCAGGAATTTCAGTCCCAACCGGTTGCGCGTCAGATCCGAGAGTTGTGATTGAGTTCCATCGTCCAGGTTGATGCGGTCCGAAACATAGGTGCCCTCATACATGAGTTCCAGGGTCTCGAAAAACAGTCCGTAGCGCAGGGCTACATCCAGACCGATTCGATCTTCCATACGGTCCGGTTGCGATCCATTTAGTCTTCGGTATTGTATGCCGGACTCGATTTGAAATACATTGCTGCCCACCGAATATGCCCCTATGGTCAGGCCCGGGCGATTCGAGTTAATGATATCGGTATACTGAGAAAAGGCCAGGCAGGTGTTGAGCAGCAGGCAGAAGCCCCAGATTCTGGAAGTTTTCATTTTCGAAGGATTCTATCTAAAAAAGTAAGCTTCTTGCCAGATACCGGATTTTATTAAAGAACGTGGGACCCCCGTTCATATTGGATGTAAAAGTATAAAACAGCCACCTTTCCCACCATAGGCCTTCCTTACTGAGCGGTGAAATTGGTAACTTCGCTTACTCCGAACTATGGGATTATGAGTGAAAGGGGCAAACAGCTGTTAGTGCATTTCGGAGTGGTGGCGGTACTCGCGCTGGTTTCATTGGTCTACTTTTTTCCGGTTCTGAAGGGTAAAGCCATTTACCAATCCGACATCGTACAGTACCGGGGAATGGCCAAAGAACGAGATACTTACAAGGAAGAGACCGGTAAGGAATCCTACTGGACCAACAGTGCTTTTGGAGGCATGCCAACCTTTCAACTGGGAGCGAATTATCCGCATAACTACGTAAAGAAGCTCGATCGTGTTATACGCTTTCTCCCGCGACCGGCGGATTACCTTTTCCTGTATTTCCTGAGTTTTTACGTTTTTCTGCTGGCCATGCGGGTGCGCGTTCCCTGGGCGACAGCAGGTGCATTGCTATTTGGCCTTTCCACCTATTACCTCATCATACTGGAGGTCGGGCATAACGCCAAGGCACATGCCATTGGCTACATGCCCCTGGTCCTGGCCGGCATACTGCTGGTTTTCAGAAAGAAGTGGGTCTGGGGCGGTTTGCTTACCGCACTGGCACTGGCACTCGAAGTGGGGGCCAACCATTACCAGATGACCTATTATCTGGGACTGGCCACGGGCCTCCTGGTTCTGTTTAAGGCCATAGAGAGAGTACGACTGGGAAAGGCACGTGAATTAATACCCATGATAGGGGTATTGCTGCTCAGTCTCTTCTTCGCTCTGGGCCTTAACGCCACCTCCCTGATGGCAACTTCGGAATATACCCGTTGGAGTACTCGGGGTCCGTCGGAAATCAGCATCAGCCCTGACGGGGATGCGGTGGAAGCAACCAATGGATTGGACTTCGACTACATTACCCAATATAGCTACGGTCCCTGGGAATCACTCAACCTGATCGTACCCGGCCTCTTCGGGGGATCGAATTCAGAGGACATCGGAAACAAGTCACATACGTACAAATACCTGAGAGAAAGGGGAGTGGATCGAACCCAGGCAGCGGATTTCGCAGCCAACCTCCCGTTGTACTGGGGTGAACAACCCATAGTTGCCGCACCCGCATACCTGGGTGTCGTGGTGTTTTTCTGTTTTTTGTTCGGGGCATTCCTGCTAAGGAATAATTACAAATGGTGGTTGATCTCTAGCGCGATCCTGGGGCTTGTGCTTTCCTGGGGGTATCACGTCGAGTGGTTTACTCGTTTGCTCATCGATTACCTGCCACTCTACAATAAATTTCGGGCAGTATCATCCGTGCAGGTGATCACAGAACTTTCCGTCACTGCGCTTGCCGTGCTGGGCGTCTACGAATACTCGAGGAATCCCAGTAGTGATCGCAGTCGTATAACTCTGTATCGGGCCGGAGGAATTACATTGGGCATATTACTCCTGTTATGGTTATTTAAGGGGGCCTGGGAATTTAGCGGGGGCAATGACGCCCTGTATCAGCAGTACTACGGTAAAGAATTCGTCGACAACCTCATAAAGGATCGCAAAGAACTCTATAGCAGAGACTTGTGGAGAAGTATATTGCTTGTGGTAACTACGGGATTGTTCTTTATATTGCATCGCAGACTAGGCTGGAAGCCCTATGTTTTGTTGACAGGGTGGGTCGCGCTGGCGCTATTCGACCTTTGGGGGGTTGGCAAGCGTTATGTCAATGCGGACAGCTTCGATAATCCCACCCGCATGGAACGACCATTCCGGGCTATGGAAGTTGATCAGCAGATCAAGGCCGATAAGGAATATTACCGGGTATTAAACCTACAGGAAGGAATTAACGGGGCGCGCACGAGCTATTTCCACCGATCCATAGGAGGATACCATGCGGCTAAACCCCAGACCATTCAGAATATTTTCGAATTCCACATCGATAAGGGTAATCTGGTGCCCATGCACATGCTCAATGTTCGCTACATGATTAGCCAGAATGAGCAAGGGGTGCCGGAAGCCGTTCTGAATACGGAGGCCTATGGAAATGCCTGGTTCGCGGAACGTATAGCCGGGGTTCCCGATCTCAATGCGGCACTGATGAGTATGGATAGCCTGAGCAGCGATTCGGTGGCTGTGATCGTTAAACCGGCATATCCGGAATTGGAAATGCGCGAGTTTTCCCTTTCCGATGAGGCCGGCATAGAACTGACTTCTTATGCTCCGGATTCCCTGGTCTACCGGAGTCGGAATCCCGAGGCGGGGTTTGCCGTATTCTCAGAAATGTGGTATCCCAGGGGATGGAAAGCCCGTATAGATGGCGAGGAGGTCCCCATTTACAGGGTAAATTATACGCTCAGGGGGATAGAGATTCCCGCTGGCCAGCACGAACTGGTTTTTCGCTTTGATCCGCCTGTGATTCGAACGGGCAGTCGGATTACCCTACTGACCAGTCTGGCATATCTGGGCATACTGCTGTACTTCCTTTTCAGACTCTTCGTGGATAAGGAGCGCTTTAAATCGGCTTAAACCATGGAAGGGAGGACATTATTCCTGGTCGCCTACTACTGGCCCCCTGCAGGAGGGCCTGGAGTCCAGCGATGGTTAGGGTTTACCCGCTACCTAGCAGAAGAAGGTTGGGATATTACGGCAGTGGTACCGAAGCATGCGGCATACCCTATAGAGGATCGAAGCCTTGATGAACAGGTATCTACACGCATTACTGTGCTTAGGGTGCCCATAGTGGAGCCAGCCCAGTTGGGTAATATGATTTTCCCCAAGGCAACCCGGCGGATCAGTTCCGGCATCATAGCGGAAAAGAATCCGGGTTCCATTGAGCGGATCCTCCTGGGCATACGGGCGAATGCTTTCATACCCGATGCTAGAGTAGGGTGGGTGTCGGCAGTGGTTCGCAAGCTGAGGCCACTGCTGAATGATAAGGACATCCCCACCCTGATCACCACAGGCCCGCCACACAGTGTCCATTTGATTGGTCGGCGACTTAAGGAGGGCCTGCCGAATTTGACCTGGGTAGCCGACTTTCGCGACCCCTGGACGGGCATTAGTTACCACTCCCGTTTACCACTATGGAAGTACTCCCAGCGTAGGCACAAGGAAATGGAGCAGGCAGTCTTGCGCAGTGCCGATCGTATTTTGGTTACCAGCCAGGCTACTCGAAGACAATTTGAGACGATAACAGACCGGCCCGTAAGTGTATTTACCAATGGCTTCGATTTCGCGCCGGTAAACCGGAGTCCGGACCCGGTCTTCCGATTACTGCACATGGGTTCCCTATTGACGGAACGGAATCCTGAATTTTTGTGGAAGGCACTTGGAGAGTTCAGAAGAGGACTCAAAGACAGGGAAGAAAAGGTAGAACTAGAGCTTTGGGGAACGGTGAGTCAGGAGGTTCTCGAAGAAATTCGTCTTGCGTGCCCGGATACCATGGTCCATTACCGGGGTTATGCAGACCACAAGGACGTTCCTGATATACTGGCCAGAGCGCAAATCCTGCTACTGCTCGAATCCGATCTGCCTGATAAAAAGGAAATCATACCGGGTAAGCTATTTGAATACCTGCAAAGTCGCAGGCCGGTAATTGCCATAGGCCCGCAGGATTGGGAGGCCGGTCGTTTGGTTGAGCGACTAAAGGCTGGAGTGTTCCATACTTATGGTCAGTCTCTTCCACTGATAGAAGCCCTCCGAACATACTGGTCAGATTACCTCAGGAATAACCGTTGTATTCCGCCTTTAGAGACCCATGTCGAACCCTTCAGTCGCAAGGCGATCAGCCAGCGGCTTTCAGCCTATCTCCATGGGATTGGTCATTAAACAAGCTACCCGTAACCTGTTCCTGACCGTAACGGGCTTTTCCCTGGGGGCCATCAATGTGCTGTTCCTGTATACCCACATCCTTCAGCCTGAACACTTTGGACTGGTCACCTTCGTGCTCGCTTTTGGCGCCTTGCTCATGCCTGTACTTTCTTTCGGAATGCACAACGCCATGCTTCGGTTTTTTAGTCAACTGAATCAGGATGAACAGAAGGATCAGTTTCTTGGATTCCTGCTACTCTTCCCCCTGGCCATGGCTGTATTATGGAGTTTCCTTTTAGGACTGGGTTATGATTTTTTGGCTGCGGCCCTGAGTGGGAAGAACCCCATAGTGGGCGATTACATATGGTATGTCTTTGGTATGGGCCTGGCCATGGCGTATTTCGAATTGGGTTACGCCTATGCCAAGGTACAACTCGCAACGGTTTGGGGGAATGCACTCAAGGAGGTATTCGTTCGCCTTGGGGTCACCCTACTACTGATACTGGTCTATACTGACATCATTGACGAATGGTCCTTTCTGCCTTGTCTATTAGCGCTGTATCTGCTTCGGGCCGGCCTGATGTGGCTCGGTGCTGTTCGGCTAAGGGGGATCTCTTGGAAATCCGGATTGCCTCCGAACTACAAGGAGATCATACAGTATGGACTTCTGATGCTCTTGGGATCCTCGGCATCGATCATCATACTGGAGATCGACAAGGTCATGCTCAACAGTTATCGGCTCATACAGGAGGTCGCTTATTATGGAGTCGCCATTTACATTGCCACCGTAGTGGCCATGCCTTATCGAGCCATGTATCATATTTCGGCTCCGCTTACCGCGACGCATATCAATCAAAATCAGATAGAGGAACTCCGTCTCCTGTACAGGAGAAGCTCGCTTTCGCTTTTTACTGTGGCCGGAGGTCTTTTCTTCCTGATCATCGTCAATTTGCGAGATCTGTACGGTTACCTGCCGGAAGGCTTCGGGGGATTCTATCCGGTGGTTTTCTTGGTCGGTATCACAAAACTGACGGACAGCCTGTCCGGTACGGCCAATTCCATCCTTTTCTATTCGCGCTATTACACCTACGTGCTTGTCATGGGTGTAGGCCTTGCGGTGATGACTGTCAGCTTAAATGCTCTTCTGATTCCGCAATACGGAGCCCTGGGCTGTGCATGGGCGACCCTGATTTCGGTGTTGTCCTACAATGTGGTTAAGGTAGTATTCATCAAAAGGGCCTTCGGCTTCCATCCCTTTAGCGCCCATACGCTGTACAATCTGTTGCTCGTAGCCGTCTTTCTTCTTGCCGGCATGTATTTGCCTTTACCCGCAAATATTGAGCCCTGGATGCGCATGGGTATTCGATCTCTCCTTCTCGGAGCAGCGTTTGTCGGATTGCACTACCGTTTTGATCTATCCCCGGAGGTACACCGCATGTTGAGATCCTATCTGAAAAGAAAATCCCACGGCCCAAATGAACCGCGGGATTCTAACAACTAACCAACCTAAATTTTTTACTTCAAATGATCATCCCCTTCCTGAGGAAGAGCGGCCACTGCTCCTGGTCGAGGAACTCCTATCGGATCGTGTCGAACGGCTTTTAGTAGCGTTCGAGGACTTGTTCCTCCCCGAGGATTGCCGTACACTCGTTGCACGGGATGAGGACGACTTACTGCTCCGCTTAACTGAGCTGCTTCGACTGCTTTTCGGCCGCTGTACCTGAGTGGATCTAGTGGCTCTGCTGGTACGGGACGGAGTCGTTGCGGACTGGTTTGCCCTGCTGCTACCGTTACGGGTACCTACGCTATTTGAATTGCGTTCAGTTCGCGTATTGACGCTTCCCTGTCGGTTCTGACCCGAGCGGCTACTACTATTCACAGCACTTTCACGGGACTGTGATCCGGAGCGATTGCTTTGGGAAGACTCGGTCCTCCTGCTGTTGCTCTGGGTGCGGGTTGCCTGGCTGTTGCGACCGGTATGCCTGCTGGGTTGCATTTTGGAATTACCGCTGCGGCCATTACTCAGTACCCGAGCCGATCGATTCGTGTTTGACCGCTGGTTAACCGCATTGCTTCTCCCACTATCGTTGAAGGCATAATCCCTGCGACCCGTGCGGGCATAACGCTCGCTTCTGCTGGATTGGACCTGGGTCACCCTTCGGTCATTGCGGTAAACCGCATTTCGGTTTTGCAGCGGGGTATATCTACCCTGGTTTCCTATGTTGTAGACGACTACTCGGCGGTTGTCTATGTATGGCCTGAAAAAGGTATACCTCACCGGGTCGTACCATCTTCTGTACGGCGTAGTCCACACATTACAGAATCCTATGGCTGGACGGGCAAACCAGCGGTGCCAGGGTCGAAATACATACCTCCTGTTATAGATATTAATAAATCCTGCTGTATGGCTGAAGACTCCGTTATTGTAAAATATGGTCAGGCCTCCAATTCGGTTAACCCAGCCGTTTCTGTAAAAGATATTCACATTTCCAATCTGGTCAACCCGTCCCCAGGGATCGTAGAATATGGGTACGTGCTCTACCTGGATTACCGCACCGTAATGGTCGTATTGAACGAATGGGTTGTAATTGTAGCCTGAATTGAAGGTAATCCCAACGTTTCCGGCTCCTATGCCCACCTGGACCTGCGAGTCCATATAAAAGTCAAACTCACCATTGGGATATACGGCAAAGGTGATGCCCTGTTCCTGGAAGATGAAAGGATTGGCATTGAAATACCCCAGGGCGGGATAATTCGTTTCTCTCGCGTTCACTGAAAACAGTACCGTCGTGAACAGCATGGTTCCGATAAGTAATAATCCTTTTCTCATGATCTCTTCTTTTGGTTTACACACCCAATGTGAGTGATCAATTAAAAAGATACAAACAGCGTGCCAAAAAACCAATAAAGGATTTAAAACACTGAAAAACAAGTGGTTGAAGATTACAGCTTACTCCTTAGGTAACGCCCCGTGTACGAGGCGTCGTTAGCCGCGACTTCCTTTGGAGTACCTTCTGCCACCAGATAACCACCGCCTTCTCCTCCTTCCGGCCCCAGATCAATAAGGTAATCGGCGGACTTTATCAGGTCTAGGTGGTGTTCGACTACCCAGACACTGTGCCCGTTCTCTATAAGTGCATGAAAGGCAACCAGAAGTGTTTTAATGTCGTGAATATGTAAGCCGGTGGTGGGCTCGTCGAAGATAAAGAGCGTATGGTCGGAGCGGTTTCCCTTACCCAGGAAGGAAGCTAGTTTGATGCGCTGGGCTTCGCCGCCCGACAGGGTAGTAGAAGCCTGACCCAGTGAAACGTAGCCGAGTCCCACCTGTTTTAAAGGCAGAAGTTTATTGACCAGTCGTTTCTCCTTATGAGTTTCAAAAAATACAATGGCTTCATCTATGGTCAGTTCAAGTAATTCACTGATATTGATTCCTCCGAATGTAACCTCCAGAATCTCCTTCTTAAAGCGTTTGCCCTGACAGGAATCGCACGTCAGTTGAATGTCGGCCATGAATTGCATCTCCACGGTGATCGTTCCCTCGCCTTTGCACTTATCGCAGCGTCCCCCGTCGACATTGAATGAGAAATGCTTGGCCGTATAATTTCTCAGCCGGCTAAGTTTTTGGGTAGCGTAAAGCGCCCGGATATCATCGTACGCCTTGATGTAGGTCACGGGATTACTCCGGGAGGATCTCCCGATCGGGTTCTGGTCGACAAATTCAACGGCGGAGATACGGTCCAGATCCCCTCCGAGTTCATTGTATTCTCCGGGTTTTTCCCCATAGTCATTAAGGGTTCGAAAGATGGCAGGATACAATATGGACTTTACCAGGGTGCTTTTACCACTGCCGGATACACCGGTAATTACGGTCAGGCATTCCAGAGGTAGTTTCAGGTCTATATTCTTCAGATTATGCTGGCGCGCACCTTGAATTTCAATATGGTAACGGGGTATACGGTACGATTCGGGTGTGGAAATCCGAAGACTGCCATTCAGGTAAGAGGCTGTGAGTGACTCTTCCGATTCCAGGGAGTCCGGACGACCCTGTGCTACCAGTCTTCCTCCCAGGCTGCCGGCTTCCGGACCCAGGTCGATAATCTGGTCTGCTTCACGCATAATGTCCTCGTCATGCTCGACTACGATTACGGTGTTCCCCAGATCTCTAAGGGAATGCAGTACGCGGATCAGATTCTCGTTATCCCTGGGATGGAGTCCTATGCTCGGTTCGTCCAGGATGTACATCGAGCCTACCAGACTGCTCCCCAAGGAGGTAGCCAGATTGATCCGCTGGCTTTCCCCCCCGGACAAGGTGTTGGATTTGCGGTTGAGCGTCAGGTAACCCAGACCAACCTGGCAAATGAAATCAATACGACTGCTAATTTCATTCAGTAGTCGTTCGCTGACTTTTTGTTCGTATTCGCTGAGTTCCAGTTCCCTGAAAAAAATACCCAGATCGGCTACCGGCAGGTCGACAAGTTCGGTAATGGACTTACCACCAACACGGACGTAGTTGGATTCCTCTCTGAGTCGGGTTCCGTTACAGCGGTCGCAGCGGGTCTTACCCCGATAGCGGGAAAGCATGACCCGGTTCTGAACTTTATAGCTTTTTTCTTCGAGTTGCTCAAAGAACTTCTCTATACCTATAAAGTGTTCGTTTCCCTTCCATACGAGTTCTTGCTGCTGTTCAGTCAATTCAAACCACGGTTTGTGTATGGGAAACCCCATTTTGGGTGCCGCTTTAATGAGTTGTTCCCGATACCATCCCATCTTATCGCCTCTCCACGGCATAACCGCATAATCGTAAATGGATAGACTGGTGTTGGGAACCACCAATTGGGGATCGATCCCAATCATGTCTCCGTAGCCCTCACATTTAGGGCAGGCCCCGTACGGGTTGTTAAAGCTAAAGAAGTGAACATTGGGCTCCGGAAATGTGATTCCATCCATCTCCATGAAATTGCTGAAGCTTTGCAGGGTATTGCCCTCGGCATCCGCGAGTGTCACATGCCCTTTGCCTTCAAAGAAGGCCGTATCCACGGATTGGCCGAGTCGATTGATAAAGTCCTCGTCTTCTCCTACGACCACCCGGTCCACTACGAGATCGAATTCGTGGCCTATTCCCGCCGGAGGCTGATCAAGTCTATGTACCTCATTATTTACGAGTATCCGTGCGTAACCTTGTTGGGCATATAACTGCAGGACTTTATGTATGTCCTTCTCCACTTCGATGCGAATGGGGGACAACAACAACAGGCGAGTGCCCAACTCCAAACCCCGGACATGGTCAACCACATCCGAAACGGTATGCCTTCGGACTTCCTTACCCGATATGGGGGAATAGGTTCGACCAATACGGGCATACAGCAGCTTCAGATAGTCGTATATCTCGGTAGTGGTCCCCACCGTTGATCTTGGATTGGTACTGTTTACCTTCTGTTCAATCGCTATGGCCGGAGATATGCCTCCAATGTAATCGACCTGAGGCTTGTCGAGTTTCTCCAAAAACTGGCGGGCATAGGAGGAAAGGCTTTCCACGTAGCGTCTCTGACCTTCTGCGTATATGGTATCGAATGCCAGAGTAGACTTACCCGAACCGGAAAGTCCGGTAATGACCACCATCTGGTTTCTGGGTATTTCTACATCAATATTTTTGAGGTTATGAAGGCTTGCTCCTCTAATTACCAGGTTCTTACTGGATTTTTTCTCACTCGTTCGGGCCATTCATCGAAAATTGAACTCAGATACTGGCGTAATTTTAGTTAATGCCTATATTGCGCAAGTTAACATCAAAAAAGCTTCATATCACAACATAGTTTTTTGGCCGGATAGCCATTTCTTTAATTTTGGTTGTGTAATTAATTATCTGAATAGGCCTATACAGGAATAATTACTTTTTACTAGACTAATAACTCACGTGTGCAAGGTGCATGAACTGTACCCTGTGCAAAACCAAAAAGTAATTTGTATGGAGCTGCATGTTGACGACTCCCAACTCATTCAGGACTACATCAAAGGGAACGAAAAGGCGCTGGAAGTACTCATTCACCGCCACCAACAAAAGATCAGTAGTTTTATTTATTCCAAGGTCTTAGACAAGGACATAGCGGAAGACATTTTTCAGGATACCTTTATCAAGGTGATCAAAACCCTGAAAAAAGGATCTTACAGCGAAGAAGGTAAGTTTCTTCCCTGGGTTATGCGGATCGCGCACAACTTGATTATCGACCACTTCCGAAGGAACAAACGTATGCCTAAGTTTGAAGGCAGTGACGACTTTAACATCTTTTCGGTGATTAAAGACGACCAGATGAATGTCGAACACCAGCTGGTCAAGGACCAGATTGACAGCGACCTGGGTAAGTTGATCGAAGAGCTGCCCGAAGATCAAAAGGAAGTCCTAATGATGCGTATCTATAAGGATATGAGCTTTAAGGAAATCTCAGAAAATACCGGAGTAAGTATCAATACGGCCTTGGGTCGCATGCGGTATGCCCTGATCAATCTCAGGAAAATCATCGATCGCCACAATATCGTTTTAACGAATTAATTGGCATTTGATCGGTACCCGCAATAATCTTATGCAGTCGTCGTTATCTACTTAGACGAAAACATAAGATTATGGAAAAAATTTACTCTGAAAAGGACATATGTGGGGAATTCACCGTTCAGAAAGAGACTATTGACTTCTTGTTAAGTTATTCTAAGTCACTGAATTACATGACGATAGGGGAATTCACCTTCGAAAGCCACATAAACTGATTCAAGACCGCCTTCCAGAGGCGGTTTTTTTTTGATATTCCTTTAGTACGCTCTTCCTGCCAATAGTCCGGGTAATAATATCCTTCTCCAGGTCCCAGCCCCGGGCTGGAGAATATTCGCGTCCATACCAGATCATCTGCAGGTGGAGATCGTTCCATTTTTCTTTAGGGAAAAGGCGTTTGGCGTCCCGCTCGGTCTGAACTACGTTCTTTCCATTCGAGAATCCCCAGCGGTACATGAGACGATGGATGTGCGTGTCCACCGGAAAGGCCGGTATTCCAAAGGCCTGAGCCATGACTACACTGGCCGTTTTGTGACCCACAGCCGGCAGCGATTCCAATGCTTCCCAGTCAGCGGGCACCTCCCCATTGTATTTGTCAACCAGTATATGGGAGAGCTCATAAATGCCCTTGGATTTCATGGGCGACAGGCCAACGGGCTTGATGATTTCTCGAATTTCTTCTACACTAAGCCGAACCATTTCCCAGGGTGTACGTGCGCGATCGAATAGGAGAGGGGTGATCTGATTCACCCGCACATCCGTGCTTTGGGCAGAAAGGAGTACAGCGATAAGCAGGGTGTAGGGATCTGTATGGTCCAGTGGTATCGGAATTTCCGGATACAGCTCTTCTAAAGTGTGCATGCAGAAGTTTACTTTTTCTTGCTTTCTCACCAAATGTCTAAATTTATCTCAAATTTATTAAACAATAATTCAATGACTACACTTCAGGTGGGAGATTTGCTTCCAGACGTAACCAGCGTCAATCAGGATGGGGACACCGTACGGGTGCACGATTACATGGGTAAAAAGTTGGTGGTTTTCTTCTATCCCAGGGCGAACACCCCGGGTTGTACTGCCGAGGCGTGTAGCCTAAGGGATCACTATGCCGAGCTCCAGTCCAAAGGCTATGAACTCCTGGGCGTAAGCGAGGACAGCCCCAAGAAACAGAAGAATTTTCGGGATAAGTACGAGTTTCCTTTTCCCTTATTGGCGGATGAGTCTCATGAAGTAATCGATGCCTTTGGCGTTTGGGGCCCTAAGAAATTCATGGGCAAGGAGTACGACGGCCTTCATCGTACCACATTCGTGTTTGGCGAAAACGGCAAGGCCGAACGGGTGATCACCAAGGTGAAGACCAAGGATCACGCCGCTCAGATTCTAGAGGAAGCCTAACCTTCCGTATTCCTCATCTCTAATGTTTCCCTGGGGCTCGACCGGGTAAAGAGTTTCTTCTTCTTTATGATTTCGGCTACACCCTCGGGAAGCATTTCCTCCCAGCCTTCCTCACCATTGGTGATTCTCTTGAGCACATCACGTGAGAAGATGTCCAATACATTCGGATCGTAATCGATGATGTCGACCACCTTACCGTTGTACTTAAAGAACTTATAAAGTTCCTTCATTCTGGGATGGACTTTGACATTGTTGCTGCTTAGGATTTCTCCGGTAGCCGGGTTTCTCATGGGGTAGAGATAGACCTTGAGATCCTTGAAGAACAGCTTGCCGAAGGCTTCCAGTATGCCTCCGCTAAGATGTCGGTAGTACTTTTCGTCAAAGACCTCAACCAGGTTGTTGATGCCCATAGTCAGCCCTATGCGCGCTTTGGTGTAGTTGTTGAAATATTCCACCAGTTTATAGTATTCCTGGAATTTGGATATCATTACCGTGTGTCCCAGGGAACAAAGCAATTCGGCCCGGTCCAGAAAATCTTGCTCGTCCAGAGAACCCGAAGCCATCAGGTTAGCGAGGGTAATCTCGAAGATCACCACAGCATTTTCCTCGTCCACGGTTGGTTCCCGGGCAAACATCTCGTATGAATTGTGGAACATGTCCATATTGACCTTGGTTACAGGCCGGAAACTTCCTCTAAGCGCTAGTATGTTCTTCTTGTAGAGAATGGAAGCGGGCAGTAGGTTATTTCCATCGGGTCCAAACATCACCGCGTCGGTCATGCCGTTCTTGATCAGTTGCAGGCTCATTAGTCGGTTGTCGACTTTCTCGAAATGCGGGCCATTGAAATTGATCATATCAATCTCCAGGGTGTCCTTGTCGATATGATCGTATAAGTACTTCAGTATTTTTTTGGGCTTGTCAAACTTGAAGAATGCTCCGTAAATCAGGTTTACCCCGAGTATCCCCAGTGTTTCCTGCTGCAGCCTGGCCTCATTCTGCTTAAAGCGAACATGCAAAACAATTTCATTGTGCTGCTTTTGGTCGGGTGCCAGTTGATATCGAATTCCTACCCAGCCGTGACCCTTATAGCGCTTGGCGAAATCAATGGTTGCTACGGTATTGGCATAGGTAAAAAAGAGGTAGTCCGGATTGTTTTTTCGGCTGATGCGTTCCTGGACTAGTTCCATTTCGTACTTCAGCATTTTCTCCAGCCGGGACTGGGTCACATACCTCCCGTCCTCTTCGGTGCCATAGATCGAATCCGAAAAGGCTTTGTCGTAGGCGCTCATCGCCTTAGCTATGGTCCCCGATGCTCCTCCGGCCCGGAAGAAGTGGCGAACGGTTTCCATGCCTGCACCGATCTCGGCAAAGGTCCCGTATATATTTGGATGCAGATTGATCCTAAGTGTTTTGGCGTGAACCGAGGGTACATTTTCAAAATTGGAATCCTGTGCAATGGCAGCTTTCATGGCGGTAAGATCTATGGCAAATTTAACAACCTAAAATGTCCTGAGGTCAAATTATTTTAAATTTGGACAGAATGATAACAGATCTTTCGATTACTTTTTTGGGAACGGGGACCTCTCAGGGCATCCCCGTGATCGGAAATAACCATCCGGTTTGTCTGAGCGACGACCCTAGGGACAGGAGGCTCCGAACTTCTGCTTTAATCCGCTGTAACCAGAAATTCATTGTCATTGACTGTGGACCGGATTTCCGGCAGCAGCTCCTCAGGAACCCCATACCCCGATTGGATGCCCTATTGATAACTCACGAACACGCGGATCATACGCATGGTATAGATGACTTGAGACCCTTTTTCTTTCGTCAGGGAAAGCTTAGGGTATATGCAACTCGAAAAGTCTTCTCCAGCCTGGAACGACGTTTCGATTACATCTTCGATCAATCAGAGAACCGATACCCCGGCGCTCCCGAAGTAGATACCCGGGAAATCGTTCCTGAAACCCCCTTTCATGTGGATGACATCGAAGTGATACCCGTAGAAGGACAGCACCACCGGATTACCGTACTGGGATTCCGATTTGGACCTTTAGCTTATCTGACCGACATCAAAACCTTGACTAACAAAGAGATAGAAAAGCTTCAAAACCTTGATGTTTTGGTTCTAAGTGCGCTGAGAAAAGACCCCCATCCCTCGCACCTTTCATTGGAGGAAGCGGTTAAACTGTCCCGTTCCATAGGTGCCCGACGAACCTATTTCACTCACATCAGCCATCTGATGGGTTTCCATGAGGAAACCCAGGCCAGCTTGCCACAAGGGGTGTTTCTGGCCTACGATAACCTGGAAATACGGATTGTTTAAGGGAATTTCTCCGGACTCAGGTCTTTGGTAAGCCAGTTCAGGAAAGACCGGTAGTTATCCGGGGCCACTCCATGTCCGGAAGGGTACTCTTCGTATCGTACCTGCACTCTCTGGGACTCCAGGTAACTCGCGCTTTCCCGGGCCCAGTCCACTGGAATCACAGGATCTTCGGTTCCGTGAGAGCTGTAAATGTGCAGGAGCCTGATGGCCTCCCAATCCGGTTTTTCGGGAAGGAGTTCACGATTGACATAGCCGCTGAGCCCTACGACCCTCGAGAAAATATCGGGATACCGGAATGCCAATGCCAGGCTTAGGATACACCCCTGACTAAACCCCAGAAGGCTGATATTTTCCAAAGGAAACCCGAATTCGCGTGCCGCCTCATCCAGGAATTTTCTTAATTGAATGAGTGAAGCATCCGCCTGCTCGAGATTACTCCATTTCCCCTTTGGGGCTTCGAAGTCGATTTCGTACCAGGCATATCCGAATGGATGCAGGCTCAAGGGTGCGCGCAGTGAAAAGACCTCAAAATAGCGATTCAGGTCTCCGGCGAATGAGAAAAGGTCTTCTTCGTTACTACCGTAGCCGTGTAGCATAAGGAGCGGTCGTCGCTCAACTTCGGATCGGGAGGGAAGATGCAGATATGTCAGGGGCAACTGGGGGAGGTTGGACATGGATTATATAATGATTTCGGTTTAGGATGTTTGGTCCGGACGGATCATCATCCGATTATTGGAAATGATACCATAGGGTCTTCCTTTGAACTTTCGTCCCAAATAAGGTGAGTTTTTGGATTTTCCCAACATATTGGAAACCAAATGATGAAACGTAGCATCCGGATTGAAGAGGCTTAATGCCGCTGGCTGCCCTTTCGCGATGTACGGGTCTTGAATTCCGAAACGATCTCTTCCTCTGGTGAGTAATTCGATGGCTGAATCCCTTCCAAATATTTCCTGCAGGACGGCATATGCCGTTTCCAGTCCGGTCGAACCGTAGTAGCTATTGTTGAACTCCACTTCCTTTTCTTCTAGGGTAAGCGGCCTGTGATCGGAGGTTACCATGTCTATGGTCCTGTTCAATACGGCCTCGCGCAGGGCCTTTCGATCCTTTTTTGAGCGCAAGGGAGGAAGTAATTTAAGGTTGTTATCAAATCCCAGCAGATCTTCATCAGTAAAATAAAGATGGTGGATGGAAACCGCCGAACTTATGTCCCTTCCTTTTCTTTTTGCTTCTTGCAGCAGCTTCACAGAACCTTCAGCGGATATGAGCGCGAGGTGGAGTTTACCTCCTGTATATTCCTGTATCCTGAGATCCCGAATAACGGCAAGTTCTTCGGCCAGGGACGGAATTCCCTTCAGCCCCATTCTGGCCGAGACACTTCCCTCGTGAATAACTCCCCTGCTTGCCAGGTGATTTTCGAGTGGAAAAGTTACGACACAGCCCTTAAACAACCGGGTGTATTCCAGTGCCAATTGCAGCAGATGGCTGTTTTCCAAATATTTCTGATCCTCGCTAAAGCCGCAGGCACCGTGGTTGTGCATGTCGTAGAGTTCCGCCAGCACCATACCCTCAGCCCCTTTCGTCAGGGTTCCCAGGGGATGAATCCGGCATGCGGAGTCTGAAGTCTTGTCCAGCAAGAATCGGATATCACCACTGGTGTCCGGCAGAGGCGAATTTGAAGGGTTTAGTACCAGGTCGCAATAACCTGAATAGGCTGCCATGCGCAATCCACCTGAGAGCGTCTCACGGTCTTCATATCCCGGCTCCCCAAAGCTAACGCTGGAATCGAACCACCCCCGGGAAACATGAAGGTTTTTGAGGTTCAACTCGGAGATCTGCTTGCTCTCTGGGCTTATTGAAGCTGCAATCTTCTCAATTATGCCATTGCGGATCAATATATCCCGTTTTTTCTCGTGTAACGGCCCACCAGGATCTACTATTGTAGCCGACTTAATCAGGATATTCACGGTATAAGTTTTTGAATCAACCATTCTACAATCAGGAACCCCAGAGCTCCGTAAATCAACCATTTCCAATAGGCAAATCCCATTCGGTATTCGCGGTATTCCTCGAAGTAATTCTCCAAACCGGATAACAGCTGTGGATCCCCGGTCAGGCCCTGCATCTCGGCATACTTAAGGGAGCTTTCCTCTCTTCCGGCGTTGAAGGCCAGTGCTCTCAGGGTATCCGATTCATGTTTTAGGAAATGAATGCCAGCTTCTCCAGGTATATCTCTGAGGCGGACTTCCGTATAGTTTTCATAGCGGTTCTGAGAGGGTATGTATTCCATTTGGCTGCTGGAGAGCCTTACCACCTGATCTTCCGAAAGTGCCGCTTCAACGGAGAGGTCTACGGCCTGCCCCAGACTGAAATAAGGTCGTTCCAAACCTTCCCTGCTGATCGTGTTCTGAATCGTAGGGACGATTAATGGAGAGGACTGAAAGTCACTGTTTTTACGATTCAATGGTGCGGTAAATACGGCGAGCCTATCGGCGGTAACAAAAAACGGTCGGCCATCGGAAAACCTCAGTGGAATAGTGGCCGAACCACCGGTCCACTCGTAGTATCCATTTACGTCCGGGAACTCGAATCGGGAACTCCTGCGGTAAAAAACATCCCTGTAAATTGGATGATCGTAATTGATGCGGGAAACCTCCTTGCCGTCGGCGGTACGCCATGCCCCCAGTCCCATTCCGGTCCTGGATAGTACGGCATTATACGCTGAGGGCGGGGTGCCCGGGGCTGGAATGAGTAATATCCCTCCTCCATTATCCCGGTATCTCCTGACCAGATCCACGAAGTTCTGAGGAATAGTCCGTAATTCATTCAGTACGATCCAGTCGAAAGAACCGATGATACCGTAATTGAAATCCTCCCATCGGGTTTCCTCATAGGTGAATTCCGGAAAGTCAAACAAGCGTCCCAGGAAGTCTTCCTCTCCGCTGGAGATAGCCAGCACTCGTATTTTGTCAGGCTCCCTCAGCGAGAAATACAAGCGGTTGTCGTAAGTAATGGAATGATCGGAGACTTCTGCATAGCCATAAAGATTTTCATTGGGCAGCTGCAATAGCAGGCTTCCATTCCCGGCGCTATCTGTGCGTACACGGGTATTGGAGTAGGGCTCATCCTTTATTCTCACCTCAACGGGTACCTGTGTGCCCGGTGCAGATTTAAGCCGGATATTCAAACCCTTAAGATCCGAACCACTCCCGAGAATCTCCAGAGTGTCCAAGTACGAATTAAAGGCTACATCAGGTCTCAACGGCCAGAAATTTACCCGTACATCGTTCTGCCTCCAAAGGGAATCCATGGCTTCGGGAGCAGGCCAGTTCTGAAAATCACTGATCACGAGCCATTCGCCTGACCCGGTCTCGGCCCAGGCCGTATTCAGGGAGGCAGCCACCTCAACTTCCGTAAGTTGATCGCTGGAGTAAGAGAGGTCCAGGAGAACGGGTTGCAACTGAGACAGGCTGATTCCCGGCAGATACCGGTCGTTTAGCAACAGGTTTACCCGGGTTTGAGCCGGAAGTGAGCGCATCAATTCCTGACCGGCCTCTTCCAGCAGGCTTAACCCCCCTTTTCGGGCTTGCATGCTATAGGAGTTGTCCAGATAAATGGAAACCGGGGCAGATTCTTCCGGACTAAGTTCACGTTTCCAGAATGGCTGAATAAAGGCTAGGACTAGAAAAAGTAAGGCCAGTAGCCTGGAGAAAAGCAGTAGCCATTTCTTCAGATTCTTCGATTTGCGCGACGATTCCTCGACTTCCTGCAGTAACCTGACATTGGTAAAGGAAAACTTTCGAAACCTGCGCCATTCAAACAGGTGGATCAGCAGGGGGATTATCAACAGGAGAAGCGCCCAGAAAATGCTGGGATGAGTCCATTGCATGAATGTAAAATTAGCCATTAATGGCATATTTCGATCCGCGGATTAGCAAAAGAAGAAAAAATCATGCTGAGGTTGCAGTCCCCTTTGACCAAAGAACGCGCGGATTTGTCTCTGTGCATCCGGGTTAGCGACGGCTATAATGCTCTGAGCCGGACCCAGTCGATCAAACTGGTCCAGTGGTTTCAGAGATAATCCGTAGATCTGTTTACCCCACTTTCGGGGGTTGTCGCAAAGCCAGTGAAATCGATGTCCTCTGTTTTTCAGATGGCGGGCGATCTGTTTTCCCTTCCAGCCTGCCCCCCAAACAACGAGCGGTCGATTATTCTGCCGGTCGAGTTCGAGAAAGTACCGGATCTTCAGTTCGAGAAAGCTGTTCTGCGCGTACCATTCGCTGGTTCGTGAAGTGCGATCGGGATAATCCCTCCACCAGTGTAGCAAACGGAGAACGGGAAGGATCTTGAGATTTTCACGGTACATACGAAAGCAGAGGTCGTAATCCTCCGGATAGCTATCGGAGGTGAATCCACCGCAGGCCTCGAAGTCACGGCGGCTGACCATCCAACAGGGCGAAGGGATCACACATTCTTTGTAAATCTCCTGGTAATTCCGACCTGAAGTGGTGAGCCCGTTGAGCCAGTATTCATATTTGCGATATCCATCGCTGATTCCCAATCCGGAAAAATAGCGTACTAATCCCACCGCCACATGGCCATCCCCAGCAACGCTGAGGTTTTGAACCATATGACTCAGCCGATCCGGACTGGCCAGGTCGTCGGAATCCATTCGGGTCACGTAGGAGCCCTGCAGATGCCTTTCGGCTGTCAGCAGAGCAGGGATGATACCGCTACCCTCGTTCTTCAGCAAATGTATTCGCGGATCAGTCCTGCTCCACTTCCTTACCAGGTCGGTGCTTCGATCCTGACTGTGATCGTCCACGGCCAGGAGTTCCCAATCGGTATAGTCCTGGAGTACGATGCTCGAAAGGGCTTGGGATATGTAGGCCTCTACGTTTCGAAAAGGCATCACCACACTCACCTTCATCTCACTTGAATTTTTCAAACACCCCCAAACCAAAAAGCGCAAAGTCGAAACGCACGGGATCTTCCGGGTCTATTTTCCTTAGGCTGAGATCCAGCTCCCTGACGGCTCTGGCATCGTTCTGTGCCCGGTGAAGCAGTCCTAGCTGACGGGCCACCCTACCGCTATGGACATCCAGAGGACAGGACAGGCTCGAGGCAGGAATTCCTCTCCAGATGCCGAAATCCACACCTTTTTCCGCTGAGCGAACCATCCACCTGAGGTACATGTTAATGCGTTTGGCCGCAGAGCCCTGTTTGGGATCCGCCAGGTGTTTGCGAGTACGCATGGGTGCATTCCCCTCGAAGAACACCTTTTTTAGTTCACTGATGGCCGACTGTAAGTCGCCGGGTTGCTGATTCCGGACAAAGAAGGACTCCAGTCCACCGTGCTTCCTGTAAATTCTGGTCAGGGAACCAATGCACTGCCTGAAATCATCTCCGTTAAAGGTGCGGTGAACGAAGCCATCCAATGCTTTGAGGTCCTTGTCGGACGCGTGCATAATGAAGTCGTAGGGAGCTTCTTCCATGAGTTCCATCATGCGATAGCCGCTCTTGAGTATGGATTTTCGTTGTCCCCAGGAAATCAGGGCTACCAGAAAACCCCCAATTTCGATGTCCGCCTTCTTATCGAAACGATGGGGAATCTGTATGGGGTCATCTGAAAGGAATCCGGGATCCTCGTACTGTTGAGCTTTTTCGATTAAGAATTCGGCTATCTCCGGCCCCGGACTTCCCGTATCAGGGGAGTATGTTTCCATCTTTCATATGCAACTTTCGATCGGCCATATCCGCCAGCTCTTCATTGTGGGTTACGATTACGAAAGTCTGGCCGAATTCATCCCTTAATCTGAAGAAAAGCTCATGCAGCTGTCGGGCGTTTTCGGAATCCAGATTTCCACTAGGCTCATCCGCCAGGATAATGGCGGGATCATTAATCAGTGCCCGAGCTACGGCAACCCGCTGTTGCTCGCCCCCTGAAAGCTCTGACGGTTTGTGCTGAAAGCGTCCGGAAAGACCGAGCATGTCGAGTAATCCCGCCGCCTTACGACGCACCGTAGATTCGGACTCGGCATGTATGAATGCAGGGATGCAGACGTTTTCCAGTGCCGTAAATTCCGGCAGCAATTGATGAAACTGAAATATGAATCCGATTTCGCGGTTCCGGAACCTCGCCCGTTCCCTTTCCGTCATCTCCTGAAACTGCTTGCCATTTAATTCCAATATGCAGGAATCCGGATTACTCGGCTTGTCCAGGGTGCCGATGATTTGTAGTAGGGTCGATTTACCGGCGCCAGATGCCCCTACTATGGAAACCACCTCCGAGCTTGAGACATCGAGGTCCACTCCTTTGAGCACCCTGAGGTCACCGTAATCCTTAATTACATTTCGGGCTTTGATCATGATTCGTAACCATTCAATGGTAAAAGTAGCATTTCGAACACGGAACCCCATTATTTTTTTAGCTTGTAAGACCGGTAAAGAATGGTTCTATCTTTGCATATGGCATCAACGGAT
Source organism: uncultured Flavobacteriaceae bacterium (assembly GCA_964552195.1). Lineage (GTDB taxonomy): Bacteria > Bacteroidota > Bacteroidia > Flavobacteriales > Flavobacteriaceae > CAZKAP01. The sequence goes on from CAZKFM010000009.1 coordinate 119,988, forward strand.
TCATCATTATCAGCATCGCATATCGCCGCTTTCGCCGGAGGCTGTTTCTGGTGCCTTGAAGCCGTTTTCCTGCCATTACGGGGCGTAAGATCGGTGAAGTCAGGTTTTACCGGGGGGCATATCAAGAATCCACCCTATCGCGAAGTATGTAAGGGACGAACCGGACATGCCGAGGCGGTCAGGGTCGAATACGATCCATGGGTAATACCCTACCGGGTGTTGTTGGATGTATTTTTCAGTTCCCACAACCCGACTACACTGAATCGTCAGGGGAATGACGTCGGGACCCAATATCGGAGCGAGATTTTCTACAGTTCTCCGGAACAGCGGAGCACGGCTCTTAGTTTTATGGAAGAACTGGAGTCTCAGGCCGTATATACCGATCCCATAGTAACGGCGATCAGTCCGCTAGGCGAATTTTACGAGGCCGAAGTTGCGCACCAGAACTACTACGAACGAAATCCCGACCAGCCCTATTGTCGGATAGTCATAGCTCCTAAGGTCGCCGGAGTGAAGCGGTCCTTTGCACCCTGGATGGTTGCGGACAAAGAATTTTAAAACAATTCTCTTAACGTTGAAACGAATCGGGAATGAAGTGTACTAATTTTACGAGCACAGGTGATGTTGTTTCAAAAAGGATTAATAACTTTCGGCTATGACAATTTTCAA
>CAZKFM010000010.1:0-62208 GCA_964552195.1 uncultured Flavobacteriaceae bacterium
ACGATTCAATGGAAGTTTATGAGTGAGTTGCTGAAAGAGACGATGCTCGTTTCTTACAATGGTTTCAAAGGGCTCTTGTCTTTCGTAGACGTAAGAACCTGTGAGCCAAAGGTTATCGATAAGCGAGTAACTTAATCCAAACTCACCATAATAGTAGAGGGCGCGGACATTGCCTTCACTTGATGAGTAGGGTTTAATCGCACCGAAAAGATAACTGTTGTATGACCAACGCTCACTGAGTTTCCCACTATGATCAATAGTTGGGAAAATCCCACCAATGGAAATATTCTGAGCAGAAATTGAAAAACAAAACATCAGTGAGGTAACTACTAGTGATAACCCCTTTTTCATTGTCAATCTAACTAAAAATGGTTATCGTGCGATTCTTAATGGTTTGGCATGAGTATCCGGTAGTTCACTTTGTTCCACAGCCTTTGCCACTTTTTCTACATCGTATTCAATCCTCATGAATTGCACAGATACCGAAGTAGCATTATGCAAGCAAAGCAAGGTATCCAACTCCATAAAAGAGTGTTCTAATTCCTATTCCGGCCGCAGTGCATTTTATCACCTACAGGGTCAGGTATTTCTCAAAAAGACCAATTTCTTCTTTTTGCATTTGCTCTGCCATCATTAGATCAATTCGTGTTAATTCAGGAAGAGTTGCATTTCTTCTGTTTTGGTAAAATCATTGGTTTTGTAGATAACATTTTCCTTTGCATCGGTGATAAGGAAAAATGGCAATCCGACTTTGAGCTCAGGGAAACGCGAATCATTCCTGTATTTCTCGAACTCTGATGAAGTATCATACACCTTGTATAAAACAGCATTCTTTAGCGCGGCATTTAGGGCTTTATCAGTCTGGGTTTGCTTTTGAAAAGCCTTGCAGTTGGTACACCAATCACCATGAAAATCAACAAAAACCAATCTGCCTGTTTCGGCCGCTTTTTGATAAGCCGCTTCTTTATTTAAATACCAGGTCAGTTCTCCTTTTTGCTCGATGTTCGGCAGGGCAGCGTTGGGTATACTTGGTGGATTAGTTGCGGTGGTAACCGTTCCTGTTGGAAGAAGATTTGCTCCAATTAAAAAAAAGCCAATAACCCCTGCTAGACTATACAGGGCCAATGAAACCCGCTGTTGTTTCGGTTTTTCCTTTGCCTGGAGTTGAAACGCAGCTACAAACAACAATACTGCCCCAAGAAAAATATACAGTGCGACTTGGTTCGAAAGACCTAATCCGTTCAATCCTTTTACCAAATAGCCATAGGCAAAATAGCCGATTAGCACCGCAAAAATCCACTGTACATAGAGCATCCACTTTCCACTTTTGGGCAAAGCCAGGCCGAAAACACCTAATAGCAATACAGGAACACCCACACCCAAACCGAAGAGCATCATTTTAATCGCGGCTGTTGCTGCTAGGGCGAACGTAATACCTGAAGCATTAGACGCAATGGCAACTAAAATACTCACAACGATTGGGCCTACACAAGCTGAAGAAAGCAAACCTGCTCCTGCCCCCATGAGTATCGTACCACCTAAGCCCTGATGCTCGCTATCAATCTTACCACCGAATAAGGGTAAATGCAGGTAGTCAACAGTGGCCAGTGCCATGACAAAAAGCAAAACTCCAATACTTAGATTTGCCAAAGGTAGACGCAGAATTTCATTGAAAGCACCACCTGTAAGTGAAGCAATAATTCCAAACAGGAGATAGATTCCAGCTAAACCGATATAGTATACCAGAGGATGGGCAAACTTGCCCAATTTATTCGACCGATTCCTTAGGAAATTGACCGTGAGTGGATAAACCGGATAAACGCAAGGCAGTAAACTTGCCATCACACCGCCAAGAAAAAGGAATAGGTATGAACCAATTCCCGTGCTTTCAGCCAGTTGTGAGTCCACCCAATCGTTCATTTGGTCAAAAATAGATTGAGCCTGCAATTGTTTAACAGTTCCGAGCAGGAAAACCATTATTAAGAGTTTCTTCATTGTGTTAAGCCTTCACCTGAGACATCATGTAAAACATTTCAGTGGCAATCTGTTTGCAACGCTCATCATAAGTAGCCGCTTCATGATCAGTACCGTCAGCTCTCTTAGGATCTACATAAGGAATAGGCACACGGAGTGAAGCACCCGGAATAAAAGGACAGTTTTTGTCGGCTTCAGAGCAGGTCATGACTGCAGCAAAATTTTCATCGACGTTGCTTGGGTCATCATACTTTTTGGAGAAACATTCCATTGGGGCAGCACCAACTGCATAGTATACTTTGTAACGTGGGTTTTCTCCCCCGGGATTCTCCACTCTAAAACCTGCTCTTTGAATAGCGGCAACTGCCCGTGGATTAAAGGCTGTGGCTTCCGTACCACCCGAATATGTATTGACTCCATCTTCCATTCCATAAAAAGTAGCTGCTGTAGACGCCCAGATCTGGCTCATGTGGCTCCTGCGGCTATTATGGGTGCAGATAAAAGTCAGATTAGCAGGCTCGTTCGACTGTTTTTTTGTTTGCACGAAGAGCGCTATTTTTCTAAGCTGATTTTTACGTTCCTGAGGAATAGCGTCCATACCGACTATTACTGATTCAATGTAGTTTGACAATTCGGGATACATTGTTTTAGACTCCTTTGTTTTTGAAGGGGTTCCAATTATTTCAGCTTCTGAAGCAGGCTCATCCACTTGTGATGATTCCGTTTGCTCCTTGCGGTTTTGCGAGCATCCTATAAAAAGTAGTGCTGCTATTGAGATTGTTAAAAATGACTTTTTCATTTTGTTAAGGTTTTGCAATATTACGATAGAATTAAGTAAATTTTTTAACAGCAATCTTGTACTGAAGGTGAGGGGTATTGATTAAACATATTTAGGAATTGGTCTTTTACTTCCGCCCAACGAATAGGATTAATACAGTAGCTAACGCGCGAACCTTTAATGGTTCCCTGAATTATGCCAATATCTTTCAACTCTCTCAAGTGCTGGCTTATAGTGGCTTGCGCCAAACCAAGTTCTTGAACTAAATCGCCATTAACACAAGCATTGCTCCTAAGTAGAAAATGCAGTATGGCAACTCTGGCAGGATTGGCAAATGCTTTTGCCGAAAGGGCAATTTCATTCTCTAAGTCGGTAAAAAGGTCTGTTTTAGTCACACCCATCGTCCTTGTAATTACATTGCAATATTACGATAGGATAATTAAAAAAGCTTGAGTAAATGGCAAATATTTGTTTTGGGTATTGTGTGAGTCGGAGCAAATTTAAATTCAAGATTTGTTGCTTTTGAGTTCTTGAATTTGCTTGTAGTTTTTTGGGTGACGTATAATGCTCTCCGGGTATGCCTTCGTGCCTCCGGCCGGTTATGAGTAAGCTACCGAGACGTCCTTTAATAGTCCTGAACCAACACCTCTGTTGGAATCAATAAGGTTTGATTGAGTTTTCTGATCATGTTCAAGGAGAGCTTCCGCTTTCTATTGAGAATCTCACTAACACGACTTTTGTATCCCATAACCTTTGCCAGATCTTTAGGTTTCATTCGCAATTGTTCCATACGAAACTTAATCGCTTCACTAGGGTCAGGCAGGTCACTGGGAAACTGCTCATTCTCATACTTTTTAATAAGGATAGAAAGGATCTCTAACTCATCGCCTTTTTCAGTTCCCTTTTTTTTTGCTTCAAAAATCTGCTCAAGTCTCTTGAGTGCCTTCTCGCAGTCCTTTTTATTTCTAATGGGTGCTATCTTCATCTCAAATGGAATTTGCGTCTATTTTGTCATATTCTGAGTGCGATCCGACAAATCGAATACAACCGATTTGAAAATCCAGGTTGAATTTTACAATTAGTCGGTTAGAGTTGCCTTTAATATTAAAAACAACCCGGTTGTCACCGATAATACTAGCGGAAGGGTGCTCTTCTTTGAGCTGATTAAATGATTTCCATTGTGCTTTGTTAACTTCCAGGTACCACGCCTTTAACTGCTGTTCGCAATCTGCATGCTTAATCCAAAAGTCTCTTAAAAGTACGCTTCGCTATTATCCTCACTAAGCAGAGATAACAAAAAGTTACCATATTGGTAACTAATTAAACAAACCTTAGAAAAAGTGGCCAACGGTTCAGCTATGATTTCGGCGTGGAATGATTCAGCAGAATCGTTCCGCCAGAGAAATCAGCCGTATTTATTGTTTAAGTTTCATTTATGGTGATTCAGCCACCCTGAATTATAGCTACTGCGCAACGGTTACTATTGTTAGGCAACGTTTTTCTTTTCGAATTTTTTGATTTCGTCCAACTCAGCTTTTTTTTCATCACGTTGTTCCTCAATATCGTAATCATCTTGAAGTCCCAGCCAAAATTTAGCTGAGTTTCCAAAATACTTACTTAGCCGTAGTGCGGTGTCCGCCGTAATTCTCCTTCTTCCTTTAATTATTTCTGAAATCCTTGTTTGCGGAATTTTCAAATCCTTTGAAAGTCGGTATGCCGAGATTTCAAGGGGCTTAAGAAATTCGTAATAGAGTATTTCCCCGGGATGTACATTTGCCAACTTTTCCATTTTTCCTTTTTAACGGTAATCGATTATTTCCACTTCACTTGCATTTCCGTTGTCCCACTTGAAAATTATCCGCCATTGTTTGTTTATACGAATACAATAAAATCCATTTAGGTCACCTGTTAATTTCTCGAGTCGGTTAGATGGCGGCACCCGTAAGTCCACCAAGTCTTGGGAGTTGTTCAACATTCTCAGTTTCCGACGTCCTATATTTTGGATATCAAGTGGCATTTTTTTGACTCTAATCCCATTCCAAATCTGTTCGGTCTGTTTTGAGCCAAAGGAAACAATCATATTTCCGTTTTACGTTACTAACGCCAAAGGTAAGCAAGATGAAGAGTCTTTGCAAATGTTGCCTAACGCATGGATATAGTGCATAATGCACATGACTGCATGGACAGTTTATGGACTTAAGTTAACGATTTCATCCTGTCGTACTCACTAATAACCAAAGCAAAAGCATAGTGTCATGCGCTTTGACTTCTCGAGGATTCTTACTTCGACGGTAGGTAAACAAGTTTTACCTTTACCATTCCAAAATTTGAATAGCCGATGATCGAGCTTCAGCGCATCCGAGAACACGCAGCACCCCTGACTGAGGCCCTTAAGAAGAGGGGCATACCCGCCGAGGAATGGATCGGTAAGGTAACCGGACTGGACCAGGAACGACGCCAACTGCAGCGGCAGTTCGACGAGCTGCAGGCCGAGGCCAAGAAGGTGTCCCGGGAAATCGGTGCCATGATGAAGCAGGGACGCAAGGATGAGGCCGCCGAATTCCAGCAAAAATCTGCGGACGGCAAGAACAGGCTTAAGGAACTCCAGCAGTCCATGCAGGAAAAGGCCGCCGAGTTGGAGGAAATGCTGTATCAGATACCGAACGCACCCCACCCGGATGTACCGGCGGGCCAGAGCGAAGAGGATAACGAGGAGGTGTTCCGGTCCGGGGAGATTCCCAAACTTCCGGACAGCGCTAGGCCACACTGGGAACTCGCCTCGGATTTCGGGCTGATCGACTTCGACCTGGGCAGTAAGATCACCGGAGCGGGCTTCCCCGTCTATACTGGTAAGGGGGCACGATACCAGCGCGCCCTGATCAATTACTTCCTCGACAAAAACACATCGGCAGGTTATCGGGAGATTCAGCCTCCGCTGCTGATCAACGAAGACTCCGGCAAGGGAACCGGACAGTTGCCGGACAAAGAAGGTCAGATGTATGTGGTGACCGAGGATCAGCTTTATCTGATCCCCACGGCAGAAGTCCCCATTACCAACATTTATCGGGATGTTATTCTGAAGTCCGAGGAACTACCCGTAAAAGTAACCGGCTATACCCCCTGCTTCCGCCGGGAGGCGGGAAGCTACGGGGCCCATGTACGCGGGCTCAACCGGCTTCACCAGTTCGATAAGGTGGAGATCGTGGAGGTGACCCGACCGGAGGATTCATACAACACGCTGGAGGCCATGGTCGAACACGTCAAGGGCATACTTGGGGAGCTCGGACTGCCCTACCGCATACTCAATCTCTGCGCGGGTGACCTCGGATTCACCTCGGCCAAGACCTATGATTTCGAGGTGTATTCAGCAGCACAGGAGCGCTGGCTGGAAATCAGCTCCGTTTCCAACTTCGAAACCTATCAGGCCAACCGACTCAAATTGCGCTTTAAGGGAGAGGACGGCAAGACGCGCCTGGCCCATACCCTTAACGGCAGTTCACTCGCACTTCCACGGGTGATGGCGGCCCTGCTGGAGAATTTCCAGACCGGATCGGAGATTGAAATACCGGAAGTCCTGCATGCCTATACGGGCTTCACGACCATCACGAAAACTGAATAATTTGAACAAGGTCATTCGAAATACACTTCAATGGGGCCTGCTGTTAGCGGTGCTGGCCTGCGGTGGCATCACCCGGGCTCAGAATCCCATGCTCGCCCAGCGGTATTTCGACGACGGGGAGTTCGACAAAGCGGTGGTGATATTCGAACAGCTCTACCGCCGGAATAAGAATGATCTCCGTAATACGGAGTCCCTTGTCGCCTGCTACCAGCAGCTGGAGCGCTTCGATGATGCCGAACGCATCCTCCTGGAACGTACGGACGGGGACAGGGTTCTGCCGGCCTACCAGATACTGCTTGGGTACAACTACCGCCTACAGGGCAAGGAAGAAGAGGCGGAACGCTGGTTCGAAGCGGCCATTTCTCAGATCGATCAGCAACCGGGCCTCGGATACGGTATAGGTTACCGCTTCCAGAGACTGGTCCTGCTGGATAAGGCCGAGAAGTCCTTTCTCAGGGCCATGGCACTCAACCCGGAACTGGATTATTCCTACCAGCTGGCCAATATTTACGGGGAACAGGGCCGGATCGAGGACATGTTCAACACCTATCTGGACATGCTTCAGTCGGGAAAAGGATCCCGCAACCGTATCATGCAGATTATGGAGGCATTTTTGGGGGAAGAACCCCAGGACACCAATAATCAACTGCTCCGAAGACTGCTGCTGAAGAAGGCCCAGAAACAACCGGACCTGATTTGGAACGAACTGCTGAGCTGGCTGTTTGCCCTGCAAGGACAGTTCGAACCCGCTTTTACTCAGGAAAAGGCCATATACCGGAGAAGCGAGATGCCCGATCCGGAGCGCATCATGGAACTGGCGCTTCAGTCCAGTGTTCGCAATCAGGTGGAATTGTCCCGGGAGATGTACCGGTTCGTGATCGAGGAAGAGACCGAGCCCTCCATAGTACTGGAGGCCGAACTCAATCTGCTCGACCTTGCGCAGAAACAACAAGAAGCCGATTTCGAGGAAATCCGGGAATCCTACCAGAGACTCCTGGAAGCCTATGGCGTAAGTGATGCGACCCTTCGGCTTCAGATTCAATACGGCCGTTTCCTGTCGCAGGAGCTCAACGACCACGAATCCGCAATACGCCTGCTGGACGAAGGCCTGAACATGGTTCGCAGTCCCCGCAACCAATCCCTGCTGAAAATGGAAAAGGCCGACATCTGGGTCGTGCAGGAAGAATTCAACCGCGCCCTGCTGCTGTATTCTCAGGTACAGCTGGACCATAAGAATCAGGCACTGGGACAGGAGGCCCGCTTCCGCGTGGCCAAGACCAGTTTTTATAAGGGAGACTTCGAATGGGCCTTCAACCAGCTCAAAATACTGCGGGGGTCGAGTTCCCAACTGATGGCCAATGATGCCATGCAGCTCAGCCTGCTGATCAGCGATAACCTCTGGAAGGACTCTACCGAAGTCTATCTGGCCAAATATGCCCGGGCCGAACTACTCTCGGCACGCAAACGCAATCAGGAAGCCATTGCAATACTATCGGAACTCATCGGAGAGTCCAAAGGCCAGACCATACAGGACGAGGCCCTGTATTTTCAGGGGCAGCTCCTGGAAAGACTGGGCCGGTATCAGGAGGCCGCGGACAACTACCTTCAGATCATCGAAGGGTTTTCCTTTCAGATACTCTCAGACGACGCCCGCTACGCCCTTGGCCTGCTGTACGAAGAGCGTCTGGATCGCAAGGAAGCCGCCATGGAGCATTATCAGTACATCATTTTCAATTATCCCGACAGCTACTACTACCCCATGGCCCGGAAACGGTTCAGGCGACTTAGGGGGGACGACATTGAATAAACCTCGGATATGAATATCCCTACCCGACGCGTGCTCAGCGTCACCTTTATGCTGGAGGCCCCAGTTGTTCCGTCGTGGTCCGACTGGTGCAGGGCAGCATTCCTGCCGGAAGTACGTCGATTGAGCGGAGTGGACGATGTGCTCGTAAGCCAGGTGCGGAGCGCTCATCAGCAGCCCGGTCCCACCTATACCGTCCTGATCTCGGTACGGGAAGAACACCACCTGCATGCAACAGAGCAGGGCGTTCAGGCCCTGTTGGAAACGGAAGTATTCAGCCGCTTTGGAGAATCCTGCCTCCCCTTTCTTTCTCAGCTGATAGAACTGCCCGAATTCCGCCAAAACTGAGTTGGGTAACTTTGAAGGGAAGCAAAAAGCCATTCCCACTTGAAGCATCAGAACAAAAACCGAAAATCCCGCGGAGAGCGCGGGCCCGACGGGGAATCCAGGGTACGCGCCAAGAAACACCTGGGCCAGCATTTTCTGAAAGACGAATCCATCGCCTCCAGAATTGCGGACACCCTTGGCTTGCAAGGCTATGCCGATGTACTGGAAATCGGACCGGGCATGGGAGTGCTCACCCAGTTTCTGCTTCGTCGTCCCGTAAGACTTTTGGCCATGGATATCGACCGGGAGTCCATTGACTACCTGAACACTCGCTTCCGTGAGGATCAGGCCCAGCTGATCGAAAGTGGCCCAGGCTTCGAGGTCGTAGAGGCGGACTTTCTTCAGGCCGACCTATCCGATTGGTTCGGGGACCGTCCCTTTGCAATCACGGGTAACTTTCCCTATAATATTTCGAGTCAGATCGTATTCAAGGCGCTGGATTGGCGAAGGCAGATCCCGGAATTCTCGGGTATGTTTCAACGGGAGGTCGCTCGTCGGATCTGCAGTCCGCCGGGTAGCAAGGACTATGGAATACTCTCTGTGCTGGTACAGGCCTTTTACGAGGCGGAATACTTGTTTACCGTTCACCCTGAGGTATTCCAGCCCCCACCCAGGGTGCAGTCCGGCGTACTGCGACTTCGGCGTAAAGGAGAAGGGCATGTCGACTGCGACGAAGCCCTGTTGTATCGGGTGGTAAAGACCGCATTTAACCAGAGGAGAAAGACACTGAGAAACAGTCTTAAATCGCTGAGTCCATCACCCAAACTAGCGGAAGATAGTATCTTTGACCTCCGCCCGGAACAATTATCCGTAGCCGAATTCATAGCATTAACCCAGAGATTGGCGCATGATTCCGTTTGAATTAACCGATGAGCTACTGGTCCAGATCAAGGAGTTGATTGCCGAAAAGCGCAACGACACCCTGACCTCCATGATGGAGGAGTACCACTATGCAGACATAGCGGAAATCACCGATGAGCTGGAGGAAGCCGAAGCCATCTACCTGATCAAGCTGCTGGATAGTGAAAAGACCTCCGACGTACTTACCGAACTGGACGAGGCCGTAAGGGAATCCATACTGGAGGCAATGTCGGCGCGGGAGATCGCAGAGGAAATTCAGGAACTGGATTCGGACGACGCGGCTGATATACTTTCGGAACTCGGCGAGGAGAAGGTCCGCAGGGTACTGTCCTTCGTACAAAACAAGGAGCATGCCCGGGACATACAGGAACTGCTGAGGTATGCCGAAGACAGTGCCGGTGGTCTAATGGCCAAGGAGCTGGTCAAAGTCAACGAGAACTGGACGGTGCTTACCTGCGTCAAAGAAATGCGGGACCAGGCGAAGAGCGTAAGACGCGTGCACTCGATTTACGTGGTTGACGACGATGGGGTCCTGAAAGGGAGGCTTTCGCTCAAGGACCTGCTGACTTCGTCCACCAGAGCGCACATCAGCGAGGTGTACATTCCCAAGGTGGATTACGTGGACGTGCATACACCGGGAGAGGAGGTCGCCCGGGTGATGTCCAAGTACGATCTGGAGGCCATACCCGTAGTGGACGAGATGAAGCGGCTGGTAGGCCGCATTACCATAGACGATATCGTGGATCTGATCCGGGAAGAAGCCGCGGAGGATTACCAGCTGGCAGCCGGCATCTCTCAGGATGTGGAGGCTGACGACAGTGTATGGCAGCTGACCCGTGCCCGTCTGCCCTGGCTGATCCTGGGGCTGTTCGGGGGCCTGGGTGCCGCCGCCATAATGGGAGGCTTCGAAGAACTCATCTCCGAACATGCCGTTCTTTTCTTCTTCACCCCACTCATAGCGGCCATGGCCGGTAATGTCGGGGTACAGTCCAGTGCAATCATCGTGCAGGGCCTGGCCAATAACGACCTCAAGGGCAGCGTATCGGGGAGGTTGCTCAAGGAGATGCTGCTCGCCCTGCTTAACGGGTTTATACTGGCCGTGATCCTGCTGGCCTTTACCTACGTCTGGAAGGGAGACCTCAGCACGGCCATGGCCATATCCCTTTCGCTGATCGTAGTTATTGTGGTTGCCGGCCTGATCGGCACATTCACCCCCCTGTTTCTCGACAGGCGTGGCATAGATCCTGCTCTGGCCACGGGTCCATTTATCACCACCAGCAATGATATCTTCGGCATCCTGATATATTTCACCATCGCCCGACTTATCGTAGGCCTATGAAGGTACTCCACCTGGACCGTAACCATCCCCTGCTACTCGAGGAATTCGCTTCCTACGGATTCGAAAACTGGGAAGAGTACGAGGCCGGGGCCGAACGGCTTGGTCCAAGGCTTGCCGAGTGCGAAGGTATCATCATCCGCAGCCGCATCCCACTGGACAGGGCCTTGCTGGAGCGAGCCCCCAAGCTCAGATTTATTGGCAGGCTGGGTGCCGGACTGGAAAACATCGACACGGACTATGCGACCGAAAGGGGAATCTTCCTGGCGGCAGCACCCGAGGGCAATCGCAACGCCGTTGGCGAACACGCCCTGGGTATGCTCCTGGCCCTCTTGAATCGCATGCATACCTCCGACCGGGAAGTCCGGGAGGGGATCTGGGAGCGGGAAGGCAACCGGGGCTGGGAACTCGATGGTCGTACTTTAGGTATAATCGGCTACGGGAATACGGGCTCGTCCTTTGCCCAGAAGCTCCAGGGATTCCGGGTTCGCATACTGTGTACCGACATCGTTCCCCATAAAGGTGATTCACGGGTGGAACAGGTCGATCTGGAAACACTTCGGAGAGAAAGTGAAATAATCAGCCTGCATGTACCCCAGACCCCGCAGACCCTGGGTATGATAGACCGCTCATTTATCGAGGCCGACGGCCCTCCCTTCTGGCTGATCAATACGGCCCGGGGAAAGGCCGTCAAGACACGTGATCTGGTAGAAGGGCTGAGGAGTGGCCGGGTTCGGGGTGCAGCCCTGGACGTACTGGAATACGAGAAGTCTTCATTCCTCGGCGTAGGCGCTCCGGCGGGGAGCCTGCCCGACTGGGAATACCTGAAATCGGCTCATAATGTTTTGCTTACCCCCCATGTGGCGGGGTGGACCCATGAGAGCAAGGAACGGCTTGCCCGGGTAGTAATGGATAAAATTGCCGGGCATTTTAACTTGCGAATGAGTCCTGCTTGAGCTAACTTGTAAAGGTATGATACTCCCATCACCCGAAGTTGACAACTGGATCGATGAACTCCCCGAGGAGCGCAGGGAACGGATGCAGCAGTTGCGGGGTTGGATTCGTACGCATGCCGATCCCCTGCTTGAGGAATGCATCAGCTACCGCATGATAGGGTATGTGGTACCCCGCAGCATTTATCCCGAAGGATATCACTGCAATCCGGGGGAGCCGCTTCCCTTTCTCAATCTGGGATCCATGAAGAATCACGTGGGGCTTTACCATATGGGGCTGTATGCCGACCCGGAAGAGGCGGCTGCCTTTACCGCGTACTACACCAACCTCATGGGGAAAAAACCCAATATGGGCAAGAGTTGCCTGAGACTGACTTGGAAAACCGAGGTGCCCGAAGATCTGGTTCGCACCTGGTGCCAGGCCATGAGCGCGGAGGCCTGGATGGGCATCTACGACCAGAGTCGAAAATAAATGCATGAGAAGTACTACCCTAACCACATAAGAGAAACATCATGTCAGCAAGGAAAGAAGAAAACCGCTACGCTCGCCAGGCACGAAAGGATGCCCACTCCTTCACAGAGGGCATTAAGCAGCTGGGGGGAAAGAACAAGAAACTCCTGGCCGGAATAGCCGCACTCTTCGTCGGCCAGTTTGGTATTCACAAATTTGTACTCGGTTATCAGCAGGAAGGCCTTATCCTCTTAGTCGCTACCGTACTCGGATACTTCTTTATCGGAATCGGCATTGGGTGGGCCTGGTTGTGGATTCCGCCAACTATCGGATTTATCGAAGGCATCGTCTATTTGATGAAGTCCGATCAGGAGTTCTACGACACCTATCAGGCCGGACGCAGACCCTGGTTCTGATTTTTTTATCACCACATGGAATCGTTATCCATGTTATCGTAATATTGCTATATGTCTATGGGTAAAACAAAAGAATACATCTATACTGAGAAAGTCAACGAAGTATCCCGTATGGCCCGGGTTCTGGCCAGTCCGGCACGCATTGCCATACTGCAATACATCAGCAATTCCTACGAATGCATCTGCAACGATCTGGTTCAGGAGATCGGGCTGTCACAGCCTACCATCACCCAGCACCTCAATGAACTCAAGAAGGCGGGCTTGGTGGAGGGGCACTACAAGGACTCCCAAATGTACCTCTGTATCGTGCCGGATCGCTGGGAGGAGTTTAAGGGGAGCTTCAAATCGTTCTTCAAGGACATCAAACCAAACGGCTGCTGAATGAAAAATATACTGGTACTCTGCACGGGAAATTCGACCCGTAGCCAGATGATGCACGGCTACCTCAATCACCTGCTGGGGGATCGGGCTCTGGTCCGAAGCGCGGGCATAGAAACTCATGGTCTCAACCCACGCGCAGTGTCCATCATGGCAGATGACGGCATCGACATATCCGATCACACCTCCAACCACGTGGACGAATACGCGGGAATCGAATGGGACTACATCATCACCGTTTGCGATCACGCCAATGAAAACTGCCCGTATATAGCGGCGCCAAATGCCCGGCGCCTGCATCAGAATTTCGAAGACCCTTCCAAGCAGCAAGGCTCAGAGGAAGAAACCCACAGTGCGTACGAGAGTACCCGTAATGCGATCCGGGGTTACGCACGGGATTTCGTATAGCGGGAATTCGGTCTGAACTAAAATTCCCTCCGGCTACAACTCCTGACCTTCCCACTGATCCCCGCGGCTTTTCTCGCTGGCATCTTCCTGAGGCTGGACATTACCCTGCAATACCTTGTCCAGTTCGGCTTGCAATTCTTCCATCACGGGCTTCACGGTGCTTTCCGGCAGGTCCGAAATCTTGATGTACATCAGCCCATCGACCGAGTTGTTGAAGAGGGGATCGACATTAAAGGCCACTACTTTGGCGTTTTGCTTGATGTATTTCTTGATGAGTACAGGCAGCCGCAGACTACCCGGCTCGACCTCATTGATCAGTCGGTCGAACTTATTCAGGTCGGACTGGGTCTCGTCAAAGATGAACTCCTTGTCCGCGTCGTTCAGCTGTACCTTGAACTCCTTTTTGGGCCGTATGTACTGGGCCACGAAAGGGTCCCAGTAGTGCGACTTCATAAACTCGATCATCAGTGACTTCGAGAAATTGGAGAACTGGTTGCTGATGCTTACCCCGCCGATCAGATACTTGTGTTCCGGAAAACGCAGGGTGGTATGGACGATCCCCTTCCACAACAGGAAGAGGGGCATGGGTTTTTGCTGATACTCGGCCATAATGTATGCCCGTCCCATCTCGATGGATTTACTCATCATCTCGTAGAGCTCCGGCTCAAAGCGAAACAGGTCCTGAAGATAGAACCCCTCGATGCCAAACTTCTCGAAGATCTCCACACCCAGTCCCATTCGGTAGGCTCCTACAATCTTCTTTTCCTGATCGTCCCAAAGGAATAGGTGGTGATAATAGGTATCGTATTTGTCCAGATCAATCGACCGGTTGGTCCCCTCCCCGACGGCCCGGAAGGTGACCTCCCGCTGTCGCCCGATTTCCTGAAGCAGGAAAGGCATGTCCTTGTAAGGGGCCAGGAACACCTCGAAATGACGGTTCTTCAGCAACCTGAGGTTCTTTTCCCTGAGTTTCTCGATCTCGCCCTGCAGGACCTCCTTGCGTATAGGGCTGGCAACTTTTCGGGGAATGGACGGCAGCTTAATGCTGGTCGGCACTCGATCCAGAAGCCGGGTTTTCTGATAAATGTTGGCCAGCAGGTAGGTTCGCCTCCGGAGCATATCCGCGAGATCCTGGAGGTTGTCGGCCTCCGCTATGGTCTTGGGTGTGATCGGCTGACCGATGCGGATTCGGATGGGCCGCTCCCGCTGGAATGCCATTTCTGAGGGTAGCTTCGCCGTCCGTAATGAATCGTGAATCTTAGCCAGGCGGTAGAAGAATGGGCTGTTCCGTGCGTGAAAATAAACGGGAACCACGGGCACACCGGCCTTCTGAATCAGCTTGACAGCTGCCTCTTCCCAGGGACGGTCGATATAGATGTTTCCGGACTTCTCAGTAGAAACTTCGCCGGCCGGAAAAATTCCCATGCAACCCCCATCTCTCAGGTGCTTCAGCGCGAGTCGGAACCCGGCCATACTGTTTTGGGCATCCTTGTGCTGCTCAAAGGGGTTTACCGGAAAGATGTATGGATTCAGAGGCTCGATGCGTTGTAGTAGAAAATTCGCCATGATGCGGAAATCCTCTCGCTTGGTCAGCAGCATCTTGAGCAGCAGTATACCGTCGAAGGCACCCAGGGGGTGATTGGAGATTGTAATAAACGGCCCCTCCTTAGGCAGGCGCTTGAGCTCGTCCTGGTGCAACTCGTAATCGACTTCGTAATACCGGATTAACTCGTCCAGGAAGTCCTTGGCAGGGAGATCCTTGTTACGCCTGTAAAACCGGTTCATTGGGCTAATCCGGGTGAGGGATAAGAGCGCGGAACCGACCAGCTTCCCGGCCAAACCCCACCCTCCCATTCCCACGGCACGCGCCATTTCGTTAGGTGTAACCAGACTCATTTCGACGAATAGTTAAGCGCAAATATAGACCATAATAAATCGTGCAATACGTTGAATTGCTTACGACTCAGGTATTCCCGACCACCCATTGCAGGGTTTGACCCGTTCGCTGCTCCACCCGGATCGGACGTCCGTTCAGTATATCTTTTGCCCCATCTTCCTCGAAGTGCCGGATGGTCAACAAGGAAACCTCAGGTTCCACCTCGGTCCGGAAGGAAGACTGCAAATCCGATACCGCCTGCTCCAGACCGCCGTATATATCCTTGCAGCAGACGGAGAAACTGATGGCCGAATTCTGTATCAGATCTACCTTTAAGCGGTGCTGATGCAGGATCTGGAAGAGCTCGCTGATGTTCCGTTCTCCGATGAAGGAAAAGTCCTTGGCGTATAGGCGGATCAGCGTCATGTGGTCCTTGACTATGTAACAGGGAACTTGCGGTTCTATGGCGAGTCCCTGCTGGACTACCGTTCCCGGGTTCTCAGGTTCCATAAAGGACTTGACCAACAGGGGAATGGATTTGCGCTGCAGAGGCTGAAGGGTCTTGGGATGGATCACCGACGCCCCGTAAAAGGCCAGTTCGATGGCCTCCTGATAGGAGATCTTACTCAGGAGCCGGGTCTTTTCGAACTTGCGCGGATCCGCATTGAGCACGCCGGGAACATCCTTCCAAATGGTGACACTCTCCGCATCCAGCGCATATGCCAGTATGGCCGCCGTGTAATCCGATCCCTCACGACCCAGGGTAGTGGTGAAATTGTTGGCATCGCTTCCCAGGAAGCCCTGAGTAAGGTGCAGTCCTGTACCCCAATCCTCTTTCCTCAAGGCATTAACCGTGCGGTCCCAGTCTACTTCGGCCTCCCTGTAATTGCCGTTGGTGCGTATGAAGCCCCGGACATCGTGCCAGGTATTTCCTATACCGGCATCCGACAGGCAGGCACTGACAATCCGCGTGGAGAGCAACTCCCCATAGCCCACCACCTGGTCGTAAACAAAATTGTAATTCGGCGATTTATTCCAGGCCAGAAAACCCTGTACTTCTTCGAGCAGGGTATCTACCTGCTGATATACGGGGTGTGCCTCATCCGGAAAAAGATCCTGCAGTATGGACTGATGGAATGCCCGGATTTCAGCGAGCTCATCCGGCAGGCGCCCATCCTTGTTCAGGTAGTATTCCACGACCCGTTCCATGGCATTGGTCGTCTTCCCCATAGCAGAAACTACCACTACCGTGTGCTCATGGCCCACCCTTTCCAACACAGAGGCCACATTTCGAACTCCATCGGCATCCTTGACGCTGGCCCCTCCAAACTTGTAAACCTTCATGACTGACGCTCTCTATGGTTATTATTGCCCGGATAGCTCCGAATACCGTCTTCGTCCAGATGCACCATACGCCATTCCTCCATGATGCTGGCCCCCCGGGATTCGTAGAAATCAATGGCTGGGCGATTCCAATCCAGGACCTCCCAGTAGATGCGCCTCAGGCCCTCACGCTTGCCGAGTGCGACAATCTCATCCAACAAACGGGAGCCTATGCCCTGGCCGCGGTATCGTTCACTGACGATCAGGTCCTCCAGGTGAAGTGCAGTACCCTTCCAGGTCGAGTAGCGGTAATAGTAAAAGGCCATGCCCGCCACTACACCATCCCATTCGGCCAGCAGACATTCGAACCCGGGATCTTCGCCGAAACCGTCCCTGAGCAGGTCTTCTTCGGTCACCTCAACGGCCTCGGAGGCTCTTTCGAACTCGGCGAGCTCCCGGATGAGCCGGAAGATCTCCGGGACATCCTCTGCACCGGCCTTTCGAATGTGTAACGCTCTGTCGCTCATATTACAATAATTGGAGGCAAAATTACGTATAGATAGATATCCCCCTTGTACTGGCAGCCGTCTTATCACAAAAAGGGCGATATTTGTTTAACCTTTCTAATTCCTTTCAACCATGGGCAAGATCAACAAGACCCTGGGAGAATTCATCATCGAGAACCAGTCCTCATTCGCGTATTCCACTGGTGAATTATCCAAGCTTATCCACGCCATACGTCTCGCAGCCAAGGTCGTGAACCACGAAGTGAACAAAGCCGGTCTGGTAGACATCCTGGGGGATGTGGGAGAAACCAACGTGCAGGGGGAAGATCAGCAGAAACTCGATCTACTGGCCAACGAAAAGTTCATCCAGACCCTCAAGAACAGGGAGATTGTCTGCGGTATCGCCTCAGAAGAAGAAGACCACTACATCACCATCAACAGCCTGGACAATCGGCATCAAAATAAGTATGTGGTGCTCATCGATCCCCTGGACGGCTCTTCCAATATCGACGTAAACGTATCGGTAGGGACGATTTTCTCCGTGTACCGGCGGGTTACACCCATAGGTGAGGAGGTCACTCTGGACGATTTTCTGCAACCCGGCCACAAGCAGGTCGCCGCAGGATATATCGTCTATGGCACCTCGACCATGCTGGTTTACACCACCGGAAAGGGCGTTAACGGATTTACCCTGAATCCAGCCATAGGTACGTTTTACCTGAGCCATCCGGACATCCGCTTCCCGGAAGTCGGAACCATATATTCAGTCAACGAAGGGAACTACGCCCACTTCCCGCAGGGCGTGAAGGACTACATTAAATACTGCCAGCAGGAAGAAGGCAACCGACCGTACACCTCACGCTATATCGGTTCTCTGGTCTCCGATTTCCACCGGAACATGATCAAGGGAGGTATTTACATGTACCCTTCGACCAAGAAATCACCGGACGGGAAACTAAGACTGCTCTACGAATGCAACCCCATAGCGTTTCTGGCCGAACAGGCCGGTGGCAAGGCCAGTGATGGTACCCGGCGTATCATGGACATACAGCCTTCTGAACTGCACGAACGCACTCCGTTCTACTGTGGCTCTACCGATATGGTGGAGCAGCTGGAGCAGCACATTTCCAGCAAGTACTACGCCCAGTACTAAGGGTATAAACAGGAACAGGCCTATTTCTTGAGTTTTCGCCCAATGAGGTATTCGAACTCTTCGAATTCGATCTTTCCGCAGAAGATATCGAAGGCCCCGGGGATCATTCGCTCGGCCTGCTCTACGCTGTATCCCAGGCCTACGGCATACCGCTCGAGTAATGCCCGCTCCTGAATCTCGCAGGAATGATCCGAAAACACCATGGTAAAGAGGTCGTAGAGACGGGCCAGCCGCTTCTGGGCGGAACCCGTGGTGGTAATGGGATACTTATTTTCCTCCTTCATTACCTCGGCATACTCCTCATCGGTAACACCGAGCTTCATCGCGAACCGGTCCAGGACTACCTTTTCCTCGTCGGTAACGATTCCGTCCCGTGCGGCCAGGGATGCCAAGGCAGCAAAGTGGGCCAGATTGCGGCTCTGTTCGTCGTTTTCGTATAAATCAACAATGGGCATTGGTGTACGATTAAGCCACAAAGATAGGATTTGCCCCCCTATCTCCGGGAACTCAGGGAATCAGAAATTCGTAAATTCACCAGGCTATGAAAGAACCCCTGCTTACATTTTCGGACAAGGGCATCTACTGTGCCCTGGCGGATGTCTACCTGGATCCCTGGAGGGCCGTTCCCCGTGCCCTGATCACTCACGGACATGCCGATCACAGCCGTTCAGGCCACGGGAAATACATCACACATCACAGCAATGTTCCCATCATCCGGCACCGACTGGGCCAGATCGAAGTAAGCGGGTACCACTGGGGGGAAACCTTCAGTATACGGGGGGTAACGTTTTCCTTCCATCCGGCGGGCCACATACTCGGAAGTTCGCAGATCAGAGTGGAATACCGAGGTGAGGTCTGGGTGTTTTCCGGGGATTACAAGACCGATTCGGACGGGCTCACCACGCCGTTCGAACCTGTACCCTGCCATACCTTTATTACCGAATGTACGTTCGGCCTGCCCGTCTTCAACTGGAAACCGTTTGGAGAGGTCCACAGTGAAATTAACCAGTGGTGGGCGAAAAACCGGGATGAGGGGCGGACTTCGGTGCTGTTCGGTTACTCTCTGGGCAAGGCGCAGCGCCTATTGCACTACCTCGATCCATCCATTGGTACCATATACACCCACAGCGCGGTCGAAAACATGACCGAGGTACTCAGGGATCAATTCGATTTCCCAACCACGGTCCGCATTGAACGGGGCACCGACCGCAAAGAGGTCAGGGGAAACCTGGTTCTGGCTCCACCCAGTGTCCACGGCGGGACCTGGCTGCGTAAAATGGCGCCTTTTGTAACGGCAACCGCCAGTGGATGGATGCAGTTCCGAGGGGCGCGAAGGCGCAGGGCCATCGACCGGGGATTTGTACTCAGCGACCACAGCGACTGGAAGGGATTGCTCTCGGCCATAGAGGCCACGGGTGCCCAACGAATCATATGTACGCATGGCTATACCCGAATCTTTGCCCGACACCTGCAGGAATCCGGTTATCAGGCTACTGTTGAAGGCACTGAATTCGAAGGCGAAAGCGCAGAACTGGACCCGGGCAGGAAACCGGATTCCGGGCTGGTCGCAGCCACGCCTGCCAACCACGGAAGTACAGAGGCATGATAACCTTTGCCCGACTCATCGAACGCCTGGA
The DNA here is from genome assembly GCA_964552195.1 of uncultured Flavobacteriaceae bacterium. Classification (GTDB taxonomy): domain Bacteria; phylum Bacteroidota; class Bacteroidia; order Flavobacteriales; family Flavobacteriaceae; genus CAZKAP01. The sequence goes on from CAZKFM010000010.1 coordinate 19,861, forward strand.
CGGCACCAACAGGACCAACGAAAAGGTGGCCTACCTGGCCGAATATTTCCGGCAGGCAGACGATCGGGATAAGGTCTGGACCATTGCCATCCTGTCTCACCGCAGGCCTCCACGTCCTGTTAACCATACCTTGTTGCGACTCTGGGCTACTGAGGTCGCAGGGCTGCAACCCTGGTTGTTTGAGGAAAGCTACCACATCGTCGGTGATCTGGCCGAGACCATTGCGCTTATCGTATCGGGTAAAGGCAAGGGAGAACTCCCCGCCCTGCATCAGTACATGCAGGACATGATCGAACTCCGACGGAAAGAAGAGGACCTCAAGCGGGCCTACCTTAGGGAACAGTGGAGCCGCATGGATTTTTATTCCTGCTTCGTTTTCAACAAGCTCATAACCGGGGGATTTCGCATCGGCGTCAGTCAGAAACTCATGACCCGGGCCTTATCCAGGGCCACCGATGTGGACGAGGATGTACTGGCCTACCGTCTAACCGGAAACTGGGATCCGTCTGAGGTCGATTTTCACGAATTCTTCGTTCAGGGGAAGGCCAGAGATGTCCACTCCAAGCCCTACCCCTTTTATCTGGCCTACGCGCTGGAGGCTCAGGTTGAGGATCTGGGTGACGTCCGGGCATGGGCCATCGAACACAAATGGGACGGTATACGATCCCAGGTCATTGCCCGCAATGGTGAAGTCTTTGTCTGGAGCCGGGGGGAGGAACTGGTTACCGATAGTTTTCCTGAATTTCAGGACCTGCACCAATGGCTACCTGATGGAACGGTAATCGACGGGGAAATCCTTCCATTCCCCGGAGGAAAACTCGGCAACTTCAAAGATTTGCAGACCCGGCTGGGTCGCAAGACGGTGGGCCCCTCCATCCTGAAGAACATGCCGGTGATTCTCAGGGCTTACGATCTGATGGAGTTCGAAGGCAGCGACCTCAGACAAAAGGCCTACAGTGAGCGGAGGACACTCCTGGAAGGTCTTTTGGACCGTCTGGGAAACGAGAATCTACCTGTGGATTTGTCCGAGCGCATACATCCCTCCGATTGGGCTCAGGTGGTTCGTGAAAGAGAACGTTCCCGGGAACTGGGCAGCGAAGGACTTATGCTCAAGCGGCTCGACTCCCCCTACCGCATCGGACGAAAGAAAGGAGACTGGTGGAAATGGAAAGTAGACCCCCTGACCGTGGATGCCGTACTCACTTATGCCATGAGGGGGCATGGTCGCAGGAGCAACCTGTTTACCGATTATACCTTTGCCTTATGGAAGGATGGTAGCGATGGGCAGCCGGAGCTGATCACCTTCGCCAAGGCCTATTCCGGGCTGACAGACAAAGAATTCAGGGAGCTCGACGGCTGGATCAAAAAAAATACCCTGGAGCGTTTTGGGCCCGTTCGAAGCGTTTCCCCGGAACACGTCTTCGAGCTGGCCTTCGAAGGGATAGCCTATTCCAAGCGGCACAAATCCGGGGTGGCTACCCGTTTCCCCCGTATCCTCCGATGGCGAAAGGATAAGAAAGCAGATGAAGCCAATCACCTGGACGATGTGCTGGCACTGATACGGACCGAAGAAAAAGTCCAGGAGCCATGAGCCAAAAGACCACGGCTGGCCCGGAGCGAACCCGGAAACTGATTGAGCAGGGAGAGGCCTGGTTTGCTTCCCGGGGCTGGAGGCCCTTCGATTTCCAGCGTGAAACCTGGCAGGCCTATATCGAGGGTAAGCACGGCATGCTGAACGCGCCTACGGGCAGCGGGAAAACCTACGCCCTTTGGGTACCGATCATACTGGAACTGCTCGAGGTGGTTGGGGGCGCTGGAAATAAGCCGGTTAAAGGGTTGCGAGCCCTCTGGATAACCCCCCTGAGGGCACTCTCGTACGAAATCCTGAATTCCGCCGAGACTCTGGTCTCGGACCTCTATCCGGGCCTAACCGTCGGTATAAGGACGGGCGACACCTCGCAGAAAGAACGCAATAGCCAGAGAAAGTCCCCACCCAACCTGCTGATCACCACTCCCGAGAGCCTGCACCTACTGCTGGCCACCAAGGGGTATCCGGATATCTTCAAAGCATGCCGGGCGGTTGTCGTAGACGAATGGCATGAGCTCCTGGGCAGCAAGCGCGGCGTGCAAATGGAACTGGCTCTGAGCCGCCTCCGGACCCTTTGCCCGGGCTTTCGCAGCTGGGGGATTTCAGCCACCATCGCGAATCTGGAGCAGGCCAGGGAAGTATTGCTCGGACCCCGCACCGAGGCCCGTAAAAATTCCGTGCTGATCCGCGCCCGAATTGACAAGGAGATCGAAGTTCGCAGCCTGATCCCGGAATCCATGGACCATTTCCCCTGGAGGGGCCACCTGGGACTGCAACTGCTCAAACAAGTCAAACCCATACTCGATCGCAGTAAGACCACCCTGCTGTTCACCAATACCCGGGCCCAGTGCGAGATCTGGTACCAGCAACTTCTGGAGGCCTATCCCGAATTGGCCGGGGAAATGGCCATGCACCACGGCAGTATTGCCAAGGATACCCGTCTCTGGGTGGAACAGGCCATACGAGAGGAACGGCTCAGGGCAGTGGTCTGTACCTCCAGCCTGGACCTGGGAGTGGACTTTGCCCCGGTGGAAACCGTGATTCAGATCGGAGGACCCAAGGGTGTGGCGCGCTTCCTGCAGCGGGCAGGCCGAAGCGGGCACCGACCGGGCCAGGTGAGCGTGATCTATTTCCTGCCGACCCACGCCATGGAGCTCATCGAGGCCTCGGCACTCAAGGTGGCCGTAAGGGAACAGGCCGTCGAGGAGCGCATCCCCTATCTCAATTCCTTCGATGTACTCCTGCAGTACCTCACTACGCTTGCTGTATCTGACGGATTCCGTGCGAAAGAAATCTTCAGCGAAGTCCTCACCACTCATTGCTACCAATATCTGGAAGAGGATCAGTGGAACTGGCTGCTGAACTTTTTGGTCATGGGAAGTCAGAGCCTGCAGTCTTACGACGAATTTCAGAAGGTCCGCATAGATGAAAACGGCATCTTCCGGGTGGAAAGCCGCGGCATAGCGATGCGCCACCGTATGCAGATCGGTACCATCGTCAGTGATGCCAGTATATCGGTACACTACCAGAGCGGGGCCTATGTGGGCACCATAGAAGAATGGTTCATTTCCCAGCTCAAGCCGGGTGATGTTTTCACCTTCTCGGGTAAAAACCTGGAATTCATCAGGATGCGGCACATGAAGGCCCAGGTAAAGCGAACAAGCAAACCGACCAAGAGGGTGCCCAGCTGGATGGGTGGACGGCTGAGCTTCTCAGCAGAAATGTCGCGCCTGCTCCGGGAACAACTCTATACCGCAAACGAAAATGAGGACCGGCAGTCGAAGGAGATCCAGGCCTTGAAGGGAGTTCTGGACCGGCAGCGCAAAGAGAGCATCGTACCTGGACCCGATCAATTCCTGATCGAGGTCTTCCGCACACGAGAAGGCTACCACCACCTGTTCTACCCCTTTGAGGGGCGGCACGTACACGAAGCCCTCTGCAGCCTGCTCGCCTACAGAATCGGCCTGCTCAGCCCCATCAGCTTTACCCTGGCTTTCAACGATTACGGATTCGAATTGCTGGGCAATAAGGAAGTGGATATGCAGGCCGTGCTGGACAATAACCTGTTTACGGATCAGGACTTACTGAGCGACTTGCAAAAGAGCCTGAACTCCTCCGAGATGGCCAGTCGTAAATTCAGAGACATCGCCGTGATAAGTGGCATGGTATTCAACGGTTTTCCCGGAGAAGGGATCAAGATGAAACACCTGCAAAGCAGTTCACAATTGCTATTCCAGGTGTTCAGAGAACACGAACCGGATAACCTGCTCTTTCGACAGGCCTACACGGAAACCTTTGAACATCAGCTGGAAGAGGCCCGAATCCGCACCTCGCTCAGGCGCATACAGGGGCAGGAAATCGTGATTTGCCAGTGCGAAACCCCCACACCCTTTTCCTTCCCCATCATTACCGACCGCTTGCGCGAGAAGATGTCTTCGGAAAAACTATCGGATCGCATACGCCGGCTCACCCAAAAATGGAAATAAGGGTTGTAGTTTTGTCTGCCCCGGTGAATACGACGAACCGACATATCGCCATAGAAGTCGCCTCCGAAGAACTGCATCTGGACGGCAGCGGGGCCATCTACTGGCCCGATAAGCAAATCGTACTTTTGAGTGACCTGCACCTGGGAAAAGTAAGCCACTTCCGGAAATTTGGAACGGCCGTTCCGCGTAAGGCACTGTTCGGGAATTTCAGTAAGCTGGACGAACTGATGAGCCGGTACCGGCCCCAGGAGGTCTTCTTTCTGGGAGACCTGTTTCATTCCAACCTCAATAACGAATGGGAATTATTCCGATCCTGGATCCATAAATGGCAATCTTCCCTGCCCGGAACGAACTGGACCCTGATTATAGGAAACCACGATATCATCTCGGACTGGAAATTCGAACACCTGGGTATGCAGGTCAGCCCCAGAGCTGAGTTGGAACCGTTCCTGCTCACACACCATCCGGAGGATGCCGGAGACCTCTTCAATATATGCGGACATATTCATCCGGCTATCCGCATCAGGGAATACGGACGCAACAAGCTCCGAATTCCCTGCTTCCACCGCAATGGAAAACGCCTGGTACTCCCGGCCTTCGGCGCCTTCACAGGAACCCATGTGATCCGGCCCAGGCCCGGCGAGGAATGCTATCTGCTGGCAGACGGTGAAGTTTTTGCCTGGAAGGAGGAATAACCCATTTACCCGAGTCCCAGCTGGCTCCAGCAACAAATCCGGAAGCCTAACGGACCAAAACTTTGGCCGTATATACGTTATTCAGGTTTTCGAAGGCGATGATGAATACCCCAGACCCGAGAACGGTACTGTCCAAACTGAATGGACCGGAAACTTCCGCATTAGCTTGGTACACAAGCTGCCCACTCAGGGCATATGCCGTAAGCTGAAAGCTGCCTGAGGGCAGGTCGAAGAACTGCAACTGAGCCCCCCGTTCGACGGGATTGGGAGCAACCCGTATGACAACTTCCGTGTTGCCCAATCCGGTGCAGGGTGTTTCGGGAAGCGATAAATCCAGTGGGTTTTGCACTTCACGATGAAGGACTATACGATCGATCCAATGATGCTCGGAGCGCGCGCTGATTTCCATGGTATACGTACCCGGCTGATCAAAGGTCACAAAGATATCGTGGGCGTCGTTATCACTGGTCCGGGTCGACCACTTCCAGTCCAGGGCACCGCTGGAATACACCTTAAACCATCCGTCCGCTCCCGCACCATTGGGCTCGGGCTGTAATCCGCTACCCTTCGGATATACGATACTGCCGTCGGCCTTACGCCCAAAAAATTCGTCGGCATCGTTGAATCGGAGCCAGCTGTCATTGGATTCGGTCGGATCATTGCCGCTGCCCACCCGGTTTCGCCACTCGAAACGGTAGGTTCCGGGCGTGTTGATTTGTATGGGTACTTCAATGAGGCCGCTCCCCGGATTGTTGAGTTGATTCCCGAGTTCCCAGGAGATATAACCGCTACCGGAATATCCGCTGGCCCCGGATTTCACGCTCCATCCATTGACCGCTATGGATTCTGCCTCGATGACCACCAGGCCATCCTGTTCAGTGTACCCGCCATTGCAGTTCGATGCAGTCGGATTGCCTCCGCCCGTGCGGGTAACCAGTACGGCCCAGTCCTGACCGGCGCTGTTGGGCGGACTTCCAAGGCTCCGAGACCTGCCCCCCTGGACCGTGCGTACCGTACCGTACTGTAAGTCTCCTCCGTTACGGGGATCGAACCATCGTACCTGATAGTCGCCGGGGCTGCCTGACAGATCCAGACTAGAGGTACCGCCATTCTTCAGATAAACCAGGTAGGTATTCCCGACCTCGGCAAAACAAAAATTATCGCCCTGTACCAGTTCATCTCTGGAACGCATGCGAGTAAAGGGCAGGTATTGCTGAAAGAAATCGAGTGCGCGTTTGGCATCCTCCCATTTCGATTGTCGGCTCCTCAAATCCTGAGCGGTCAGGTCGGTCTCTCCGGTGGCATACCCAAAATAGTATTCCACTCCCGCTCCTCCTGCTGTTAGGGTACCCCAGAGGACCTCCTTCCGAATCAGCTCCCTGTTGTCCTCACGGTTCCCCCGGTCTCCGGGGTAAGATGCGTCGGCCGCCACACCAGTCTGGGCATTCCCCTGTTCGTCATTTGCCACTACCCAGGGCTTGCCTGCATCCCGTGAGCGTTGCACCCAGTTCTGTACATCGTTGTGATTACTGCTCACGCCATTTTGGAGCGAGGCCCCGGTAAACAGGGAGGCATCCCCCAACAAGTTGGGATAGACTCTCTGCTTGTCGTTGGGATAGGTATGGAGCACTACGTGATGACCATAGGGATCGTTTTCTGCGAAAAAAGCGGCACAGTCGCGCTGTTGTTGAGTGGTTTGAGTATTTTCCTCGCCTATGTTCCAGTTCAGGGCGAGGTGATGCCCGAAACGAGCGATGAGTTCACGATAGTACAGGCGGCGCTGCTTCCCCAGATCGCCCCCATCCAGGAGCTGATCGTTCTCCGTTTCCTGGGTTTTGAAGTGCAGGTACATTCCCCTGCTCTCGGCGTGCTGGAAGACGATCTCCCACTGATCGAGCTTGGAGACATCGAATCGCAGTCGGTTTGCGGCATCAGCACCTCCATCACCATCCAGGCTGCTATGGGCATTGGAGCGGTATGGCCAGACATCCTTGCCGTCGCCTTTGACATTCATGGTCAGGAAGGAAAATGCATTCATCCCCTGCTGTGAAAGGTAATTTATGACTCCGATAAGGCCCTTGCCCTTCCCATTCTGCCAGGTGGGATCTCCTGAATTCCAGTCACCCAGGTGGGGAGACCAGTCTTTGCTGTTTACCGTATTGTCAAAATCACCGAAGGCCAGCAGGTTCTCGGGGGAGTCCGATCCCGCCTTCAGGTAATAACTCCCATCACCGAGCCACTGCAGATAATGTCCGCCTACATAGGCTAGCCGACCACGCGCCCGGTTATCCGGCAGCGTCTTGTTCGAGGGAGACACCTGAAAGCTTCCTGAAGCCCCATCAAAGGCAGTGCCAGTACCTGCATTTACATCTTCGGAAATCGCCACATCTGTCCCCGTACGGAAGGAGACTTCGTAGCTCCACAGCCCGGTCTGGTCGGGACTAAAGCGAATCTGCCAGATATTACCTGAGTCAGCCGACGTCTCGGCCGCATTGCCATCCGCGGCGTAGAAGCCCGGAACCCGGTACGTCTGCCCCTGGGGACCCGTGAAACGAACATTAAGCCTGTAATCGAGGAAGGGATTGACCCCGGCATCCTCGGAGCTATCGGGTCCCTCAAAACTGATGGTAATGCGATGCCATTGCCGGGTCTCTCCGCTGACCTGTGCGCGGATACAGTTAGGGATCAGGAGCAAACCGATTAAGGCTATGCCGAAGACTAATTTTATAGGGTTCATGAGGACTTTAAGGTATGTACGGTTCCGGTCATACTGTCAGATTTTCCCTGTTCAATTTTTTCGTCCAACAGCCCCTTATTCGTTAAACGGTTGCAATCTTAGACGAATTGCCCAATTCTCCGAAATGATTTCGGTCTGGATCGCTTTGGATTTATCAGTTTTTTATCTTGAACCGCAACCATTTCTCATCCCTAAAACATTCAAATCCTGACCTTTATCATATTCTCCTCTCCTATACGGTGTTAATTTTGCCCTGACCTTCATAAGCAGAGCGACTTGAAAACACTTCGTAAACCCTATTTCTTATTTCTCTTTATGTCCATAGCCACCTTGCTGTACGGCTTATCGGGCATGAAGCTGGTTTTCGACATCGGCCTATTCGATTCCCATTTCGTCATTTCCCTGGTGGACACTTCCATACCCATAGCCGCCATACTATTTCTGTACTGGCTCACCTATTTCCTTTTCGATTCTTCCGTAATGGGCCTGAACGAAAATATGATTCGCATACACGCTATCGTCACCCTGCTGATTCCGCTTACAGTCACCTCCTTGTCCTTTATGGAAAACCGGTCCCTGATGCTGGGTGCCTGGGACGCGTTTACACCCATCTCGTGGCTGCTCTTCAGTATCATGATGATTTGCTGTCTGATGCAGTTCCTGTTCGTATTCAACCTGATCGGAAAGGTATGGATTGCAGGCGTCAGGCACTAGATGGCCTCGTATAGTCTGGATCAATGGGGCTACATCCGCTCCGTACAACCGATGTTTGCTGCATTGCATCTAATTCCTTATCAGGTATCCCTTGCTTTTTTCGTACTTTCCCCCGAGGTAATCTTTGTATCCCCTCTATTCAATTAGTACAATGGAAAACCGAATGAAACACCTGATTCTTACTGCCTTCCTGGTCGCCTCGGGCTGGGTTTTTTCCCAACAGTCCTACATACAAATCAAGTCCGCCCCGGGTGTGACGGTATTCCTGGACGGTGACCTGAAGGGCGTGACCAATAAAGACTTTGAAGGCTTAATTATTAAAGACGTACTTGCCGGATCGCACAAACTCCGGTTCGTGAAGGAGGGATTCAACACCCAGGATGAGACGGTGACCATTAAGGCCGGCGAGGTATACATCTACGAAGTCAAGAAATTCGTACCTCAGATCAAGATCTCCCAAAAAGGTAACAAGGTGGCTCCGAAGACGCAACAGGCCACAGCCGTGATGCAGGTACAAACAGGCCGTCTCAAACTGCAATCCCTTCCGGTGACCATCGATATCAGCCTGCCCGGACTGGGCATTAACAGCTCCAAAAACCAGGACGAATGGATAGGAGAAGATATACCTTCCGGTTCCTATGAGGCCATATTCAGCTGGAAGGGGAAGGAACTCCGCGAGACCATTCAGATCAGCGCCGATAAGACCACTGAATTGCTGATCGACTTTATCGACATGCAGGTGAGAAAAAAAGGGGAGGCAGTCTCTGCTGAGCCCTCCTCCCAAATCGTTCCAGTGCCGGTCGAAGCCGAGGAGAATAAGGAAATGGAAACCGCAATGAACCGCCAGGAGGTGAGCTCAAAGCCCGAAGCTGTAGTGGAGACGGCCGTTGAGGTTCCGGCACCACCGCTCCGAAAGCCGATCAAAACAGACCTGGAACGTTATGGACTTTTAGGTAAGGTGCGCTCCGTAATCAGGGATCAGTATTCATTCAGCCCGAGGGATACGCGCAAGCAAAAGGTGTTGAAATCCATCTTGCAGGAGGAAGACCTGTCCTCCAGCAGATATCTCAGGGAGAGCATACACACGGAGATGACATTTATGCCCGATGGCAGCCGCTTATACGGTTTGGACACCGAATACGATGCCCAGGGTAACCTAAAGATACAGTACAACATGCCCACCAAAGAGCAGAGTTCGCACTTCTGGCAGTACCGATACGACGAAAACGGAAACCGGGTAGAATGGGAGTATTACCAATTGATGAACAGCGGGGCTCCCCGTAGGTCAGGCGTGGTTACACAAGAATTCTATGAAGGTCAGCTTATTGCGAAGAATTATCGGGTCGATCGCGAGAGGTATTCCGAAGTGTATCAGTACAACAGTCTGGGAGAACTCACGGGTATCCAAAGGGAAGATCCCGCAGCCAGGCCCAAGGAAATTTCCATAGCATACAGGTCTTATGAGTACGATGCCATGGGTAACTGGATCACTCGGCACGGCTTTGTAGACGGGGAGTTATACCTCATCGAAAAACGGCTGATCCAGTACTTCGACTAGGCCAAAACCGGGCTCATCCGGGTTTTTCACAATTCTTGCATATGGGTCTTACCCTATATTTGCAAAAAATGGCGCGTTGTCCTCGGAGAGCATCTACCGTTTACTCAAGAAAAACCCCGGATTTCAGCAGGCCGTCTGGGCACTGAAATCCGGAGATGCGCAACACCTGCAATGTGAGCAGCTTCATGGCTCAGGCTTTTCATTCCTGGCGTTCCATCTGTACCGGGAACTCTCCGCCCCATTGTTGATTATCCTCGACGACAAGGAAGAGGCAGCACATTACCTGAACGATCTGGAAACCCTGCTGGACAAGGAGTGCGTGCACTTTTTCCCCTCCTCGTACAAGCGTCCTTATGAAGTCGAAGAGATCGACAACGCCAACACCCAGATGCGAGCCGAGGTATTAAACCGCCTGTACAACCGGGAGGCGCCGCAGGTGATTGTGACTTATACGGGAGCCCTTTTCGAGAAGGTCATCAGTGAGAAAGACCTGGAAAAGAGCATACTCAAGGTTTCCACAGGCGATAAGCTCACTCTGGACTTTACCAACGAAGTGCTCTTTGAGTACGGTTTTGAACGGGTGGATTTCATTACCGAACCCGGTCAGTTCTCCGTTCGTGGGGGTATAGTAGACGTGTACTCCTACTCCAATCCGGAACCCTATCGCATCGAATTCTTCGGAGACGAGGTAGAAAGCATTCGAACCTTCGAGGTGGAGTCCCAGCTTTCCATCAAGAAGGTAGAACGGATCCAGATCGTTCCCAACATAGAAGGACGGCAGATCAAGGCCCGAAGGCAAACCCTGATGGATTGTCTGGGAGACGAAGGCATCGTATTGATTCGCAACTATCACTTTCATCCCGACCGGCTGGATAAACTCTTCCGACAGGCGAGTGAAGCCTACCAGAAGATCGATAGCCCCATATCACGACAAAAGCCCCAGGAGCTGTTCATGGACGGAACAGCCTTCCTGACTTCCATGCTCCGTCACCGCCGGCTGAGCTGGGGAGAGGTGGGTGGCCTATCCCAGGACAACCCCGACCAGAGCATCTCATTCGGCCAACGCGCACAGCCGATCTTTAACAAGCGATTCGATATGCTGATCGAGGATCTTCAGCAGCACCAGTCCGAGGGTTTTGAGAATTACCTGGTATGCGTCACTGAGCAACAGGTGCAGCGCTTCCATGATATTTTCGATGAAATGGAGGAATCCGTCCCGTACAAGACCAGCGTGCTCCCCTTGTATCAGGGATTTATTGATGTTTCGGCCGGCATTCTCTGCTATACCGACCATCAGATATTCGAACGCTACCACCGTTTTCGACTGAGAAACAGCAAGAGCCGACGTCAGGCCATCAGTCTGAAGGAACTGAGCAAACTGGACGTCGGTGACTACGTGACCCATATCGACCACGGAATCGGAACCTTCGGAGGCCTGCAGAAGATCGACGTCAACGGCAAACAGCAGGAGGCGATCAAACTGGTCTATGGGGATCGGGACATCCTCTATGTAAGCATCCATTCGCTGCACAAGATTGCCAAATACAACGGTAAGGACGGCATAGTGCCCAAGCTGCACAAGCTGGGATCGGCGGCATGGAAGAAGCTCAAGCAGAAGACCAAGAGTCGGGTTAAGAAGATCGCTTTCGACCTGATCAAGCTATACGCCAAGCGCCGTACCCGCAAGGGTTTCCAATACGGCCCGGACAGTTACCTTCAGCACGAACTCGAGGCTTCTTTCCTGTACGAGGATACCCCGGACCAGGAAAAGGCCACCCGTGATGTCAAGCAGGACATGGAAAGCGAACGGCCCATGGACCGACTGATCTGCGGTGACGTAGGCTTCGGTAAAACAGAAATTGCCATTCGGGCCGCCTTCAAGGCCGTGGACAACGGCAAGCAGGTCGCCGTCCTGGTCCCGACCACCATACTGGCCTTCCAGCATGCCCGAACATTCAAACAGCGCCTGGATGACCTCCCGGTTACTGTCGATTACCTAAACCGTTTCCGGACGGCCAAAGAAAAACGCGAGATCCTGGAGAAGCTGAAATCAGGGAAGATCGACATCATCATCGGCACGCATCAGTTGGTCGGAAAGGCCGTGGAATTCAAAGACCTGGGACTGCTAGTCGTGGACGAAGAACAGAAATTCGGTGTCTCGGTCAAGGAGAAACTCAAGGCCCTAAAGGAAAATGTGGACGTACTCACGCTGACGGCCACACCCATTCCCCGCACCCTGCAATTCAGCCTGATGGCTGCCAGGGACCTCTCGGTGATCAGCACGGCGCCACCGAATCGCCACCCCATTGAGAGCCGAGTAATCGGTATGGATCAGGAACTGATCCGGGATGCCATAAGCTATGAGATCCAACGAGGGGGACAGGTATTCTTCATTCACAACCGCATCGAAAACATACGCGAGGTCGCCGGTATGCTGCAACGACTCGTCCCCGACGCCCGAATCCGGATCGGACACGGGCAAATGGAGGGTAAGGAACTCGAGCAGCTCATGCTGGATTTCCTCAACGGAGCATTCGATGTGCTGGTTTCCACCACCATAGTGGAAAGCGGACTGGACGTTACCAACGCCAACACCATATTTATTCATAACGCCAACAATTTCGGTCTCAGCGATCTGCATCAAATGCGGGGACGGGTGGGTCGGAGTAATAAGAAGGCATTCTGCTTTTTCATCACTCCTCCATTCGAGTCACTTACCCCAGAGGCCCGCAAGCGTATGGAGGCCCTGGCTCAATACACCGATTTGGGCAGCGGTTTCCAGATCGCGATGAAGGACCTGGAAATCCGGGGCGCGGGCGATCTGCTGGGAGGTGAACAGAGCGGTTTTATCAACGAGATTGGCTTCGATACCTATCAGAAAATACTATCGGAAGCCGTAGAGGAGCTCAAGGAGGACGAGTTCAAGGAGCTCTATGAAGAAATAGAGGGAGCCGGCTCGCGGCCCTCCTCTTTTGTGAAGGATGTGCAACTCGACACGGACATCGAACTCCTGTTTCCGGACGACTATATCAATAATGTGGCCGAACGCCTTAACCTGTACACTGAGCTTAACAATACACGCAGGCTGGAGGAACTGGAACGGTTCCGTTCAGAACTTACCGATCGCTTCGGCGAACTGCCCCAACCCGCCTCGGACCTGCTGGAGTCCATGAAAATCAAGTGGGTGGCACAGGAACTGGGGCTGGAGCGCGTAGTGATCAAGAAGGGGCTGCTACTGGGGTATTTCCTGTCGAATCAGGAATCGGAATTCTATCAGTCCGAAGGCTTTATGCATATAGTCCGTTCCGTTCAGGCCGCGGGCAAGACCTACAGCCTCAAGGAAAAGCAGACCCGGGCTGGCCTGAGGCTGCTGCTGAGAGTAGATGGGGTCCGTACCATACAGCGCACCCTGGAAGTATTGCTGGAACTGCGCATGACCGAGGAGGTGACCGGCTAGTCGCTCCAAATACTCAAAAACGCTTCTTTCGCAATTCCCGTCCGCGGTCGTCATAATACCTCCAGAGTCCAACCTGACTATCCTTCCTGAAGCGACCTTTCAGCTTAACCTTTCCGTTGGGATAGTATTCGATATAGCGACCGTGTTTCCGGCCATCCCTGAGTTTTACGTAAACCCGTACCGTACCGTTGGAATACCGGCTCTGATAATAGGATGCATTCAGGTCCGGTGGATTCACTGGAGCAATATCGAACACGGCATCGGTAAGCGGTCCGGCGACTGGAGTCACCACCTCGGGTGGGCGCTCGTATTCGCGGAAGGGTTCGGCATTACGGATAGCCTCATAAGGCGTATGCTGTATCACCAGGGTATTCCTCAGGCGGTTCTGATCGGGTATGCCTTCGAAGCCCCACTGAGGAAAGCTGAGCAGGTATTCCTTATTCTTATCCAGTCGGATTCGAGTCTCCTGATCGGCAAAATTGTACAGGTTCTGGTATAAGAGGGGGGTATTCACATAGGCGAAAAGAGCGGAATTCTGCTCGAAATTGTCGATAAAGCTGTAGTAATACTCCGAGGTGTCCAGGGTCTCGATATCCTCGTAATCGTCAATCATGCTCTTGAGAGTGTTCGCCTGATTGCTGAAGACCACATAATCCCCGAGCACGGTGTAGTACGGTTTGTCGAAATTATCGAACATCTTACCGAAGAACACCTTAAAGAAGCCTTTGATCGATAGGAAGTTAATGGTATGGCCATTGTAACGAATTGCCTTGAATTTTACCGGGGTACGTTTTTTGATCTGCGCCCGGATAAAGGCCAGTTCCCGCTCGGCATGTTCGATGGTATCGGCCTTTATGGCCAGCGCTACCTCATTTTCGCCAGGGTTGCTTTCGGAGGGAAGATAGAGCACACCCATTTCATCTCCGATCCAACTGTAGAGGTTTCGCTGCCGATCGATCTTGAGAAACTTCTCCGTGGTACGGATGCCTTCTTCAATTTCCTTATATGAGCTGGGATACCGATCGGCCAGGGCCTGATAGTTCTCGTAGAAAGTCGGAAAATCATCGAAGCCGTACCTCAGGAAAGCGGCCGTCCGTTTGGGTGCTATTTCGGCCAGCCCGATGGCAGAAGAACCGGACTGTTGCAGCACATTGACGAAGCCTTTATTTTCCTCGTCCAAGCCCGTGGTCCCGACCGCCTTGACCCATTTCGGGTCGGACAGGTCGAAGGCAAAGCCCGAAAAATCAAATATCTCCCCCAGCTGTACCAGAAAGGGAGAAGGCTTGTCGGCATACTTCAGGCCAAACTCTTCCAGATAATTGTACTGCAGGTATAGTCGAATGCCGCCATCGCTTTCCAGGACCTCCGAGCGCACATTGAGAAAGCGGGAATCCCGGCTGAGAATAGGGTTCAGATACTGATCGATGGACATCTCCAGGAGTTCAGGAGTGTAGGAGAGAATCAGCTGGTTCTTGATAAAGGAAAGGGAAAGGGTCTTCCCATTCTTCTTACTGTAAAGATCCAGGACTTCGAACCCTCTATAGTCCCTTTTACTGAGTGTGAAATTGTCATCGAGCAGGGAGTTAACACTATTCTTAAGCAGGCGGAGCTGACGAAATTTCTTGAGGTCGACCGTATACATGATACCCATTTTCTTCCCCGAGGTAATGTGAAAGGACACCCACAGACTTCGATCGCCCAGCATATTAAAAATACCCTTGCGCTTGTTGAGCACCGAGTCTATGGACTGTATGCTCCGGGTTACCTCCAAAAAATACTCATTGCGATTCAGGAAGGTCCAGGAGTCGGAATCCGTAATCTGATCCCAATTGTCGACCGGCCGGTCACTTTCAATGATAAACACCGCATTGTCCGGTATGAGCCTGACTGACGGGATGCGATTGTTGGGATAAAACAGTACATAGGAGATATAGGCGGCAGCCACCAACAGTGCGAAGAGCAGGGTGCGAAGCAGGAGTTTTTTCGTTTTCATGGCTCCGTATTTCGTTTCGATTACACCCTAATTTATGGCTTTCGAAGTAGACTAGAGAAAAAATATGGCGGGCCTGCTTGCTCAGTTCGGGAAGTGATGCTGCAGGCGCGGGATATTCAGAGCTTCTTAAGCGACTTGACGATGGAAAAGGCCTGTTCGACCTGAGACTCGGCGACCAGTATGGTAAACTCGTTAGTCGTGGATATCACTTCGTAAAGCACAACCCCTTCCCAGGCCAGGCGCTGAAAGATGAAGTAGTATATGCCGGGTACGGATACATTCTCGGCTGGAAGCTTCACCGTTACCGAGGCGAGGTCTTCGGCATGCTGGGTACAGACTTCGTCCTTGAAATAGCTGCATATCTGCTCGTCCAGAGAACTACTCACTACGATGTTGAGTTCATTCACCCCTCTGGATGAGGTATAGAACACGTCTCCCTGTTGGGTGACCTCCTCAATAAAACGGGCCTGGGCCGTTAGGATGGTATCCGAGATCCTGAAGGTGTAATCGGAGAGGGACGAGCGCACGGTGATTTCACCGATCTCCTTCAACACCTTGACAATTCGGTGGGTAGCCCGGAATTCCAGGTTCTCAGACAATCGCTTGAGAGCCATGATAATGGCACCCGGGCGGACCGGCTTGCTCAGCGCCTCCTCGATCTCGGGCTGTATCTGACGGGCAAGCGAGGTGAGATTGATGATTCCTTGGGCCAGAGCAGATTGCAGAAAGGGCTTTCGGTGAATGTACCGCTCTACTTCGGAAGAAATGGTCTTCATTCCTGTAACTTTTTGTTAAAAATAACACGTTTTCTAGGGATTTATATGACTACACTAACTTTTTGACACCTAAAGTTGAATATATAGAAAGGGCGATCGCAATTCCACCCGAATCACCCGGATACCACATTCACCCTGCCACTGTCGCTGCTCAACCTGGTGATTCAGCAGTTTTCGCAAATGATGCCACTGTCGTGGGCTAACCAGCTCAGTAGGTGCTGGTCCGGTTCGGGTCTTTACCTCAAAAAGCCATAGATACCCGGCCCGACTCGCAAGTATATCCCCTTCCAGGTGGCCCAGCCTGAAGTTTCGGCTCAGTATCAAATAACCGCGTGACCGAAGAAAAGCACAGGCGATATCCTCACCCCTCCTGCCTTTGTATTTCGTAGAGGAATTCATTGACTTTTTGGTCATTTACCCTGAATTACATCGGATTTACAACAATGCGAACCTTTTGTCGAGTATTTCATCGAAAAAAACGTTCACTTCATCTAGATGTTTGGTTTTTCTTCTATTTTAGAATCGCAATAAACCACCAACATCTTGCTGAGCACATAGTTCTATTACAACTATGAATTTAACTTGCAATTACCACTAGGCTATGGAAGCTTTTGTGAACTGCAACACCTCTGGCCTGGCCGTGTATACACAGCCGTTGAACCAGCGGGAGGTGGAGCATTTGTACCGCCGATGTTCCTTCGGGGCATCGAAGGAAGTTATCGATCAGTCCGTTGGCCGTACGGCCTCTGAACTCATGGCGGGCATACTCGCCGAAGCACAAGCGGCACCCTTACTCCCCGTTTACCCCTGGTCGAACTGGACAAACGATGACTATCCCGAAGATGATGATCTCAGAAGGGACCTGTACGAGGGCCAGATCAGCGAGCTCAGCCTGGACTATGCCAAGGCCCTGCTGGCCAATGGCCTGAGAGACCGCATGAGTTTCTTTTGGAGTAACCATTTCGTTACGGAATTGCGGGTGTACAACTGCGCCTCCTTCCTTCATGAATACATCACCTGCCTGCAACGCTATGCCATCGGCAACTTTAAGGAGTTTGTGCGCGAAGTAGGCCTTACCGCCGCCATGCTTCGCTATTTGGACGGGGCCTTCAATCGCGGAGACCGGGAGCCCAATGAGAATTACGCCCGGGAGCTCTACGAACTCTTTACGCTGGGTGAAGGAAACGGCTATACAGAAGAGGACATCGTGGAGACTTCAAAGGCACTGACCGGCTATACCGATAATGGAGGCGTGGGTTGCGCCCGCTATGCCTTCAATCCGGAACACTTCCTTCAGGGCGACAAGACCATCTTCGGCAGAACCGGTAATTGGGGGTATGACGATGTGATCGACATCCTGTTCGAAGAACGAACGAACGAAATTGCCCGCTTTATCATCGGCAAGCTCTATCAATATCTGGTGCATCCAGACATTTCCGCCGACAATCCCAATACAGCCGTCGTCATCGATGGACTGGCCAATACGTTGGTTGCCAACAACTTTGAATTGGCCCTCGTACTAAACCAGCTGCTGGTATCCGAACATTTCTTCGACCCGGAAAGCTTCGGTGTGATCATAAAGAGCCCCGTCGACCTGTTCTTCCAGTTCGAGAACGAGTCTGCCTTACCCCTCACTGACGTGATGCTCGAGCAGTTCGTTGGTGTGGCCGCCCAGCTCGGACAGGAATTCTTCAATCCCGTGGATGTGGCCGGCTGGCAACGCGACCGGGACTGGATCAGTACCCAGTTCATCATCGGGCGCTGGCTGAGCATGGACTGGTTTATCGGCCAGTACCTGCAGTCCAACCCCGAATACCTGAGAAACCTGGCCATGGAACTGGTGGGCCCGGCAAACGAAGGTACCAGTAATCCGCTGATCGTTGTGGAGGCCTTCGTTAAGCACTTTACCCCTAAGGACCTACTCACGCAGGAGGAATTCCAGAATGCTCTGGACGCTTTTACCATAGACGACATACCGGTCGATTTCTACGATCAGGACTACATCGACTATTATATAGCTAATGTCGATCCGGAGTTCACGGCCAATCCCATGCTGATGGGCAGCTGGATACTGAATATCAGCATGACGGTGCCTACTCAGGTTTACGTGCTGCTGAGCCACTTGTCCCGCCAACCCGAATTTCAACTAAAATAAGCCCCTGTCATGTGTAATCATTCGAACCACTATCGCGAGCCTTTTAAGGGGTTGGAACACGAAGGCCACAACGAGGAGCATAGGGTCTGGAGTCGCAGATCCTTTCTGCAGACCCTGGGTATAGCAGGTTCCGGGACCATGTTCCTGGGCAGCCATATGCTCACCGCCGCGGCACCGTCGCGCCTATCCGCGGCCATAAGTGCGGCCGAGGGCGATAATATCCTCATTCTGATTCGCCTAAACGGTGGCAATGACGGACTCAATACGGTGATACCCCTGGAGCAGTACGACCGCTACCGACAGGTACGCCCTAACATCTATCTGCCCGAGAGTAAGATAATCCAGCTTACGGACGAATTCGGCGTACCCTCATTCATGGAGCCGGCCGAAAGGCTCTGGGGAGAAGGGATGTTCAAGGCCGTGCACGGGGTAGGGTACCAGAATCAGAACCTTTCTCACTTCACCGGTTCGGATATCTGGGCGAATACGGATCTTACAACCACAGGATTCACTGGCGAGGACACCGGTTGGATGGGAAGGTATTTCGAAGACATTTATCCGGACTACCTCCTGGAGACCGGACGTCCAGACTTTCCTGCGGCCATACAGATCGGTAACATCAACAACCTGGTTTTCCAGGGAGAGGAAACCAACTATGCCTTCATTACCAACAACGTAGACCAGCTCGAGCAAATCGCTCAGTCCGGATTCTTCTACGATATGGATCCCGCCCTTTTTAACGAATGCATGTACCACGACCAGCTCAGGTATCTGAGAGGGGTGGCCAATACGACCTACGAATACGCCGGAGACATCAACCTGGCCTACGAGGCCGGCTCGAACGAAGTCGAGTACCAGGACAATGGTTTCGCGCGACAGATGGCGCTGCTGGCCCGACTGATCAAAGGGGGTCTGGGCACGCGGGTCTACATGGTATCCATGGGAGGTTTCGATACCCACGGAAACCAGCCGATCGTACACGAACGCCTGATGTCAAACCTGACCCGTGCGGTCCAGGATTTCTATACCGACCTGGAATTTGCGGGCACAGACGAGCGCGTTCTCAGCATGACGTTTTCCGAGTTTGGCCGGAGGGTATTCGAGAACGGTTCTGTTGGTACAGACCACGGTAAAGCCGCACCCACCCTGTTCTTCGGAAAGGGGCTTCAGGGCAGTGCCTTCGTAGGCACACACCCCGAACTCTGGAACACCGACCGGGATCAGGTGAACGGAAACCTCGAACCCAACGTGGACTTCAGGGATCTTTATGGAACGGTTCTGGCGGAGTGGCTTTGTGTAGATCCCGTCAAGGTACAGCAACACCTGCTGAATCACGACTATACCCCCATAGACCTCGGGTTCCGCTGCCATGCCGAAACCGAATTCAATGACGATGTGGTCTACGACAACGATCCGCCAGATATCCCGGATACGCCGCCATCAGACGGGTCGGACCCGGGTTCCGACCCCGGTGAGCTGGCCGGCATGACCCACGGTGCGTATTATCCCGATCAGGTAAATCCGTATATCGAATTCAATTTGCCTGAGAGCTCGTCGGTTGAGGTCAATCTGTACAACATCATCGGACAGAAAGTGGGAGTGCTCTACCAGGGAACGGCATCGGCTGGCAGCACTCAGATCGATGTCAAACAAAGCGTAAACGCCAACCTGCCAAGTGGGCGCTACATTTATCAGGTGATCGTTAACGGAGAAAAAATGAGTAAATCCATTATTATACAGTAACCCTTTTTTGAAGCGATTAGTCGCAGGCACTCCCGTATGCAGTCTATCCTTTGCCCCAAGTTAGCTGTGACGGGAGTTTGCTTTTGTACTCCATTTTCCACTGTTCCGTAGGAATAGCGGTCATTCTCCTTCTCAATAATTGGTAATTTTGGCATGGATTCCGAAACAGAACGAAGTGGAGAAAAGCACGGATCGAAAGCGATTCACGATCACAGCGGCCCTGCCCTATGCAAACGGGCCCCTGCATATAGGGCACCTGGCAGGAGCCTACATACCCGCGGATATTTTTGCCCGCTATCAAAGGCTCCGGGGCTCGGATGTCGCCTTCATTTGCGGCAGCGATGAACACGGGGTAGCCATACCCATGCGGGCCAAGAAGGACGGGGTGAGTCCAAAAGAAATCATCGACACTTACCACCAGATGATGAAGGACTCTTTCGAGCGATTCGGAATATCTTTTGACAACTATTCCCGGACATCGGCCGAGATACACCGGGAAACGGCCCGGGATTTCTTCCTGAACCTTTACGAAAAGGAGGTCTTCGAGGAACATACCAGCGAACAGCTTTACGATCCAGTTGCCAAGCAGTTTCTGGCCGACCGCTATATCAAGGGTACCTGTCCGGTTTGCAAAAACCCGGAGGCCTATGGAGACCAATGTGAAAACTGCGGGTCTTCGCTGAGTGCCACAGACCTCATTGATCCGGTATCCAACCTCTCCGGAGAAAAGCCTGTGCTGAAAGAGACACGGCACTGGTACCTCCCACTGGACCAGTACGAGGATTTCCTTCGGGAATGGATACTCGAGCGGCACCGGGACGACTGGAAGCCCAACGTTTATGGACAATGCAAATCCTGGATCGAACAGGGACTCAAGCCGAGAGCCATAACACGTGATTTGGACTGGGGAATTCCTGTTCCGCTGGATTCGGCTAATGGGAAGGTCCTCTACGTTTGGTTCGACGCTCCCATTGGCTACATTTCATCGACCCGGGAGTGGGCCGCAAGAACCGGTAAGGACTGGGAATTGTACTGGAAGGATAAGGATACCCAATTGGTACACTTTATAGGGAAGGACAACATCGTATTCCACTGCATCATCTTTCCCATCATGCTGAAGGCTCACGGAGACTTTGTGCTGCCCATACAGGTTCCCGCTAATGAATTTCTGAATCTGGAGGGCAACAAACTCTCAACCTCCCGGAACTGGGCGGTCTGGCTGCACGAATACCTGGAGGATTTTCCCGGATTGCAGGATAGCCTGAGGTATGCACTTACGGTTAACGCTCCGGAAACCAAGGACAATGATTTTTCCTGGTCGGATTTCCAGGCCCGCAATAATAACGAACTCGTCGCCATACTAGGGAATTTTATCAACCGGGTTATCGTGCTCACTCATAAGTATTACGACGGAAGAGTTCCTGAGCCCGGAGTATTGGGCAGTACAGATCTAAATACGCTAGAGCAACTCAGGTCATTCCCGTCTAGGCTCGAAGATTCTCTGGACCGTTACCGGTTCAGGGAAGGAAGCCAGAACCTGATGAACCTCGCCCGCCTGGGCAACAAATACCTGGCCGACGAAGAACCCTGGAAAACGGTTAAGACGGATCCGGAGAGGACCCGTACTGTGCTGTTTGTAGCGCTGCAGATCGCCGCCGGACTCGCCGTATTGTCAGAGCCTTTTCTGCCCTTTACCTCACAGCGGCTCAGCGGTATACTCGGAGCCGGACCCATAACAAGCCAGGAACATACCGACTCGTATATTTCTATCGAATGGAGTGACCTAGCGGATCGGGAAACCCTGCTCCCCCACGGAAATACCATTAACGAAAATGCCCTGTTGTTTCGAAAGATAGAGGACTCGGAAATCGAAGCCCAGCTACAGAAATTAAATAAGGCCAGAAACCCGGAACAGCCCGCTGAGAGGCCAGATCTTTCGCCTCAGAAGGATACTATCGCGTTCGAGGATTTCCTAAAACTCGACATGAGAGTCGGAACGGTCGTTTCTGCAGTAAAGGTGCCCAAAGCCGATAAACTACTTCACCTTCAAGTAGATACAGGCATAGGCATTCGTTCCATAGTATCCGGTATAGCGAAGGACTTCAGCCCTGAAGAGGTGGTGGGCAAACAAGTTACCGTCCTGCTAAACCTGGAACCCCGAGAACTCAGGGGTGTCATGAGCGAGGGCATGATACTCATGACCGAGGACTCCGATGGAAAGCTGGTATTCATGGCGCCGGAGAAGACCGGTGTCAATAATGGGGCCGGGATAAGTTGACTTTACCGGCCGAATGGTCGTATTTTTACAAAAAGCGGGAGTTATGTTATCCAAGAATATGGAACAGGCCCTGAACCATCAGATCAGGGTAGAGGCCGAATCTTCTCAGGTATATCTATCTATGGCCTCCTGGGCTGAAGTCCAGGGTATGGAAGGCGTGGCTGGATTTATGTACAACCACTCTGACGAAGAGCGCATGCACATGCTGAAGCTGATCAAATACGTTAATGAAAGGGGCGGGCACGCCATCATATCGGATCTGGTTGAACCCAAAACAGAATTCGGCACCCTGCAGGAGATGATTCAGATGCTCTACGATCACGAAATCAAGGTATCTGCAAGCATCAACGAACTGGTCCGAGTGAGCCTGGAAGAGAAAGACTACGCCACTCATAACTTCCTTCAATGGTATGTAGCCGAACAGATCGAGGAAGAGGCTTTGGCCCGGAGCATACTCGATAAAATAAATCTGATAGGTAGCGATAAGGGTGGCCTGTACTTGCTGGATCGTGACATTCAGAAAATCAGCGTGGACAGCGCCGCATCCGGATCTCCGGAGGCCTGAAAGCGGTAGTATTCACCTCTTAAACCTCTCCAGCGTCCCATGCCCGGACGTATTGTTTATTTTCAGTGCTAAAGATTGCTTTCCACCCCATATACAGGCACCCGTTGCCCGAGGGACATCGGTTTCCCATGATCAAATATGAATTGCTTCCCCAGCAATTGATTCATGAAGGCACCTGTACGGAAGAGAATTTCTTCAGACCCGGATTTCCGCCTCAAGAACCCATAACCCGTATTCACAAACCGACTTATGTCCGGCGTTTACTCGATCTTTCCCTGGAGCGCAGTGAGGTCCGTCGCATCGGTTTTCCACTTAGCCAGGAATTGGTCGATCGGGAGCAGATTATCGCCGACGGTACCATTCAGGGTGCAGAATTTGCCCTGGAGTTTGGTATCTCCATGAATATAGCCGGAGGCACCCACCACGCTTACAGCGACCGGGGAGAAGCTTTCTGCCTACTTAACGATCAGGCCATTGGAGCCCAGTATCTGCTGGATTCAGGAAAAGCCCAAAAAATCCTGATCGTCGACCTTGATGTACACCAGGGTAATGGGACGGCAGAAATCTTTGCGAACCGGCCTGAGGTTTTCACTTTTTCCATGCACGGGAAAGCCAACTATCCCTTTCGGAAGGAAAAGTCCGACCTCGACATTCCCTTGGAAAAGGGAACGGACGACCGGACTTATCTCAACATACTCTACAACGAATTACCACGCTTGATCGACCTGCATGAGCCCGACTTCGTATTTTACCTGTCGGGGGTAGATGTGGTTGCCACCGACAAGCTGGGCACCCTGGCTCTGAGCGAGCAGGGCTGCAAAGATCGGGACCGCTTCGTACTGGAGACCTGCAAACAACAGGAAATCCCGGTTCAGTGCAGCATGGGAGGCGGCTACTCACCGGACATACGCGTTATAGTAGAGGCCCATTCCAATACGTTTCGCCTCGCTCAGGAAGTCTTTTTCTAGTCCAATTCCCCTGCCGGTTTGGCCTCGCGGGTCAGGATAAGCAATTCGTTACACTTGATTTCGGTATAATACTTACGCTCCCCCTTTTCGTTCTCATATACCCGGGTAACCAGCTTGCCCTCTACCATGACCTCCTTCCCTTTTGCAAGCAGGCTTTCGGCAATTTCGGCCAGTTTCCCCCAGCAGATCACCTGGTGCCATTCGGTTTCACTGACGCGCTCCCCCTCGGCATTCAGGTAGCTATCGTGCGTAGCTAAGGGAAAACGCGCCATCCTCCTACCCTTTTCGAAATTGCGAATCTCCGGGTCGCTACCCAGGTATCCGATGAGCTGAACCTTGTTCTTCAATGCATTCATGGTCCGTTTATTTTACAGATTTGACAATACAAACCTATGTCTGATCCAGTGTCAGAGTCGTATGTAAAACGGAAGTAATCGAAAGTAAACGTTTACCGGCACCGTACTGCCCCTAATACCCGCAGAAATAGGCCCATAAACACATGGGACCTATCTTTATCCTAAAAGGCCCCATGAAAGAAAGTCATTTGGAAATCAGACGATTGTTAGTTATCGATGCCATCGGTGCGGGGGCTGTCTCTCGGGTTTTTATCGCTGGTACTACTACCTTACAGGGAGTTCTTTGGTATGCCCTTACCCACAGCCCGCTTTCTTCTTGTAATGGCAGCACTCTGCCTCACCTATGATACACTTATCCTTCTGCTTGTTCGCCGGCCCAAGCCTGTATACGTTTACCTGATATCAAGAGCTAACTTCTGTTATGTAATGGTGCTGTTCGTTTTGGGTATATGGCATGTGGAATCGTTTAAGCGTATTGCATGGATATGGATCACCTTAGATATCACCATACTGGCTTTGCTTTTCAGGTATCAGATTTCTAAAATTCTGGCAATGCAGACCTGATGGTGGTGCATGCGACCTTCAGGTCGAAGATTTAATTTGGTTCCAAAAATGCGAAAATGCGCAGTTTGCCGGGAAGAGATCAAAGGCAGGACGGATAAACGCTTTTGTTCGGATCAATGCCGTTCCACCTTTCACAATGCCCGTAATGCCCCGCTCAGGAGAGTTATGAGATCAACAGAACGGGAACTCCGCCGCAACTACGGCATACTGGTGGAGTTATATCATACCCACGGCGACGAACCCATACCCAGGTCCACCCTCGACAGGCGAGGCTTCTCCTTCTGTCGTGTTACCGGGAGAGTGCCTGGCAACAAAAGGCAATTCTGGGTGTACAATATGGGATTTCGGCTGCTTGGCCGAGATCGCATACGAATATGGAGGGAGGGAATCTACTTCCAGGAATGACCGCTCAGCTTTAAAGCGGCTATAACAATATCCTTTCGGCTGATCTGGCCCACCAGTATTCCATCTTTCATGACCGGCAGACGGCGCCGATTGAATTTGGCGAAGGTATCGGCGGCATCGAATATGCTCATGTCATGAGGTATGGTCTGAACCTCGGTAGTCATAAACCTGGATACGCTCTTATCCAGTATGGGCTGGTTAAAATAGCGGCTCTCCGATATCTGCTTCATGCAGTCCGCTTCGGAAATGATGCCCACTAGGAACCCCTGATCATCAAGGACAGGACCTCCGGAAATGTTGTGGCTGGCGAATGCCTCCATCACTTCCAGTATGGACTGTTCGGGATGAAATGTTATGAGCTTTTTCGTCATATAGTCCGCAACCAGTATAGGTGCGTCATTACCCTTCTTGGCAACGGACTTCGCCCGCGCCCCCTGAAAACTCTTAATGCCCATGTGCTTTTTTATTTAGGTATGCACATAATATAGTGAATTCTGGCGAAATATTTAATTTAGACAACAAACCGGCCTTCATGAAATTTACCCGCCCCACCCTGCTCCTGTTTATTGCCTTTGCCATTTATTGGAGTTTTGAGAGTCTGACCCCCAGGGAGAGCGGCATGCTGGCCGTCGATCCGTCGCATTTCGATCTGGACCGGGCGAAATCCCACGTGGAGCAAATTTCGCGAAAACCGCATGCCGTTGGGTTCCCTGCACACGCGGAAGTAAGGGAATACCTGATCGGTGAACTCGAAAAGATGGGCCTCAGCGTTCAACTCCAGTCCGGCTACACCTCAGGGGACTGGGCCAATGTGAGCCAGGCCGTAAATATATACGCACGTATAGAGGGGACCGGGGAAGGAGGCAAAGACCTGCTTTTACTCTCGCATTACGATAGCAGCCCGCATTCCTCCTACGGCGCCAGCGATGCCGGAAGCGGTGTGGCAACCATACTCGAAGGCGTTCGATCCTACCTGAATGAGGGTGTCCAACCTATCAATGATATCATTATCCTGTTTACGGATGCCGAGGAACTAGGGCTCAATGGTGCAGACCTCTTTGCTAACCAACACCCTTGGACAGACCATATCGGGCTGATCCTCAATTTCGAGGCTCGGGGAAGCGGAGGGCCCAGCTTTATGCTATTGGAGACCAACCGGGGAAATCAACGTATGATCGAGGAATTCAAGAAAGCAGGGGTCCGCTTCCCCGTGGCCAATTCCCTGGCATACAGCATTTATAAACTCCTCCCTAATGATACGGATCTCACGGTTTTCCGCGAGGACCGGGACATAGAAGGCTTCAACTTTGCCTTTGTCGACGATCACTACCATTATCACACCTCCCTGGATACCCACGAAAATCTGGACCGCAGGACACTGGCCCATCAGGGGAGCTATCTCGCACCCCTACTCAGGCATTTTGCACAGGCGGATCTGACCGACATGAAAAGTCTGAATGACCAGGCCTATTACAACATGCCGTATTACGGGCTGGTGAGTTACTCCTACGATCTGATCTGGCCCATGTTTTTCCTTGCCTTGTTCCTGTTCATCAGCCTGATGATCGTCGGCATAGTACGCAAGAAATTTAATTACAAAGAGGTGATCAAGGGCTTCCTTCCGCTCTTCGGCACGCTCCTGATCAACGGGGCCTTGGGTGTCTTTGCCTGGGGGGCGCTGAATAGCCTGTACCCAGGATATGAGGACATGCTCCATGGCTTTACGTACAATGGTCATACCTATATCTACGCCTTCATTGCCTTCTCACTGGCCACCTGTTTCCTGGTATACAATCGTTTCTACAGCCTGAAGAGCGCCAACCTGCTCATAGCCCCTATACTTCTCTGGCTGGTGCTGGTTGGCATGTTAAGCTATAAGCTTCCGGGCGCAAATTACTTCGTCATCCCGCTTTTCGCCCTGCTGGCCGGATTTCTGATGGCCATATGGGACAGGGACGAGAAAGGAAGCAGCCTTCCCTATAAATTTGTACTGACCCTCCCGGCCATATTCATCCTGGCACCTTCCATCTACATGTTTCCGGTAGCACTGGGGCTCAAAATGCTGGCCACGACCACCTTGTTGTTAAGCCTGGTATTTTTTGCCACCCTGCCTTTCTGGCATTCCCTGCGCATGATGACCCGACTGGGAGCCCTAAGCCTGCTCATGGGTTTCCTGTTCCTCTTCAAGGCACATTTACAGTCGGGATTCAACGATCGACGCCCCAAGCCCACCAGTCTGGTCTACCTGGTGGATATGGATGACCAAACGGCCCAATGGGCAACCTACGACAAAGTCCTTGACGATTGGAACAGCCTGTACTTCCCCGAAGGAGAGGAAAAGTCCGAAACCTCTGAAAGTGATGTCCTGAGCAGCAAGTATCAAACCCGGTTTCGCAGGACAGCGCCGGCTCCTGTTAAAGAGATTTCGGGCCCCGAAGTCGAAATCCTGAAGGACACCCTCATCGATGGATTGCGTCAAATCAGCCTGAATATTCAATCATTCCGAACGATCAACAGGATAGACGTGTATGCCTCAGGCAATGAAATCATTGATGCACAAGTCAATGGGACAGAACTCGACTCCGATTTCCTGAAGTCGCGCAGGGGAAAAGAAGGTAATGCCAAACTCTTTACTCACTATGTGAGCAACAACGCTTCCTCGGAGGTAACCCTGGTGGTTTCGGATAATGGTCAGACGGTAGATCTCGATATCTACGAGGCCTCTAACGATTTATTGACACATCCCCGGTTCAGTGTGGCGGGACGGCCGGGACGAGCCATCCCCATGCCGTTTGTCCTTAACGACGCCATCATTGTGCACCGATCCTTTCGGATAGAATGACGATTACGTACAAACCTAAAAAGTTCGCGAAGTGAGTCCACGACCAACAGTAGGCATTATTGGCCTGGGTTGGCTGGGCCTGCCGCTGGCGCTGGCCCTTCAACGTCAGGGATACGATGTATGGGGAACCACCACCCGCAAGGATGAACAAGATGAACTCAGCCGGCAGGGCCTGCAGGTATGGCAGTTGAGACTGGATGAGGATCGCGTTTATGAGGAGTCCTCCCTGGCCGAATTATGGAAGCAAACGGCTAGCTGTGTTCTCAATATTCCCCCGGGACTCAGGAAGTCTCCACCTGGCAGTTTCTTAAAGAAAATTCAGGCATTCACCGGGTATCTGAATCCCTACACTGATATCCGACTGATTTTTGTCAGCAGCACTTCCGTTTTCGGAAGGGCTCAGGGTGCCGTCGACGAGACTACACTTCCGGAACCTGACAGTCCGGGGGGTGAGGAATTGTACCGTGCCGAGAAATGGATTCGCTCCTGGAGGCCGGAGACCACAATACTCCGACCTGGAGGGTTGATTGGACCCGACAGGCACCCCGTTTATTCACTTTCCGGTCGAGCGGGCCTCCGTGGAGGTCAGGACCCGATAAATCTGGTCCATCAGGAGGACTGCATCGCCATTGTACTCGAGATTCTGGACAAGGGTTACCTGGGAGAGTACGTACATGCTGTTTATCCCGAACACCCGACTCGAGAAGAATACTACACCAGAGCGGCCCTTAGCCGTGGGCTGCCTGCTCCGGAATTTGAGAATAATAGGGGCGAATCAGGCAAGGTTGTCCATAGTGCCTTCCTGTTGGAAAAGGGCTTTTCTTACACCCGGCCAATCTGAACCGTAAAGTCCTGAAAACGGGCACTTTTTTAAGCATGGATACCTCAAAATATGTAGATTTGCCCAAAATTTTCAGGATGAAAAAGTTTGTTTTCTTTTCCCTTACTGCCCTGGTCATGACGTCCGCTTATGCTCAGAGCAAATCCGTACTCGAAGACCACTTCCGAAAGTACTACGCCCAGATGAGATCCCAGGGAGACGTTAACGGAGTAATCAGCGCCTTGACCCACATCCAGGTACTGAACCCATCCCAAAGCCGACTGGATACCATCGCGTATTTTTACCTGCAGAACAACCAGCCCGATTTGGCTTTGGAGACCATAGGAACCGAGCGTAATGTGGCCGATTCGGATCTGGCCGTCCGAGTTAAAGGAATATCCCTGAAATCATTGAATCAGCTGGAACCCGCCATACAGCAGTTCGAAATACTGTTCAAGCGTGATCCTAATCCCTTCCTGGCCTACGAGCTGGCGAACCTGAAAATCCAAACGGGAAATTCGGGAGCCATTGACAACATCGAATACGGACTGGCCAACGCCACCGACGAGATGAAGCAGCAGTTCTTCGAGCGTCATCAACCTTACGAAGTTTCTATGAAGGCCGCGTTCACCTTCCTGAAAAGTCTGCACATACTGAATATGGATCAGAGCAAGGTGGACGATGCCATTGCCATAGTAGATCAGGCTCTGCAGCAAGCGCCCAATTTCTATCTCGCTCAAATCACCAAGGAAGCCCTCGAAAAGAGGAAGAACGGTACGGCGGAAGGTTCTGTTCCAAAAGAATAGTTCCCTACTCCTTAGCGGACCTCATTTCCCGAACTAGAGCCCTATCGTGCTCCCCTTTCATTTGTAACAATGAGTCGACTTGCTCGTTGGGTACGGCTATGGATAGCACATATTGGTATATTTTCCAGCCATCCGGCCCCTTTCGAAGTACCCCGGAGCCACGACATAGGCCCATCTGCGTTTCCAGCAATTCATCGAACCAGGACATGTCAGGCTCCGCACCGAAATAAATATGCCGCTCTACCGGAGTGAAGTTCCAGGCCTTTCCGCTTTCGAAATAGGGCCTACTAAAGGATTTGAAAGATTCGTAGTCCCAGTATTCAGAGGCATCGGTACCCAGGAATACGGATTCCGGGGCCATGAGACTGAAGTAGGTCTCGAAGTCTGCCTCAGAAGCCGCTTTGTGCCAGTGGTCCAGTAACTGGCCGACTTCGGCTCTATCCTCTTCCTGCGCCTGAATGACAAGTGGCTGTGCCATAAGTATAATAACAAGGATGGTAAATGCCGTTTTCATCGTTCTATGAGTTGAAGGGTATCGAGTTTATTCTTGAGGACCTGATTCATTTGTGCACGCATCGCATTATAGGAGCCTGAGAGTTCGTCCACAGTTCGAGTGATGGAATCCCTGTTGCTCAGTTCCCACTTCAGTTTGAGAAGCATGGTTTGGACCACTTTTTGTCTGCTCCTGACCGAAGTCCGATCGAATGCCTCGGGATAGCCTTCTCTGAGCAGATTTCCTTCCTTTTCCAGCAGGTCGTTAACCGCCAGCTTCATCTCCTCTTCACTGTTCGCACGTGCCAACAGGTCGAAACTCCGCTCGAATTCCATGAAGGTCTTCCAGCCATTCGTAATCTGACTGGCCTCCTCGCTTAAAGGTATTTTTCGGGGCCGGTTCCAGTAGGCTGAAGAGTTTTCCTGGTTAGTCTCTGACTGCAAATCCCCGGGAGAAGATATTCCATCCTGTCTGCAGGAAAGCAACAGAAAAAACAGGCCAAAAGCCCATGTAAACGATCGAATCATACTAGCTAAGTTACGTTATCTTTGCCGGAGGAAATCAGCGCTTCACAACATGGCTCGCGTACTCATCATCGGATGTAATGGACAGATCGGAACCGAACTCACCTTAAGATTGAGGCAACTATACGGGAATGATGAGGTAGTGGGTGCCGACATTCAGCCGGTTAAAGAAGAGCTGCAGAATGGCCCTTTTCGCAGGCTGGATGCAACCGACCGGACCGCGGTCGAGAAGGCAATCGAATCCTTCGGCATTACGGAGGTCTATTTGATGGCTGCCTTACTGAGTGCCAAGGGAGAACAGCTGCCACAGCTCACCTGGGAAATTAACATGAAGAGTCTATTGATCGGACTGGAGCTGGCCGCATCCCGGAAATTCAGACTATTCTGGCCATCGAGCATTGCCGTTTTTGGCCCCGGAAGCGCAACGGATGATACCCCGCAGGACACCGTTATGGACCCCACTACCGTCTATGGGATTAGTAAACTGGCCGGTGAACGCTGGTGCGCATACTACCGGAAAAAATTCGGTGTCGACGTACGTAGCGTTCGTTATCCGGGTCTTATCAGTTGGAAGGCCGCTCCGGGAGGCGGGACCACCGATTACTCCATCGATATGTTCGTACACGCCACACAAGGCCTTTCCTATGATTGTTACCTCAGGAAAGACACCTGCCTACCGATGATGTACATGGACGATGCCATTGAAGGAACCATAGCATTGATGGATACCGAACTGGATGGCAACCGCCCTTTTATCTCGTATAACCTTCAGGGATTCAGTTGTACACCGGAGTCTTTGGCCGAGGAAATTCGCAAGGAATTCCCGGATTTCCAGGTGTCCTATGCCCCGGATTTCCGGCAGGAGATCGCCGATACCTGGCCCAATAGCGTGGCGGATCGTGAGGCCCGGGAGCATTGGGGATGGCAACCCGAATTCGGCCTGGAAGAAACAGTACGGCAAATGATTTCGGGGCTTAAGACGGCTGTCAATTAAGGCAGCAGGCGATAGGTTAGCAGGGGTGCATCGCAGGCAATGGCGGTGTTGCGAATCAGTTCGCTTTCGAACGTATAGGTTTCCTCCCTTAGATGCCCGCAATAGATGATGAAGGGATCCTCACTCGTATAAGTCAGGGTGAGAAGCTCTGTTCCAACCTCCCCTGTGATCGTATATTGGCCCTCTCCTATTAGGGTCTCACCTTCCTGCACCGTTAGTTTCTTAAAACTCCCGTCAGCATTCAATTCGATCCGTTCCTGCCATTCCATATCGCCCCCCGTAAGGATTACTCCCGTGCGAGGTATTTCCATCGAGACCAGTGCGTAGGTTTCGGGCAGAACGACCTAATCCTCTCCATCCGTCGAACAGGAATGTATAAGGAATAGTAAAGCAAGTATAAATACAGATCTGTGATACACGGTCTATTCTAAATCAACTACCATTAAGCTATAACACGGATGCTAAAAACACAAGTAAGCACCCATGCCTGTTAGATTTAGTAATTTAACTGCACAATAAAAATCATACCCCATGAGAGCACCCTACTCCCTCTTGCTGGCGGTCTGCCTTATCCCATGCCTGGTCAGTTCGCAGAAAAACCCCTCATTTGAAGAAGTCATCTCCCTGCAACGCGTAAACAGCGCTGTCATTTCCCCGGATGGAAAGCACATTGTGATGACCGTAAGGAGCTCTGACTGGAAGGAGAACCGCTACGATACCGAACTTTGGCTCTCCCGGGACGGACAGCCCCCGTTTCGACTGACTCATAACCCCAATGGAAACAGTACGGGTCCCAAATGGTCACCGGACGGAGAATGGATAGCTTTCCTTTCCGATCGGGGCGATGAGACACAGGTATACATCCTCTCTGCTCAAGGCGGAGAGGCACTTGCACTCACGGATTCCGAAACTGGGGTCTCGCGTTTCGAATGGTCACCGGACGGTAGCCAGATCGCTTTCCTTGAAAACCTGAAGCCGTCCGATCGCATGAAAAAACAGGAAGAACTCTATGGCCAGTTCGCCGCGGATGATACCGAACTCACCTACAACAAGCTGATGGCCATGGACTTCGATCCCCACCGACTGGGTCAAATGCCCCTCCCGTCTCAGCTCAACGATTCGGTCTTAAATGACTCTGTTGCTCCCCGGGCCCTTCTGGACAGCCTGGATTTCTACATCAATAACTTTCGCTGGTCACCTGACGGTACCCGGATCGCGGTGGAACACCAACCCAATTCGCTGCTCTTATCATTCCTTAAAGCGGACATCTCCGTGTACGACATGGAATCGAAAAGCCTGACACCTTTGATAACCCATCCGGCTCAGGACATGCTATTGCACTGGTCTCCGACGGGAGAGGAAGTTCTTTTCGCCTCCACAGTAACAGATAGTACATCCAGCTTTTATAAAAACGATCGGTACTTCCGGGCCTCTCTCCAGGGTGACGAACCCGTGGAGCTGGCCTCCGACTTTGACGAAAACCTCGACATGGGCGCCTGGTCAGTAAGCGGAATACACGCTCTGGGCTGGCAGAAGACCCACAGAATGGCCTACCTCATCAATCCGGCAGACGGTAAGGTAACCCCCATTCACAACGATCACAAGCGGATCCTGAACGCCACCTACAGCCGGGACGGAAAACGGATGGCCTATATCGTGCAGGAGAACGATGGTCTGCCGGAAGTATATCTCAGCGACTCCCGCCTGCGCAAACCGAAAAAGATCACCGATTTTACCGCTCAGATCGAAGATTGGGCCTATGCCAACAGCGACATGATCTGCTGGCAAAGCAAGGATGGGACCCGAATCGAAGGGGTGTTGAGCAAACCCATGGACTACGACCCTGAAAAGAAATATCCGCTATTGGTGATCATACACGGAGGGCCCACCGGTATTTCAGTTCCCCGGCCAGTCGATGCCTATGTGTACCCCATGCTGCAATGGCTCAACAAAGGGGCACTGGTTCTTATGCCTAACTATAGGGGGTCTGCCGGTTATGGCGAGGAGTTTCGTTCCCTGAACGTCCGCAATCTCGGGGTGGGAGATGCCTGGGACGTCATTTCCGGGGTGGAATACCTCATCGATCAAGGGATGGTGGACGCTGACAAGGTGGGTTGCATGGGCTGGAGTCAGGGAGGATACATATCGGCCTTTCTCACCACCCACTCGGATATCTTTCAGGCCGTTTCGGTAGGAGCCGGCATTTCCAACTGGATCACCTATTACGTTAACACCGATATACACCCCTTTACCCGGCAGTATCTTCAGGCCACCCCCTGGTCGGACCCTGAAATATACAGCCTGACCTCCCCGATGACGAAGATTAATGAAGCTCGTACCCCCACCCTGATTCAGCATGGTGAATTCGACAAACGGGTACCTGTCCCCAATGCCTATGAACTCTATCAGGGACTGCAGGATGTAGGTGTTGAAAGCGAGCTCTACATTTATAAAGGCTTCGGACACGGCATCAATAAACCCAAGGAACGACTCGCCGCGACCTGGCACAACTGGCAGTGGTTTTCGAAATACCTCTGGGGGGAGGAAGTGGAGCTTCCCGGGTTGGACTAAGGTTCTGCGAGGAGCCTTTGAGAAAACCTCCTGGTCTCGCATGTTTCGGACTTGTCCCGTTGGGGAGCACACCAGAGGCCTCCACCGGGAAACACAAGGATCCATTCACTTAGCGCTATCGTTCCAGAAGAGCCTTGACAACCTCCTCCTTATAGGTTCTACCGATCGGTATTTTGGAATCGTCGGTCATACGCACCTGATTGGCACTCAGGCTCTGCACCTTATTGCAGTTGATGATAAAGGAACGGTGAACCTGCAGAAACTGAGGGCCCTCAAATTGTTCCAGCCAGTACTTCAGGGACTCTCCGGACAACACTTTCCGATTACCGAGATGAATCTCCGTGTAATCCGTATCCGAGGATATGTACACGATATCGTTGAGATGAACGCGAACATACTCGTGGCCCGATTTTATATAAAGCTCTTTTTCCCCGCCTGAACTGATGGTTTTGCGGACTCCAGGTCTTTCCTCGGAGGGTGCGGGCAACTTGTTAACCGCCTGCAGGAACCGTTGGAACGAGAAGGGCTTGAGCAAATAATCGACCACATTCAAGTCGTAACCCTCAAGTGCGTAATCCGAGTAGGCGGTGGTCAATATAACCGGGGGTGCCTTGGGCATGCTCTTGAGGAAATCAATCCCGTTGATCTTGGGAAGATGTATATCCAGGAACATCAGGTCGATTTCGTGTTCCTTGAGGTAATCCATGGCCTTGATACCATCCGAAAAAACACCGGTGAGCTCTAGGACCTCCACATCTCTGATGAATTTCTGCAGGATTCGCTGGGCAGGAGGCTGGTCCTCCACCACGATGCATCTTATGATTCTAGGATCGCTCAAGGAGTAAATCGAGTTTAACGATAAAGGTAGGATCTTCCTTTTTAATCTTCAGCCGATGTTTCTGTGGGTACAGTAGCTTGAGTCGCTTTTTTACATTGGCCAGACCAATTCCCTGAGCCTCGCTATTTCGTACTTCCGATTGGGCAAAATTATTTCGGCATTCGAAGGTAAGTGTGGAATTGTGGATCTTGACTTCCATATCTATTTCAATGTCCGAAGACTGACCGGACTGGCTGTGTTTGAAGGCATTTTCTATGAATACCACGAGTATGAGAGGCGCTATTTTAAATCCGCTAGGGATTTCGCCCACACGGAAATTCACTTTGCCCCGCTGTTCGATTTGCATCTTGTACAAACGGATGAAGTTTTCCAGCTGCTTGAGCTCTTTCTCCAGGGGTACGAAACGCTCCTTGCTTTCGTACAGCATATATCGGAGCACCCCACTGAGCTCCAATATGATTTCCGGGGTCTTGGGCGAATTCTCCAGGGAATAAGAATACAGATTGTTAAGGTTGTTGAATAGAAAGTGCGGATGGATCTGCGAACGCAGAAACTGAAGTTCGCTTTCCTGTACGCTGATTTGCAGATCGTCAATTTCCTGTTGCTTCTTGAAGGCATCCCAACCGAATTTACCGCCAGCCAGTATCGTGATAACCGGTAATTGTCCGAGCAGGGTTATAAATACACCGGGAAACTGCTCCGCCCGCCTGGAATTCGGATAGACCAGCGGTTCCAGCACCTTTTCCTCCATCAGGATACTCCCGGCCAATAAGATCAGGAAACCCCCTATGAATAAGGCATACTTTCTGGTGTACAGAAAGCGCGGCATCAGTATGTACATGGTGGCCAAAGCCACGGATGCATCGGTCAGGAAAAATGGCAATCGATCCCAGGAGGGTCCCTGGGCACGGTAATCGTATAGGAAAAACCACATCACCAGCAAGTGCAGTACCAACTGGAAAATCAATTCCCTGTAGTTAATGAGAGGAATGCGCTTCATGTAATGACCAAATCTAAGATTTGACCGAATGTCTGGGAAATCCGATTCCCGAACGTCAGTTTTGTGTCTGTAAACTACATATTTAACTCCATACGGGCACACTTCGACAAACAGGGGACAAAAGTTGTTGTTTAAGGATTCAATTTGATTAGTTAAACACTTTGGGTCAATTTTGTAAGGAATTCAAGGTACTCATGCTAAGATCACAGCTTTTCAACTTTGTCCTTTTCCTGCTCCTAAGCGCCGTGTCTCTGCTCCACGCACAGAGCGGGTCTGAGGGCATAACACTGACCGGAAAAGTGGTCGAAAAAGGATCGGGTTTACCTGCGGTATTTGCTACGGTCGCCATTATCGATGCATCCACAGAAATGCCGATCACTGGAACAACCACCGGGGAAGACGGCGTCTTTTCCATCCTTATAAACTCAGACAACTACTATATACAGGTGAGCCTGATCGGCTACGGGGATACTAAGTTGCCCAGGCCTAATGCCGAGGGCAGTGAAATAAATCTGGGCATAATCGAATTGGAAGTAGATGCAGAACAGCTTGAAGAGGTGGTCGTTCAGGGCGAAGCTTCTCAGACGGAATTCAAACTGGATCGCAGGGTATTCAACGTAGGTAAGGACCTG
The DNA here is from genome assembly GCA_964552195.1 of uncultured Flavobacteriaceae bacterium. Taxonomy (GTDB): domain Bacteria; phylum Bacteroidota; class Bacteroidia; order Flavobacteriales; family Flavobacteriaceae; genus CAZKAP01. Next base: position 56,419 of record CAZKFM010000010.1, read on the forward strand.
AGCAATACGGGTGCCAGTGCCCTGGAAGTACTTAACAATGTTCCTTCGGTCAATGTGAATATAGAGGGCCAGATCTCACTCCGGGGCAGCTCCGGAGTTCAGGTCCTCATCAATGGAAAGCCTTCCATACTGGCCAGCGAAGAAGGCAATGCCCTGGGAACCATTACCGCAGAAATGATAGATCGTATCGAGGTCATCACCAACCCATCGGCCAAATACGACGCGGAAGGAACTTCGGGTATCATCAATATTGTCATTAAGAAGGATGAACGACGTGGCTTCAACGGTTCAGTCTCCGTAAATACGGGAGCACCGGAAAACAACAGCGTCGGTCTCAGCATGAACTACCGGGGAGAGAAATTTAACGTATTCAGTCAACTGGGAACGGGGTTTCGGGAACTGCCCAATGACCGGGTAGCAGAGAATATCGACCTGAATACCGGGAACCAGATACTGTCCGTGGGCGAGGAATTCCGAAACGAAAACTTCTACAACTTTGTACTGGGCTCGGACTATTACTTCAGCGAAAGCAGCGTGCTCACCTTGAGTGGAAATTTCACCCTCGAACTGGAGGATCAGCCCTCGAGAACCAATTTTTCTGCAGTCAACGGACAGGGAGTGACTACTTCCGACTGGGAACGCACTGAGGTCACCGATGCCAACAATCCCAAGTTTCAGTTTGACCTGCAATACAAGAAAGAATTCGGGGATAATGAAGACCATAGCCTCCTGTTCAGTGCCCAGGGGAATTTCTTCGCCAAAGACCAGTCTTCGGACTTCGAAGATGTTACCCTGTCGGGAGAGAACCGGGACAATTCCCAGAAAACCAGGACCGACTTCGGTGAAGCCCGGTATACGGTAAAGCTGGATTACACGCTGCCCATATCCGAAACCTTATCGGCCGAAGCCGGCAGCCAGTTTATCACTCAGGATGTGAGCAATGAATTCGAAGTACAGGATCTGGTAGACGGCAATTTCATATCCGATCCCAACCTGACCAATACCTTTGAATTCGACCAGGATGTGCTTGCCGTTTACGGAAGCATGGCCTATGAGGGGGCCAAATGGGGAGTGAAGGCTGGCCTGAGAATGGAACAGACAGATCTGAACACCATACTGCTCACCACAGGAGAGACCAACGATCAGGATTACTCGAATTTGTTCCCCAGTGCCTTTACTTCCTTTAAATTTTCCGAGAAATTCTCCCTGCAGGCCGGGTATTCGCGCCGCGTGTATCGGCCACGCCTGTGGGACCTCAACCCCTTCTTCAACATACGCAACAATTTCAATATCCGGCAGGGAAACCCCAATCTGATGCCAGAGTTCACCGACTCCTATGAGTTCACGACTATACTGTTCGTAGGGAAAACCCCCTTGAATCTTGGGGTATATCACCGATACACTACCGACGTCATTGAGCGCATAGCCACATTCGAGAATAATGTGACCACCACCAGGCCCGAAAATATCGGAACCAATCAGACCACGGGCATTGAGTTCAACACCAAGGTAAGTCCTGCAAACTGGCTGAGCCTGAACCTCGATTTAAACTACAGCCAATTCGAACGAAGAGGCAGCTTCGAATCTCAGCTGTTCGATTTCCGAGCCGATCAATGGACCGGTAAGCTCCTGACCAAGCTGAAGCTCCCGCTGGACATCGAAATCGAGGCCACGGGAAACTATCAGTCGGCCGTTCAAACGGTACAGGGGGAACAAAGAGAAATTGCCTTCCTCGATATGGGAATACGGAAGAAAATGCTGAAAGGCAGGGCAGTGCTCAACCTCAGCATACGGGATGCCCTGGCCTCCCGAATCGAAGAAGGATTTGTTTTTCAGGACGATTTCCAATCCCGCAGCGAACGCTTCCGGGGTCGCTTCCTGGCCTTTGGTTTTAGCTATGGTTTCGGTAAAGGCGAGGCCATGGAGTATTCGGGACGTCGTTAGCCCCATATGCTTCGAGCAGGGAGGCCATTGCAGCAGACCCTGATAGAGAAAACAAACGATTTTACCCACCGGGCGGCAAGTACGAGAACTTCGGTTACCGATGGGCGCCCAAACTTAATCTACACCCCCTGAAGAGGCCCCGTTACGGGGCCTTTTTCGTCGTATTTTTACTCTGCAAAGTTTCCGAATCGATGACCACTGTTCACATCATTAAGAATCGCTCCGATATAGGGGCTGGAACCCGGGGTTCTGATATGGGCATAGACGCCATGGAAATCGCCGCCATAAATGCAGGCAATGCGTACTTCGACCGGCATCCCTACCTGGATGTCAAAGCCGATAACGAATCCGTCTATGACAAAGTTAAGGTCGTGAATGCCAAACGAGTGGAATTCGTGCTGACGCAGTGCCAGCGCGTGGCAAAAGCCGTAAGACGGGTACTCGGTTCGAGGCACTTTCCCATAGTCATGTCCGGTGATCACTCCTCCGCACTTGGTACCATGAGCGGTCTCAAAGGGCATTTCCCCAAGGAACGACTGGGGGTGATCTGGATCGATGCCCATGCCGACATACATTCGCCCTACACCACTCCATCCGGTAATGTCCACGGAATGCCCCTGGCGGCCGCACTGGGCGTGGACAACAAGGCCCATCAGGTCAATGAGCTAACTCGGGAGGCCGAATTGATGTGGCAACGTATGAAGACCATAGAATTCAAAGGCCCTAAGGTAGCTCCCGAACACCTGATCTATTTTGGGGTACGAGATACCGAACCCGCCGAGGATGCCATCATTGAGCAACTGGGCATACGAAACTACTCAGTTGCGGAAACGCGTTATCGGGGTATGAGAGAGTGTGTTTCAGAGGCCATTAGTGCCCTGGAATCCTGTGAGCACATTTATGTCTCCTTCGACGTGGACAGCCTGGACTGCGACCTGATCTCCCAGGGGACGGGTACACCTGTGTCGAAGGGCTTCGATCCGGAAGAAGTAAAAGAAATCATCAAGGCCATTATCGACACCAATAAGCTGATCTGCCTGGAAGTATGTGAAGTAAACCCCCTGCTCGATACCAAGGGGAACGTCATGGCCGAGACGGTCTTCGGGGTACTGGACGAGGTAACACAGTACTTTCTAGACCATCACGCATAAAAAAGCGGCCCTCCCGGGCCGCCTTACACTCAACAAATGGAACTGTTTTGAATTCGGATGCGATGGTTCGCCTCCGGGTTAAAAGCAGTCTATGGTTTCACTGTCCGGATATCCTGCAGTCAGATTCTCGGACAAAGCTATAATAATCGGATGCGGCCTGCTGCGGATTTCGGTCCAGTAACCACTCCCTTCGTTCAATGGATTCCGGGCGATTTAATAAACACAAACCCCATGCACTTTTTGGATTTCGGATTAACTTGCTTACATAGGGATTAAATTGCATATGTTTTTTTTCGGCATATTCGGTCTTACGGAAAAAGAGTCGGGCGCCCATAGGGCTGAAGGCGTGAAATGCGGCTATTGTAGCCAGGTCGGTACACAGACGATAACGGTTTACGAGAAGTATATACACTTTTTCTTTATCCCTCTGATACCACTGGGTAAAAAGGCAATCGCCGAATGTAGTCATTGCCGTCGTTTCCTGAGGGAGGATGAATTCGACGTTGATTTGAGAAGATTTTATGATCGCATCCCCTAGCTATAAGTTGTCACAATTAGAAACGTTAACCTGCGCCGACAGAATCATAAAATATCCTTTATGAGCTTATTCAAACCCGCTTCCTTCCTCTATTACTTTCTGGTTATCATTGTCTTTTTCCTACTTGGTCTGATATATGCCGACCTGACCGGAGCAGGGGATAATCAGGGGCTGGCCGCTGCTGCCATAGTGCTCGGATACGGTGCGATCAGTGCATTCGCAGCCTTTGTGATTTCTCTCTTTATTGCGTACCGGGCAGAGGTTAGGACCATAGTCGTGCTGAACAAAATACTTGGGGTAGTTGCTGCGGGACTGATCGGTTATTTCGTTTGGAATTACTACACGAATATTTATCCAAAGAGGAAGAAATCGCCTACCGAGATTAATGAGGGGAAGAAAACCGTAAAGCCGACAGTTCCTGCCGGGAATTTCCTCGACGGGCCGATATAGAGAATATTCAAAATCTATATCCGATCGCAATGCCTAACCTGGGTTGGAAGCCAGGCATCATTCGCTGGACAAATGGCTTTGGTTCTGTGCGTTAATTGAGTAGACCTGACCGCTTTTGACGGTAGCTGTTCTCCAGCCGTTCGGAAAATGCCGCCTTATCCCGGCGCAGCATCTCCATTTCTTTCCCGTCCTGAATGGTGGGGTGCTCGTTCCTGAGATTCGCATCGCTCCAGATCGCAAGTTCAATTAATATGGGCGTCAGTGCCAGGCCCTTATCGGTTAGGTAATAGATGTAGGTTTTCCTGTTTCCAGGTTTCTGAGTTTTGGCAATAATAGCCCTATCCTGCAAGACCTTGAGCTTGGCTGAAAGTATATTAGTGGCAATGGCCTCCTCACTTTCTGTGAAATCCGTAAAGGTTTCCTTTCCCTCTACCAGCATTTGCTTTACAATGACCAGTATCCACCGATCCCCCAATACATCCAGGGCCGAGGTAAACGGGCAGTCACATCTAAATTCCTGCGGCATCTATAAAGAATTTATTTTGTAAAATTACTCAGCTTATTACTTGCATTATACAAGTTATTGTTTAATTTTACTTGCACAATACAAGTTAACATCAGAATATGAGAACCTTATTTTCATTCCTATTCATTTCGGTATTGTTCGTTGCCTGTAACGGGGGAAAATCAACGAAGAATGTCGAGTCAACATCTAAAGAATCAACCATGAGCAAAAAAGAAACCGTAGGTGCATTCCTCGGTGCCGTACTAACCGGTGACACCGTTAGCATGCGTCAGCTGGCACGTGCAGACTACATTCAACACAATCCGTTCATTCCGACAGGTCTCGAGCCCTTTATCGACATGCTACCCATACTGCAGGAAAATGGCACCACTGCCGAAAACATTCGCATGTTCGAGGACGGCAACTACATTTTCATGCACAACATATGGCACCAGGCCAAGCCTTTCGGCGCAGAAGAAATGGTCTCCTTCGACATCATCCGCCTGGATGAGAACGGCAAGGTTGCCGAGCATTGGGACGCCATGACTGCTCTGGTAGAGGAAACCGCCAGTGGCAGGTCCCAGACCGACGGTCCGACCGTGGCCCAGGATCTGGACAAGACCGAGGAGAACAAAGCCTTGGCCAGATCGATGGTAGAGGACATACTTATGGGGAAAAACCCTGATAAAATTGCGGACTACATCAGTTCGGAACAATACGATCAACACAACCCGGGTATCAAGGATGGCCTTTCGGGCATAGTGGAGGCTGTGGAATACCTCACCTCCCAGAACAACATGTTCAGATACACCAAGATTCACAAAGTACTCGGGGAAGGCAACTTCGTGCTCACTGTTAGTGAGGGGGAGTGGAACGGGAAAAAGCAGGTATTTTACGACTTGCTTAGATTTGAGGATGGGAAGGCCGTGGAGCACTGGGATGTGATTCAGGAAATCCCTACCGAAGGTCTGGCCAATGACAATGGCATGTTCGGGTTCGACTAATATCGGCCCGGTTGGGGAACGGTTCTGGTGATTTACCTTCTGAAAGATATGCCAGGGCAGTTCCCCGACCCCGCAATGGGGCCTCCAAACCAATGGCAGGTTTTAAACTACCAGGATTACCTCACTACCGTTCGGTGGGCCTAGGGTAACCGCTCCTGCAAATAGAAAACCCAGCGCTTTACGCGCTGTTGGTTTTTG
>CAZKFM010000010.1:62308-110536 GCA_964552195.1 uncultured Flavobacteriaceae bacterium
ACCCAGCGCTTTACGCGCTGTTGGTTTTTGCGTTTCTCACGAGCTTCAGAGCAAGATTGGAACCTTCCCGGAATCAAACACACGGCCTCCCCAGGCCAGGATTACCTCACTACCGTTCGGTGGGCCTGGGGTAACCCCTCCTGCAAATAGATAACCCAGCGCTTTACGCGCTGTTGGTTTTTGCGTTTCTCACGAGCTTCAGAGCAAGCTCTGGCTCTTCGAAACGCAAAAACCCATGCCTTCCGGCATGGGTTTTCTGCTTGATGTGGTCCCACCAGGACTCGAACCTGGATCTAAAGTTTAGGAAACTTCTATTCTATCCCTTGAACTATGGGACCCGCTATTCCCTTCTTCACCATAAAGGGGGTGCAAAATTATGAAAATTCGGGGGGTATCTACAAGGCAAATCATCTAAACCGCCATTCGGACTGCAATCAGATAATCGATGAGAAACACCAACCCGGATATGACCGCTATACAGATGATGCAGGCCAAAAGCAATTTGATCCATTTAGGAAATGACCTCATGGGTATCGCTAATACGACTTTATATCAAGATACTAAGGAATGCGTTTGATTTACGACTTTTACCCCATAAAAGATTGCTGAGATGGAATACTGGGACGTCTTCGTCACTGCCGTTCAGGGAAACTTCCGCTGGTTCTGGAAATCCGTGCTGGGTGAGGTTCCCTGGTACACCAATTATTTCTACGGCCTTACTCTGATTTCACTTTTGGTATGGCTGCTGGAACTTCTCATCCCATGGCGAAAGGACCAGGGCGCCTTCCGCAAGGATTTTTGGCTGGACTTTTTTTATATGTATTTCAATTTCTTCCTTTTCAGCCTGGCCATCGCGGGTTTTTATGCCCTGCTCGGTCAGGGATTCGCGGATTTGGGTATCAGTGCGGAAAGCCTGAGTATTACCGATCTGGGCCGGTTGCCTGACTGGGGAGGGCTGATGGTATTTTTCGTGCTGCTCGATTTCGTGCAGTGGCTTACGCATCGTGCACTTCACCGATGGGAATGGCTCTGGCGCTTCCATCAGGTTCATCACAGCGTTAAGGAAATGGGATTCGCCGCCCACCTCAGGTACCACTGGATGGAAAACCTGCTCTACAAGCCGGCCAAGACCCTGGGGGTAATGATCCTCGGTGGCTTCGAGCCCGAACAGGCCTATATCGTCCATTTCGTAGCTCTTAGCATCGGACATCTCAACCATGCCAACCTCAACTGGACCTATGGACCGTTGAAGTATGTATTTAACAATCCGGTGATGCATCTGTATCATCACGCTTATACCTTGCCCGAGGAAAGGCGAAGAGGCGTCAATTTCGGCATCAGCCTGAGCCTTTGGGACTATCTTTTTGGAACGGCCTGGATTCCAAAAGTTAACGCTTCCGAAATCCTGGGTTATCCCGGAGACGATTCCATGCCCGGTAGCTTTATGGGGCAGCTGCGGTACGGCTTTCGGAGAAATCACCGGTAATGCTGAATTCGAGTCAGGGAAGAAGGCAGTATCTTTACCCCTTCATATACTGAGCTGTGATACAAATAGGAAAGACGCTGATATCCGAAGAAATCATCGAAAATGATTTCGTTTGTAATCTCAATGCGTGCAAAGGAGCCTGCTGTGTAGAAGGCGCCTACGGTGCACCGCTTACCGACCAAGAAACACAGAAGTTTCAAAAGGAATTCGACAAGGCCCGGCCCTATCTGCGTCCAGAGGGTATAGCCGCCATTGAAGAACAGGGAGCCTTTGTCAAGGGGGAAGACGGCGAATGGGAAACGCCCCTAGTCCAGGGCAAGGAATGTGCCTATGCCGTGTTCGACACCCACGGAACGGCGCAATGCGGATGGGAAAATGCCCATCGAAACGGGGCCGTCGAGACTCCCAAGCCCATTTCCTGTCACCTCTACCCCGTTCGAATTACGGAATACACCTCCTTCACTGCCGTCAACTACCACCGTTGGGAAATATGTGATCCCGCTTGTACTCTGGGGGCTTCCCTTGAAGTTCCCGTCTATACATTCGTTCGGGTGGCGCTGATCCGCAAGTTTGGTACCGACTGGTACAAAACCCTCGAAAAGGCCGCCGAACTGCATAAAAACGGGACGCGACCCCGTCTCTCTGAAGAATAGTAGCTCATTGGACAGACGCCTAAGGTTCCAGGCATAGGCCATTTTACAAATTTCATAAATTACTCATTTTTAGTTTGTTGTAAATGTGTGGTTGAAAAGCCGCGGTTTTACTGGTCTGATTCCACATATCAACAAATTGTGTAAAACTTTGGAAGATCCGTCGGCGGGACTCCTTTAATCTTTAGACTCATTTCTCAATCTTTGTAAGTCCCTACCCGCGGGTAATTCACGATTCATTCATCACATAAATCACTACGTATGACAGCCGTCGCAGAACCGATATTGGCAGACAACAAGGACCGATTTGTACTATTTCCCATCGAGCATCACGACCTTTGGGACTGGTACAAAAAGCAGGAGGCCTGCTTCTGGACCGCAGAGGAGATCGACCTCCAGCAGGACCTGGCCGACTGGAAAAACAAACTCAACGACGACGAACGCTATTTCATCAAACACATACTCGCCTTCTTCGCCGCCTCGGACGGTATAGTCAATGAAAATCTGGCGGAGAATTTTGTCAATGAGGTACAGTACACCGAAGCTAAATTCTTCTACGGCTTCCAGATTATGATGGAGAACATCCATTCCGAGACCTACTCCCTCCTGATCGATACCTATGTCAAGGATGAGAAGGAAAAGAACAAGCTGCTGAAAGCCATCGAAAACTTCCCCGCCATCAAGAAGAAAGCCGATTGGGCCCTACGCTGGATCGATTCGCCCAGCTTCGCCGAGCGGTTGATCGCTTTTGCTGCCGTGGAAGGTATCTTCTTTTCAGGTGCCTTCTGTTCGATTTTCTGGCTCAAGAAGCGCGGCCTGATGCCCGGTCTCACCTTCTCCAATGAACTGATCTCGAGGGACGAGGGCATGCATTGCGATTATGCCGTTCACCTGCACAACAACCACCTGATCAACAAAGTACCCAAGGAGCGCATAGTGGAAATCCTGACCAACGCCCTGGACATCGAGCGCGAGTTTATTACCGAATCTCTCCCCGTGAGTCTGATCGGCATGAACGCTAAACTGATGACGCAGTATCTGGAATTTGTCACCGACCGGCTGCTGGTGGAACTGGGCTGCGACAAAGTCTACAATTCGACCAATCCCTTTGACTTCATGGATATGATCTCACTGCAGGGCAAGACTAATTTCTTCGAGAAGCGCGTGTCCGAATATCAGAAGGCCGGGGTTATGGACAACAAGAAGGATATCAGCTTCACAGAAGACTTTTAACAAACACTCGGATCACCCAATAAAACTATTCTTATGCATGTAATCAAGAGAGACGGGAGGAAAGAGCCCATCATGTTTGACAAGATCACGGCCCGGGTGCGTAAACTCTGCTACGGGCTCAATGAAATGGTTGACCCCGTCAGGGTTGCCATGCAAGTGATCGAAGGACTGTACGACGGAGTAACTACCTCCGAACTGGACAACCTGGCTTCGGAAACGGCGGCAGCCATGACCGTGGTACACCCCGACTACGCCAAACTAGCGGCGCGTATTTCGGTATCCAACCTGCATAAGAATACCAAGAAGTCCTTTTCGGAAACCATGAAGGACCTCTACACCTACATCAATCCGGCTACGGGCGAAAAAGCCCCCCTGCTGTCCAAAGAGGCCTACACGGTGATTCAGGACAATGCGGAATTGCTGGACTCAACGATCATTTATAACCGGGATTTCGGATACGACTACTTCGGATTCAAAACGCTGGAGCGATCCTATCTGTTAAAGTTAAACGGAAAGATCGTGGAGCGTCCTCAGCACATGCTCATGCGAGTGGCGGTGGGTATACATATGGACGATTTGGATTCGGTCGTTGAGACCTACGAACTCATGTCCAAGAAATATTTCACCCATGCGACCCCCACGCTTTTCAATTCGGGCACGCCCAAGCCACAAATGTCGTCCTGCTTCCTGCTGAGCATGAAGGAAGACAGCATCGATGGCATCTACGACACCCTGAAGCATACAGCGAAAATTTCGCAGTCCGCCGGGGGTATAGGTCTGTCCATACACAATGTACGCGCAACGGGCTCGTACATATCCGGGACGAACGGAACCTCAAACGGTATCGTTCCCATGCTCCGTGTGTTCAACGATACGGCTCGCTATGTCGATCAGGGTGGAGGTAAGCGAAAAGGCAGCTTTGCCATCTATCTCGAGCCCTGGCATGCCGATGTATTTGACTTCCTGGAACTGAAGAAGAATCACGGGAAGGAGGAGATGCGGGCAAGGGACCTGTTTTACGCCCTCTGGATTCCCGATCTGTTCATGAAACGGGTGGAAGCCGATGAGAAATGGACGCTCATGTGCCCGAACGAGTGCCCCGGCCTGTATACCAGCTACGGAGAAGAATTCGAGAAGCTCTATCTGAAATACGAAGAGGAAGGCAAGGGCCGCAAGACCATACGGGCCCGCGAGCTCTGGGAAAAGGTTCTGGAATCACAGATCGAGACGGGCACGCCCTACATGCTCTACAAGGATTCCGTCAACCGCAAGAACAATCAGAAGAATCTGGGCACCATTCGCAGTTCCAACCTGTGTACGGAGATCATGGAGTTCACCTCCAAAGACGAGATTGCGGTTTGCAACCTGGCTTCCATAGCGTTGCCCATGTTTGTCAAGGACGGTACGTTCGACCACAAGCACCTGTTCAAAGTCACCAAGCGGGTAACCAAGAACCTCAATAAGGTAATCGATCGCAATTACTACCCGGTCAAAGAGGCGGAAAACTCCAATATGAGGCATCGCCCCGTGGGATTGGGCATACAAGGGCTTGCGGATACCTTCATCATGCTGAGGATGCCCTTTACCAGTGACGAAGCCAAGAAGCTGAATCAGGAGATCTTCGAAACCATGTACTTTGCGGCCGTAACGGCCTCCATGGAGATGGCTAAAGAAGAGGGGCCGTATAGCTCTTACCAGGGATCCCCTATATCCGAAGGTGTATTCCAGTATCAAATGTGGGGTATCAAGGACGAGGAATTATCAGGCCGATGGGACTGGGCCGCACTACGCAAGCAGGTACTCAAGAATGGAGTGCGCAATTCCCTGCTGCTCGCCCCCATGCCCACGGCATCCACCTCCCAGATTCTGGGCAACAATGAATGTTTCGAGCCTTATACCTCCAACATTTACACCCGAAGGGTGTTGTCCGGAGAGTTCATCGTCGTCAACAAGCATCTTTTGGAAGACCTCTACAACCTGGGCCTCTGGAACGAAGAACTCAAGCAGGAGATCATGCGCAACAACGGTTCCATACAGAATATCGATGGCATACCGGACGACATCAAAGAACTGTATAAGACGGTTTGGGAGATGAGCATGAAGGATATCATCGATATGAGTCGTCATCGCGGTTACTTTATCGATCAGAGCCAGTCGCTCAACCTGTTTATGGAAAGCGCGAATTTCGCCAAGCTGACCTCCATGCATTTCTACGCCTGGAAGAGCGGACTGAAAACGGGCATGTATTATCTGAGGACCAAATCGGCCGCAGATGCCATCAAATTTACCCTGGATAATACCAAGAAGAAGAAGCAGATTCCTGCAGCCGTAGTTACCGAGCCGGTCAACGTTACCAAGGAGGCGTCGGGCATTGAAGTTAAGGCTGAAAATGTCGGCCAGACCGGAACCGATGTGCAACCCATGAGTGAGGCCGAGTTTAAGGCTTACGTCGAACAATCGAAAAATGCCGCCGGTAATGGACCGGACGAAGATTGCCTCATGTGCGGTTCCTAACCGCCAACCCGTATTGGTTTTATAGTGTTTATTAGTAAAAGAACCCCCTGGAATGCCTGCATTCCAGGGGGTTTGTGTTTAACTGAGCACTCGGGCCTACCATTCCCCTAAGGACCAGGCCCTTCCGCCAGTGAGCTTATCTACTCCGTCACAGGCAATATATTGTCCGGGCACGGGTAAATAGGCGAGGACTTCCTCCCCTATATACCGGGTTTCCCTGTAGGCATCTATGGCGATGTCCCTAAGCTGGTGGGCCCAGATAAAACTGGCGGCCTCCGGATTGATCGCGGCTTGTTCCCCGCGATCAACAGCGTCCATGAAGTCCTGAAGTAATTCGGAATGCACCTCCTCAACCTCAGGGGCTCGTTTAATCAGATACACCTTAAGCAGACGGTAGATATCATCGTCCGTGAGCTCGTCCAGCACTTGCTTTCCGGTCAACTCCCGGGCAGATTGCATAAAATGGGCCGTGCTAACACGGGCAAATTCCTTTTCCGGCTCCAATAGCACCTTTTCAAAAAGTCCGTCTACGAATTGGTGAAGCCCCAGGTCGGTTGCTTTGGGGGTATCAGTTTCGGGTAGTATCATATCGAGCATGCGTGCAACGAGTCGCCCCTCCTCAGGGTTGAAAAAGTCCGGTATCCATTCCGAAAAGGGTGTCGATTCGCAACTCTGCAGCATCCCGATCACAGTAGGTGCAGCTACTGCATAACCGAAGACCGATCCAATTCCACGTATAGCTTGTCTTCTCTTCATCAGATTGCTCCTCTTTTTAATTCTTTAACTGCATGATTGGCCGCTCTGGCGGTAAAGGCCATATACGTTAACGAAGGATTCACGCAGCTGGCCGAGGTCATGAAGGCTCCGTCCGTTACATAGACATTCTTCACTGCGTGTACCTGATTGTATCCATTGAGGACCGAGGTCTTTGGGCTGCGCCCCATGCGGGCCGTTCCCATCTCGTGTATTCCAAGCCCCAGGGCATACGAGCTGTCGTAGGGCTCAATATCCCGGGCCCCGGCCTTTTTCAGCATATCCACCGCTTGCTCTTGCATATCGGTACGCATCCGAAGCTCGTTCTCCCGGATCTCGGCATCGAAGGTAACCGTAGGCAGTCCCCACTGGTCGGTCTTATCGTAGTCCAGGGTCATCCGGTTGTCCTCGTAGGGCAGGATTTCGCCGAAGGCATTGAAGTTCATGGTCCACTCTCCCGGTTTGAGTATGGCCTCCTTCAGGTCCTTACCAAAGCTGGCTTCGGCTACCACATTGCCGTATTCACTTCTGCTGGCACCTCCCTGATAGCCGTATCCACGTATAAAATCGGGATGGTCGGTGGCCCCACCGAGGTTACGGAATCTCGGTAGATAAATACCCCCTGGCTTGCGCCCGCTGTAATACTGATCCTCATATCCATCGACCACCCCACGGGCACCCACACGAAAATGATGGTCCATAATGTTCCTGCCCAGCTGGCCGGAGTCGTTCCCCAGGCCATCCGGGAAACGGTCGGACCGGGACTGCATGAGTATGGAAGCCGATGCAATGGCGGAGGCGCAGAGGAAGATCACCCGAGCCTTGTATTCATACTTTTCCTTGGTTTCCGCATCTATAATACGGACACCAGTAGCCTTTTGGGTATCCGGATCGTAGATGATTTCGTGTACGATGGAATTCGGGCGCACTGTCATATTGCCAGTGCGCTCTGCCGCCGGTAGGGTGGAAGACAGGCTGCTAAAGTAGGCCCCGAATGGACATCCACGCGAACAGCGATTCCGGAACTGGCAGCGGTTTCGCCGATCGCCTTCGAAGGCCTTATCGCTGTTGATATGCGCTATCCTTCCCGAGGTGAGTACGCGATCGTTATAATGGGTTTCTATCTTTCGGCGAAGGTGTTTTTCCACACAGTTCAGTTCCATCGGCGGCTCGAAGATGCTGTCGGGAAGCTGGGGTAGGTTGAGTTCTTCACCCACGATTCCAATATAGGCCTCCACTTTTTCGTACCAAGGCTTAATATCCCGGTAGCGGACGGGCCAGTCCACACCATGGCCGTCGCGCCGGTTGGCCTCAAAATCGATATCGCTCCATCGGTAGCTGTGACGCCCCCACATGATGGAGCGCCCTCCCAGGTGGTATCCCCGCATCCAGTCAAAGCGCTTCACTTCGTTATACGGGTGGTCGATATCATCTACAAACCAATGATGAATCTCGGCATTGGTGGTATACCCCGCGCGATCCTGCTTGAGCTGTCTCTTGAGTTTTTCGGCAGGTAGTTTGCCGTTGTGCGGAAAATCCCAGGGATCCATATGGGCGGTCTTGTAGTCGTCCACATGGCGCACCATGCGCCCTCTTTCCAGAACCAGCGTATTTAGTCCGCTCTCGCACAGCTCCTTGGCTGCCCATCCCCCACTGATTCCGCTGCCCACGACAATGGCGTCGTAGGATTCCTGCTCTTGATTGTAATAGAATGTACTCATTAAAAAGGCACCTTGTATGTTTCGGTGAAAGCCTTAAATCTAAATAATATTTTTACATTTAAACGGCTATTTCTTTGCCAATAATACAACCTAACCTCAATTATAAAGGGATTTTAATCCTTATCAACGCATTGTAATGAAGAGAAGGGACTTTTTCGAGTCAGGGGCAAGAGCGAGCCTGGCCCTTGGGGCACTGGGTCTTACTGCCTGTAAGGACAACGCCAATGCCATAGTTAGCAGCACGGATGCGGACTCAGAAACCGGTGATTCAGGTATGTTTTTCAAGATTTCCCTGGCTCAGTGGTCGATCCATAAGATGATACAGGAAAAAGGATTCGACCCCTACGGTTTTGCGGGTCTCGCGGCCGACTGGGGCTTTGAGGGCCTGGAATATGTCAATCAGCTCTACCGGGACAGCCTGGAACCCGCCGGATACTCCGCTTCTGCCATGAAGGCCTTTGTGGACCGCTCCAATGCGGAGAGCAGCAAATTCGGGCTTCCTAACCTGCTGATCATGGTTGACGGGGAGGGCATGCTCTCCACTCCGGACGACGACGCCCGAAAAGAAGCCGTTCGAAATCATGTCAAATGGATCGAGGCCGCGGCGGACATGGGATGTCACTCCATACGTGTCAACCTGAACGGGAGCGACGAAGCGGAGATTTGGAAGAAGGCTTCGGTTGAGAGTCTCAAGGCGCTCAGCGATTTAGCGGCACCCCAGGGAATCCATATCCTGGTGGAAAACCACGGGGGCCTGTCCTCCAACGGCGCATTGCATGCCGATGTCATGAAGGAAGTCGGCATGGATAACTGCGGAACTCTGCCCGATTTCGGGAATTTCTGCATTGCCTACGACGATGACAGGCAGTGTATGGGATATTACGACAAATACCGGGGGATGAGGGAATTGCTCCCATTTGCCAAGGCAATCAGCGCGAAGTCCCACCGCTTCAGCCCGAATGGTCAGGAGATCGATATCGATTACACCACCATGCTTCTGCTCATCAAGAACTCGGGCTATACAGGCTATATCAGTGTGGAATACGAGGGTGACGGTCTCACCGAAGAAGCGGGCATACTGGCTACCAAGAAACTATTGGAAACATCGGCAGCTCAACTGGCCTAACCCGAAACCCATGGAACCCTTTCTACATTACCTGTACGACTACAATTTCCAGGCAAATAAGACGCTGATCGAGAACCTCAAGGATCTACCTGAGGAAAGCGCCGATCTGGACCGGATTTTTTCCCATATCCTCAATGCGCACCACATCTGGAATAAAAGGATTCTCAAAGAAAAGCCGGCCTTTGGCGTTTGGGACATCCATTCCTGGGAGGAGTGGAGCGAAATCCACTACGACAACCAAAGGGACAGTTTTGAAGTCCTGAGTCGATACGAGACCATGGAGCGACGCGTGGAATACCAGAATTCCAGAGGCGAGGAACATGTCTCCACTTTGGACCAAATCCTCTACCACATTATCAATCACTCCACCCAGCACCGCGGACAGCTCCTGATGAAAATGCGGGAACGGGGCATGGATCCGCTGTCACTGGATCTGATTCATTACAAGAAAATAACCCTCTAATCTAGTATTGCATGAAAACAGGTACCGCCGTGCAGTTATCCCTGATGATGTTCCTGGAGTTTTTTATCTGGGGGGGCTGGTTTGTCAGCCTAGGTACTTTCCTGGGGAATAACCTGAACGCCACTGCGCCGGAGACGGCCATGGCCTTTTCCACCCAGTCTTGGGGCGCCATCATTGCCCCCTTTATCATCGGGCTTATAGCGGATCGTTATTTCAATGCGGAGCGCATTCTGGGTTTCCTGCATCTGGTAGGGGCCGTGCTGATGTACCTGATGTATCAGACGACGGACTTTGCGGCCTTCTACCCTTACGTGCTGGGGTATATGATTGCGTATATGCCTACCCTCGCACTGGTCAATTCAGTAGCCATGAACCAGATGTCCGATCCGACCAAACAGTTCTCCCTGGTTAGGGTTTTCGGAACCATAGGGTGGATAGTCGCCGGACTGGTAATCAGCTTTGTCTTCCACTGGGACGACCAGCAGGGGATAGCCGATGGGGCACTGAAATACACCTTCCTGATGACAGCCATCGCCTCGGGGGTACTGGGAATATTCAGCTTTACCCTGCCCAAGACCCCACCCAGGGCCAAAGGTCAGGAGGGAGCCAGCCTTACCGCCATTCTCGGACTGGACGCCCTTCAGCTGCTGAGGAACCGGAACTTCCTGCTCTTTTTCCTGGCCTCCGTACTGATCTGCATACCCCTGGCCTTCTACTATCAGAATACCAACCCCTTTCTCACCGAGATCGGAGTGGATAATCCCACGGGTAAAATGACGATCGGGCAGGCATCGGAAGTCTTATTCATGCTGCTGTTGCCGTTCTTCTTCAAACGGTTCGGCTTTAAGAACACCATATTGGTTGGCATGTTCGCCTGGACGTTGCGCTATTTGCTGTTCGCCTATGGGGATGCCGGTGAACAATTCTATATGCTGCTCATTGGAATCGCTCTGCACGGCATCTGCTACGACTTCTTTTTCGTAAGCGGGCAGATCTATACGGATTCCAAGGCCGGTGAAAAGTACAAGAGTTCCGCCCAGGGACTGATTACCCTGGCTACCTATGGAGTGGGTATGCTGATCGGATTCTGGGTCGCGGGTCAGATCACCGAGTTCTATATAACCGGAGATAAAGAGCACGACTGGCAGCAGATCTGGACGCTGCCCGCCATCTTTGCAGGCGGAGTATTCCTGTTGTTCGCTCTATTTTTCAAGAACGAGAAGGTCGAATACACGGCCTCCTAATCCAACAATCACTATGCCCAAAAAAATTCGCCTCGGAGTTATAGGCGGTGGCGGAGATTCCCTTATCGGAGTCCTGCATCGCATTGCCTCGTACATCAATGACAACTACAGCATCACCGCTGCAGTTTTCAGTATCGACTACGAAGAAAACAAGCGTTTCGCCCGGGAGATCGACATGCCCCTGGACCGGATCTATCCGGATTTCGACACCCTGATCGAAGAAGAACTCAAGCTGCCGGAAGATGAGCGCATACAGGTCTGCAGTGTGCTGACCCCCAATTTCCTTCACTTCCCCATGGCGAAAAAGCTGCTGGAACACGGGTTCCATGTGATCTGCGAAAAACCGATGACCACTACCTATCTCGAAGCCAAAACCCTGGAAGAAACCTGGAGGCGATCCGGGAAGGTGTTCGCACTAACCCACACCTATACGGGTTACCCCATGGTACGGCAGATGCGCAAGCTGATCGAATCGGGCCGGATTGGAAACATTCACAAGGTGGATGCCCAGTATTACCAGGGCTGGATCAACCCCGTTATTCACGACGATGAGAAACGGGCCAACACCTGGAGGCTCGATCCGGCCAAAGCAGGCATCAGCTCCTGTATGGGAGATATTGGAGTCCACGCCTTCAACATGATCGAGTTTACCACAGGACTGAAGATCGGACAGATTCTCTGTGATTTCAACTACCTGTACGACGACAACCAGATGGATGTGGATGGCACTGTACTCATCCGATTGGGAAATCATGTAAAAGGAGTAATTCGGGCCAGTCAGGTCGCCACAGCCGAGGAAAACAATCTGAGAATCGCCGTGTATGGAGAGAAGGGCGGATTGATCTGGGAACAGGAAAATCCCAACTACCTCTATCTCCTCCAGGAGGACCAGCCCATGCAGGTGCTCAAGCCCGGGCACTCTTACAATACCCCGCTATCGCTCTCAGGAACCAAACTCCCTCCGGGACATCCGGAAGGCATATTCGATGCGATGGCGAACATCTATCTGGGCGTAGCACGTGCAATCCGTGGAGAAACCTTCGATGCCGGTGAATTTCCCACCATGGAAGACGGTGTCCGAGGCATGAAGTTTATCGAGGCTACGGTGAATTCTCACCGGGCGGGTAATGTCTGGATCGAGTTATAGTCGATTACTTACCCGTGTAGATCAGTTCGAACTTCTGGTGGACCACGATCATGCTCTTTCTGGGGACCTTCCCATGACGGGCCAGTTCACGCCCGAAATAGGTCCAGTGTCGGTCCTTCCATTCGTGTAGCCCCAGATCTATTGCCCCATCCGTGCGGGCCATCTCGTCGGTCACGTTAAACCAGGGTAGCAGCTTAACCGATGAATTCTTTACAATACAGCGAGCCTCGCCATGGTAATCGGTAAGCACGACGAAATCATAGATACGGGGAAGTATCTCGTTGTTCAACTGCATTGCCTGCAGGCAGTGGGTGTGCGAGGTTTTAGTCCCCTCTAGAACCAGCCTCAGGGCGCGAAGACTCTCCTCCTGGGAATCGTAAAAATGCATCACCCGGGGCTGTATCCGGCGAACGGGTACAATCTGACCCTTCAAAAAATTAGCCCACAGTTCACGGGCAGAATGGTTCTCCATATTTCGAAGGCGGGAAGGCTTTCGATTCCCGGATTTTGTTAATTTTTTACTACTTTCCTGCTCAATACCATTGAACGGAGATAATATAAGAAAATTTCTTCCTCCTCGCTTAAACAACCTGAATACCACACATGAAAACGATCAAAGGCCCGGCCGTATTCTTAGCCCAGTTCGTCGACTCCAAAGAACCCTTTAACAGCCTGGACGGCCTCTGCCAGTGGGCAGCGGATCTCGGATACAAGGGGATACAGATTCCTACCTGGGAATCCTTCCTGATCAACCTCGACATGGCCGCGGAAAGCCAACTCTACTGCGATGAGCTGAAGGGAAAAATTGCAGACTACGGCCTGGAGATAACCGAATTGTCCACCCACCTGCAGGGGCAGCTGGTGGCCGTTCACCCCGCCTACGACATCATGTTCGACAACTTTGCTCCCGACGCGCTAAAGGGCAATCCCCAGGGTCGTACGGAGTGGGCCATAGAACAGGTAAAAAAAGCCGCGACGGCCAGCAGACGGCTCGGTCTCAAGGCCCATGCGACCTTTTCCGGAGCCCTGCTTTGGCATACCTGGCACCCCTGGCCACAACGCCCACCGGGACTGGTCGAGCTGGGATTCGATGAGCTGGCCAGGCGCTGGAAGCCCATACTCGACCATTATGACGAGCAGGGCGTGGACGTCTGCTACGAGATCCATCCCGGGGAAGACCTCCACGACGGGGATACCTTCGAGCGCTTTCTGGAGGCCACAGGAAACCACCACAGGGTAAACATACTCTACGACCCCAGCCATTTTGTCCTGCAGCAGCTCGACTACATCGAATACATCGATCACTACCACAGCTTTATCAAGGCCTTTCACGTAAAGGATTCCGAATTCAATCCAACGGGGAAAAAAGGCGCCTTCGGTGGTTACAACAACTGGTGCGACAGGGCGGGACGCTATCGTTCACCTGGGGATGGACAGATCGACTTTAAGACCATATTCTCCAAGCTCACCCAATATGGCTGTGATGTCTGGGCAGTTATGGAATGGGAATGCTGTATCAAGTCCCCGGAACAGGGGGCTCGTGAAGGAGCGCCCTTCATACAGTCACACATCATCGAGGCGACCGAGAAGGCCTTCGACGACTTCGCCGGGGCCGATATCGACCAAGAGAAACTTAGAAAAATTCTGGGATTTTAATTGAGAATCATGAAGACTACATTAGCGCTGCTAGCCTGCGCCACTCTAACCTATTCGTGTATGGGACCCGTACAGTTCAAAGAATCCGACGCAGAAGGAATGCCCCTGCGTTTCGAGAAATATCAGGGAGAAGAACCGACCGATCCGGAAGCGACCGAAATTTACGAACCGGTCCCGCCCAAGGTGGTTCCCGGGGAAGGAAGCCAACCGCCTTCTGACGCTATCGTCCTGTTCGACGGCAGCAACCTGGACGCCTGGACTCATCCCGATGGCAGGCCGGTAGAATGGATCCTGGACGGGGAAGGGGCCGTAATGGTCAAGGACAAATCCGGTGATATAATAAGCCGGCAGGAATTAGGAAGCATTCAGCTTCATCTGGAATGGAGGTCACCCGCCGAGATTCAGCGGGAAGGTCAGAATCGCGCGAACAGCGGGGTATTTCTACAGGAACGCTACGAAGTACAAATACTCGACAACAATGATAATCCGACCTACGTGAACGGTCAGGTCGCTTCCATTTACAAGCAGCACGTCCCCCTGGCCATGGCCTCCCGTCCTTCGGGTCAGTGGAATAGCTACGATATCATATTTCACGCTCCCGAATTTACCGCAGACAGCCTGCTGGCCAAACCGGCTACTATGACGGTCCTTCACAATGGGATACTGGTGCAGGACCACCGCATCCTGGAAGGAACGATCAAGGAAATCGGATGGCCGGAATACGAGGTTCACGGAAAGGCGCCCATCCGCCTGCAGGATCACGGGGACAACAGCCGCGTAAGTTTCCGCAATATCTGGGTCAGGGAGCTGTAATCCGATTTGTTCTACCTTTGATAAAACACTGTCCATGATTCGATCCATGACGGGTTTCGGAAGGGCCTGCGTCAATCAGCCCGATCGGAAAATCACCTTCGAACTCAAGTCCCTGAATGGGAAATCCCTGGATGCTACCGTGAGGGTTCCCCAGAAGTACAGGGAACTCGAATCCGAACTGAGGAAACTCCTCGGGGAAAAGCTGCACAGGGGAAAGGTCGACCTGATCCTGCAAGTCCAGAATACGGAACCGGAGACCGCAGCAATCATTGATGCGGGGGTCGTACGGGGTTATATGAACCAGCTCAGGGGAATCATCAATCCGGGTGATGACCTCGCACTATTGGAAATCGCCATGAGACTTCCCGACGTATTGCAATCCGATACGGGAGAAATCGATGAAGAAACCCGGCAGGGTGTCCTGCAGGCAGCCCGGGCCGCCATAAGTGCACTGGATGGATTCCGCCTGGAAGAAGGTCGAGAGCTCGAGCAAGACTTCAGGCTCAGGATTAAGACCATACGCGAACTCCTCCATCAGGTGCAGGGTCATGAGACCGAACGCATTCCCCATGTACGGGAGAGGCTGCGATCTGCACTATCCGAAATCGATGTCACGGCGGATGAAAACCGATTCGAGCAGGAACTGATTTACTACCTGGAGAAGTACGACATCACGGAGGAGGTGGTTCGACTGGGCAAGCATCTGGACTACTTCGAGGAGACCCTGGAGGAGACCGAGTTTGTGGTGGGAAAAAAGCTGGGTTTCATCTCTCAGGAAATCGGGCGTGAAATCAACACCATAGGGTCCAAGGCCAATTACGCTCCTATGCAGCGGCTTGTGGTACAGATGAAGGACGAGCTCGAAAAGATCAAAGAACAAATGCTCAACGTTCTGTGAATCCAGATACCGGAAAACTCGTGGTTTTCTCGGCTCCTTCCGGCAGCGGTAAAACCAGCATAGTAGAGCACCTGCTTCAACAGGAATACCTGCCCCTGTCGTTTTCCGTTTCGGCCACTACAAGACCCAGGCGAAAGGGAGAGGTCGACGGGAGGCACTACCACTTCCTGGACAAAACAGAATTCTTCCGACTCAGGGACGAAGGGGCATTCCTAGAATGGGAAGAGGTCTACGCAGGTTCGTACTACGGCACCCTTCACCAGGCCATACAGGATATCTGGGACCGGAGTAAACACGTTATCTTCGATATCGACGTGGTGGGAGGACTCAATATTAAGGCTCAATATCCCGAACGTACCCTGGCCATCTTTGTACAGCCCCCGAACATCGCCACCCTGCGCGAACGGCTTCGGGCCCGAAGCACGGAGAGCGAAGAAATCATAGAAATGCGGGTGGCTAAAGCTGAGAAGGAACTCAAAGAGGCGCCCAAATTCGACCGGATTATCGTCAACGATTCCCTGGATGATGCCCGCAGGGAAGCCATCCGACTGGTCGCCGATTTTCTCGGGATCGAGAACAATCAGTAGGTATGAGCAAGCACGTCGGACTCTATTTCGGTACCTTTAATCCCATACATATCGGACACCTGATCATAGCCAACCACATGGTGGAATTTGGCAATCTGGATGAGGTATGGTTCGTCATCACCCCACGAAGCCCGTTTAAAAAGAAGGCGAGCCTGTTAGAGAATCATCACCGATACCGCATGGTAGAGGAAGCCACGGAGCCCTATGATAAGCTCCTGCCTTCTGACATCGAATTTGGTCTCCCTGAACCCAACTATACTTCACATACCCTGGCCTATCTCGAGGACCGCTATCCGGGGGGCGAGTTCCAATTCCATTTGATCATGGGAGAGGACAATCTGAAGAGCTTTCCAAAATGGAAGAATTACCGGCACATACTCGATCACTACAAGCTGGTCGTTTATCCCCGCCATGGAGAGGGCGAAGTACCCGAAGAGCTCCGCGAACATGCATCGGTGTGCCGGATCGATGCTCCGCGCGTTGAAATCAGCTCGACCCACATCCGCAAGGCCATAAGAGAAGGAAAAAATGTAAAGCCCATGTTACCTCCCGAGGTCCATGCCTACATCGATCACATGAATTTCTACCGGTAGCTCAGCCCATCCGGTCGTAAACTACCGATCGTTATCTATGTGCACGGGCTCTATGCTTTCGTCGTGTTCCCTGTAGTAGAGCTCCAGTATCTTGATCAGGGTGCCAATCAGCTCGCGGGTTTCGGTGAGTATGGAAAAGTAGAGATTGGTGTTCTTGGGGCTCTGTTCTTCGGTTCGGGTGGCCTCAACCTGATGCTCTATTTTCTCAGTAACCAGGTCGAGATAGACCTGCTTTTCGGTTATCAGTGCGCCTATGCCTTCGAAATCCTGTTCGTCGAACAATCTGGAGGCACGGGTTAGCAGTTCGCTAAACGACCGACTGAGCTCCCGCATTTCCTTAATCTGATTGTATTTGAGCTTGTTGTGATTATTGTGTACGTGGGTATAACTGATCTTGTTGATGTACTCCAGGGACTGCGCCATATCCTGAAGGAGCCCCAGGAGATTCAGGTAAAAGGTGCTGGCGGGTGCCACACTTTCTTCTTCGAGATTCTTGATAAAGTAGAAAACGTTGTCCTTGAGGTAGCCGATCTCCTTGGCCAGCTTTTCCACTCCCTTCTGACTTTTCTTCAGCCAGTCCAGATTCTGTCTCGCCAGTCCTTCGATTGTACCGTTGAAGATCTTCCGACTCCTGCGGATCACATTGGCGATATTGTCAGCACTTTCATTCATCACGCCCTGTATGGAGCTGCTGACTGTCTTGTTGAGGTTTTGGTTGACAATGATCTTCTTCGACTGCTTGCGGTAACTGAGGAAATTGCGACCCAGCAGTAACAGGGCCACAACCAGCAATACCCCCAATGCAATAGGACCCCCATAATGCACTATGGCCGCAACGGAAGCCGCTGCCACAAATGCGATGATCGCGGTCAGGAACCAGCCACCGATCACATTAAGTACCCCGGCCACGCGGTATACGGCACTCTCTTTGCCCCAGGCCCGGTCGGCCAGCGAGGTTCCCATGGCCACCATGAAGGTGACATAGGTCGTGGACAGCGGGAGCTTCATCGATGTCGCTATGGAAATGAGGATACTCGCCACCATCAGATTCACCGAGGCACGTACCATATCGAAAGCCGGAGGGTCCTTCTTCATCATCTCCGGATAGGGGATATCGGGTTTTTTGAACCGGCGGTTTACCAGGCGAGTCACCGGTGTGGGAAACAGGGCCCCTACAGATTCCACTGTGGTCGCAGAAAAACGCACGATCAGTCTGGACAGGTAATTCGGCTGGAAGCGTTCCTCCCCTTCCCCATCCCGGGCCAGGTTGATCTCTGTCTGGGTCACGTAACGCGCTTTGGTGGAAAACCAAAGGGTAAGTATCATGATCAGTCCTGCTGCCAGGAGAAAAATGGGCGGAGTAGGCACCTTTTCGCTTAGACCGGACATCACCATCTGAGTGGGGTCCACACCTGAACTCGAAGCGAGGTCATAGGCCGAATAGGCGGCTACGGAAACACCTATGAAATTAACCAGGTCGTTGCCCGCGAAGGCCATGGCGAGGGCGAAGGTGCCCAGAACGATGATAAGGCGGTAGATATTAGCGCGAAACAGCAGTTTTACCAAGGCGGATACCACCATCCAGATCACAAAATTCGCCAGCAGGAACAGACCTGACTGCTCGGTGACCATCGAACGCACATCCGCGCTGATAAAGTCCGCGCTCTTAAGTCCCTTGATCAGGATGAAGTAGATGATGGCTGTGGTCGCAAGGCCGCCAAAAACAATTTCGATGATCTTGGGCTGATCCTTATACCTGAACGAAATCAGGGCCCGGGAAAGCAACTGCACCAGGGCCCCAACCGTAAAGGCAAAGGCAACAGAAAGCAGTATGCCCGATATGATCAACAGGGCGTTGTCCCCGTTCAGGAAGGAACTTATATCCCCCATGTCCAGGGAATCGTTCGCGATGATCTTTATGATGGCCATGGCGAAGGCGGCACCAAGTAGTTCGAATACAATCGAAACCGTGGTGGAGGTAGGCATCCCGAGCGTGTTGAAGAAATCCAGGAGCAGCACATCGGTAATCATGACCGCCATGAAAATCACTATGATCTCGGAGAAGACGAATTGATCGGGCACGAAAATTCCTTTCCTGGCCACCTCCATCATTCCACTGCTGGAAAAAGCGCCCAGCATGATCCCTATACTAGCCACGATCATTACGGTCCTGAAGGAAATGGCCTTGGACCCCAGGGCCGAATTGAGGAAGTTTACCGCATCATTACTAACACCGACCATGAGGTCGAGGATTGCCAGCAGGGCAAGGGCAATCACCATAAAGTAGTAATATTGCTCCATTCAGCGGTACACTTGTCGGATAAATGACAAAATTGCTAAGACAATTTCGACCGCAAGTTAACATAAGGTTATAATATAACAGGCGACACAAAACGAAAATGAATTGGACCGAACTCTTGTCTTTGAACCGCCATGGCGACCGGGAAGACCGAGACCGAAAAGAACAGGACGAAGCCAGGCTGGGCCTGGACGTGGACTACGACCGTATCGTGTTTTCCGCCGCTTTCCGCAGTCTGCAGGACAAGACCCAGGTGGTCCCCCTGCCTTCACAGGTGGGATCGCAGAAGGGCTTCGTTCACACCCGGCTGACTCATAGTCTGGAGGTTGCCTCCGTGGGGAGGAGCCTGGGGCGCATGGCCGGACAGACCCTGATCCGGAGAAATCCCGAATTGGAGAGAAACGGTTACCGCTTTACCGATTTCGGTTCCATCGTATCCGCTGCCTCTCTGGCTCACGACATTGGTAACCCACCCTTCGGGCACGGTGGAGAAAAGGCCATAGGGAGTTATTTCGAGCAGGGCGCGGGACGTCGTCTTATCGAAGAGCTGACGTCCAAGGAGCAGACAGACCTGATCGAATTCGAAGGAAATGCTAACGGCTTCCACCTGCTCACCAGTGATCGACCCGGGGTTCCCGGCGGGATACGATTGAGCTACTCGACCCTCGGTGCCTTCATCAAATACCCGAGAGAGTCCATACCCGGACTGGAAAAAGAGCACATCACCGACAAGAAATACGGTATTTTTCAGCATAACCTGCCATTTTTCACCGAACTCGCCGGGAATCTGGGTCTACTCAGTCGAGGGCTCGATATTGGAACCGCCTTTCACCGCCACCCCCTAACCTATCTGGTCGAGGCGGCGGACGACATCTGCTACACGGTAATCGATGCGGAAGACGGGGTCGCCATGTCCCTGCTACCTGCTGCGGAAATGGAAGAGCTTTTCGCAGAACTACTGGGGGACGGCCTAAACCGGAAAAAACTAAATAGCCTTACGGGTAAGACCGAACGCATGGCCTACCTGAGGTCGGTGAGCATCAACCACCTGACCAACCAGTGTGTGGAAATATTCCTGGAGCATGAACAGGCATTGCTT
This sequence comes from uncultured Flavobacteriaceae bacterium, assembly GCA_964552195.1. GTDB lineage: Bacteria > Bacteroidota > Bacteroidia > Flavobacteriales > Flavobacteriaceae > CAZKAP01. The sequence continues at coordinate 82,591 of CAZKFM010000010.1, forward strand.
TCAGGACAACTCAACGCCTCTTTGGTGGATCTCAGCCCTTCAGAGAATGTCCTGAGGGCTATCATTGATATTTGTGTGAAGAAGATGTACCGCTCCTCTGAAGTCATCGAAAAAGAGCTTCGGGGCTACCGGATACTCACCCAATTGTTGCAGCAGCTGTGTCCGCTCTACCTGAGGTATGGCCGGGGAGAAACCTCTTATCAGGACCGGCTGGTATTAAGCATGATCCGCGATCCGTATCTGAGTACATCCATGAGCACGTACCAGGCGCTGCTCAATGCCACTTCCTACGTAGCTTCACTGTCCGATAGTGCTGCGGTTCACCTGAACGATCAAATTACCGGTACGTTTTCCTCTCAGGATTGAGGGCGGTCACTATCCGAGCAGAGGGAGTATCCAGGCTTTGAGCCCTTCGGCATCCAGACCGCAAAGCGAACGAAGGAGACCGGCAGGCCCATGAGGGATGAATTCGTCCGGAATTCCCTTGCTATGCACCACCACCCCGGGATGATTGCGGTTGGCATAGCGGATAATCTCACTGCCAACACCACCGATTTCAGCGCCTTCTTCTATGCAAAAAACCGTACCGTACTTTCGAAAGACACGATCCAGGGTATCGCGATCCAAGGGTTTGGCGAACCTGAGGTCTACCCATCCGAATTCGTCTTTCGCGTCCGCACTCTCCAGGAATTCGTTTACCGCCTGACCCACGGTACCGTAGGAAATGATAGCCGCGCGTTTTCCTTCCTGAAGTATGCGAGAAGTTCCCCATTCGGTTTCGCTCAGACCGGGTTCATAATCCTGCAAATATCCCCTGCCCCTTGGATAGCGAATGGCCACCGGTCCCGTGGCCTTGCGGTAGGCGGTCACCATGAGGGCTGCCAGTTGCGATTCGTCCAGGGGGGCACACAGGGTTAACCCTGGTACAGGTAGCATCGAAGCGATATCGAATACGCCATGATGCGTCGGCCCATCCTGTCCTACGAGACCGGCCCGGTCCAGACAGAAGATCACCTTCAGCCCCTGTATGGCCACATCGTGTATCAGCTGATCATAAGCCCTCTGAAAAAAGGTGGAATAGATCGCACAGAAGGGAACCGCTCCCCGCGCAGCCATGCCGGCCGCCAGTGTAACCGCGTGCTGTTCGGCTATGCCCACATCCACTACCCGATTCGGATATCGCTCCTGTAATATCTTCATGGAGGTCCCTGTGGGCATGGCGGCGGTAATCCCCATGAGTTCACAGCCCTGTTCAACCATCCGTACCAGTGTATGCCCGAAGACATCCTGAAACTTATAAGGCTTCGGCGACTGATCCGGATCCAATATTCTGCGGCCCGATTCGGGTTCAAACTTTCCGGGTGCATGGTAGACTACAGGAGAGCGTTCGGCCTCAGCCAATCCCTTACCCTTTACGGTCCTGAGGTGCAAGAAAACCGGATGGCCAGCTCCCCGCAGGAGACGGAATTCCCCCACTAGCGCCTCTATGTTATGGCCATCGATGGGGCCCCGGTATTCCAGTCCCAGAGCACGGATGAGTTCCGCACGGTCTTCGGAACGATCGAGAAAGTCCTGCAACGCACCTATTCCGGGGTCGATACCAATGGCGTTATCGTTGTAAATCACCACGACAGGAAGTTGGCTTTCCGCTAAGTGGTTCAGCGCCTCCAGGGCCATACCCCCGCCCAGTGAGGCATCTCCAATGACCGCCAGATAATCGCGCCCCTGTATGCCTTTCAGGCGATCGGCCAGCCCCATGCCCATTACTGCAGAAATGGAGGTCGAGCTGTGACCGGCACCGAAGAGATCGTACGGGCTCTCGTCCCGCTTGGGAAACCCGCTGATGCCCCCGTATTCCCGATTAGTCTCAAATTCGTCCCAGCGTCCGGTAATCAGTTTATGCGCATAGGCCTGATGGCCGACGTCCCACACCAGTACATCGTCTGGGATGTCATAAACATAATGCAGGGCTATGGCAAGCTCGACGGTGCCCAGATTGGCTCCCAGGTGCCCCCCTTTTCTCGCTACGACATCAATGATGCGCCGGCGTACCGACCTTGCCAGTTCGGGAAGGTCCTCTATGGGGGCTTCCTTTAGAGCCCTTATGGATTCCATTCGCATTTCCAAAATATTGGGGTCGATTTACAATTTACCGAGACTGGCATAGTTTATAATGACGTGAGTTTTCCTAATTTCCCGTAACAAAACACTAATTCGCAAAATTATGAAACAATTGTCCCTCGTACTCATCGCAGTGATGTATTCGACCTGTGCGGTGGCTCAGAGTTTCGTCGGCTTCAGCTCCGACAACTATTCCGGTGTCCATCAGGGGATTTTCAACCCGGCTTTTCTGGTGGATTCCAAGCTGAAGGTGGATGTCAACCTGCTCAGCGTGGGAGCCTCCTTTGCCACGGATTACACGGATCTGACATTGGACAACATCAAGGATATACTGGATGCCGAGAATCTCAGCGATGCCAGCACCAACCCCAGAGACGACAACCGCGTATGGCTGTATGCTGACATCCTCGGACCCTCATTCTTCTTTAAGCTGAACGAGAAGTCGGCCATCGGCTTCACTTCCCGTCTGCGTACGCTGGGCAACTTTGAAAACATTAACGGTGAGCTCCTCGAGTCGGCCGTAAACGGCTTTCCGGCGATCAGCTATAGCTTCTCCCAGGAAAACCTCAGCTTCCAGACCCACCCCTTTGCGGAATTCGGTGTGTCGTACAGCCGCGTGCTCTACGACGAAGATCGTCTGCGATTAAAGGGTGGAGCCTCGATCAAATACCTGCTGGGCGGGGGTGTCGCTCAGGGTTTCTCTAACTCCCTGGCCGGACGCTACAGCCTCTTTACCGGAGACGTGAGTTTTAGCGGAGACTTCGCCTACCAACTGTCCTTTACGGACGATCAGGAAATCCTGGAACCCGCAGATATCCTGAGCAACGCCCAATCAGGCCTGGCCTTTGACCTGGGCTTCGTATTGGACATCCGACCCGAAAGCTGGGATAATTCAGGCGTTACCGACAATCCCTACATGTTCCGTGTCGGGGTGGCGCTGACCGATCTGGGAAGGGTTACCTATTCGGTGGATGACAACCGCTATGCCTTCGATTCCAGCAACATCGACGGTGATGAGTTCGAGGAAGACATAGAAGATGCCCTGAGCGCCTTCGTAGTGGAGGAAGCCACACGTGACCTGGCGGTCAGTCTGCCCAGTACACTTAGGGTCACCGTGGACTACCACATCACCAATAATCTCTTTGCCAACCTGGATATTCAGCAGAACCTGGTGAGCACCAGTGGGCCCTCCTCCCGTGCCCTGAACCGCATCACCCTGACACCCCGACTGGAAACCGGCCTCATCGGCCTGTACCTGCCAGTTTCTCATAATGAGTTCGCCGGAGGGGCGATAGGTGCAGGTGTGCGCCTCGGACCCCTGGTGGTCGGATCACAGACCGTGATCTCCAATCTCTTCTCCGACAACGCCAATCTGGCTCATGCTTATTTTGGACTTAAAGTTCCCATCAAGCATAAAAAGGTCCAGCCGATATCGAACTAACAGGATAAATAAGCTTATAAGGCCCGAAACCGGGCCTTTTTTTGTGCCCGTATTCCAGTACATTTGTCACCATGCAATCTCCGTTTGACGACAGCTACTTCATGAGAAAGGCACTGCAGGAGGCCGAACAGGCCTTCGAGTCGGGAGAGGTCCCGGTGGGAGCTGTAGTGGTGGTCAACAATCGGATTATCGGCAAATCGCATAACCGCACCGAACAGCTGCACGATGTTACGGCTCATGCCGAGATGCAGGCCATTACCTCGGCGGCTAACTTCCTGGGAGGAAAATACCTGCACGACTGCACCATGTACATTACCCTGGAACCGTGCATGATGTGTGCCGGTGCACTATACTGGAGCCAGATATCACGGGTGGTCTATGCGGCCAGGGATCTGGAGCGCGGATTCCAGGTTCTGGGAGGAAGCCTGCACCCCAAGACAGCGGTCCGAAGCGGGGTGCTGGAGGAGGAAGCCTCAGAGCTTCTCAAGCGTTTTTTCCTGGAACGCAGAAAACTCAGGCCCTAGTCCCTCTCCCCTTTGCGCCTCTCCTTCATCTTCTCGATATTTTCACGGGTCAGCATATAGTCCTTGAGTTTCTTGCCCCGGCTCTCCGTAAAGAGGAAGACCGGCATGGCCAGTAAAAATATACCGACCGTTCCTGCACCTATAAAACGGTCGCCCCGGCCGGGGTCCTCGGTCTTGATTGAAAAACCAAAGACAATAGAGCAGAGCGAAACGACCAGGATAAGCAGCGACAGCAGACGACTCTTCTTGATTCCTTTCATGGTGTATGGTATATGAGTTTACGCCTGTAGGCGGTAAGCAACTTGGATTTGGATATGAACCCCATGTACTTTCCGTCACGGATCACGGGCAGATTCCATGCCCCGCTGTCCTGAAATTTCTTCATAACCGACTGCATGGAGTCCTGCCCGAAAAAGATGTGTTCGGGAGGGGCATGCATCAGGCTGCTTACCCTGACCTTGTTATAGAGCTCGTGCTTAAACATCAGCTCCCGTATATCGTCCAGGAGTACGATTCCCAGCAGGGCTCCATCCTTATCCAGCACCGGAAAGATATTGCGGCTCGACTTGGCCACGGAAGAATGCAGCATCTCCCCTAGTGTATAATCCGGAGATACACTGCTGAAATTGCTCTCTATCACGTCCTCCATCCGCATCAGGGTCAGCACATTGTGGTCCTTATCGTCGGTGAGCAGGGCCCCCTTGGCCTTGAGCTCCTTGGTATAAATGGTGTAATCCAGTCCTCCCCTCGAAATCATCAGGGACATAGAGGCCGTTATCATCAGGGGTACGAACAGGGTGTAACCCCCGGTTATTTCGGCGATAAGGAAAATGGAAGTAAGCGGGGCGTGCAATACCCCGGCGATGAGCCCCGCCATGCCCACCAGAGTGAAATGGCTCTCGGTAACCCGGGTCGAAAAACCCAGGCGATTAATGCCGAGGGCCAGGGCATGACCCAGAGCACTGCCCATGACCAGAGTAGGGATAATGATCCCTCCGGAGCCTCCGGCCGAAAACGTGGCGGACATGGCTACCGCCTTGAAAAGGGCAATAACCAAAAGAATGATGGCAACTATACCGAGCTGCTCCCGGTCGAAGGGTATGAGTATATTCTCCAGGGCCCGACTGGCGTCACCGGTTAGCAGGGTATTGATAAAATCGAATCCTTCCCCGTAAAGCGGGGGAAATGCGTAAATCAAAGCACCTATAAACAAACCTCCGAACACCCATCTCATCCATTTGGACGGCAGTCGCTGAAAACTCTCGTTCTGAATCCAGAAGTACATCTTGGTAAAGTAGATGGAGGCCAGGCCGGTAACAACTCCCAGGAGCAGATAAAAGGGGGTTTGTTCGAGTTCGAAACCGTCAATGAGGCGGGTGGCAAACAGGATGTCGTTACCCAGGAAGAAATACGAGGTCAGAACTCCTGCCACCGAGGCAAGCAAGAGGGGAATGAGTTTTTTCATGGTGAGGTCCAGCTTGAAGACCTCAACGGAGAAGACCACAGCGGCTATTGGGGATTGGAAGATGGAAGATATCGCCCCGGCCGAGGCGCAGGCTATGAGCAGGGACCGGTTCTTGACGTCCACATGCAGGCTGCGGGCAATTACCGAGCTCAGGGCCGAACCCGAGGCTATGGCCGAACCCAGCAGTCCGACCGACCCACCGAAGCCCACCGTAAGGGGAACCACTACCAGTGGGGTATAGAAATCCTTAATACTCAGGCGGCCTCTTTTACGGGAAAGTGAGAATAGTATAGACGAAACTGCGTGATCCAGGGGTTTCCGGTGGACAAAATGGACATAAATGGCCACCAGGCCCAGGCCGAAGAACGGCAGGAAAATATACCAACCCAAATCCTGGGCGCGCAGAAAGGGACGGCTCAGCGTCTCCGAGATCAAATAGGTAAGATTCTTCAGGACCACCGCGATGACGCCGGCGAGCAAGCCCACAAGTATGCTGAGTATGTAAATAAAGCGGACGTTGGATATGTGCTTATACCTCCATTTCAGGAAGTTCGTAATCCATTGGTTCCTGGGTGCAGCCATGGCCGACCTTAATTATTCTGTGGTTTCCTCGAGACCTCGTGTCTCCAGGTACAATTCTTCCAGTTGTGCACGGTCGATGGGAGCAGGGGCATCGATCATGACATCCCGGCCGCTATTGTTCTTGGGAAAGGCAATGAAATCCCGTATGGTCTCCTGTCCCCCTAGTATGGCCACCAAACGATCCAGTCCGAAGGCGATACCCCCATGCGGCGGTGCCCCGTAGCGGAAGGCCTCCATCAGAAAGCCGAACTGCGCCCTGGCCTCTTCATCCGAAAAACCGAGGAAACTCAGCATGCGCGACTGGGTCGCCTCATCGTGTATACGAATAGAGCCACCCCCGATCTCATTTCCGTTAAGCACCAGGTCGTAGGCATTGGCGCGAACGGCCTCAGGATCGGTATCCAGCAAGGACAGGTCTTCTTTCTTAGGCGAGGTGAAGGGGTGGTGCATGGCATGGTATGCCCCGGTCTCCTCATCCTTCTCGAGTAAAGGAAAGTCCACTACCCAGAGAGGGGCGAATTCATCGGGCTGGCGCAGCCCCATATCCTCGGCCAGGGCCATCCTCAGCGCACTGAGCTGGGCGCGGGTTTCCTTTTTCGGCCCGGACAGGATAAACATCAGGTCCCCGGGGCTGGCCTGGGCGCGTTCGGCCCAGGATTCGAAGTCTGATGCTTCGTAGAACTTATCGATGGACGACTTATAGCTGCCGTCTTCGTTGATTCTCAGGTAAACCAGTCCCTTGGCACCCACCTGCGGCCGTTTTACCCAATCGGTCCAGGCATCGATCTGCTTGCGGGTAAGATCGGCTCCTCCGGGAACGCAGATTCCCACCACTAGTTCTGCGGAGTTGAAGACTTTAAAATCCCGATGCTGAGCCAGGTCATTCAACTCGATAAACTCCATGCCAAAGCGAATGTCGGGTTTATCGTTACCATAGGTCCGCATCGCTTCTTCATAGGTCATGCGCGGAAAAGTTCCCGGATCCACTGCGCGTATCTCCTTTAACAGGTGGCGTGTCAGCCCTTCAAATGCGCTTAGTACATCTTCCTGTTCGACGAAGGCCATCTCACAGTCGATCTGTGTGAATTCGGGCTGCCGGTCTGCACGTAGGTCTTCGTCACGGAAGCACTTCACGATCTGGAAGTACTTATCCATGCCCCCAACCATAAGCAACTGCTTAAAGGTCTGAGGAGACTGAGGCAGCGCATAGAACTGTCCGGGATTCATGCGGCTCGGAACCAGGAAATCCCGGGCTCCTTCGGGGGTAGACTTGATCAGATAGGGCGTCTCGATTTCGATAAAACCCTGGTCTGACAGGTAGTTTCGAACCTGCCGGGTTACCCGATGACGGAATATCAGGTTTTCCTTAACCGGATTTCGTCGTATATCGAGGTAGCGAAACTTCATCCTAAGGTCATCGCCCCCGTCGGTTTCGTCTTCGATGGTAAATGGGGGGAGTTCGGACGGATTAAGGATCTGCAATTCGCTGACTAGCACCTCGATTTCTCCGGTGGGCAGATCCGGGTTTTTGGACGCGCGCTCGATGACGCTTCCGCTGACCCGGATAACGGTTTCGCGACCCAGGGAACGGACCTGTTGCAACAGGGATTCCGAACTGCGCTCTTGATCGAATACCAGCTGAGTCCGGCCATAGCGGTCCCTGAGATCGACCCAGGCCACGAATCCCTTATCGCGGACCTTGTGTACCCATCCGCTCAGGGTAACTTCCTGATTGATATGTGATGCCGTGAGCTCTCCACAGCTGTGTGTGCGATACATAATCCGAATTTCGTGCAAAGGTAATAAGTGTGTGCTATGCTGTTTCGATTAAGCGACCGTTTTCCGTTCGAGTTTGCAGTTGCCTATAAAGGTTAAATTAATGTTAACAGTTAGAATAAAAATCGCATTTCCTGCGTTAGCATCCAGAGTGAGTGTTTAATAAAGGAGCCCCAAGGGTTTTTGGACCCAAGGGGCTTTTTTATTTCCTTTCCTTAAAGCCGCATCAGGCGGCCAGTCCGGCTTCCAGTCGCTCTTCTTCTACCCTCTTTTTGCCCCGAACAGCCAGTTTAATTCCATACACGATCTTAAACAGCGTGGGTACGATAATCAGGGTCAGGAAGGTGGCGACGATGAGTCCGAAGATCACGGTCCAGGCGAGCGGCCCCCAGAAAATCACGTTATCCCCTCCCATGTACACCTCGGCATCGAAGTTGGAGAACAGGTTGATAAAATTGATGTTCAACCCGATGGCAAGCGGAATGAGCCCCAGAACCGTCGTTATGGCGGTAAGGATTACCGGACGCAGTCGGGCTTTACCCCCCTTCACAATCACCTCAGTAACTTCATCCTTATTCAACATCGCATGGGGAGGCAGCCCCAGTTCGATCTTCTTGCGATCGATCAGGATCTGGGTATAATCCAGCAAAACCACCCCGTTATTGACCACGATACCGGCCAGGGAAATAATACCCATCATCGTCATCATGATTACAAAAGGCCAGCCCGTGGCTATCAGCCCACCGAAAACCCCGATAAAGCTGAGGAAGATGGCGATCATGATAATCGTGGGCTTGGACACTCCGCCGAACTGGAAAATCAGAATCAGCATAATCAGGCCCAGACCGGTGAAGAAGGCTCCGGTCAGGAAGGCCATCTGTTTGTTCTGCTCCTCGATCTGACCGGTATAGTCGATCGAAATATCCCTGGGCATGCCCTTAAAATCCTCCATCTGCTTCCGGATCTCCGACACTATGACCCCCGCGTCGGTAAAGCCCGGTTTTAGGGCCGAATACACCGTTACCACCCTTCTGGTATTCTTGTGCTTGATGGCGCTGAAGGAGTTCACGTTGTTCTGACGTGCAACGGCGCTGACCGGGATTTCCTTGATCTGGCCATTGCTCTGGTCCCGAAAGATGATATTCTGGTTGAAAAGGGCGCTGGTATTATACCTAAGGTCTTCGTTGAAACGAACGTTGATGTCGTAATCCTCTCCGTCCTTCTTGTAGATTCCCGCTTTATCTCCAAACAGGGAGCGCCTGAGCTGCATGCCTACCTGACCCACAGCCACGCCCAGGGCACCGGCTTTCTCGCGATCCACCACGACCTGCATTCCGGGCTTATCCTTGTTCACATCAATCTTGAGTTCCTCTATACCGGCGATGTTCTTGGCGTTGATAAACTCCCGCATGCGCTCCGCTGTGTTGATCAGGGTATCGTAGTTCTTACCGCTGAGCTCGATGTTGATCGGATAACCTGTGGGAGGACCTACTGCATCCTTCTCCACCGAGATGAGCACACCGGGATAATATCCTTTGAGGCCCTCCTGTATCTCACTCCTCAGGGCCTCCGTGTCCAGCCCTCCCCGAAACTTGAATTCACGCATGGAAATGGTGATCTTTCCCCTGTGCGGCATCTCGGCGGCAGAGCCCCCTTCGGTGAATGGGTTTTCGGCACCCCGGCCTACCTGGGAAACACTGGATTCGACCAGCAGGTTGTTTTGGTCTTCCACGTACTTTTCCTGGCCCGCTATGGCGTAGACGCGTCTCTCAATATCACGGGTGATGGCATTGGTCTTGTCGATATCGGTCCCCTGGGGGTATTCGATGTACACATAGACTTCATTGGGTGTATTGTCGGGGAAGAACTCCACCTTGGTTCGCTGACTTCCCAGGGAAATCCCGAAGCCCATGAAGGCCGCTATGAGCAAGGCGAACGTAAGACCGGTAAAGATGTATACATTTCTCCCTCTGAGCGAAAACCGCAGCTGATTCTCGTAAAAATTCTCGAAGGCCGCCAGGACTTTGTGCTGGAAATACAGGGCCATTCTCCTCAGTACAGAGCGGTAAATCCAGAGCATGGCCACAATTACGACCATCAATGTGCCCAGTCCGCGCATGGGGCCACCGAGTATCATGATAGCCACGCCGATGATCCCGAATACAAGCGTAATGCGAATCAGAGACTTTAGCTCCATCGGCTTCTCCCCTACCTGCATGAACTGGGAAACCAGCATGGAATTCATAAAGATGGCCACAAAGAGAGAGGATCCTAATACTACCGAAAGGGTAATGGGGAAAAAGATCATGAATTCCCCCATGATGCCCGGCCACATGCCCAGGGGGATGAATGCCGCTACCGTGGTTAACGTGGATATGATTATGGGATAGGCAATTTCCCCTATACCCTTCTTGGCGGCTTCGATACGGGACATGCCCTCCTTCTCCATCAGGCGGTACACGTTTTCCACGACCACCACTCCGTTGTCGACCAGCATCCCGAGGCCCATGATCAATCCGAAGAGAATCATGGTATTCAGGGTATAGCCCATAGCGGTCAGTATCATAAAGGACATGAACATGGACATGGGGATCGCGAAGCCCACGAATAGTGAATTCCTGAAGCCCAGGAAGAACATGAGCACGGTGACCACCAGGATGATACCAAAGATGATATTGTTGACCAGATCATCTACCTGATTCAGGGTACGGGCACTGGAGTCGTTGGCGATGGTAACGCTAAGGTCGGGCGGGTAGTAATTCTCCCTTGCCTCATCCACCAGCAGTTTGATCTGGTCGGCCGCCTCGATGGCATTCTTTCCCGATCGCTTTTTGATGTCCAACATCACCACGTTTTCCCCGAATTCCCGGGCGTAGGTGGTCTTGTCCTCTTCGCGGAAACGGACCTGGGCTATATCTCCCAGATACACGGTTCCCTGGTCCGACTTCACTACGAAATCCTCTAGTTCCGAGGGCTCTGTGATTTCGCCAATCACCCTGATGGTTCTCCGCTGTCCACTGGTAATCAGATTTCCCGCCGAAATGGTCGTATTCCCGTTGTTGATCGCAGAGATCACATCGTCAAAGCTCACCTGGGCGGCCATCATACGGTAGACATCCACCGCCACTTCGACCTCCTTGTCCTGGGCACCGCGTATATCCACCTCCTTGATCTGGGGAAGATCTTCGATTTTGTCCTCCAGATATTCGGCGTATTCCTTCAGCTTATCCACCGGGTAGTCTCCGGAGAAGTTCACGTTCATAATCGGGAAGGACTCGGCCAGGTTCAGATCGAATACATTAGGCTCGACCTTGGCACCGTTAAACAGGGGCCAGTCCTCACTGGCTTTCTCTCCATCCACCTCGTCCTTGACCTTCTGCAGGGCGTCCTCTACGGCTATGTCCTCGTCGAATTCCGCCACGATCATCGAATAGTCCTCCTGGGAAGTCGAGGTCAGCTCGACCAGGTTACTGACATTCTTCAGGGCATCCTCCAGGGGATCGGTGATGAGGCGTTCCACGTCCTCGGCAGTATTACCGGGGTAGGGCGTACTGATGTATATCTTGGTCTCCACCACCTCAGGGAAGTCCTCACGGGGCATGGATAAATATGAAGAAGTACCGATAATCAGGAACAACCCGATCATCACATAGATCACCGAAGGGTTATCGATGGCCCAGGAAGAGAGGGCGAACTCCTTGTTGACTTTTTTCTGAATATCGTTCATCTTCGATTCTAATTGATTTTACGAACTATTTGACCTTCCCTGACCATACGGGCTCCCTCGTAAATGACATTCATTCCCGGCTCCAGTCCCTCCAGGACTTCAATGTAATCGCCTTGTGTGAGTCCCGTGGTGACGAACTGACGCTTGACCTTCAGAAATTCACTGGCGATGGAATCCGGTATGTTCACACTCCTGACCGCTTCGGGGTCGGCTTCTGCCAGGTAGACGTATTTCTGGCCGCTGGCGTTATCCGAAACGATACTCTGTGGAACAAGTATGGCCTTGGGATTGCTGTAATCATTGATCTTCACCTCGGCAGTCAGATTGGGCTTCACAACCCGTTCCGTGCTGGGTACGGGAATCTCAACCTTAAAGGTGCGGTTACCGGGATCGATATAACTACCCGTCTGGCTTACGCTAGACTCTACCGATTTCCCCAGTACAGGAAAGAAAATCTCGACCTGCTTCCCAGGTGTCACATTGGGCAGATGTAGTTCCGGCACTTCGGTTTCCACATACATCTTACTCCGATTAACGATACGGAAAACCTCTGAGCCCGGCCCGGGACCCACTACAGTACCTTCGTCCTTGATCACATCGTCCACGATACCGTCGAATGGCGCGCGCAGGGTCGTCTTGTCCAGCTGGCTCTCCATCTGCTTAACCATGCTGGTACTGGACTCGAAATTCGTCTTGGCCTGCAGGTACTGAATCTCGGAACCGATCTTCTGGTCCCATAATCTCTTCTGCCTCTCGTAAGTCGTTCGGGCCAGCTCGGCCTGCGCCTTGAGTTGAGCGAGTTGGCTGGAGAGTCCGCCATCGTCTATACGGCCGAGAATCTGGCCTTTCCGTACCGATTGGCCCTGTGTGACGTAGATCTTCTGCAACACACCCTGGTATTCGGGGTACACCAGCACATTGGCCCTTGTTTTTACATTTCCCTGAAGCTGTAGGTAATGGTCGAAGGCCTTGTGCTCAGCCCTGGTAACCGTTACCAGGGGGATATTGCTCAGCCCTTCGAGCCTGCGTATCACCGAATCGATTTGTTCCCGTCGCAGTTCTAGGGACTTCTGCTCCTCGGCAAGGCGATCGCGTTCCTGGCGGATTTTCTTTACATCCCCGGATTCGAAAAGGGACTGCAGGTCCTGCTGCGTTCCCGATCCGCAACTGCTGAGCAGCAGCAGGGCCAGGGCTATTGTCAGTATTGATCTCATGTTGTTCATTTTGAATGTTGGATGAATGTATTCGTTAATTAAAGGAGCTAAGCACATTTTCCAGACGGGTCTTGGCATTGATGACCTCTACCATGGACTGAAGGTAATCCTGCTGGGCCGCATAAAGCTGATTCTGGGCCTGCAGCAGATCGAAACTACTCGCGATACCCTCGCTGTACTTGATCTGATTCTTATTTTCTATGCGCTCGGCGAGCTCCAGGTTACTGCGCAGGGTATTGTACTGTTCCACCGAGAGGATGAAGTTACTCTTGCTGGTCTCGTATTCCAGGTAGATTCGTTCTTCGGCCTCCTTCAGTTGAGTCTTGGCTTGCTCCAGGGCGATTTTGGCCCTTTGGGTGGAAGCGGATCTGCCCATGGAAGAAAAAATCGGTATCCTCAAATCCACACCCCAGGTAGAAAACCCATACCAGGGCTGGTTCTCGTTCAGAAAGGGGAAGCCTTCGAAGGCGAAGGAATTCACCCCCAGATTGATAAAGGTCGTGAGCGTAGGAAGTGCCCGACTCTTCGCCTGTTTGAGTTCATAGAAGCGTTGCTCGTTCAGATTACGGGCCAGCCGGTAGTCCACATTATCCTCAAGGGTCATTTGCTGATCCATGATCCCGAGACCCATCTTCTGCATGGCCACTCCTTCAAGGTTGATCGTAACGGCAATGGGCAGACCCACCTCACGCCCCATGACCAGATTCAGGAACTGTTCGGTGATCCGGACGTTCCTTCTGGCGAAACTCAGCTGGTTTTCCAGGTTGGTCAGGGTAATCTGCAGCTGGTCCACGCTCTCCTCGTCCGTAAGCCCGTTTTCGTACAGGCGCTTGGTCTCGTATAGGGTCTTCTCTATGCTGGCGCGATTTTTCTCGAGTATATCGACCGTTTCCCTGGCCAGGAGTACATTGCCATAGGCTTGTATGACCTCAGAACGCACTTCGAGCAGGGTCTTGTCGTAGTTGTTCTGACTGTAACTGAGAAACGCCTTGGTGGCCTGTACGCCGACGATGTAAATACCGTCGAATATCTTCTGCCGCAGTTCACCCACGGCGACCATGGACTGAGGCAGCCCGAAGGGTATGGCAATCGTCTGACCGGGTTCCCCCCCGAAAAACTCCGTAGGCAACACGGAGATTTGCTGCTTGATTTGATTCTGATAGGAGACCGAACCCGAAATCTGGGGAAGACCCGTGGCGATCACTTCCCATTTCTGCTTTTCCGCATCGATTACTTCACGACTGGCATTGATCACGCTGTAGCTGTGCTCCATGGCATAGTCAATGGACTCCTGCAGACTGAAGCTCTCAGGCCCCGTTTCCTGTGCCCGGGATTCTGCGAATAACCCCAGCAGAATAAGGGGGATTAACACATGACTTTTCATCTAATCCTGATTCGAATTAATAATTTGATTGAGTATTCTTCTTCCCTTTGGGGTAACGATACCTCTCAGGTGGTATTCCAGAAACTGCGACATCAGGGAAACCTTGTCGAACTCCTCTTCCGGAAACAGGTCCAAATCCTTCAGGCTATTCATGCCGGCGAAGTATATTCGGGCGATAAACCCCTCATCCAGATTATCCCTATAGAGGCCCAGCCTAACGCCTTTCTCGATATTGGTGTTGATGTGGGTCTGTACCAGCTCGAATTTCTTCTGCGTCAGCTCCTGGTGAATCTCGGGATAGTACTTTTGAAGCTGGTACTGAGGGGAGGCCTTCTCGTTCTTAAGTTGCATAGAGACGAATTCCATAACCTGGTACATTTCCTCTATGGGGTTTTTATCATTCCCCTGAATACACTCTATTCCTTGACAGATGGATTGAAACAGATTCCTGCTGCACTCCGTAACCAGGCAAGTCTTGTTCTCGAAATGGGAGTAGATGGTTTTCTTCGAAATCCCCATCTTTCTGGCGAGGTCGTCCATGGTCACACTCTTGAAGCCAAGAGACAGGAACATATCGGTTGCTGTTTTGAGAATCTGATCCTTCATAAGGCCGCAAAAATAAAATGGAAACTTTGTGAACTAAATAAGTTTCTTTGGTTTTTACTATTTTTTAACACGGGCATTAAGTTATTTTGACTTCAAACTCACTAATGGAAGAACTCGCGACCTACAAAGAGCTCATTGAACAGCACATTTCCGGGAAGATTCAGGCTCGTGAACCCCGTGGACTGTACGACCCTATGGTGTACATCATGAATCTCGGAGGTAAGAGGCTCAGGCCCACGCTAACCCTGCTAGCGGCCGAATTGTGTGGATACCCGGCAGATGCTGCTCTGGATGCTGCTCTGGCTGTTGAGGTATTTCACAATTTCTCCCTGGTCCATGACGACATCATGGACGGTGCCCAAGTGCGCCGGGGACAACCCACCGTCCATGAGAAATGGGACCTGAATACGGGTATCCTTTCCGGGGATCTGATGCTGATCTGTGCCTATCAGCTGCTACAGGACTATCCGGCCGAAACCCAGAAGGCCCTTACCGGGATCTTTAGCCATACGGCCAGAGAGGTGTGCGAAGGACAGCAGTGGGATGTGGAATTCGAGCAGCTCGAGGAAGTGAGCCTGGAGGAGTATATCCGGATGATTCAACTCAAGACCGCTGTGCTCCTGGGATGTGCCCTGAAAATGGGAGCCATCGTAGCAGGAGCAGCACAGGAAAAACAGGATGGATTGTACCGGTTCGGCCTGTTGCTCGGCACGGCCTTTCAACTGCAGGATGACTATCTGGATACCTTCGGGGAGGAGGAGTCCTTTGGCAAGCGAATCGGAGGCGACATCCTCGAGGGAAAGAAAACCTTCCTCTACATCGATTCCCTGAAGAAGCTTCAGGCCTCAGACCGGGAATCCCTGCTCTCGCTCTATTCCCGACCCCTGGAAGACGAAGAATCCCATATCCGGCTGGTCACCGACCTGTTCCGCAAGGCCGGTTCCGACCTCCACATTAGGGATGAGGTGGGGAAATACACCCAAAGGGCACTGGAAGAACTCGAAAACTTCGATACGGAACTCGAGGCCGTAACTCTACTGCGCTCCTACAGCGAGCTGCTCACTAAACGCACCGTCTAGAATCCCTTGCGCAACCGGCCCATTAAGGCCTGTATAAACGGCCACGACCGGGGTGCGGACATCATGGATATCTCTTGGGTCAGATTGGACTGCTCATCGAGAAATCGCAATATGCTCGGGATCGGTCGCTTTTTGAACAACGACAGAAACACCTTGCTACCGATCTGGTTCTTTCTGAACAAAACGTCCAGCAAGAGCAGGTCGTAGAACCAGAAGCGGTCTCGTCTTTTGAATTCCGTCAGGGGCCTGCCCGTACTCAGCCAACTGGCCAGCCTTCGAGCCTCGCGGGCACTCCGGGCAAAGGTGTAACCGCTGCTGGGCTTGGCCCAGCCCCCACTGATACCGATCGGCATAATCCATTCGGTCGTGGCTTCCCAGAACGGATAGCAGGTCATCGGAATATTGCCGGTCTCTTCCTCTTCGATGCGGTATTCAACTCCGGGGAACTTCTCTTTCATGTATTCTGTGAGTGCTTCTTCGTATTCTTCGCGCCGGAGTGGCTGGGCGGAAAACAAGGTGTACTCGACCAGTGCCTTATTCTCTGCTGTGGGGAGCACATACATGAATCGTGTATTGCCCTTCTGAGGAACCGAAAAATCCATGAAGGTTACCCTGCGGGGATCGAAAACGGGTGTGTCGGTTTCTATGAACCAGCCCAGGAAGTGCTGCTGAATCAACGGGTATTTTGTATTCCCATTAAAAACAGCTTTCCCGGGTATGCTGCTGAAAACGTATTGAGAAATATAAACGGTGGTGTCTGTTTTTATTTCAACCGCTCCATCCTTCTCTTCGTAATCCCGGACTTCGGCCTGTACCCAGTCCAGGTTTTCATATTCGGATAAACGGTTTTTGTACGCCTCATAGAAGCGGGCCGAACGGATCATCTTATAGGAAAAGGGTAACATGGGCTTGTCGAGTGACCACCCTGGTCCCGCCACATGTATGCGCTCCCATTTCCAGGATAGCAGCTGATCGAAGGCACCTTCACCCTCTTCCCAATAGCACCAGGTACGATCGTTGAGGACCTTCTGGTCTTTTTCCAGCAAGAGCACCCGGGCACCGCTCAGGTCCGGGTGTTCCAGCAATGCCTCGGCGAGCAGCAGTCCTGAGGCCCCGGCACCTAAAATGGCGTAATCGTAATCCATGCGCCGGTAAAGTTACGCATTCCCGCAGGGCTGCGGCCGGGTTTGTGAGGCTTGTCCGCTTCGGGTTAGACGTAGACCCTTAGTACCACCTTAATTAGAATGGATTTAAACTATTTTTAGGCATGGCTAATTTTTTTTGTCGATTTATCTAATTCCCATACTTTAGCCCTGTGTCTGAGATAACGCAGGTTTCTTAAAAGAGACCCGATCAGACTTCTTTACCATGGAAAGCGTACTCGACTATTTTCACGACATCAACCCTATAAAGGGGGCCTTGCTGGCTACTCTGTTCACCTGGGGCCTTACCGCCGCCGGGGCATCACTGGTATTTGTATTTAGAACCCTGAACAGGGCGGTACTCGATGGCATGCTGGGTTTTACGGGAGGTGTGATGGTCGCCGCCAGCTTCTGGAGTCTGCTTGCACCCGGCATAGAGATGAGCGAAGGCGAGGGCTTTGTCAAAGTAATCCCTGCTGCGACGGGCTTCCTGTTGGGTGCGGCATTCATATTTGGACTGGACAAGGTACTGCCCCATGTTCATATCAACTTCAAGGAATCGGAAGGAATTAAAACCCCCTGGCACCGAACGACCCTGCTAACTCTGGCCATCACCCTTCACAACATACCCGAGGGCCTGGCTGTGGGCGTGCTGTTCGGCGGAGTAGCAGCCGGATTCGACGGGGCTTCCATCGGAGGTGCCGTTGCCCTGGCACTGGGAATAGGCCTCCAGAATTTTCCCGAGGGATTCGCGGTGGCCATGCCTCTGCGAAGGCAGGGACTCAGCCGTTGGAAGAGTTTTCTTTACGGGCAGGCCTCGGCCATAGTCGAGCCGATTGCGGCCGTCCTGGGTGCCTGGGCCGTGCTGACCTTCGAGCCCATACTTCCCTATGCCCTTTCTTTCGCCGCAGGAGCCATGATATTCGTCGTGGTGGAAGAGGTGATCCCCGAGACCCAGTTGGACAAGTTCACAGACATCGCTACCATGGGGTTCATAGCCGGCTTTATCATTATGATGATGCTGGATGTAGGATTGGGATAAGCCTTACAGTCCCAACAGCTTCTCTAGCAGGTCTCCCACCAGATAGGACACTAAGGCCGCGGTACCACCCAGCATCAGGGTCTCCAATACGCCTTTGAGAACAGACACCTCATTCACTCGGCTCTTCAGCCAGCCGATGAATCCGAAACCCAGGGCAGTGAGCATAGAAGATAACTGGAAAAGTGGGGTATTCAGTGGATGGATGTAATCAATTACATATACCGACAGCGGTATCAGCCCGATTGAGATAAAGGATAAAAATGTGAAGGCTCCGATCCAGAAGGGGGACTTCTCTTCCCGTTTCATGTCGAGCTCCTCCTTCATTTTCACTTCCACCCAGGCATTGGGACGGGAGGTAATCACTCCGACCACATCTTCGAGTAACTGTCCTTCAAAACCCTTGGCACGATACAGTTCGACGAGCTGTCTTCGCTCCTTTTCAGGGTCCTGAATCAGGGTGTCCGCTATTTGTTGGCGGTGCTTGTCGAAATTGTCCATTTCGGAACGGGTACTCAGGAAAGCCCCTACCGACATGGAGAAACCATCTGCCAACAGGTTGGCACATCCCAGAATGATGATGATGGAACTGTCCAGGCCGGCACCTACGGCCCCCGAAACCACGGCAAAAGTGGTGACACAACCGTCGATGCCACCATACACGAAAGGACCGAGATAATCTTCGAATCTTTTGACTAAGGGAATGCGATTGGGATTCAGAACCATAGTGAACTCTAAAGTCTTCACAAAGATAGATGCCGCTTTGCTGATTTGCTCTATTTTTACAACCGACTCCAAACGAGTTCCCAACTTCAAATGAGACCTCTTCAGGAATACATTCGCCGCTTCGCTATGGCCTGCCTGTTGATTGTTTTGCCTGTAACCGGACAGCGTTTATCGGCCCAGAGCGAACTGCATATACACGTCGATGGCATTCCTTCTACCCAGGGGGTAGTGCGCGCAGCGCTTTACCATTCCAGCGAGAGTTTCCTGTCCTTCGACCGGGTTTTATTGGCGGGCAGCTCCTCCGTTCAGGGAGACTCGACCCTGATCGTGCTCAAGGACATACCCGATGGCAACTACGCCGTCGCCCTTTTTCACGATAAGAACAACAACAGTAAACTGGATAAGAATTTCCTCGGCATACCCAAGGAGGCTGTAGCCTTCTCACGCGCCTCCATGAGGGTCTTCGGGCCACCCCGCTACGAAGACTGCGAATTCGAGATCAGCGGCACAACCCGTATCGGGATTTCCTTTTAAAGAGTGCGTCGTTTCGACAGGTCTTTAATGGGGCCGCAGGTGCAGTCCGAACCGGCACAACCCGTTCGGGTGCGGCTTCCCTTAAAAACACCAAAGTGGCGCAGGAGATAGTAGGCTGCCGCCGTAACGCTCAAAAACACCAGTATTTCCTGCAAGTACTCAGACATAGGGAATCAAAATCTGATACGACAATAAGGCGCCCAGATAGGCCATAATGGTCATCCCCACCAGCTGAATCATGGGCCATTTCCAGCTGTTGGTCTCCTTTTTGACGATAGCCAGGGTACTCATGCACTGCATGGCGAAGGCGTAAAAAACAAGCAGTGATACGCCGGAGGCCAGGTTGAACAGGGGTCGGTTTCCGTCCCGGGTCCGTTCAGATTCCATGCGGTTTTGTATGGTCGCCGGATCTTCGCTTCCCACGCTGTAGATCGTGGCCAGAGTGCCGACGAACACCTCACGGGCGGCAAAAGACGTGATCAGTGCAATCCCGATTTTCCAATCGTACCCAAGGGGTCGGACAACAGGTTCGATCCCCTTACCCAGCATCCCGATTATGGAATGCTCGAGCCGGTAACTCGCTATTTCCTGTTCGAGGGCCACTTGCCTTAGTTCCTCAGCAAGGTCCGCCCGTTGGTTATCATTGACTCCCTCCAGGCCTTGTCGCACGAAATATTCGCTCTGAGGCTGCAGTCCTTGCCTTTCGACCCGCTGGGTCACCAGATCCTCGGCCTTCCTGAAATCCTGAGAGAACCCATTGGAACCCAGGAACCATAGGATGATGGAAATGGCCAGTATGATCTTTCCGGCACCCAAAACGAAGCTCTTGGTCTTTTCATACACGGTGATCCCCACATTGCGCCACTGGGGAACCCGGTACTCCGGCATCTCCACCATAAAGAAATCCTTGTGGGATTTTCGGATGCCCCGGTGTAACACCAGGGCGGTGAGCAGGGCCGAAGCAAAGCCGAGCAGGTATAGGCCGGTAAGCACCAGTGGTTGAATACCAAGACCCAATACTCTCTCGGAAGGTATGACCAGCGAAATGATAATCAGGTAAACCGGCAAACGGGCGGAACAGGTGGTAAAAGGCACTACCAGTATGGTTATTAGGCGTTCCTTCCAGTTCTGTATGGTGCGGGTGGCCATTACGGCTGGTATGGCACAGGCCATACCCGAGATCAGGGGTACTATACTCTTACCGCTCAGGCCGAAGGGTCTCATCAGCCGGTCCATGAGGAACACCACCCGGCTCATATAACCGCTTTCTTCCAGTATGGAGATAAACAGGAACAAAAAGGCGATCTGAGGGATAAAGATGACTACCCCTCCGATCCCGGCCACCACACCTTCAGCGAGCAGATCGGTAAATACCCCGGCCGGCAGCACCGCCTTGAGGCCGGTGGCCAGGTCGGAAAACAGGCCATCTATGAAGTCCATCGGATACTGGCTCCAGTCGAAAATCACTTGGAATATGGCAAACAGCAGGGCAAAGAAAATCAGATAGCCGGCTACCCGGTGGGTGAATACGCGGTCCAGGCGTGCCTGCCAGCCAGACGCCTCCCGGGGATCACGACTGTAGGTTTCGGACAACACCTCGCTAATAAATCGGTAGCGCAATACGGTTTCCCGATGCTGCATGCGTTTGAGCTCCTCCTTCTTGCGCAGTTCCATCCCCTCTGCACTTTCCGGCAGCTTCTTCTCCAAATTGGTAAAGTTCACATCCTGGGTTATCACCAGCCAGAGTTTATAGGGGTCTTCCTCCGGGAATGCCGAGCCCAATCGCTTGAAGTAGTCCGGATCCAACTCTGTAATGTCCATGCAGGGTTCGGTAGACAGGGAAGCGAAATTCGCAAAGGCGGATTTGAGGGTATCGAAACCCTGTCCCTTGCGGGCACTCACCAGTACCACTTCGGCTCCCAGCTTTTGCCCCATGCCTTCCGTATCGATCTGTATGCCCTTGCGCTCCATGCGGTCGGCCATGTTGAGGATCAGTATACTGGGGATGCGAAGGTCCTTGAGCTGAGTGAATAAGAGCAGATTCCGTTTGATGTTATCGATATCGCTGACCAAGCCCACTACATCCGGAAAGTCGGGGTCGTTTCGGTTCAGGAGCAGCTCGACGGCAACGCTCTCATCCAGTGAAGTCGTGTTCAGGCTGTAGGTACCGGGGAGGTCGATGATTTCGGCCACCGCGCCATCGGGCAGGCGACATACTCCCACTTTCTTTTCGACGGTAATCCCGGGATAATTACCCACCTTCTGGTTCAATCCGGTGAGGCGGTTGAATACCGAGGTCTTACCGGTATTGGGGTTGCCGATGAGCGCTACGCGTATGGGTCGGCTCATGGAGTTGCGGCAGGGGTAAGCAGATCCACCGAAATGTGTCGGGCTACCTCCTTGCGGATGGCCAGGTGTGATCCATTCATTTCAACATACAGGGGGTCCTTAAGAGGGGCCACGTACAGCAGTGCTATTTCATTTCCGGGCAGGCAGCCCAATTCGAGGAGTTTTACGGGCAGGTCTGTTTCCGAGAAGTCCCGAATCACTCCTCGTTCCCCTACCTTGAGATCGGCTACCGTTATCACTGCTCTTCTTATTTAGAATGAATACAGACAAAAGTACGCAATTGTCCGAAACGGCCCGAAACCTATCCGCCTTTTTGATAGGATTTCCTGAGGATCTCGATGTCGTCCAAGAGCCGGTCCATTTCCTCCGACTGGGTTCCGTCATAAAACCCCCGGATGCGACGCTCCTTGTCCACCAGTATGAAGTTTTCGGTGTGTATCATATCGTAGGGGCCCCCATCGCCGGCTGTTTTTACTGCCAGGTAAGATTTGCGGGCCAAATCGTATATCTGGGGCTTATCACCGGTGACCAGGTTCCAGATTTTATCGTTTACGCCCTTCTCCAGTGCGTACCTCTTCAGTTGGGCCACCGAATCGATCTGGGGCGTCACGGTATGGGAAAGCAGCAATACATCGGAGTCTGAACCCAGGCGCCGCTGTACATCCACCATGTTCTGTGTCATTACGGGACAGATCGTCGGACAGGTCGTGAAAAAGAAATCGGCCACGTAGATCTTTCCCTCGTAGTCTTCCTGGGTAATGGTATCCCCGTTCTGGTTGACCAGCTCGAAATCCGCTATGGTATGGTAGGCCCGCTTGTACTGCATGTCCATATCGACCAGATCGGGGTTTACCATGGATGGCTGGTAGACCGGGAGGCGTTTCTCCGGCTGGAGCTGCTTGTACATGATAAACAAGATCACCGCGGAGATACCCGCAAAGAGGAGCATAAACACCCGGTATTTGAGGAAGAATTTTCTCATAGCCCTGCAAAAATACGACCCATTACGAATATGCTATGTGATTCGGGTTACGTCCTAAAAATTTCTCAAAATACCTAAATGGCGGTTTTAACGTTTTTATCTGCACTTGTGAACGTTTACTTTTACGGTCCTTTAATCGAATAGAAAAATGAATCCGGTACTCATACAGATATTTCTCTTCCTGGTAAGCTTGTCGCTGCTGATCATCCTCCACGAGCTGGGGCACTTTATTCCCGCAAAGCTCTTTAAGACCCGGGTCGAGAAATTCTTCCTGTTCTTCGACATCAAGTTCGCGCTGTTTAAGAAGCGCATAGGAGAAACCGTCTATGGTATAGGCTGGCTGCCCCTGGGCGGTTACGTCAAGATCTCCGGTATGATAGACGAGAGCATGGATACGGACCAAATGCAGACCGAGCCGCAGCCCTGGGAGTTCCGGAGCAAACCGGCCTGGCAGCGTCTGATTATTATGTTGGGCGGAGTAACGGTCAATTTCCTGCTGGCCATCCTTATTTACATCGGACTGGCCTGGGCGTACGGTGACCAGTATATCCCCAACGAGAGCCTGAAAGACGGAGTCTGGGTAGTCGAGGAAAACCTGGGCGACAAGGCGGGCATACAGACCGGAGACAAGATACTTTCCGTGGATGGTGATCCCATAGAATCCTTTGACGAGGTATTCCTAGAACTCATCAATGGAAGCACCGTAACCCTGGAAAGGGACGGCCGGGTTTTCGACCAGGAATTACCGGTGGACTTCATTGCCGCTCTGCTGGAAGACGAGGAGCGGGCTCAGTTCCTCTACCCCCGTATGCCATTCCTGATCGGGGAGATCCCCGAGGAATCGCACAATGCCTCCGCCGGTTTCCAGCCTGAGGACCGGGTGCTGGCCATCGGGTCCACACAATTAAATTACTACGATGAGGCCGAAGACGTACTGGAGCGTCACAAGAACGAGGAGCTGGATGTGCGCGTGGAACGGGATGGGCAAGTGCTTTCCATACCCGCACGCATCAGCGAAGATGCCAAGCTCGGGGTACGCCCTGCCTTCGCAGACCTCAGCCTGATGGAACAATATGGTGTAATTGCAGTTAATACACGCAACTACAACTTTTTCCAGTCGATCCCCGCGGGTATTAATAAAGGGACCAAGGTACTGGGCTCCTATGTGAAGCAACTCGGTAAGATTTTTAACCCCAGAACCGGAGCCTACAAGGGTGTGGGCGGCTTTGCCGCCATCGGAAAGATGTTCCCTGACACCTGGAACTGGGAGCGTTTCTGGTCGACAACCGCGCTGATCTCGATGATCCTCGCCTTCATGAACATATTACCTATTCCCGCTCTGGATGGGGGGCACGTGGTCTTCCTACTTTATGAGATGGTATCCGGGCGAAAGCCCAGCGACAAGTTTATGGAATACGCCCAGATGGTCGGTATAGTACTGTTGCTGGCGCTGCTGGTATTCGCCAACGGCAACGACATCTATAAGGGACTGTTTAAGTAACACTTAGCCCCCTTATAGGGCGCAAACTATTTTCAGTTCGTTACTTTGCGGACTCTGAGGATTAATTTATATTTGCACCCGCTGAGTTCGAAAATGACCTTTTTGCGTTTTCCTTCCCGGCAATTTCAACTGAAATATTCCTCCTTAGCTCAGTTGGTTAGAGCATCTGACTGTTAATCAGAGGGTCCTTGGTTCGAGCCCAAGAGGGGGAGCAAATCATAATGATAAAGAAGCCGTCTCATAACTTGGGACGGTTTCTTTTATTTAAGCATATGATGTTGGGATGAATCTGGGTACCTTCAAGGAAGATATCTGGAAGGAATGGACATCAATTTTAAATCATACAATCAGCAGCAGAACTGGTTGTTTCCTCCCTCGATCGAAGAGATGATACCGGAGGACCATCCGGTACGGGTAGTCAATGGTGTGGTGGAGCAACTGGACTTATAGCTGTTGATTGCCGAGTACTACCGGGAGGGAAAGCCGAGCTATCACCCAAAGACGATGCTCAAGGTGTTGGTGTATGCGAACATGGATAACACCTACGTGAGCCGGAAGATCGAGAAGACGATGCGGGAGAACATTAATTATATGTGGCTCTCGGGTCGTACGGAAATCTGCTCTCACATTGCAGAAATTTCCTTCAAGAGGATTGATGATTTGCTATCTTAGATACGAACATATTTAGTGCATAACGCACTATATCCATACGTTGTAGCGAATTTAAAAAATGCATACTATGAAAATCAAACAAACGATTGTATCAACTTTATCAATAATCTTAATCACAATGACGGGGTGTAAATCTGACAAGTCTGAATACGATAAAATGGTCGAATTCGGACGAAAATATACTGATGCTTGGAATAGTAGTGTGCCTGAAAAAATGGCTTCCTTTTACGCAGAGGACGGAACACTAACTGTAAATAATGGAACGCCAGCAGTAGGGAGAAAACAATTGGCAGAAACTGCCAAATCGTACATGGATGCGTTTCCGGATTTAGAATTAACTATGGATAGCCTTACAACGGAAAACGGGACTTATCGATACTACTGGACTTTTAAAGGGACTAATACTGGACCAAATGGAACTGGAAATAAAGTTGATTTTAGCGGTTTTGAAGAATGGACAATGAATGACCAAGGACTTATCCAAAAATCAATTGGTACTTACGATGCGGAACAATATGAGAAGCAATTAATAACTGGAATGAAAATCGAAAAGAGAAACTAAAAACGGAGGCCTATTTGCATTTGCTATTGGAAGATTTTAAACAAGAGGCTATAAATATCAAGGGTTACACGGAAGAGTCAAAAGGAATTATTTCAAGATATGAGGCCTATGAGGAAAAGTTTTCTCAATCTGATATGAGTTTGGGTGAAATAGCTACTGGGTTAAATGCGATAAAGATTCATAACACAACACCCGTTTATGGCATCAATACAATAGAGATCTTAGAATCGACAGGGGATATTAGGCTTATTTTGGATGAGATAAGAAAGGAACTTCTGGAATTAAATCGCTATCAGGAATACCTAAATCACATCACTAAAAGGAACAGAACTATTTTTGCCACCCAAAATAATGAGTTGGGTCAATTAGGTTGGACTGCCGTTGGGAAAAGGCTGGACCAAAATCCAACTACAGGAAGGTTGTGGAAAAAAATCAAATCGGATGAGTATGTATTTAAACTACTATTAGCCGTTGAATCTATTTTTCATGGTAGGTAAAACCAGGAGAAAACTAAAGTTGATATGCTTAGCAAATATCTTAGTGATATGGTACATATAGAAGAACTCATTCATGCCGAATTGGATAAATAACGAAAGCACAATACAACTTATACGCAATACCCGTAGTGATACTGCGCATGGCCAATCCGTTGCTGTTAATTTAAAAATTGGAATTAACGGCGGAACTGAACTATCTTCCGAAAATCCGGTCCGCTTCTAGGATTCAGAAATAGTCAGACCAAGCTCCTTAGCCTTTCTTTTGAGTTCGGCGATCTCTTTCTTTTTCTTCTTTCTGAGATCTGATTTTACTTTTTCCTCTTTCAAGTAAGTATCATATGCCTTTGCAATATTGTTGGCCACAGTACGCTTCTGGTTATCGGGAAGCCTACTGAAAAATGATTTAATTTTTACGCCCTTTGCAGTCGTTCCTTCTTCTATAAAGTCCGAAAAAAGCTTTGCTATTTCATTTGGTTTCATTTTGCAAACTTAATACATTTTCGAATAATTTTATTCTAAACAGAAAAAGAATAACTATCACCAACATTGGCCGAAAACATGCCACTTGGCTTTACAAAATGAAGGAGTAAACTTGTTAAAGTGAATAACAGGCTTCGCAAGTGAGACGATGATTAGAACCCGAACAATTTCATGGCCAGACCCTTTTACGCAATTTTTGAACAGTGGAGAGAAGTATAAAAATCGTTTTAGCGAGTTTTGTTTTCTTATTTACGTCGAATATTTCATTCGGTCAGATAGTTAAATCTGATTCAATTACCCCGGAAGGTTATAGACTAGGTTATGTGCCGGTAATTATAAAGCAGCGTTTTAACGACTAAACATTATTCGACCCACAATATCAAAGCATATATATTTAATAAATACAATTTTAAAACAGAAGCCTGATATGAGCACGCTACAAATTTCAGATAAACAAAATGAACCGAATTTGCATGAACCAAAAAAACAGCTCAGCAACTTCTACAATTCAATGTTTCGAACCGTTTGGTTCAGGCTTATCACTACTGCTATTGTCGTTTGGGGGCTTAGTCTCCCATTGATGGCTCAGGAATCCCAAACACTACTCGACAGCATTGAAGCTCGACTACATGATGTTCATGAGAAAGGGATTTACTGGCCTAAATACGCCAATGTACGGTGGCTTCCTGATGGTACGGGCTACGCCATAACTCGGGACACAGTCCAATTTAAAGTAGAAATCATTTCAGGTGACGAAACAAAGATGAGTGAAGAAGAAGTCAAAGCGCTCAAGAAAAATAGAAAACTGTCGCCAAATCAAACAATGGAATATGAGTATCGCGATGGGAATTTATTTGTGAGTCCTGCTTCCGGAGGTGATGAATATCAAATCACGAATAATAAACGGCCAGATGAGGTTAATCATTGGGGATTCTCTTGGAGTCCGGATGGTCAATATCTGGCATTTGTAGAGCTGGACAAGGCTGAAGTTCGCGTACGCACAGATCTTCTAGGTGATGAACCAACTTACCCAAGTTTGAGAGAGCAACATTTTGCACGCGTTGGAGGTAAAATCGAGAGCTATCGTGTTGGAATCGCTCACGTAAATTCGAACGAACTGAATTGGGCTCAGCTGGACAGTCCCGAAGAGGGTTTTTATCTGGGCCAGGTGAAATGGTCCAATGATGAATTAACCATAGAATACTTAAGTCGTTTTAGAGATCATCGTAAAATTTTACTCGCAAATCCTGAGAACGGAAAAGTACAGCCCATTTTTGAAGAGTCAGATTCAGCTTGGGTAATGGCCAGTTATGAGGTCAATAGCGGTGTGGAGTGGTTTGATGATGGCAATCGCTTTCTTGTTATCCATGAAAGGGACGGCTGGCGTCATGCCTACGTGCATTCTCGTGATGGCAAACAACTTTTTAAATTAACGAAGGGAGACTTTGATATCATCAGACGTCATTCCATTGACGAAGATAATGGCTGGTTCTATTTTTATGCTTCACCCGAAAACGCTACTCAACGCTTCTTATATCGTGTG
>CAZKFM010000011.1:0-102194 GCA_964552195.1 uncultured Flavobacteriaceae bacterium
GGGGCAATCGGATAGTTGTGCTTGGAATCCGTGGTTACCTTAAACCTTTTGGGACGACGGGCATACAGACCTGCTGCCCGCATGATCCGGGCTACACGGGGACGGCTTACTCGCTTACCCATTTGCTTGAGTTCCTCCTGTATCCGAGGGGAACCGTAGCTGTGTTTACTGGACTCAAACACATCCCGGATATCCATTAACAAGCCTTCGTTTTCCTTCCACCGCCGGGAGGGAACCGCATGCAGCCAGTGATAATAACCGCTCTTGCTCACCTTAAATACTTCACACATCTTCTCGACAGGAAACAGGTACCGGTGCTGTTTTATGAACCGGAATTTTTCTTGTCGCTCACGGAAAAGATGCTGATCGCCTTTTTTAAGATATCCCGCTCCAGTCGGACATCCTTCAGCTCGGCCTGCAGACGGGCAATCTCCTTCTCCTGGTCGGTCATCTTTGCCTTGCCTCGACCTGGAAAACTGTTGGCCTCATACTTCTTAAACTCCCGACGCCATCGGTAGATCAACTCCGGTTCGACACCTAATTCCTCAGCCACTTCCTTTACGTGGCCTCGCGCATAACTTAACTCGACTGCCTTCTGCTTGAAGGAAGCCTCAAATACTCTTCTGGGTTTGGACATAATCATCTTCAATGTAAGCCTTTTTGTACTTACCTTCATGTCCAGTCAAATGTAGCAGGTCCAAATTGCAGCAAATACTTGCTAACGAGACAATTAAAAGTACAAAAACTTTAGCCCGCTCAAACTTATAGTATTCTTGATTTAGAATTTTGGATGAAAAGAACACTAAGAAAACTTCGGCTTTGGAAGAATCGATAAATGATGCGGTCTTTGTATTCGATATTAAGAGTGATACTGTTGTCTATGGTAGTGTATGAGCCCCCTACTTCTTGGACAGAAATGCGGTTTTAAAAATTTAAAGTAGTGTTAATTTTGTGTTCTCCGTTCGATCTGTAACACATAAATAGAGTAATTCGATCCAGGGCATATAGCGGGGCATATAAATAGCAAAAACAACAAATTTCCGTATTTTTATATCTCTGAAAAACAGTGATATACATTTTTAAGAATGTCTATTTCTCAATTCAAAATCCAGTTCCCTCGGGAGTGTGGGTTCGATTCCCACCCAAGGTACTTTCTTCAAAACCCCTTATTTTTTGGGGTGTTTCAGGACTTTGTTTCCCGTTACCATCTTAGTTTTGTAGAGGCAGAAACCGTAGCGGGGCATGTAACGGGGCATGACGAATTGTAGGTCATCAACTCAAAGAGAACTAACCCTGAAATAAATATACTTGCATATATCACGGTCAAGTACGTATGGAGACCATTGGAATGATGTCTTGACTCAATCACCTGCTTAAGAAGGATTGGCACTCTCATGATCGATATTTAAATAATAGCGTGTGCCTTTGCGTTCACCAGTTCTTTTCAAGGCACCCATCTCAACCAGTTTCTGTAAATCCCTGGTAGCCGTTGAGGCAGTCGTTCCTGAAATCGTGATGTAGTTATCCGCACTCAAACCCCCTCTAAATCCATCGATGCCTTCCCTGAATATACGCTCAACAACCTTTGCCTGCCGCTCATTGAAGTGCTTTTCAAAACGGATGTAGTATTTGCTTTTTTCTATCAGGAAATCGATCATACTCTGCGTATGCCTTTGGGCGGTCAGCACCAGTTCGCCGAAATAAACAAGCCAATTCGAAATTTCTAAGCCTTTACTGTTATTGTGAAGGGCTGAATAATAGGCCTTTTTATTGCTTTCTATGGTGTGCGAGATGGCGATAAGCGTTGGTCGCTGCAAACTTTGTGATAGCGCTTTTTCGGATATGGCCCGCCCGATACGTCCATTTCCATCTTCGAAGGGGTGTATGCTCTCAAAGTACAAATGTGCAATACCTGCTCGGGTGAGTGGTTCTAATGACAAGTTCTCACCATTGAACCAATGGATAAAAGCCTCCATCTCCTTAGGCACCCTCGAAGAAGGAGGTCCCTCAAAATGAACTGTTGGATGATCTATCGCCCCAGACACCACCTGCATGGGATCTGCATGGGTTCGATACGCTCCGATATCGATTAAATCCCTGCGGCCATTAGTGAGCATTTTGTGCCATTCAAATAGCTGCTCATGAGTCAAAGGAATGTCATAGGTTGTATACAAATCTACCATCATTTCGGAGATACCCTGTTCTGCCGGAGGTATGCGCCTGTTGTCCGTTTTCAAGCCAAACTGCCTGCGTATCGTAGATTGCAGAGAATCTCGATTGAGTATTTCGCCTTCAATCTCAGAAGTCTTATAGGCTTCATCACTGATCAGGTTTATTTTGAGTACATCCCGATCTTCATCACTGACATGTTTTAAGCTGCCCAATAGCATTCCTGCTTTATGAAGAAACTCTTTCTCATATCCGCTTAATTGATCCGGTGTATAGGTAAATTCTGGCCAGTTTTTTAATTCCCAGTTCCAAGTCACTAACTATATATTTATAAGATATAGCTCAATATAAAGCATAATTATGAGCTATAAAATAAAATGTTTTGGCTCATAATGAACTAGATAGTGGGCTAAACAGGTACGGTATATGACTCATTACCACAGATCACTGGGTGTTAGAGATGATGCAGATTTACGCTTTTTGTAGAAACCCCTATTTTTTAATGTTGGTCTTCTCCCGTTTTAGGGGCTTTCTAGTATAAGGTTCCGGTAGCATTACGATGAAAGCATACCAACGTACTATAGATCAGCTGAGGATAAAGTCACCCCCAAGGTACTTTCTTCAGGATGCAATAGTTTTTCCCGTCAGCTAGCACCCGGTTCGCATTTCCCTCCATAATTTTGCGCTCGTCTTTTTAAATAGCGCTTTTGCCCGATGAACATCAACTGGACCGATATACTGCGGAAGAATCAGCATACATTCGGCGACATATTGGATTTTACCATCACCGAATCCAATTCGATACCTCTGGATTTTACCAAAGAGAACAAGGAGATCACATCTGAAGTGATCGCGGATGCGGAGGCGCAGGAACGCTATGTTTTCGGCCTGATCCACAGCCGCGGACGTAAAGTAGGAGTGGGCGGATATCTGGAAGAAAGGGATATTTACAGCAGGAGCGAGATCTTTAGTGGTACTGCTGAGCAGCGGTGCATTCATCTGGGTGTGGATCTTTGGATAGAGAGCGAAACTCCGGTATTCGCCCCTCTGGAGGGAGAGGTGTTTAGCGTCAGGGATAATGCAGGTCTCGGCGATTATGGCCCTACCATTATTCTGAAGCACGAACTGGAGGGCACCCCTTTTTATACCCTGTACGGACACTTGTCGGCAGATTCTCTGGATGGTATTCAGGTGGGGGACAGGATTAACAAAGGGGAGCGATTTTGCAAGATTGGAAATTACCCGACCAACGGAAATTATGCCCCGCACTTGCACTTTCAGCTCATAACCGATCTTGACGATTACATTGAGGGCAATTACCCCGGTGTGTGTTCCAAGTCGGACCTTGCCCGGTTCAGCACCATTTGCCCGGATCCCAACCTGATCTTGCAGATTCCCTCTCTGGGGTAGTTGAAGATCATGGCTGGCCTTGAATGAGCCATTCTCTGCGGGTTCGCTGATAACGGTATATGGGCTGACAGGCCTCCTAACTTCCGATCCCAAAACCGGGGAACTTGCCCGCATAACCGGTCAAAGAACCAGGGAAGTCCCAGAGATCAAAAGCACCTGAAGGCTCGACAGTAAACAACGGTTTCCCTAACTTCAGAATGTGAAGTGTGTCTTTGTCATCAACAACAAAAACAATCGCCTTCGTAAGCAATGGCCAGCCATTAAACGCCAACTGCAAAAGGCTGAGCTGGGTGAGCCCAGGTACATCTTTACTCAAGGGGCTAAACATGCCATTGAGATTGGCAAACAGGTCACTGCTGAAGGCTGTGATTACCTGATTGCAGTGGGGGGCGATGGCACTCTGCATGAGGTGGTCAATGGGGTTATGCTAAGCGGGGCCACTGAGGTCGAATACCCTACAATTGGCCTGCTTCCCCTTGGCTCGGCCAATGATTTCGCCCGAACGGCAGGGATTACGGATTCGGTGGAGGAACTCGTTAAATGGTTACAAACGGATACCACAGTGCGGGTAGACTTGGGAAAGATCGAATTTCCGTCTCAGAAGGAACCCCGCTACTTCATCAATATCGCCGGATTTGGCCTGGGTGCCGAGGTGGTGCAGGGTCTGGAGAAGGCCCACCCGTTTTGGGGACCGCGACTCAACTATTTCATCCATATCATAAAAGGGTTTCTGAAGTACTCTAAGAAGGAAGTCCGCTGCACGGGGGATACCTGCCAATGGGCAGGTAAGATGCTGCAGTTGGCCGTTGCCAACGGGCGGTATTTCGGAAATGCCATTGGCATAGCTCCCGATGCCAAGCTAAGCGATGGACGGATGCAGATCGCCATTTTCGGAGACCTGAGCGTGTGGGATTACCTGAGAAATCTGGGAAAGCTTAAACGGGCTGTCCGGATCTCTCATCCGCAGGTGCATTACCACACCTCGACTAAGTTGCTGCTGGAATCTCAAGGCTCTTGCGGAGTCGAGGCCGATGGTGAATTTGTCGGTTATACCCCGGCAGCGATCAGTATAGTACCGGCTGCGATCCGATTCCTGATGGAAGGGTAACACTATACTGCTTAAGGAATTTAATTATCTTGTATTCAATAAATTAAGTTTAATCTAAACCCTAACCCATGAAGAAGTTATTTTGTTTTACAATTCCTCTCCTATTACTGGCTTCGTGTCAGGAACCTGCCGTAGATCAGGAGGCCGAAGCAGAGAAGCTCATGCAGCTCTCCAGAGAATGGTCTGCCTCCGTTCAGGCTGGTGACTTGGAAAAGATCATGAGTTACTGGGCAGAAGACGCCATTATCATGTCGCCGGACGATCCCAGTATGACAGGTAAAGAGAGCATCAGGGGGATGGTGGAAAGGTCCTTACAGAATCCGGGATTCGAAATCCGCTGGGAGCCTAAAGAGGCCTATCTCTCCGAAAGTGGTGACCTCGGCTATGTCTTAATTCAGAATTATTATACGATTCCTGTAGATACCCTGGGTAATCGCAAAAAGGTCTTCAATAAAGGGGTTGAGATATGGAAGAAACAGGAGGACGGCAGTTGGAAAAACGCGGTGGACATCTATAATGGTGATCCCAGTATAGAGTCGCTGGATTAGAGCACCATGCTCAAATTCATTTTCAGAATTCGGATGTTAATGACACCTGCTTTTATGTATCTTTTATCAGCTAACCATTAATGTAAACGATGAAGTCTTTTTTATTAACTGTATTCAGCCTGTTATTAGGACCGGGATTGACCTTCGCCCAGGGCATTAATTTCCTGGGTGTAGTGGAAAAGCCCAGCCGCACAACGCCGGTGGAGGCCAATCTGGGTGCTACCGGGGGGTATATTACCTTTGACTACTCCTATCGAACGGGCTGTGTTGGGGGGTATAAGATCAAGGTGAACTTCTCTAAATCCCTGAACCAATTACAACCCGGCGAAACCTTTCAGGTCACTCTGAATTGCGAGGATTGCAGCACTCCCTGCGGATACAAATGGAAGATCGTAGAATTCTTCGATGCCGGAGACGTGCGGTCGATCGATCAGTACCCGACCTACCAGTACAATGAAAATCTGAAGATACTCAGCAGTTCGACGGGTTCTTCGGGAGTCAACGATCACACGCCTGGTATGGTAACCAACACTTTTACCGTGCGTTACGAGCCCAAGAAGCAGGTTCCTCTGACTGCATTGAAGCTCATCGCGGCTTTTGACCACGAAATCTACCTGGTCTTTGGACAGGAAGCCGGTTCTTCACCTGTGAATCCGACCTACGCCATCCGATCGGGATATTGGAGCGGCTGGGGAAGCACGACCCTGATGCCGGACCGTGGAGGGTTCAAGGGCACGTATTCCGATACCTACGTGAAATCGGAAAAAGGAGTCATTAGCCTTCGGCCAGGAAGTAACGGCACCTGGACCGGGACCTGGGGCGAACCTGCCATTGGCCGTTCCGGAACGCTTTACGACATTCGTATCTCTGCAGATGGAAAGAGGATCAGCGGTAAGTACGACGTAACGCAGACCGGGAGCAGGGGCGGTAAGGTGTCCGGCCAGAGTTTTACCTGGACCTGGAAGTCGGCCATGGTCAAGCGTTAGGAGAGGGATTTATTCCACCTCGAAGACCAGCACTTGTTTTACCGGGCGTAAATCCGGGCTGATCCCTTCCAGCACCACCTCGAAGGTGCCTTTGATATCGGAGGTGTAAAAGCTCAGGGAGGTTGTCTCTTCTGCCAGTCGCAGGTCGGGCTCCCACAATAGCTGTCTCCTGAAGTCGGGGATGTTCTTGTATAGCCCTGGATTGCTGTAGTCCTGACGGAAGTATTTTTTCTCCGGTATGGGCCTGACCAGTTCTACGGTATTCACTCCATAGGCATAGCTGTCCAGGAAGTCTTCTTCATAGGTGACCACGTCGAAGATGCCGTCGAATACCTGTCCTCCGAATACAAACTGCCTTTGGGAAAGCCGGATGGTCTCGATCTTATCGGGATCGAATTCGATGAGTTTACGGTGATCCTGCACGATGATTCCATCGACGATGACCAATGAGCCGTATCCTACATCGGCTCGGGTGCGGTTGTCCGTTCGGATATAGACGGTCTGTTTCCCGTCCCGGTCTGTATCGATCCAGGCATTATCCACGATCTCGACCAGCACTTCCTTAAACGTTTTGAATCGGGTGTATTCGTCCAGCTTGTATTCTACCGCTTCCTCCCCGTAGACTGGTGCAAATGAATTGTCCAGTCGCACCGTATCGGGTTTGACGTTGAAGTAGGCATTCTCTACCTGGTTCTGTATACTCCGCTCTTCGATCAGGTCCTTCATCCTATTTTTATCCAGTCGAAAGCGCCGCACGCTTTGCGTATCGATATTCAGGCTAGGGGTGGAGTCCATTTCCACTTCATAGCGGGAGGACAGTCCCCCCAGCACCTGGAAAATGGACTCGGAGTTGAGGTTGAGGGTATTCATGGAAAACGTGAAGGAGCCGTCGGCCTCGACGGGAATCACCCGAAATTCGTACTGCCTGCCCGGCAAAGAGAATATAATTCGCTCGTCAGTAATTCCTACTCCGGAATCCTGTGGGACCAGACTGCCCCGGAAGACCTCTCCGCGCAGTTCGGGCAGGGTCGAAATTCCATTGGTGCTAACGGGCTGAGGCCTCAAACTCTGAGTGAGATATGCTCCCGGACTGAGACGGCTTCCGTACGAGAGACCGTCACTGAGCTGACGCACGGACAGGGAATAGCTACCGGCTCCTACCCGGGTGGAAGTGATGTCCAGATTCACTTTCTCGCGTATGCCGTAGGTCTCCTTGTCCAATCGCAGCTCGAATCCGGCTGCGTTCGGTGTAATGGCGGATTCCTGGGAGTTTTCGGTGAAAGACTCGGATTCGTCACCCCTGAACACCCGCTGATTGTTGGTGTACGGATTAATGATAACCAGAGGATCGCTGAAGAAGGTGTCGCTGCTCCAGTTCCGCATATAGGCTGTATAGGCGACCAGCGTGTAGTGTCCGGAGGCGAGGCTGGTGGGGATAAAGAAGTCTCCCTGACCGTAACCATCCTTCATGCTGACTTTCTGAAAGAGCCTGCGCTGCCCGTTTTCGTCCAGCAGCTCGATATAGGCCACCTTGCTCAGCGGGGAGGTTCCCTGGAAGCGTTCGCTAAGGCCGTAAAGCCTGAAATAAAGGTACTCCCCCGTAAGCAGCAGATTGCTGTTGTAATGCACATAAATCCCTTCCTGACCGGCCCGGTCTATCAATTCGGCAGGCAGGCTGGCGGATTGCTGGGCATGGAACGGCGTCCCGCCGGCGGCAAGCAGAAGGAAAAGGGCGAGGGCGTATCGGGTAAACATGGCGGTAGGTTTCATTATTCTTCCCAGAATTCGGGAACCACGTTGGTTCCGGTTAGGTTGCAGTCCACGCAAATCCTGTCGGCCACGGTAATGGAAATCGGTGCACCAATAGAGCCTGGTAGTTCTTCCACTAAAGAGACCTCTTCCGATTTTACCAGTTCGAATAGCTCGGGATCGTTCAGTAAAAGGGTGTCGGTTTCGCAGACCTCAAGGTAGCGGGGTCCTGGATCGAAGACATCCCTGAAATCAAAGAAGATGCGATCCTGGGTGAGACTGACCACCTCGAACAGGCCGACAACCTTGATATCCGGATTGTTTTCGTGCTGAACGTTACCCACAATCAATCCCGGCTGCGGCTGGGAAAACAGGTTGTCCGAGCTGGAGAATCGCAGCAGGGTCTGGTAGAACTGATACGAGGCATTGCTCAAGGCATACTGCTTGACCAGTATGCTGTATCGCTCGGCAACCCTGCGGTCCCTTCGTTCTATGAATCGGAGGGGGTAGTCCGATACCACATTCTCCTGTAGGTTGTCCGTTTCGGATATAAAGATGCGGTTCGAAGCCTCGGTCACGTAGCATATGTTTTCCTCCCTTTCTTTAGTCCGAATTTCAAGTAAAGGGGGATCTTCCGAAACAATCACCAACTCGTCCTGGGGATTAAAGAAGGACCTTATGCGATAGGTCTCCTCGTATTCGTAACGAAAATACGGGGCATCGGGGTTATTGGACGAGCCATCAACGGTAATCTCCACACCTGTTTCCCCTGCTTCATTCACGATCTGCCGGGCATTAATCGAATTTATGGTCGTGGGCTCGGTGAGGCGAACCGGACTAGATGTAAAGGTCTCCCCATTTTCATCCACAACCCTGAGCCGATAATCGACTCCGGATACTGGTATAAAATCGTCTGCCGTTCGGTAGAGTCCGGGCTCGGCCTGCTCGAAGCTTATGCGTTCGCCTCCATTAACCAGGATTTCCACGGTGGCTCCCGATACCCGTACCTCGTCTTCTCCCGAGGCGTAACTCCGAGTAATATAAACCTCCTGCTGACCCGGCTCGGTAGTGATGCTGGCGTTGATGATCAGTATATCCTCAAAGTCCGGGGTTTCGATCTCGAAGGGTTCCGTGCAGCCCGTGAACAGGATTAGCAAGCAGGCGAACAGCGAACGGTATGTGAATACGTTGTGCACCATCAGAATTTCAGGTTATAGGTTAAGGAGGGGACGGGTATGGCGAAAATCGAACTCTGAAAGGCCTTTACATCTCCATTTTCGGTGACGAAGAATACAGAATACGGGTTGTTCCTGCCCAGCACATTGTAGATGGAAAAGGTCCAGAAGCTGTGGCCGGTCTTTCTCAGCTTGTGGTTCCCCTCGACATTCAGGCCGATGTCCAGCCGGTAAAAATCAGGTATGCGGAAACTGTTCCGGTCGCTGAATACCGCAAACTCGGAACCGTTAAAGGTGAAATTTCCCACCGGTACGGTAACCGGCCTACCCGTCTGATAGACGAAATTGGCCGATAGGCTGAACCTCCGTGTAAGCTTGTAATTGGCGACCAGGCTGAGGTCGTGTGGCCGGTCGAAGTTGGAAGGGAAAAAGTCGCCATCGTTCACGCGTTCCTCTGGAATTTCACTGTCCAATTTAAGGAACGAACGGGAATAGGTATAGCCCAGCCAGCCATTTAACCTGCCGGAGTTCTTGCGAATAAGGAATTCCAAACCGTACGACAGGCCTTCGCCCTGAAGGACCTCGGTCTCTACATTTTCATTGATCAGCAGGTCGGCACCGGTCTTGAAATCCAGGACGTTGTCACTGGTCTTATAGAAGCCTTCCAGGCTGAGCTCGTAGTTATTGGCCCCGAAGTTCTTAAACATCCCCAGGGTAAATTG
This sequence comes from uncultured Flavobacteriaceae bacterium, assembly GCA_964552195.1. GTDB lineage: Bacteria > Bacteroidota > Bacteroidia > Flavobacteriales > Flavobacteriaceae > CAZKAP01. The sequence continues at coordinate 9,868 of CAZKFM010000011.1, forward strand.
TTCCCCCCGCTGGGGTTCTATGTTCAGGTCGGAGAGCTTCCAGGTATCGATGGGGGAAACGGTAGTGTTGTTGGTAAGTATGTGAATGTACTGTATGGCCCGGTCGTAGCCCGCCTTAATGGAAAGGCTGGGGGATAAGAGGTAGCGGGTACCCACGCGCCATTCGGGTCCCCCATACGTCTGTATCACTTCGTTCTGATCGAATTCCCGGACAGCCGTTACTGTGGCCTCGTTCCGGGGAAGTCCCTCCTGATACTCCCTTTGGGTACCGGCTCCCAATGCGGCAAAGACGGAATAGCGAGCGCCGAGATCGACGGCGAATTTATTCGTTACTTCCAGGTTGGTCGATACAAACAAGGCCGACTCCAGAGCCCGTTCCCGTTCTACTGAGCTGGCCTGTACGCTGGAGTTTTCGTTCAGGGGCTCGATGGTACCCGGATCGACCGCATAGAGCTTGGATTCCAGTCCGTAATTGACCTTGAACCGGGAGTTCTTAAGATAGCTGAAATTGAGCTTGGCGTTGGTCTCGTCGATCTGATACCCCAGATTGAAATCATCGTTGGCCCCTCTTTCATACTCTATGTTGAATCCATAGCGGCTGTGGGAAAGGTGAACATCCACCAGGTTCTTATCATTGAATTTATGCTGCCAGTTCAAAGATGCCAGACGGTTGTCGTAGGAGAACAAGGAATCGGAGGTGATGCTGAAATTATCCCGGCTGAAGTAGCCCGTGGCTTTTATCCGGTTTTTTTCATTGATGTTATGCGAATACGAGGCCATGACGTCGTAGAAGGCAGCCTCACTGTTCTTTAAATCTTCATCATCCAGCGATCGAAGGATCCAGTTGGCGAAGGCCCCGCGGCCCCCTACCAGCAGCGAGGCCTTGTCCTTAACTATAGGAGCCTCAAGTACCAGATTACCGGTTACCGGACCTATGGACATCTCACCGCGGATCTCATCGGTACTACCGTCCTTACTGGCAATGTCAAAAACCGATGACAGTCGACCGCCGAATTTGGCCGGTATGGGCCCTTTGTAAATGGAAACCTTACCCGTAGAGAATGGATTAATCGCGGAGAATATTCCGAAAAAATGCTGAGGGTTATAGACCGTGGCCCCGTCCAGCAGGAATAGGTTCTGATCGGCCCGGCCGCCGCGCACGTTAAAGCCCGTAGCCCCTTCTCCTGCCGTCGAAATACCCGGCAGGGCCGTGGCCACCTTAAGTACATCGCGCTCGCCCAAAACCAGGGGTACGGTCTTACTTTCTTCACTATCGATTTCCTGGGCGGCCCCTGCGGTCTCTTCTACGTTTTTGTAGATGTCTCCGACCACGACCACCTCATCGAGTTGTTCCAGACTCTCGCTCAGGGTGAAGTTCAGCACTCCATCGCTGAACATGATGATCTCCTTATCCTCGTTTTCGATTCCCAGCGCCCGGAACTTTAACAGATTCGAACCTGCGGGCAGATCCATGCTGTAGTTTCCGTCCAGATCCGTAACCGCCGCCAGCTGGTTCTTTTGCGTGAGTATGGTCATGTCCGGGATAGGTTCTCCCGTCGTCTCGTTGATTACCCTTCCGGTCAGCGTGTAAATCGCACGAGGGTCGGCCCTGCGTTGTTTGCCTACCCGGTAAACGGCTACACGGCGTGCATTGGTCTGCTTCTGGCGCGTGGTAAACATGGGAGCTGAAGTATTTACCGCCTCCGGTGCGGTCGTCCCGGCACTATCCCGCCCGAAGAATCCCTCAGGTAGCTCGTCGTAAATCGTGAGATTGTTGGTGAGTATGATCTTGTCGGGCGGATACAAAAAGAAATTCACCGTACTCCCTTCCAAGAGGTCCTGCAGGATGAACTCGATTTCGCGATTATTGTAGTCTTTGTCGATCAGGTCTGTAGCGAACCACTCCCTTTGAAAGTACAGCTGGTAGTCGGTCTGCGCATCCAGTCGCTGTAAGGCTTCGGCCAGGGGTATTCCACTAAACCTGAAGGAGTATTTCTTATCCAGTTGCTGTGCAATGGTCGCCTGGCACAGCAGCAGTGCTACCGCAATTAATCCGTAAATCCTCATTGCTCCGCCCGGTTTAGAAATTCGTTGAACAGCTCGGTGAAGAATCGATCCTTATCGTTTCGGTATTCCCTGTAGCGGTCCCTGTAAAAACTGCCGAGGTCTCTATAGTCGCCTTCGAAGCCCCGATTCCATTGCGTTCGGTTGTCGATGGGGATCAGCTGGTTTTGAGTGTACATAAAATAGGATGTCCTTTTCTGGTACCGGAAGCTGATAGTGCTACCCTGCCGGGACCGCGATCGGTTCTTGCGATGCTTCTTCAGCAGCATATGGCCGTCCTTTTCCATCATAACCTCCAGAAAACCCATAGCTTCTTCGCCTTCTTCTGGATTCAGCTGTACAAAGCGGTGCCCGCTGACTTCGACCTCGCTGACGAGATCCTTAGCGAGCTGAACCAACAGGGCGCTGTTGTTGAACTTGGGAGAAATAAGCAATTCGTCCAGAAAGAGGTGGTACTTTAGTTTTTGTCCATAGTACTTCTGCCCGTCGAATATCACATCTCCTCTCAGGTACCCTTCTTGGAGAAAATACGCATGGGAATCCGGATTGGGTGCGGCTTCGGGCCGGAATACCGGGCCGTAGAAGAGCTCGAGGTTTTCCTCCCCTACTATGGAGTCGAAGGCCGTATAGATTTCGGAAAGGGCCGCACGGGATGCCTGTTGAGCATGCACGGATCCGGACAGGTTGAATACCCAGATCAGCAGGCAGATGCTACTGAGCCATCCAGTGGGATAAGACCTATGGATTTTGATTCGGGACATAAAATATACTAGTCGTGACGTATTGATTCATAACGGAGGTCACCTCCTGCTAGCTGCCTAATATATGGGTTGTTCCTCAGGATACTTAAAAATCTTACCTAAAAACCGGCGAACGGCAGCTGCTCCGGGTTCAATGCTGGCCGAAACCACCCCGATAGATCATCGGGGCATGATTTAGTTCAGATGTTCCCGTATCACCTGGGCCAGGCTCTGGGCATCGAGCACCCCGGATTGCCGCCATTCGACGTCCCCCTTGCGGAAGAGCATCAGCGTTGGGACCCCCCGCACGTTGTATTTGGCAGCCAATTGCTGATTCTTATCCACGTCGATCTTGATGATGGTGACCTGCTCTCCCAGGTCCTGCTTGACATCCTGGAGGATCGGGGCCATCATCTTGCAGGGCCCGCACCATTCGGCGAAGAAGTCGACCAGTATGGGCTTGTCGGATGTAATCAGTTTGTTAAAAGTGCTCATTACTCGTTTGCTTTGAATGTTATACTCCAGATACCGCGGACCTGGTTCACCTCATAGCCGGTAGCCCTATCGCTGGGATAAAGCTCGAGCAGGCTGGCCAGGGTCTCACTGCTGATGTCCGAGTCAGGAGCTCCATGGCATTGCAGGCACATGCTGTTGGTAAGGATAGGGTAGTAGAATCTGCGGTCTTCATTCACCACATCGACTACCGGTTCGATATCCTTTCCTTTAGCCAGGAGTTCTTTAAAGTGGGCAATCTGCCTTAACTCTTCCTCATTCGCCAGGTTATCCGGGTTCCTTGGTCGGTCGCTTACCCGTTTGATTGCAGCATTGTACTGGTTCGCGATGCTGTCGGTTAGGGGATAAGCCTGTACGTTACAGAATTTCAGGGCAGCCACGGTGCCTTCCTTCTGCATGGTTCCCATGAGATTCTGCCCCAGCAGCTTCTTGGTTTCCATGGCGTAGTCCAGGCCGATTTCGGACAGGGATTCCGCACTTTGCGCCCCTGCAACCTTTCCCCGGTTGATGTAGGGTTTGCGCTCATGACCTTTGCCCTTTCCTTTGCCGTGCCCTTTTCCTTCGCCATGGCCCTGCATCCAATGCTCCTTAAACCAGGCAGGTTCCTCAATTTTGTAGTCGAAGAGGTATTCACCGATTTTTTCAACCTCTTCCTTCTTGTAGGCCTGATAGGGCATCAGGCCGAATCGCCTGATCGCACCCCGCATGCGGGCCTTGTCTTCTGAGGGCTGACGGACGAATTCCCAGAGGTCGTCTAAAAACTCCTCTTTGGTGGTTTCCTCGGCGATGTAGTGGGCCTTGATTGCAATCATTGGCGGAGCCACGCGTCCCTCCTTCTCGGGGGCATCCGGGCTGTGGCAGACATAGCACTGAGTCTCCATAAGTTTCTTACCGGGATGTGAAGCAGTGGGTTCATCCACAGCCTTTGTAACCGTATTCGGGAGGGTTGCCAGATCCGATTGGGACTCTTTAGGGTCTTTGCAGGCCCAGATCAGGCCAAGCAGCAGGAATAGATAAATGGGTCGTTGCATGATATTGGCAGTTTATTGTTATAATTAAACTCACAGCGCTATCTCTAAAGACCCAGATGGGCGAAATATACATCATGCCGACCATTCGTGCAATGACATAGGTTACCTACCTGCATACTTGGTCGGGTTTCGTATATTCCGGTCCTAACCATCGAATCTCTTATGAAGTACCAAACTCTCCTATTCGTACTGTTCTTGCTCACATTTATACTGGCGGTGTATTCCCTGGTTACGGCGGCGGATTATCTGGTGTACCCACTAATCAACGAGCCCTTCGTTCCCATCGGCACTCTGCTCACCTGGCTGGGTTTTGTGGCCCTTCCGGCTACTGTGCTATTCAGCACTGCCTCTCTCTATTCGCCACAGAGCTCACTGGGAAAAGTGTTTTCCACCGTATTTAATACTCATAGTCGCCGGGCTGTGCTGGGGTTTGGCCGGTTATTACCTGGCGGACAAATGGAGTTATAACTTCAGCTCCATGGCCGAAGGTTCCAGGGGTAGCCCTGTGGCTTCCGAATACTACCAAATGCTATCTTATGGTCTTGCCGGCTCCTCTTTAGTAGCCCTGGTATTATACTTAGTGATCAGCGGGGCCCAAAGATTCATTCGTGGCTGATTAGTTTTTTTTTGGGATTATTGATGACAATTGCGGTATCGTTTCGATAGGTAATAAAACACCAACAATGAAACGATCAATCACCCTCGCTTTTTCAGCACTCGTATTCGTACTAAGTTCCTGCAGCTCCGACAACGGCGCCATAGGAAATCAGGCCTTTCTTCTCGGATTCCAGTCCAGCTCCTGCAGTGGTCTGACAGGTCCCGCCGGGGCCTACTATGACCTGTCTCATGGTCGATTGGTACCCCTTCCTGAGGTGCCCCTGGTTACCAACCCCGGACAGCAATTTATCCACAGTCAGCTGCCCTATATTGGTTTTGTCATGCCTCAGGGATTCACGGGCTTCGAAATAACCGACCCCAATACGGCCTCCCTGGGGGTTAATGTATTTCGCAACGACAACAACGTACTATGGAGGTACGTGCCTACCTCCCGTTTTGCCGGTACCGTGGATGTCAATGCCGTGGTGGCTAACGAGATCAATACCATGTTCAATTTCTATGGATTCAACGGCACTCCCAATGTCGTCTGCAATACACCGGCCACCGATGTGTCCTTCGGCGGAGTTTCCAGGGTATTCAGTGCGCGTCTGCTTCAGTTTGGAAATTTCACGGCCCAGGTGTACGTGGTCTGTACCTATGTAGCGGGCTTTACCTATTCTACTGTTTCGGTTTCGGTAGCCCCTACGGCCGAGTATGAGGCTCAAGTGGTCAATACCTTCCTACCCATAAGCTGGCAGCTCCTGGTTGGACCGGAACGCGTACAGGATTCCGATGGTGATGGAACCCCCGACGAGCAGGATCCGGAACCGCTTAACCCCAGAGTACGGTAGCAGAGCCATATTTTAGCAAGCGTGAAGGCCCTCTCTATCGTAGGGCTTTCCGTGTTCTGTAGAATACGATACCTCCGATCAGGACAGCGAGAACCAGAAGTACCATCCACCATCCGCCGCCGGAGCCGTGCAGTTCCACGGGTGCGGAATCGCCCATGATAATCAGCCCGGCCCAATACTGGGGGTGTAAGACACGTCCCCGGGATGCGCTCAGATATTCGAGTTTGGCATTTCTCAGCGCCTCGTCTTTACTAATCCCCTTACTTAGCTGTCGGTAAAAGTAGTCCAGTAGGGTGGAGCTGGCCGTTTCGTCTATACGCCACAGACTGGTAATCAGGCTTTCGCTGCCGGCGTAGTCGAAGGCGTGAGCCAGAGATACCATGCCTTCGCCGGGCTGAAAAGAGGGCTTACCCGTCTCACAGGCCGTGAGCACGGTTAGCCGTGAACGCAGATCCAGATCGTAAATCTCGTAGGCATACAGACTATTATCGTTAATGTGAGTAGTATCGGCCAGATTCTTGGCGAACAACAATCGGGAAAGGTCGGGATTCACGTTGTTCGATTCGGCATGCGATCCCAGGTGCAGTATAGAGTAATCGGAACCGAGAGATGCAAACCGCTGTTTGGTCGCTTCTTTGCCCAGCATGGCCCTGCCGCCTAGTTTCCTGCTGGTTCGCTTCACCATTTCAGTGACGAACGGCTGGGGAAGCAGGCTTAGGTAAGACGCATCGAGCAAATCGGAATTTTCCACGGTGCGGGTATAGGACTGCTTCATTTCGGAGGTGAAGCCCGGTACAAAGGCCATGAAATTTTCCGAGGGGATAGGTCCGGATTCGGTTTCGATAATCAGTGGCAGGCTGTAGTGATAGGAAAAGACATAACGACTAAGCAGGCTATGCGTGCTCATATCCTCCAGTTTCGATATGGGCACTGGAGTCAACAGCTCGAAATTCAGATTGTAGAGAGGCCCATCGGGTAGTACCACCACGCGTTTACCCCGGATCGCACTCTCTAAAGGTGCCCAGAAGTTCCGGTAGAGGCGGGAGAGGGATTCCGCCAGGCGTTCCGTTTTGGTCCGGTAATCGGAAATAGCGGCTATATCTTCCGAGGGATCGAGTTGGCCCAACCCGATCAGGTGCTCTTGCTCAAGATCCAGTACATAAGCGAACCATTCGTCGCCTACAAGCAGGTATCTGACCAGGCTGACCCCTTCGCCTAAGTGCTGCTGGATATCGCTCAGATCGGCCCGGGTGTTGGCATAACGTAAGGCGAAGTAACTGGGGTGATTGGTGGCCACAGAATCGAGGAACTGATCCCAGTCTGCCCGGTAGGCAACCAGGTCTTCCACACTTTGTTCGCCCTGTTCCCAGCGTGCCCGAAGGGCCTCTTCCCGCTCGAGTACGGAAGAGGGGAGATTGAAGTTTAGCGCGTACTTACGGGCATTCAGGCGGGTGCGAATCCGCTGGTAAATCGATGATTCGTGAAGACCGATGAGTTCCCGGAGGTGCTCGCTCGCTCCGGAATTTCGGTAGCGTTCCAGTTTTATGGTTTTAGCGAAGTCAAATACCTCTGCGTTTTCCCGTATCAGATCGTCGGCCTTGTCGTCAGTGGAGTAGGTAATCTTCCGGTTGTCTATGACCTCAAGTGCCCGTTCCAGCAGGCTGTCCGCTCGGGCTAGTCGCCATTCAGAATCCCCATCAGGCCCATAGAATCGGGCCTTGGCACGACTCAGGTATATTTCGGGTAGCTGAGCCCGGACGGCGTCGTTGCTGAGTCTGGGGTTCAGTCGAAGAAATTCATCCGAGTATCCGATCACTTGAGGATAATCTTCGGCCCATACAGAAACCCGGGTCAGGGCGGCCAGAACGGTATTGATCAGACGGGCATTGGATTCCGGCTGTGCCTGGAGCAGCCTCTTGAGTTCTTCCAGGGTTGCATAGGCCCTGTTGAATTCACCCAGTCTTCCGTAGGAGAGAGCCAGGTTAATGGACCCGAACACCCGGTCATTGCTCACGGGATCGATCTGCGCCTTATCGTAATACACCTGAGCCTGCTCATAGAATTCCTTCGCCTCCCGATGGTTACCGAGGCCGAAGTGCGCACTGGCCGAGATACTGTGGTAGTTGGAGTACAGCAAAGGATTCTCTTGGGGCATGGCAGTCAGAGATTCATTGGCCTCCCTCAGAACATGGAGTGCCTGCTCGAAGTCCCGGTTGGAGATCAGTGCCTCGGCATACAAGGTCACTGCGGAGAAATATTCCAGCAATTGGGGCTCGAAATCCGACCGGGCCTGATCGTACGCCTTTCGGGCTATAAACAGGGTATTGGTATAATCGCCAACCTGTTCATACAGGGAAGCCAGGTTCCGGTAGGCTAGTGACTGATTGCGTTGGGAACGGAATCGCAGGGGGTGGTTTTTCTCCTCTTTCAGGAAACGGCTGTTCAGCACTACGCATTCCCTGGCCAGTTCCAGGGCTTTTTCATACTCGTTTAACCGCTGATACAGCAGTACCATATTGGCCTTGATGGCGGCCGGGAAGTACAGCCGGTTCTCACTGCTCTCCGGCAGGGATGCCGTGCGATCCAGGGCCTGACTGTAGTAGTAGAGTGCGCTGTCGGACTGACCGGTAAAATACATCAGTGCCCCCATATAGTTGTAAGTGCGGGACTCGATTTTGAAGGAGCCCGGGGGATGTTCAGAGATGTACGAGAGGGATTTGCGGGTGTTATCCTGGAATTGCTTCAGGCTCCCCATCCTCAGTCCGTATTCTCCGAGATAGTAATGGGCAGTTGCCAGTAAGTCCGGGTTGTTGGTTTTCCGTGCCTGTTCCAGTGCCTGATTTCCGGTGTCTGTGGCGGCGCCCAGGTCTCCCAGTTCGTTGTAAAGGCGGGATATGCCCAACAGGCTGTAGTATCGGCCTTCTGCATTTTCACTGTGGGCGAGCAGGCTGTCGTTCAGCTCAAGGGCCTGGGGCACCCCGCTGCCCTTGTCGCGTTGCAGTTCCAGTTTGCCCAGCCAATAGACCATTCTGCCGGTCAGGGACGGATCGCCCCGATTAATCTGCTCTCGAATCAGGTCTTCACATTCCTCCAGTTTGTCGTCGATGAGTAAACGTTCCAGTCGCTGTTCGATTTCCAAACTGGCGGGTTGAGACCGGACGGGGCCGCCGAGTCCCAAAAGGAAGACCACAAGAAAAAGAGAAGCGGTAAGGGTGTTTTTCATAGGCTTAACGGAGTGATTCCAGGGCTTCCCTTGCCAAAGGGGATTCACTCTGTTCGAGGAACTTCACGGCCTGGTCGGGCTGACCTTTCCTCAAATACGAGAGCCCTAAATAAAAATAGGTATCGTCAGGAAATACCACCGGCTCATCCGAAATCACTTCCTCCAGATATTCGATGGCACGGGTGGGAGACCCTTCAGACAAGTGGGCAACTCCCAGGAAGTAGCTCAGGGTGTCATTGGGTGAATTCGTAGCGGCCAGGGTTTCCCATTTTTCGATGGCCTCAGCGTAGTTACCGGCTTTAAAGTCCACCATGGCGTCGTAAAATTGAAAATTATCGCTGCTTCCCATGACGGTGGGTAGCCCCGGATCGGGCACAAAGAACTGTTTGAACAGGCGCTCTTCTTTGGTGGAGCTGTACTGTATCCAGAGCGGAATGGCCAGAGCCAGTATCAGGGCGGCAGCGGCCCAGTATTGGCGGAACAGCGAAATTACAGGGACTCCCGATGGGTTTTTTTCTGTCTGTGTAGCCCTGTGATATTCAGGAAGGCGTTTGCGTAGGCCGGCCTCCTCAACGGTCAGTACCTGAAGCCGGTATTCCTCAAAAAGCTCCTTCGTTTTGGGTTCGTTTTCGAGGCGTTCTTCGAAGGTTTGTCGTTCTTCTTCGGTCAATTGCTGTAGCCAATACCTGTCGAACTCTTCGACCAGGGATTGAGGCATATTGTGAGGGGAGTTATCCATGATTTGGGCTTTCAAGGGTCTGTACACGAAGTTTCTCCATACAGCGGTACTTCTGATTCCGGGCCGAGGCCGGAGCAATTCCCACTGTTTCCGAGATTTCGTTCATGCTTTTGCGTTCGAAGTAGAAAAGGGTCAGCAGCTGTTTGCAGGTATCCCCGAGTTTACCGAATGCCACGCGCATGCGCTCCAGACGGGGGTCAGCAATGGACGGATCTCCGGGCTGCTCTTCAGAAAGCTGCAGGGGCGCTAGGCTATCCGTCGAGACCCGGTTGCGGGTATAGGCCGATCGCAGATGATCGGTCCATTTGTTTCGGGCCACGGTGAACAGATAGGCTTCCATGTTGCTGTCACTATTAACTTTTCCTTCCTTAACGTTCCTCCAGCAGGCGATAAAGGCCTCCTGAAAAATGTCCTTGGCCTGCTCTTCGAGGCCACTGTTGTTCAGTACATGGGCCCTGACTTTTGGGTAAACCGTCCGGTACAATTGGGACAGGACCCGGGAATCGTTAGACCGAATTCCCTGTATTGCCCATGATGCTATGTGTTTCGCAGATTCCCCCATACCCTGTGTGTAGGCAGGGGGAATTTACGAAATTTTCATCCTTGCGTTTGGGCTTAGTCCGCCTCCCTGGGGATGAGGCGAATGGTCACCTGGGCATAGCCTTTGGTCGCACTCGCGCCTGCAATCAATTGGCCCACTACCGAACCGTCCCAGAGCCAGGTAGGGGAGGACACGCCCGAAACCCCGCAGGTTACCGAGAGGGTTCCTTCGGAGTCGAGGCGGCTTTCAAAGTCTTCGTCCACGCGCCAGAACCCGCTCGATCGTGTGCAGGATGGGATAAGGTCCGGGATGCGTTCTATAATCCGTATGGAGTAGCTCTCTACCTTATAGCCCTCCGGTATCCTGGGATCGTTATCCGCCCAGGGTTCGTAGGCCCAGACGGTGGCCACTCCGAAGCTGGTAAAGTCCCCGGTTACGGTGGGCCCCGATGTCCGTACAGACACATTTACATAGTCATACACCACTTGTTCGTCGTTTTCGATGGTGATGGTCGCCTCCGGGTCGTCGATCAGCTTGTAGGGTTCATTGGTCCCCTTTCGCCTGGCGTAGATCAGCGCCTGGAATTCTTCCTCGCCCCGCACTGTTTCGGTATCATCGGCATGATATTCTATAGTATTTCGGTTTTCCTCAAAATAACGAGTGGATAATCCGAGTAACAGACCGTGGTTGCCCAGGCAGCGCCACTCAATCTTATAATCGTATTCGTCATTAGGGATGGCGGTAACCCCGTCGGTATGACGAAGTCTGAGCACTAGCTGGTCGTTTCCGTCAATGGTAATGCCGTCGGGGGTGATTTCGAAGCGTTTTTTCTTGACATTGGCGTCGATGGTGGCCTCGCCGATTTCGTCCCTGTCGCTACCGCTGACCACAAAGGCCTTAACCGTAACCTGTTCGAGATTGTCTCCGTCCCCCAGCTGGGTGGTGGAGGCATTGCTGAAGAAGGCCACCCGGTCGCTTTTGGTGGTAAAGGAAGTACCGTCCTGACCTTCGTAATCGTTGAGCACGCCGCCGAAGCGCGAGGTGGTGCTCCATTCGAATTCGAATTCTTCACCATCCTGCAGGTCGTAAAACACGGTAGCGCGGATTTGCTTGGGCTCGTCGAAGGGTACGGTATTTACCGTCTCGGGGTTTAGTTTGACTTTCCCTTCGCGTATCACAATATCCCAGCTCTCCAGGGTGGCGGATACCCCCAGTCGCTTGTTTATGCAGGGGATACCGACGGACTCCTTCATCGATCGGATCAGGAAGGCGGTGATTTTGATGGATCGGATTTCCCCTTCCTGTATGAGTTCCTGGTTCTGAATAAAGGAATTCGGGCTTGAGCCGTCGTCGATGAGCTCGTACAGGCTGCTGAGTATGTTCCTGAGGTCGTTGGAGAGTCTAATGTCGCCATATAGGAAGGGGAAGAACTCGTTAATGGCGGCTTCGAAGTCCTGATTCATAACGGCATCATAAGACGGATTATGCGATTTCAGTATGGGAGCCACGACATCGGCTATGGCTGAGGCCTGCTGAAGGTCCTTTGTGGAATAGATATCCCGGTTACCTCCGATATCCATGAGTATCGGTATAAAGTAGTCCATGACGAACGTTTCTATGGTGAGTTCTTCCAGCTTCTCCTCTTCGATGTCGGTGAGGGCCCGGTCAGCGGCTCCCCGCCCGGGTCCCACAACTGCGAGTTCGTAGGTTTCTGAAGTACGACCGTCGATTAAATCCAATTCCTTTTCTGCTGAGGTTTTGGTCTGGTAACGGGCACCCTGGGTACAGAAGACGTAGTTCAGCACCTGTCCCTGAAGATCTTCATTGCGTTCCTCGTGCAGCCTGCTGAAGGGTATGGACAGAGTCGTGGTGGGCGTATCGCTTCCGTCTACCACCTGGTTGACAACGGTCTCGTTACCGGACTGATCCTTGTAGGATTTGATGTACAGAAATGCGTGTGCCCTTCGGGGGTAGCTATTGGTCAGGGAAAAAGTCTGCTCGGCCACGTCGTTGATGTTGATTCCGCTCTTGGCTATGGGATCGAACGAGGCCTTCTGCCCGATATCGATGGTCTTGGAATTGGTCAGACTGCCGATTACCTCATTGAGCTGGTCGAAGAAGGCATCGTCGCTAAACAGGCGTGGGTTCTGAGCGAACTGGGGCTCCAGTTCGGCCACCAAATTCGTAAAAATCGGATTGTTTCCAATCTGTTCGGCAAAGGCCTTCTTGTAGGCCGTCGAACGCAATGGATTGAGCATGGCGAAATACAACATCACTTCGACGGTTGTGGCGACGGATACCTCCTTGCGATCGTCGGTGAGGAAGCCGGCCAGGATCACTTCCTCTTCGGAATCGAAGAGGTAGGCGATTTCCACCGTGCCGGGGTTAAAGGGTACCACCCCACCTCCCGAGCGGTTCAGCGGACTGTTTACTCCCATGGAGTACAGGCTGCTTCCGGCCAGGTCGACCGGGCTGCCTGCCGGCAGGGTTACACCCACCACGACTTCCTGGTAGGGGCCGGTGGCATCACCGGGAGTGCCGGTATCGGAATTCTCGCTCAGGGCATCGACAAAGCCGATGGCTGAATCGTCAGAGGAACAGGCCCAGTTCAGGGCTAACACGGCCATAAGGGCCAGCAGTACTTTCTTGGCATTCATGATTGGTGTATTGAAATGAGATTAATAATCGCTGTGTACTTTGGCCCATTCCCGATTGTTCAGGTTGATATCTCCATTAGGCGTGTAAAACAGATCGTTGTTCTGGATGAGGTTGCCTTCGCTGTCCATCCAGGATTGCTTGGCACCGTGCTGAATCTGATAGGATTTTCCATTCATTGGGTTGTACACAGTTTCCTCTCCGTGTATCATATTCACGAAGTCGCGCTGCCCGGTACTGCTACCGGCACCGAAGTTCCGGTTCATGAAGGAAGCGTGGTTGGCGTCCATGGCGGCCGACACTCCCGCCATGCGCTGCTGATGGGCATTAAAGGAAGCCCAGCGCGCATTCATGCGGTTTTGATGGGCGATGGCACTCTGTCGGCTAAGTTCCTCGTTCTGCTTTTGTTGCTGCAGTTTAACGGCCTGTATGTATTGCTTCCATTCGGCGGTCTCCGTGCTGTTGATCACGGTCTGTACGATTTTGTCCTGTATGTCATCCACGTGTTGGTCTTCCGCGAAGGTGTAATCGGTTGCGTACAGCCAGAGGGTGCAATAGGAATTGGCGGTCAGGGGCATGTCCAGGGCAAGTTTGGTAATCGTGGCTATGCCGGACAGGCCCTGATCGTTCGTCCACAGTGTCGAATACATTTCCAATCGCTGGTTCCCGTTTCCGTCTTCGCGCAGTTTCTGCCTTACGTAATTTTCGTACTCCGTGGTCGGGCGCGTTTCCACGAAGCGGAATCCCGTTTTCTGCATGCGCTGGTCCACTTCCTCTCGCGCGAGTTGCTGCACGCTCACCTCACGCCGGTGCATGCGGCGTACGCTCTCCGGCAGGTATGCCCGCAGGTTGGGATCGCTATAGATCACATGATACTTTACAGGGGTATTAAAGGCTTTTAGCCCGTCGGGCCCTTCTATCTGTATCAGGAAGTTGGGGAGCTGAGGGCTCAGGTCGTACATGGCCCGGGATATTACCTTCCAGTCGGCCGGATATTCATAGTTCTTTACCACTAAGCCCGACTTGGGGTCGCGGAAAGAATGGGTGCGGGTGCGCTTGCCGAACAGCCCTTTGAGGCCGGATTTTTTTTGATTTTTTTTCTCGCTGTAAGCCATTTTCTCGGCGGGAGGGCCGTCGGGATAATCTTCGAAGAAGGCTTCTTCGTCGAATTCACCGTCTTCATCTAAGTATTCTTCGAAGAATTCGTCGTCGAAATTGGTATTGTTGGAGTTTCGGTTGCCGCAGGAGGCAGTCAGGGCCAGTGCGACAAGAATAAAGAGGATGTTGACTTTCATTTCAGGTAGTATTGTGTTTCGATCTTATATCGAGACTCGACCTGAAATGTCATCATCGATCAAAAAAAATTGAAAATTCTAAGCGGTAGTTAGTTCGCTCTAGACTTTGTGGCGGGTGCGGCCAGATTCAGAGACTGTGGCCAGACGGCCGATAACGGGTTGAGACCTCAGGGCCTGGATCAGAGTGCTGAAGGCCAGCAAGCCGTACACACCCCCAAGAATAAGCGTTAGGGCCATGTTCTTGAATAGGTAGAATGAGGCCAGGGGGAGAATTTGCAATGCGTGCATACCCACGAAATGAGCCACGCTCTGATCGCCATGCGTCCTGCTCCAGTTCAGAAAGGGAAGACCCGGGCCCCCATCCTGAGCCCCTACGGTATGGGCCAGTCGCGAACCCATCAGGGCTCCTTGCATGCCGAAAACAGCGAACAGGGTAGTGCCCATAACGATGGCTGCCTTGTAGTATTCCGGAAGCGCTTCCAGTGGTTGCAGGTAGAACTGCCATCCGATCAACCCGGTCCAGAGGGTCACTGCGGTAGCCGCTATGCCCATGAGGCCGTAGAGGGCCGAAGTAAGTGGGGAGTGGGTGTTATAGTGGGATCTCTGTCCGAGTATGGCCATGAGAGTAATGTAAAGAATTTCGAACCCCATAAGCAGGACTGTGGACCACCGGTAGTAGTCCAGGTACAAACCTGGAGTCAGATCGGAAATGAACCAGCCCATCGTGCAGCACAGCAGGCCGATAGAAAGGCCAAATTTTATCGGCTTATGCAGGGAATTCGCGCCACTGACTTTACGTGTGTTCGCAAGGCTGAGCGGTATGAGAAGTTAGGCAAGCGCCAAGTTTGTGAGGCCGAATGACCAAAGTGCCACATCCCGTTCTAGACCCTCCCGAATAAAATCAAATAGCATCTCAAGAATATTTGCCATCAAAGCTAGGAGGATACCGCAATCTGTTCAAGAAGTGGATACCTGAACCGGAATCTTAAGCGCTGTGCTGTTGTTTCATAGGCCTGAACCGGATTACAGATCTAGGCATGGAGAATGAAATGAGACTTAGAATACGAGAGTTTACAGGGGTTCAAACTCCTACATTTTGTTTAAATTTAACAGAGATAACCTAAACAAAAACAGCAATTAATGTATTTTTGACAAAAGATTGCTGTGAAAATATCTACAATGAACTGGGTGGGCATTACGACACTGGCACTGGTTGTCTTGGTGATCATGAGTGCCATGGATGCCCCTTATCCCTGGGTGTTCGCCCTGACCGTTGGTGGACAGGCGCTGCTCATCGTCATGGTGTATCGGGTACTTACGGACAAATATAGTACCGAGAAGACGTTCCGTGATGGTTATGAGGATGAGCCGCTCGGAGATCTGGAATAGCTTTTTATCCTGACATATATATTTCGACAAGGCCCCCCGTAATCGGGGGGTCTCTTTTTTGTAGGTCTCAGCAGGTGCTAATTCGGCTGGGGTTAACAAACCGGCAAGGAATGGACCCCTTCACCGCGAATACGGAGTATATTTATCGTCAAAAAGTGAAACCAATGAACAAAAACATGGGAGCAACGGACCGAATCGTCCGCACACTGCTGGCTGTACTGGCGGGTTATCTGTACTATGAGGGTATCATAGAAGGAACTCTGGCCTATTTTCTATTGGCTCTGGCAGGAATCTTCCTGCTGACCAGCCTGATCAATTTTTGTCCCCTGTACACCCTTTTCGGGATATCAACTTCGGGTAAGAAGAACGCTTAGTCTTAGTAGACGTTCCTGGCTTCAGCCAGGGTAGTACGGGTTACGGTTTCCATGCCCAGTTCCGGAATTACCAGGAGTGGAATCTGGGTGTGGAACGCCGTGCGCTTTACAACGGGCTCGTGCGTAACCTGTTCTACATAACTATGTGGATAGTTCAGTAAGGCCAATAGGTGTATGCCCAATTGTTGGGTAAACAATTCGAGAGTCTGAGAGACGGATGCCAATTCCGAGACGGTATGGATAAAGTGCTCCTGATTTCCGAGGAACTTGCGCAGCATCTTCAGGTTGAATTCCTGTATTTCGCTCAGGGGTCGTATTTCGTGCTGTACATAGACGATGCGGATCACTGCCTTAAACTGGGCTGCCAACTCGAGCAACGGCTTGAGTTCGGATTGTGAATAGAACCGCTTGAAATCGGTCGCGAAGGCGATTTCCTTAGGTGTGCTGAACTTGAAGTATTGAGGAATGGCCAGTATGGGGCACTTCTTACTGCTCTTGATGATGCGAACCGTGTTGCTTCCCATGAATACCTCCTCCATGCCGGAGGCTCCCTTGGTGCCTGTCACGATCAGGTCGATGTCCCGCTCCTCGATCACCTGGTTAATCTCTTCCACCAGCAGGTTGAATGAGGAAATGCAGTCGAAGGAGTGCAGAGGATTATGGGATAGTTTTCGGGCTCGGTTTACGACCTTCTGAAGTCCTTTCTCCGAATTGATACGTGAGATTTCCTCCAGTCGATTGGAAGAATTCGAGGAGGGCATCATAAAACGGCTGCTCGGAATACTCGGCGTATAGGTATTCAGAAAATAGAACGTGCATTCCTGCTGTTCAAACAGCCGCAATGCATACTCAGTCGCGTTCCAGGCGTTGTCTGAGAAGTCCGTGGGCAAAAGTATACGCTTCATCCGATTGGTATTTTGAATAAAGCGAATTTAAAGGCGTTTCTTCCTGAACACTATGATATATGTCAGCTTTTAGGAGAAACGAGCCCTAGGGGGCCTCAAATCGCGAAATTTAAGGGCTCCTGAAGTCTATTTTAACGTGCTGAAAACGACAAAACTAACCTTACTACAGGCCTTCCGCCAGTTCCTTGAGGCGCTGAAGGTTACCAATCCCGAGGCGCTTGCCCGAAGCCTTGACCAGACCTTCCTTTTTAAACTCGGAGAGTATGCGAATCGCCGACTCGGTGGCCGTGCCTACGACATTGGCAATATCCTCACGGGAAAGGGTAAGTACGAAAAATCCCTCGTCGTCGTGTCCGAAGTTGTTGAGGTACAGCATGGCCTCTGCAATACGCTGTTTCACCGTCTTCTGCGACATGTTGACGATCACATCATCCGCTTCGCGCAGGTCGTGCGCCATGTGGCGGAGCACTTCCAGGGTGAAGTCGGGATTCTTGCTGAGGCTGGTGAGTATGCTCTCCTTGGGAATAAAGCACACATCCATGTCGCTGACCGCCACGGCCGAGAGGTTGGTGCTCTCTTCGGAGATCACCGAGCGCTGGCCGATGACCTGGCCTTTGGTCGCGAGTTTAACAATTTGATCCTTTCCGTTCGGGCTGAGTTTGGAAAGTTTGGAGACACCGTCCCGGACGCAGAATACGCCACCTAATTTCTCCCCTTCCTTGAACAGGGTTTCCCCTTTCTTTACGGACCGTGAGATTTTGGCATCGGAGATTCCTTTGAGGTCCTCTTTGCTCATTGCTCGTAGGGAGTTAAACTGCCTGACTATGCAGTTTTCACATCTACCTTCCATAAAATACTTTTTACCTGACCATTTAAAGGTAAAAGATTTTCAAGGTTTTACAACCTGTAATATTTTAGGTTATAGCGAAAGTGTTCGTAATTTTCCTTCTGCCAGTATGACGAGGCGGTTCTTGGGCATGGCAATCAGATTCTGCTTCTTGAAGCCCGATAACAAGTGGATTACATATTCGGCCGAGGTGCCGAGGATAGAAGCCATTTCTTGCCGTTTCAGGTTGATTTTCAGTGACTGATCGGGCTGGGTTCCGAACTTGTCCAACAGCAGCAGTAAGAGAGCGGCCAGTCGGGAAGGAATGCTGCTGTGAGCCGTAAACACCTGTTGCTCCACTGTCTGGGAGCGGTACTCCTCCATCAACCGGTTAAAAAGGAAGCGGTAGAGTTCCCCCTCGAAGTCGCAGCGGTCCAAATCTCTTTTATCATACGCGTATAAATAGCTGTTTGCAAGGGCCTTGGCGGTGTACAAACACTTAATTCCGGTAAGTGCAGCATGTTTGCCAAGTAGTTCTCCTGGTCCGAGCAGTCTCAGTATCTGGGATTGGCCCTGCGGGTCGAGCCGGGAAAAATAAAAGGCCCCATCTCGAATGATGAAGAGTTTATCCAAGTGGCTTCCTTCGCGGAAGAGGAAGTCACCTTTCTGTACCATGATCTCGTCGTATTCGAGACCGAGAGTATCGGGTATGCGAATATCGGCCGGACTGTACCGGTAGGAACCATAGATTTCCAGGGAAGTTTTCATACGAAGCAGTTTATTATATGGGCGGAACCCCTCAAGGGCCCGTAATATTCAGTGAACAAGGGGTCTTCGGCAGAAATGGAATGACCGTTTAGATAAAGTGACGCCCTAAGTGGTACAGTTTGAATAAATTTAGGGCCTGAGTCTGTTTTAAAAGATGATTTAAATCATAGGCCACCGTTTGACAGCCACACACTTTTGCGCCAAAATCACCCGCCGTTTATGACTGAATGCTACCACTGTGGTACGGAGACACAGGAACCCCTATTCGATTCGGAAGGCAAAGCCTTTTGCTGTAACGGCTGCCTCTCGGTGTATCGACTGCTGTCCTCCAATGGCATGCTTTATTATTACGAGCTCAACGAACAGTCTGGTCAGCGTCCTAATGAGGAGACGAAGAACCTGGAATTTCTGGACACTCAGGCGGCCAGGGATTCTCTGCTTGAATTCGATGATGACGGCATACAGAAGGTGCAGTTTACCATCCCACAGATGCATTGCAGTTCGTGTATCTGGATACTGGAGAACCTGGGTAAATTCCAGCCCCAGGTAAGGGCCTCTTCGGTTAACTTTCCCAAGCGCACGGTTTCGATTACCTACAGTACCGAGGATTTCAGCCTTAAGCAACTCGTAGTATTGCTCATTGCACTGGGTTATGAGCCCGATTTGTCGATGCAGCGCCTGGATAAGAAAAAGTCCTCGGAAGACCGCCAGCTGATCTATCAGATCGGGGTCGCCGGTTTTGCCTTCGGGAACGTTATGTTGCTATCGTTTCCCGAGTATTTTGAGGTGGAGGAGTTCTGGCTGGATCAGTACAAGAATGTGTTTCGAACACTGATGCTGTTGTTTTCCCTGCCAGTAGTGGGTTATGCCGCACGGCCTTATTTTAGGTCGGCTATATCCGGACTGCGTTCGCGTCAGCTCAATATCGATGTCCCCATAGCATTGGGGGTCCTCGCCATTTTTATACGCAGTGTCTGGGATGTGGTATTTGACATGGGTCCGGGGTTCTTCGATTCCCTGACCGGCCTGGTATTCTTCCTGCTATTGGGACGGATCTTTCAGCAGAAAACCTATTCCTTCCTGTCTTTCGACCGGGATTACAAATCCTATTTCCCCCTATCCGTAACCCGCATACTCGACAACGGTACCGAGGAGAATGTTCCGGCGAGCGATATCCGAGAGGGGGATTTATTGCTGATCCGCAACAACGAACTCATTCCGGTCGATGCCGTACTGAAGTCGGGCAGTGCCTCCATAGACTACAGTTTCGTTACCGGGGAGTCCGAACCCGTTTATAAGGAAGCAGGAACCCTTTTGTTCGCTGGGGGCAGGCAGCGTTCGGGACTTATCGAACTGGAAGCAGTACGCACCGTTTCGCAGAGTTATCTGACCCAGTTATGGGAACACGATGCCTTCAAGAGGGACAAGGATCTCCTTTGGCAGGGCCTGACCAACAAGATCAGTCAGTACTTTACGCCGGTGGTGATCTCTATAGCCGTAATAGCTTCGGCCTTTTGGTTTATTCAGGGATCTGCCGCACTGGGTTGGAACGTATTTACCGCGGTGCTGATTATAGCCTGTCCCTGCGCCCTGGCACTGGCGGGACCCTTTACCTGGGGAACGCTGCTGCGTTGGTTCAGCCGGCACTCCTTTTACATACGCAACGCCCAGGTACTGGAACAAATGGCCTTTTTGGATACGGCGGTTTTCGATAAGACCGGAACCCTGACGCAGTCTGAGAAAACGGATATCACATACACAGGATCGCCACTCATCGAAACTGAGCTGGTGGCACTAAGGAGTACTCTCAGGGCCTCCAGCCACCCACTGAGCCGGGCCCTGTACCAGCAGCTATCCCCTTACGAAACGCTATCTCTGGATTCGTTCAGCGAAACCGTGGGTCAGGGAGTGGAAGGGGTCGTACAAGGCTTGCAGGTAAGGATTGGCTCTGCATCTTTCGTCGGTTCTGAAAGCCCGGATGCTCCTTCGGGGACTTTCGTTTACGTTCGTTTCGATAAGGAGGTGAAGGGTAAGTATGAATTTCGAAATACCTACCGGGAGGGGGTGAGTGACCTGTTTGGCCGGCTGAGCGGGACATGGCAACTGAGCATACTCTCCGGGGATAATGATGGCGAAAGGGGCCGTCTCCTGGAAATTCTGCCTACGGAGACACCCATGCTTTTCAATCAGAAACCCGAAAGTAAATTGGCCTATGTGAGGGAGTTGCAGGACAAAGGGCGTAAAGTACTGATGGTTGGGGATGGACTCAACGATGCCGGGGCCCTGGTTCAGAGCGACCTCGGGATTGCCATAACTGAAGATATCAATGTATTTTCCCCGGCCAGCGATGCGATTCTCAAGGCCTCATCACTAAACCGGCTTCCCGATTTCCTCAAGGCGAGCCGCAGGGGGGTAGGGGTGATACGCCTGAGTTTCGCCATCTCCCTCCTGTATAACGTAGTCGGGCTCGGCTTTGCAGTGACCGGTAAACTGGAACCCGTGGTCGCGGCGATTTTGATGCCGCTGAGTTCCATCAGCGTGGTAGCCTTCACTACCTTTTGTGGGTGGATGATCGGCCGTGCCATCCCAAAATGACGAAGCTTTACCCCTCGAACTCTTAACAAAGTCAGGGCCTCCCAAAGATTTAACATTTTCAAACTGATAAATGTCATTTTTTGCGGATGGGCATCCCCATAGTTTTACGCCAGTTAAAAAAAGGTATGAGCGTAATCTATCTCTTATTGGGGGTGTCGATTAGTGTGGCCGTATTGTTCTTCCTGATCTTCTGGCTAGCCGTCCGCAAAGGACAATTCGACGATTCCTACACACCATCGGTGCGCATGCTCTTCGAAGACGAGCTCGTTACACAAGGCGAGGCGCCCGATGAAAAGGAGGAGAACGCCAGTCCAACCCATAACCTAACAAATTCTTTACATACAAATGGAGATTCAGCAGTTTAAGTACGACAACAAAATCGTACAGAAATTCATGTATGCAACGCTGTTCTGGGGCGTCATTGGCATGCTGGTAGGCCTTCTACTGGCTTTCCTCTTTCTCTTTCCCAAACTCACGGATGGCATATCCTGGCTGAGTTTTGGGCGATTGCGGCCTTTGCACACGAACGCGGTGATCTTCGCCTTTGTAGGTAATGCCATATTCGCCGGGGTATACTACTCCACTCAGCGACTCCTGAAGGCCCGTATGTTCAGTAATTTTCTGAGCAACCTGAATTTCTGGGGCTGGCAGCTGATCATAGTCGGCGCGGCCATCACGCTGCCATTGGGTTATACCACATCCAAGGAGTACGCAGAGCTCGAGTGGCCTTTTGACCTCGCGATTGCCGTGGTCTGGGTGGCATTTGGCTGGAACCTGATTGGCACCATATTAAAACGGCGACAGCGCCATCTGTATGTAGCCATCTGGTTCTACATCGCCACCTTTGTCACCGTGGCCGTCCTTCATATTTTCAACAGCCTGGAATGGCCTGTAGCCGCGCTTAAGAGCTACTCGGTTTACGCCGGGGTCCAGGATGCGCTGGTGCAGTGGTGGTATGGACATAATGCCGTGGCCTTCTTCCTGACCACTCCCTTCCTGGGTCTCATGTACTACTTCGTGCCCAAGGCCGCAGATCGTCCGGTGTATTCCTATCGACTCTCGATTGTTCACTTCTGGTCACTGATATTCATTTACATCTGGGCCGGTCCGCACCACCTGTTGTACTCCGCATTGCCTGACTGGGCACAAAACCTCGGAGTGGTGTTCTCGGTTATGCTCATTGCCCCATCCTGGGGAGGTATGATCAACGGGCTGCTCACCCTGAGAGGGGTTTGGGACCGGGTGCGCACCGATCCCATCCTGAAGTTTTTCGTAGTGGCCATTACGGGATACGGTATGGCGACATTCGAAGGGCCGATGCTCTCGCTCAAGAACATCAATGCCATTGCGCACTTTACCGACTGGATTATCGCCCACGTGCACGTGGGTGCCCTGGCCTGGAACGGATTCCTGGCATTTGGTATGATTTACTGGTTGCTGCCCAAACTCTTCAAGACCCCCCTGCACTCCAAGGCGCTGGCCAATACCCATTTCTGGGTGGGCACGCTCGGAATTATCCTATACGCCCTTCCCATGTATGTGTCCGGATTTACCCAGGCCCTGATGTGGAAAGATTTTCATCCGGATGGACGACTGGTATACGATAACTTCCTACAGACGGTGTTCCAGATTATTCCCATGTACTGGATGCGTGCCATTGGAGGCAGCCTCTACATTATAGGTATGTTCATCATGCTCTACAATGTCATTGCCACGGTTCGCGCAGGCAGCAAGGTCACCGACGACGAGGCTGAGGCCCCTGCGCTGGAACGCCTGAGCGGTCGAAAACTGGTCGGCGAGAAGTGGCATAGCTGGCTGGAGCGCAAGCCCGTCCAGTTTACCGTATTGTCTACTATAGCCATACTCATCGGAGGTATCGTACAGATCGTTCCCATGATCATGGTGAAGTCCAACGTGCCGACCATCAGCAGCGTTAAACCGTATACTCCGCTGGAACTTGAAGGGCGGGACCTCTACATACGAGAAGGCTGCGTAAGTTGTCACTCCCAGATGATCCGACCATTCCGAAGCGAGGTGGTGCGTTATGGCGAGTATTCCAAAGCGGGTGAATACGTTTACGATCATCCCTTCCTATGGGGAAGTAAACGGACCGGGCCCGACCTGATGAGGGTAGGAGGCAAATACTCCGATAACTGGCATCTGAACCACTTGCTGAATCCAGAAAGTACCTCGGACGGCTCGATCATGCCGGCCTATCAGTGGCTGATACGGAATGAACACGATCGGAGCAAGACTCAGGACAAAATGAAGGTCATGGTGAACCTGGGAGTGCCCTACACGGATGAGGACATTGCCAACGCGCCCGAGCACATGGCGGCCCAGGCGGCTCAGATTGAGAGAAACCTCTACTCCGATCCCGAATTCGTGCAGACCTATGAGGCGCAGAAAGCAGACGCAGCGGCTCGGGGACAGGAATTTGTGGAAATGAGGGACCGGGAGGTCGTAGCCATGATCGCCTACCTGCAGCGACTGGGAACCGACATCAAGGTCAAGATGCCGGACGAATCACTAACCGATAATCAATAGGGCCATGCTTAAGATGATCAAAGGACATATGGAGACCATCGATGGGGTAGAGATTTTCCCCATCATCTCCCTGCTGATATTCTTTCTGTTCTTCTGCGGTCTGTTTTACAGGGTGTTTACCGCCTCCAAAGGCTACATCACCGACATGAAGCAACTGCCGTTGGAATCCGATACACAACAACCTAATCAAAATAGTTAGTACCATGATATTTCGAATCCCATCCTGGCTCCGAATCATCATCTTGCTCTGCATGGTGTGGGGAGCCGCCGAATACTTTATCGATTCCGGTGATCGTCCGGCGGTGATAGCCTATCCGGAAGTGGCGCTTTTCCTATCCATGGTGCTGCTGATCCTCATTTCCGTGGAGATGGTTTTGTATGCCATCGAACGCCTCATGCTCCGCACCATGACCGAAGAGGCCCAGGAGCGCTACTGGGCCGAGAAGAACAAGAGTTTCCAGTGGAAATTTGGCCAGCGTATCTACAGGGCACTGACCCGCAGCCGTTCGATTCAGGAAGAGGAAACCATCGTTATGGACCACAACTACGACGGCATACGCGAACTGGACAACGTACTCCCGCCCTGGTGGGTTTACTTGTTCTATGTAACCATTCTATTTGGTGCGGTCTACCTGATCCGCTTCCATGTGGTTAAGGAATACAACCAGACCGAAGAGTTTGAGATGGAAATGGCCCGGGCCGAAAAGGAAATCGAGGAGTACAAGAAGAACTCCAAAAATCTGGTAGACGCTTCCACCGTAGAACTTCTGACCGACGCCTCGGATCTCAAGGCCGGTGAGGCCATCTTTGAGTCGAAATGTGTGGCCTGTCACATGGCCGATGGCGGTGGCGGTATCGGGCCCAATCTCACGGACCAATACTGGATATTGGGCGGAGGCATCAAGAATGTCTTCAAGACGGTTTCCGAAGGAGGAAGGGACGGTAAGGGGATGGTTCCCTGGAACACCAGCCTGAGCCCGTTAGAGATTGCTCAGGTTTCCTCCTATGTGTTGGGTTTTCAGGGAACTACCCCGGCTAACCCTAAAGATCCGGAAGGAGAATTATACGAGGATCCCGATGCTCCGGCCCCGTCCGGTGAGCAGGATGAGGCCCCCGTGCAACCTGCGGACAGTCTGGACGTGGCGATCCGATAATACAAGAGGCCTGGTCCGGCCCCGAAAATTAATAGCCCCAACGAGATGGACGAGAATTTCAGAGACAGCATCAATACCGTAACCAAGGAGGGTAAGCGGAACTGGGTGTACCCCAAGAAGCCTAAAGGACGCTACACCAACTACCGGCGTTACGTTTCCCTGGTTTTGCTGATTTTCCTTTTTGCAGCACCCTGGATTAAGGTAAACGGAAACCAGTTTTTGCTCCTGAATGTGCTCGAACGCAAGTTTAACGTCTTCGGTTTTCCTTTTTGGCCACAGGATTTTCACCTGCTGGTCATTTCCATGATCACAGGGGTGGTCTTCATAGCGCTCTTTACGGTGGCCTATGGCCGTATCTTCTGCGGCTGGGTCTGCCCCCAGACCATATTCCTCGAGATGGTTTTTCGTCCGATTGAGTATTGGATCGAAGGAGACCGCGGAGCACAAATGCGGCTGAATAAAGAGCCCTGGACGGCTCAGAAAATAGGCAAGAAGGTGCTGAAATGGACCATCTTCCTGCTTATTTCCTTTGCCATCTCGAATACATTCGTAGCCTATCTGATCGGCAGTGATCAGCTTATGCTATATGTGAAGGAAGGCCCCATGGCCCACCTGGGCACCTTCGTGCCGCTGGTACTGTTCACCTTTGCCTTCTATTTCGTCTTTGCCTGGTTCCGTGAGCAGGTGTGTATCATCGCCTGCCCGTACGGACGACTGCAGGGGGTTCTGCTCGACAATAAGTCCATAGTAGTGGCCTACGACCATGTCCGTGGAGAGGGGAGCAACGGACGCAAGAAATTCAAGAAGAACGAGGACCGCGAGGCCCTGGGTCATGGCGATTGCATAGACTGTTTTCAGTGTGTACACGTGTGTCCCACGGGTATCGACATACGAAACGGGACGCAGCTGGAGTGTGTGAATTGTACGGCCTGTATCGACGAGTGCGATACCATCATGGAGAAGATCGATAAGCCGAAAGGGCTGATCCGCTATGCCAGCGAAGAGAATATCTCCAGGGGCCTTCCGTTCCGCTGGAATGTTAGGATGATCGCCTATACGGCAGTGCTTTTTGTACTGGTCGGGGTATTTACCAGCATGCTGTTCCTTAGAAATGATCTCGAGGCCAGTATTAACCGGTTACCCGGACAACTCTACCAAAGAACCGAGAACAACGGCATCAGTAATGTGTACACCTATCAGCTGATCAACAAGACCAGCGAGGAAGTGCGGGACGTACACTTCAAGCTCCTCTCACATGAGGGTGAAATCCGGCTGGTGTCCGTCGAACGCTTCGACGTGCCTGCCCAGGACCTCTCGGAGGGCACACTGTTCATAGAAATTCCGATGTCCGAACTGGACGACGACAAGGTAGATTTGCGCATCGGGGTTTTCAGCGGCGAGGAACTGATTGAGACTACGGCCCTCAAATTCTATTCTCCGCCTACATATTAAAACATCAAAATCATGAGATTTCACTGGGGTCACGGCATAGTAGTTTCTTTTGTACTATTTATAGGATTTATCGGGTATTTCGTTTGGAGAATGACCACCGACGAAAGGGCTGATCACGAACTGGTCACCCAGTCCTATTACGAAAAAGAACTTCGGTATCAGGAAGAAATCGATGCGCTGCAGGCTACGGTAAGGGAGGGATATGGCCTTAAAATACAACGGGTCCCCGATGGCCTTACCGTCACCTTTCCCGCAGCGTGCAATCCACAGGAAATTCAAGGAACAGTGTCCCTTTACAGGCCATCCGACCGACACTTAGACTCGGATCTCAACGTAGATCTGTCTAAGACCTTTATGCTTATACCTGACAGTCGATTGTTGGATGGCCGCTGGGACATTGAAGTAGACTGGACCTATAAGGGAACCCGGTTCCTGTACAAAGAAACTATATATTACTGATATGCTCTGGGCCGCATTACTTATGGGAGCCGTAGGAGGCTTGCACTGCATTGGAATGTGTGGCCCGATCGTTTTTCTTCTGCCGGTAAAGGGAGAGGGAGTACAGAGAGTCTGGGGCATGGCCCACTACCATCTGGGTCGAATCCTGGCCTATGCACTTTTGGGCCTGGCGTTCGGAACCATAGGCAAAGGCCTCTCCCTTTTCGGCTGGCAGCAAAAGCTCTCCATACTCACGGGTATTACCCTTATACTTGCCGCGTTTTTCCCCTTGGTCAAACTCATCCCTATCAGTCAGTACCTCACCCGTCTTTTGGGAGGTACCCAGTCGCGATTTGCCACCTTCTTCAAGAGCGGCAGGCCAGACGCTTTGTTGTCTATTGGCTTTCTGAATGGCTTCCTGCCCTGTGGACTGACCTACATGGCCGTTTTCGGTTCGCTGGCGACAGGAAACTCGCTGAGTGGAGCCCTGTTTATGCTGGTATTTGGCCTGGGTACCATACCTTTGTTAAGCAGTCCGCAGCTACTGAAATCCGTGTTGGGCCCCCTGGTTAAAAAGGTACAGCCCAGAGTGGTATCGGTCCTTCTTAGCGTAGTTGGCGCAGCTTTTATTTTAAGGGGAATGGGGATCGGAATTCCATATCTTTCCCCCAAAGCCCCTGACATGGAGGTCCAGTCTGCGAGCATGGAATGCCACAGTCCCGAAACGGAACCTGAACCTGATCAAGAAACCTATCAATTAAAACCATAAACGAATGAGAATAACGTCCGCCGAAGAAGGCCTTGGAGTAGTAAAAAGCGGTGACAGGGTCTTCATACAAGGCGCCGCCATGACCCCAAATTTACTCGTGGATACGCTCTGTGAGCGCTATAAGGAGATCAAAGATGTAGAGCTGATTTCCATACATACCGAGGGAGATGCCAAATACGCGCAGACCCCCTATTCCGAATCCTTCATGATGAACAGTTGTTTCGTAGGAGGAAATGTCCGCAAGGGGATTAACGGCCCTCACGGGGCGTACATACCCATATTTCTGAGTGAGATTCATCAGCTGTTCCGGCGGAATATCCTTCCCCTGGATGTGGCTTTGATACAGGTGTCTCCTCCGGACCGTCACGGTTACTGCTCCCTGGGGGTGTCCGTGGATATAGCCCTGCCCGCAGTAGAGACCGCGAAGCAGGTGGTTGCCTTGATAAATCCTCAAGTGCCCCGTACCCATGGTGACGGAATC
The DNA here is from genome assembly GCA_964552195.1 of uncultured Flavobacteriaceae bacterium. Classification (GTDB taxonomy): domain Bacteria; phylum Bacteroidota; class Bacteroidia; order Flavobacteriales; family Flavobacteriaceae; genus CAZKAP01. The sequence continues at coordinate 37,815 of CAZKFM010000011.1, forward strand.
ATACATATCGATAATATCGACTTTGGTGTTGAGGTGGATCAGCCCATACACCTGCACTACCCTGCGGCTCCTACCGAAGAGGAGAGCAGTATCGGTCGCTATGTAGCCGAACTTATTGAAGACGGGGCTACCCTGCAGATGGGAATCGGAAATATACCGGATGCCGTGCTGTCCAACCTGGGTGGTCACAGGAGACTGGGAATACACACGGAAATGTTCTCGGATGGCATACTGCCTTTGGTACAGGCCGGTGTAATTACGGGCGAGGAGAAGAAAGTGCGTACCGGCAAGATCGTGAGCTGCTTCGCTGCTGGGTCCCAGGATTTGTACGATTTCATAGACGACAACCCCGTTTGTGATTTCCGGGAGGCTGCCTACACCAACGACACTGCCCGTATACGAAGGAATCCCAAAGTAACGGCGATTAATAGCGCCATTGAAATCGATCTGACCGGCCAGATCTGTGCCGATACCATAGGTTCATTTCAGTTTTCCGGAGTTGGAGGTCAGATGGACTTCATCCGAGGAGCCAGTCTCTCTGAGGGTGGAAAACCCATCATTGCCATCACGTCCACAACCAAGAAGGGCGTTTCCAAGATAGCCCCTTTCCTGAAGCATGGGGCCGGGGTAACCACTACCCGGGCCCACGTTCACTACGTGGCTACGGAGTACGGGGTGGTCGATCTGTTCGGAAAGAACCTCAAAGAGCGTGCTAAGGCTTTGATATCCATCGCACATCCCGACCATCGGGAGTCACTGGAAGAAGCCGCTTTCGAACGATTTTACACTACTTAGGGAACCAAGAGAATCCCCCAAATACGTTATCTGTTCATATAGTTAGCAAAAAGGGAAGCCGCGAGGCTTCCCTTTTTAATGAAATGCTTATTGAGTCGAGTCGCTGCCGTCACCGAGAAGTTTACTCAGGCTGATGTCAACCCCGAAAAGGAGTCCGCAGTTGTGCCACCCGAAATCATTGCTGCCAAAATCGTCCACACTGGTCAGGCCATAGTTTGCCCTGAGGAAAAGATCAACTGTGGGCGACAGCTCATAAGTACCACCTATGACGGCTGCAATATCCAAACCACTAACCGAATCGCTGATATCGTCGTCGTAATCACCCCCACCTGTACCCAGGGAAGTTCCGATGTCCCGCGCGCTGGTGAGTATGCCGAAAGAAGGTCCGCCCTGAAGCCCGAAACGGTCGGAGAGCTGATATTCAACCAGAGGATTAAGCCTTAAGTAGTTAAGCCTGACTGTTCCTTCGAAATTTTGTTCTTCATAATCAGAACCCTCGGAACTGAAGGCCACTCCCGGACGGAAGTCGAATTTCTCCTGTATGGGTATCACCCCCTGAAGTCCTACGTGGTAACCGATTCTGCTGTTTTTAAAGCTATCCGCGTCATCGCCACTTATGGTGGTTAGCTGGGCTCCTGCAGTTGCGGACATTCGATATTCCTGAAGCACAGTTGCGCAGCTCGAGTTGAGTACCAGCAAGGCTACAGGAATAAGTAATGGAAAGAGTCTTTTCATAATAAATATAGTGTTTAGTGTTAAAGTCCTTAACAAAGTACAAAAATTATATTCATAGTCCTCTGTGTGCCAATTATTTCCAACCGTCGGAAATTCAATAAAAAAGGCAAGCCGGCGGAGGCTTACCTTGGAATAGCAAAGAATTTTGTTTTAGGTCTATTGACTGATATCACCGGGGGCGATCAGATCTTCGATGTCATAGGCAACACCCAGGCTAACGACTCGGTTTCTGTATTCGAATCCCTGATCACCGCCATAGACGTCGGACAGGCCGTGCTGGTATCTTAGGCTGGCCGATAGATTATTGGTGATTTCGTAGGAAAGGCCAATAACCCCTCCGAAATCCAGGCCATTAAATCGGTCACTGGCATCCTCTTCTCCACTAAAACCTCCGCCAATTTCTTCGTATTCATCATTGGCGCCTACGAGCACCCCAAGGTACGGACCGAATTGTACCCGGAAATCCGTTGTGATCCTGTATTCACCCAGGGTTTGTGCATTGACGTAACTCAACCGGTACGTTCCAATGTATCTCGGGGATCCGGTGTTCGGCTGGTTGGACTCATCATAGTCCGCTCCCTGCTGAGAAAAGAAAAGCCCTGTCAGCAGGTATAGCTTATCTTTCAGTTGGTAAGGTTTCTGAACACCAAACAGGAAACCTATTCGATTTTGCCCATTGAATTTTTCGGTCATCTCCGCACTAATAAAGGAGAGGTTGGCACCCGCCATAATTTCAAAGTCATCGAAGAAGGGATTGCTCTGGGCCCGCAGGTCGAATAGGCCAGTCAGCACCAAAAACAAAGCAGTACTTAATAGAATGAGTCTTTTCATAATTCGGTTTGATTATATGATTACTACCAGAAAAATTACTCAATTCACATGAATTTTTAGCACTAAAAAAGGGAAGCCAGCTGGCTTCCCTTCTCCGTTTTTGAAATTACCAATCAAAAAACAATCAATCCTATAGTTATAGTCGTTACAACTTGAAAGTAATTACAGGGATGGTGGCATGATTGGCCAAATCTTCCCCTATGCTTCCCAGCAGGATGTGAGCCATACCCTTTCGGCCATGAGTGGGTATGCCGATCAAATCGGCACCGACGGACTCGCTATAGGAAATGATTCCCTTTTCTACGTTGTAGTCGTTGTAGATTTCGACTTCAGTACCCAGTCTGGCGATATTCAGGAAGGCCGTAATGCGCTCATAGGCATCTTCCGTGCTCAGGAAGGCGTCTCCAGGGGTATTGATGTAAACCAGCTTGAATTCCGCATTCATTTTAGAGGCAAATTCGGCGGCTTTCCGCACCACAGGCACACTCTCTTCGTGGAAATCACTGGCAAATACGAAGCAATTGACGTCGAAGTCTTCACGCTCTTCTTTGATCACGAGCACAGGTAGTTCGGAACTGCGGATCACTTTCTCTGCATTTGAACCAAAGAACACCTCTTCCAGGCCCTCCGCACCATGAGAGCCCATCACGATGAGTTCGGAATTGTTTTCCCGGGCAACTTCATTTACTTCGCTGAAGACCTTGAAATGTTTGATAATGGGAGTCACCGAGACGCCCTGCAGATAGGGTTTTTCCAGGAAACCTGCGAACTGTTTTTCCGCCATCTTCATCAGGAACAACGTCTGTTCCTGAGGCAGGTAATCCGAGGTGCCCAGCAGCGAGGGTGAAATCTCCAGCATGTGGAGGGCCGTTATGGATCCGTTCATTCGCCGGGCCAGAGTGGCGGCCACCTTGAGTGCTCGGTCTGAGTATTTTGAAAAGTCTACGGGAACTAAAATGTTCATGGCTATCGAATTAGGTTACAAACTTAGGGAGAACAGCTGTTTTTTGGGTTTCTTTTTTCTCAAATACTGATCGAGGACCATGCAGATGTTGCGAACGAAAGGTCTACCCGCTGAAAGCACTTCGAGGTTCTGGTCCCCGAGGTAAATCAGGCCTTCCCGTTCGAATTCGCGCCATTCTTCGATCATGTCCTCATAGGCGGGATGCTGAACAAAGCTATGGTCCCATTCCAACCTAAAGTTACACATAAGTGCCTCAACTTTCTCACGAATCAGCCGGTCTTCTCTGGATAAAACATGACCTTTGATCACCGGGAGTATCCCATCGGCTAGGAGCCGTTGGTATTCTTCGATGCCCTTGACATTCTGGGCGAAGCAATCTCGGGAGTCGCTGATGGACGAAACGCCCAGGCCCAGGAGCAGCTCGGTTTTTTGGGGGGTATAGCCCATGAAGTTTCGGTGCAGCCTGTCCTGAGCGCTGGCCTGGTAAAGGGAGTCATGTATCAGGGCGTAGTGATCCATGCCGATTTCCATGTAACCGTGTTTCAGAAGTAATTTGCGTCCCAGTTCCTGCTGCCGGAATTTCTCTTCGGGACCCGGAAGGTCTTCTTCGCGGAATCCCCGTTGCCCCGTCCCATCCCTCCAGGGCACATGTGCGTAGCTGTAAAAGGCAATGCGATCGGGCCTGAGCAGCAAGGTCTTCTCTACGGTCTTTGAGATATCCTCTTCGGTCTGGAAGGGAAGTCCGTAGATCAGGTCGTGGGCCACGGAAGTGTATCCCAACTGCCTGGCCGTCTCGGTGCTCCGTTGTACACTTTCGAACGGCTGTATGCGATGTATGGCCTTCTGCACCTTTGGATTGTAGTCCTGAACCCCGTAGCACACCCGTCTGAATCCGAGTTCGTAAAGGCGTTGGAGGTGTTCCCGTGTGGTATTAAGGGGATGCCCTTCAAAACTGAGCTGGGCATCCTGAGTTTTTCTGAGCCTGCTAAATATGCCTTCAACCAGGTAGGCCAGGTTGTCCGGACTAAAAAAGGTAGGGGTTCCACCTCCCAGGTGCAACTCACCCACGGAGAAGTCCCGGCCCGTCAGGTCACGGTACAGATCGACTTCACGGAGGACCGCCTCCAGATAGGGCCGCTCGAGTTCGTGGCGCTTGGTGATTCGTTTGTGGCACCCACAAAAGGTGCACATGGACTCGCAGAACGGGAGATGGATGTACAGGCTAACCGGTCCATTGCCGATCTCCTCTATCCGGGTAACAAAGGAGTTTCTCCAGGCCTGTCCGGTAAACGAATCCAGGTCCCAGAAGGGGACTGTGGGATAACTCGTGTACCGGGGTGCAGGTTGGCTGTACTTAATGCTCAATGCGCTCATTCCTCATGTTTTATTAAGCCGTGGGTTACGGAAAATCACGTGGATAAAAATAGTGGAGATGGAAGGGGAATAATATGATAAATATCAGCAGGTGTTGTGCAGTTTGGCTTCGGCTGCAGGTTTTTTTTCGTCGGTTTTATGACAATTCCCAGTTTCTCCCAGGCGCAAAAAAAAAGCTTTCGGATTCCCCTATTTTTTAAAGGGAACCCGAAAGCTCGGTGAAAATGGAGGATATTGCTACAGGTCTGCCATTTTAAACATAATGGGAATACTGTAGTTTACCTTGGCGGCCCGTCCGCGTTGTTTACCCGGAGTCATTTTAGGAAGCGTGGAGATAATTCTCCTGGCCTCGGTCTCGAGTATGCGGTCTGGACCCCGTTGACGGATATTGCTTACTTCACCCCGGGTATTGATTTCGAAGGTGACGAATACCCTACCGGAGACTCCCATTTCCAGGGCCATTTCGGGGTACCGGAAGTTAGCCGTAATGTGTGCCTGAACCTTCTGGTTAAAGCATTCACGGCGCTCAGCCTCGGTAGCCAGTCCTTCACAACCTGGAAAAATCGGAGCGTTTTCGATAACGGCAAAGGGAACTACTTCTTCCTCTTCGAGTTCACCTACTGCAACATCGTCCACATCCACCTGTTCCGCTATTACAACGTCTTCACCACTCTCAGTACTTTCGATCACGGTCTCTTCTATATCAACCACATCTTCGACTACCTCGATAATCTGGGGAGCCGTTGGAGGGGGCGGAGGGGTTACGGTCTTCACCTGTTCGGTGATGGGCGCTTCTTCGTCCATGTCCTCAAGGACATTGATTACCTGGGTGAGCTCCTGAATGTCGTCATACGCGCGGTATTCGAGTAATCTCCAGGTAACGAAAAGGGCAATGGTCAAACCAATGACGAAAAATAAGCCGCTACTTCTGTTTAAGTCTGCTTTGGGATTCTTTTTTGGCATCATGGCAGTAAAATTTTCGGGTTCAACTTAGTGTCTGAAATCGAGTAAGCTTAGTACCTGTAGCAAGTGGCTTACATCGGTAAAATTATCAGCATTCCTCATCAAAAAAGATGATAATTGTCATATACATAAAAATATATGCTAAAATTTATCATATCATTAATTCAGTCGGATCGGTCAGGTTTGATGCCTTTTGAGGAGTATACTGAGGTTTTGTTCTTAAATTTAAAGGAGAATAGTCCCGGTACAGCACCGGAAAACGCTTCCGGTCTGATACTGAAACCCTAAACAAAATGGAATTCCGTCCGCGGCTTGAGTTAATTTCACGAACTGATTTCTGTCATGTTTTCCCACAGGGGACTATTCTACATTTGACAAGTAGGTAAATATTAAATTTTAAAGGTATGAGCACTATACATAAAGTACTACTTCCTTTTGATTTCCTGGAAGCGTCGATTCATGCACTGGATTACACCTTACATTACATCGGATACAACCGCCCTATTCAGATAATAGCCCTGTGGGTTTGCGAAGTACAACCCAGCGATAAGGATCGGGAAGACCTGGAAAAAAGGTTCGATACCCTGCTCGGTGAGCTCGACCGCAAGGTGAGTGTTAAGCCGGTAATCCGAATAGCCATTGGCCGGCTTACCGATCAGATACTCAGTGCCCAGAAGGAGTACAGGGCCGACTTAATCGTCATGGGTACCATGGGCCAGGCGCAGACCGATGAGGCCGTCACCCACACCTCACAGCTTGTACTGGAGGCGGATAGCCCGGTTATGGCCATACCTTTTGGTTGTCCTGTGGAAATCCCAACGGACGTAGCTCTGGTTCTGGGCAGGGAGGAGATCGAAGACGATCAGATACTCGCTCCCCTGTTGGACGTGGCCCGTACGTTTGATGCACGTATACATGTACTTACGGTGTATTCCGATTCCATTATCGAGGAGAAGATGGCGGAGAATTCGGTTACCCGCAAGAACGAGCGAATCCTGTCCTATTATTTCGAACACTTTTACGAGGACCACGTTTTCCTGAAAGGCAAGGACATCGAGCGTGCCATCATGGAATTCATAAAAGAAAAGGATATCGACATGCTGTGTATAATGCCCCGTAACCACAACCTGAGGGGAAAGCCCTCCGAAGGCAGGCTTACACGCATACTCACACTGCACTCTCCGGTGCCCCTCCTGACACTGGATTAATAATTCGCAATTGATGACTACAGTCCTGATCGTTCTTGCCCTGACCTTACTGCTGTTTGTTTGGGGTAAGTACCCACCTGACCTGGTGGCCCTGTTATCCATGCTGGCACTTTACTTCTCGGGAATCCTGGAACTAAAAGAGGCACTTAGTGGCTTCAGTAACCCAACGGTGATCATGATCGCCGGGTTGTTTGTAGTGGGCGAGGGTCTGGCCCGTACAGGCTGGACGGCACTGGCCGGGCAAAAGTTCGTACTCTGGGCACGCAGACGCGTACCGCGGCTACTCTTCCTGATTACGGCCGGTGCCGGAGTACTTTCCGGATTTGTGAGTAATACGGGTACAGTAGCCGCCTTGCTGCCCGTCAGTGTTACCGCGGCCTGGGCAGCGGGCACCTTTCCGTCCAAATTATTGCTGCCTCTGGCATTCGGTTCGAATACCGGTGGACTGCTTACTCTGACGGGTACACCGCCTAACATCATCGTCAGTAATGCACTCCTGGAATCGGGTTATAAGGGTTTTTCCTTCTTCGAGTTCAGTTTGATTGGCCTGCCGCTATTGATCATACTTCTTATTTACATGGCTACCCTAGGGTATAAGCTGCTTCCTTCTCGCTCCACAGGCATACGACCTGCGAACATCGATGGCGAGCTCTCCAAATGGATCGAGGATTACAGCATAGGAGAAAACCTGTACCGTCTTCGGGTCCGTTCCATGTCAGAGTTGATTGATACCCTTATCGGGGATTGGGATTTCGAGAAGGAGTTCAATGTGTCGGTCATGCGGCTAAAGCGCCGTTTCCCCAAGCCCCTGCAAGGCGTGCCTCCATTCGTGGAGCTGCCAGGGCCCGAAACGGAGATTCGCTACCACGACATCATTACCGTCAAGGGTAAACCCGGGGATGTGGACCGGCTGATCATACGATTTAGTCTGGGTGTCCTGCCCTTCGGACCCGAGGGGGAACTGGAATTCGCCGGGATAAAAGAGGAGCTGATCAATCAGGAAGTCGGCATGGTGGAGATGCTCATTACGCCCCGTTCCGTGCTGGTGGATCGAACCATCAACCTGGGTCAGTTCCTGACTAAGTTTAACGTGCAGCTACTGGCGGCACGCAGAGGCAGTAAGGCGCTGCTGGGTCAGATCAAGATACAGCCCGGGGACTCGTTTATCATCCGGGGTACCTGGGAGGACATAGAGAAACTGGATGAGTATTACGAACATGTTGTTATATCCGGTACTCCGGAAGCGCTCGCTAAAGATGTGGACAGCCTGAATGTGAGGAGTTATGTTTCTCTGGGTATAGCCGCACTCATGATACTGATGTTCGTTCTCGATGTCTTCCCGGGGGCCGTAATATCCCTGATCTGCGCGGGCTTGATGCTATTTACGGGTTGCGTACCCATAGGTAAAACATATAAGAGTATCGGTTGGTCGAGTCTGGTGATGATTGCCGCCATGATTCCCATGGGTCTGGCGCTCACTAAGACGGGGGCCGCTCAGGTAGCGGCAGAGACGCTGGTCAATAGCCTGGGATCCATATCGCCCATCGCCCTGCTGGCCGGGATCTTTATCCTCACCTCGGGTTTCAGCCAATCCATCAATAACAGCGCAACGGCAGTACTCATGGCACCTATCGCCATGATTGCGGCGGAATCCCTGGGGCTTTCACCCAGACCGTTCCTTATGATGGTGGCTATCAGTGCCTCCACGGCCTTCCTGACCCCCATTGGTACTACCACAAACGCCATGGTGCTCACGGCCGGAGCCTATAAGTTTACCGATTATGTGCGAGTAGGAGCACCGTTAATGCTGCTGTTCCTGATTACATCCTTAATTTTGGTTCCATGGATTTGGAGCCCCTAAACTTCAATTAAAAAAATCAATATGGCAACCAACAGAGATCTCAGCCGATACGGGCTGGAAAACGTGAATGCGCACTGGAACCTGGACCCGCAAACGCTTCAAAGAATTACCGTAGAGCAGGGAATGGGTGTGGAAACCGACAATGGAACACTGGCCGTTCGGACCGGAAAATTCACAGGGCGTTCGCCTAAGGATCGCTGGCTGGTTAAGGACGATTATACCCGGGACCGGGTCTGGTGGGGTCGAATCAACAAGGCGATCAGTCCGGAGAATTTTGATAAACTGAAGCAGGAGATAACCCGTTACCTCTCCGGAAAGGACGTTTATGTGAGAGATGCTGCGGTGTGTTCCCACCCTAAATACCAGATGAATGTCCGGACGATCACCGAATATCCCTGGTCCAATTATTTTGTAAAGAATATGTTTCTCAGGCTAGGTGAAGAGGAACTCGAGAATTTCGAAGAAGAGTGGCTGGTGCTTTGTGCACCGGGCTACGAGCATCCCGATCCAAAGTCGGTAGGCTTAATAGCCGGTAACTTCTCCATACTGAACTTCACCGCCAAGATCGCGCTGGTCGGGGGTTCTGCCTATACGGGTGAAATCAAGAAGGGAATCTTTTCGGCCCTGAATCTGATTCTGCCGGTGGACAAGAATGTATTCCCCATGCACTGCTCCGCCAATCTGGGCGAGGAAGGGGATACGGCCATTTACTTTGGTCTATCGGGCACCGGTAAGACCACCCTTTCCGCAGATCCCGATCGCAGGCTGATCGGTGACGACGAGCACGGATGGACGGATGACGATATCGTCTTCAACTTCGAAGGCGGATGCTACGCCAAGGTCATCGACCTGACCGAGGAAAAGGAGCCGGATATCTTTAGGGCCATCAAGCCCGGTGCCCTGCTCGAGAATGTAGTATTCAAGGAAGGCATTAAAGAGGTTGATTTCGAAGACGATAGTATCACCCCGAATACTCGTGTGAGCTATCCGCTGGACCACATCGACAACATAGCCGTTCCTTCCTACGGTACCAGCCCCAAGAATGTGTTCTTCCTGACCTGTGATGCGTTTGGCGTACTGCCACCGGTATCCCGTCTTACGCCCGGTCAGGCCGCCTATCATTTCATATCCGGGTACACGGCCAAGGTGGCAGGTACGGAAGCAGGTATAAACGAACCCGTCCCTTCCTTTTCCGCTTGTTTCGGTGAGCCCTTCATGCCGTTGCACCCTGCGCGCTATGCAGAAATGCTAAGCAGTAAAATGAAAGCTACGGGTTCCAATGTATGGCTGATTAATACCGGCTGGTCGGGTGGACCCTACGGCGTGGGCTCGCGCATCAAACTCAGGTACACCCGGGCGATGATAACCGCCATACTCAAGGGCGAACTGGACGAGATAGACTATGACCAGCATCCTATATTTGGTCTGCACATGCCCAAGTACTGCCCTGGTGTCCCAACCGAGATGCTGGACCCCATGAATACCTGGCTTCAGAAAGGGGCCTATGTGAGTAAGGCCATTCAACTGGCACATTCGTTTCACCTGAATTTCGACAAGTTCGCCAGTGAGGCGTCTGAGGAAATTCTTGAGGGAGGCCCGCTGATTGATGCCCATCATAGCCTGAAAGAACACTTTTAAAGCTAGCCAGATGTCTGAGAATTCCAGTTTCGAAATCGTTCAACTGGGTGAGAACACCGTGAAATCTCCCCTCAAGCTCAGTCATGACCGTGGCGATGGAATCTACAATTACGTCCAGGTGGGCGAGCGGCACTTGCTGAATACCAGTCGGGAGTATTTCGACCGCTGTGTGCGGGAAGGAAAAGAGCCGGTCTGTCTGGAGAAGGCAGGCCCCCGAGAGCATATCTACTTCGAACCGACTCGGGTTCGTGCGGCCATAGTCACCTGTGGAGGGCTGTGCCCCGGGATCAACAATGTGATCCGGGGAATAGTCATGGCCTTGCATTATTTCTATGGGGTTAAGGAAATCTTCGGCATTCCATACGGTTACGAGGGCCTGAATCCCAAATTCGGTCACGGCCTGAGGCCACTTAAACCGGACGATGTCAAGGAAATCCACCACGATGGGGGCACCTTTTTGGGTTCTTCTCGTGGTGCACAACCTGTGGATGTCATGGTCGACTACCTTAGGGACCAACGGATCGATATGCTTTTCGGCATAGGGGGTGACGGTACCCTCAAAGGATTGCAGGACATCGGTGAGCGGGTACAGGAGTTGGGGTTACCCATCAGTGTGATGGGCATACCCAAGACCATCGATAACGACATCGACCTGATCGACCATTCCTTCGGTTTCGAGACCTCCTTCGACAAGGCGAATCCCATCTTACGAGACGCGCACAACGAGGCGGTCGGTGCCTATAACGGAATCGCCATAGTTAAGCTCATGGGTCGCGACAGTGGATTCATTGCGGCCTGTGCCGCCATCTCCCAACCCGTGGTAAACTTTGTGCTGGTGCCGGAGATGCACTTCGAGCTCTATGGTGAAAACGGATTCTTTTACCACTTGGATAAGAGGCTGAAGTATAAGCATCATGCGGTTATCGTGGTTGCCGAAGGGGCCGGACAGCACCTCTTCGAGGACGAAGCCGACTTACGGGATGCCTCAGGAAACCTGAAGCACCAGGATATAGGGATACTCCTTAAGGATAAGATCAAGGAGCACTTCAGTCCCCGGATGCCAGTAACCGTCAAGTACATCGACCCCAGTTATATCGTGCGAAGTGCGGCAGCCAACTCCAGCGATAGTGTATTCTGTAGCGCCCTGGCTTACCATGCAGTACACGGTGCCATGGCCGGGAAGACGCAGTGTGTGATTGGGCGATTCAACAATCAGTACGGATATGCCCCCATACGCGAGGTGACCCGTCAGCGACGCAAGGTGGACCTGGAAGGGGACCTGTGGTTTTCGGTGTTGCAGAGTACGGGACAACCCTTTAAGATGTATTGATTCGGCCCCCTGGCCCAGGGGTTTTGTACTTTATTTCCCCAAAAGGAAAATCAGGGGCTCGTGCAGCCGGGCTTTCCAGGCATCTTCCGAATGGTTGGTTCCGGGATAGAACTCGCTTTTCCAGTTGCTCTCCGCCAGGCCCTTGGCCCTGAACAGGGAATCGACCCGTTTCTGGTGCGGTCCATACAGTGAATCCAGGGTCTGATCGCCGTAGTCGAAATACCATTTACTACCTGATTCCTTTTCGGGGAGATGGGAGTCCAGGTATTCGAGAAAGGCGTCGGGTATGGGGTTGTTTTCGTTGCTGTACATGCCCGGCCAGTGGGTGGACAGGCAGGCAGCCCCACCAAACACACTCGGATATTCACACAGGGCGTACATGGAAATGAGCCCACCCATGCTCGAACCTCCGATGAAGGTGCTTTCCGGGCCCGCACCCACCTGGTAGCGGTTCTCAATAAATGGCTTGAGTTCGTCTACAATGAACCTAAGGTAGTCGTCCGAGCGAATGGGGTACAGAAATCGGCTCTGCGCCCTCCGCTGCTCGGTAGTGCTTTGAACGAAAGCTTCCGGCAGGAGTTCGTAGGCCTTCTGTGGAAAATACTCCGAAAACCGCGCCTCTGGCCGGTTCCAGATACCGACGACGATAAACGGTCGAACACTGTCGGCATCCATCAGACGCTGGGCCGTTTCGTCCACTGCCCACTCCTGCTTGTTCCAGGTGGCCGTGGAATCGAATAGCATTTGGCCGTCGTGCATGTATAGGACATCGTGCCATAGCGTACCGTCATAGCCCTCGGGTAGCCAAACGCTCAGGTTGCGATCCGCAATGTAATTCGAGGGGAAATCCACGAACAGTTCCAGACGTCCCTCTCCGATGGTGTAAGTGTGGGGGACGGGTTCCGGATCGGGGGTAGCAGTTTCCTTGAGGGGGAAACGCAAAACGAGGAACAAGAAAACCGCCCCCATGATTAAGCCCAGTATGAATCTAAACCGTTCCATTTTTACAGCCTATTGTTTGACTACGCGAATACGTTCCTGACCCACCTCTAATATGTAAACACCATTTCTAAGTGCCGAGATGTCCAGTTCAAATTCCTCTTGCTTCCGGAGTTCCAGTTCGCGGCTCAGTACCACCTTGCCGCTGAGGTCGTACCCCCTGATCAGTACCGTTCCCTCCGTCCTTCCCGACTTGAGTGTCAGAAATTCAGTCGCCGGATTCGGGTAAACCCTCAGAGAATCCAACATATAGTACGATACCTGATAGACGCCCAGGCAATCCTGATCGGTTTGTACCTGTATGTCGTTGGCACCCTCGGTCAGGTTCAGCTCGAAGGCACTCGCCGAGGTCCTGTAGGTTCGATTGTTGTGTATGATGGTATAGGCGTCGGCCCCGCTAAGCTCCAATTGAACCTTGCGTTCTGTTGAATTGAGCCTGGATGAAACATTGATACCTTCCGGCTCCGTGAGTTCCAGATCGAAACAGGCCTGGTAATCGGTCTGTCCGACTACTCCGAAACAGACTTCGTAAGTGCCCGGGACCAGAGAATCGGTACTCCAGCTACTACCCGTAAAGCCATCCGTAAGGATTTCCGCTCCGTCCAGAGAAAGGGTTACTGTATAGTCGAGCGATGCTCCGGCGGTCAGGCTGATGCTTCCGTTATCTTCACCCGGACAGCTGCTTCCCTGGGACTGTACCTGGAAATTCGATGCCGGAAGGGTAAAAACCGCACAGCCATCCACATTAACGGTGGCCCCGATCTCCGTGTCCGGACAGAGGTCATTGGCATTGAGTACCCCATCGCCGTCCAGGTCGTTGGGATCGATCGTTGCTGTGCTGGGGGCATCCCCAAGAACCATAAACTCTCCGGGGCCTAATTCAATCGCAGCATTTACCTGACTGACCTCACGCGTCCTGTTGTTGGCGAGCAATTCGAACCAGGTTCCCGTTTTTGGAAAATTGGGATCAATACTCTGGGTAGTGGTTCCGAAGTTACCAATGATCACCACTTCAGAAATTTCGTCCTGCTCTGCGGCCGGGTAGGAGAGAGCGATCCGCTTTAAACCGCTGCTCGCACCCAGATCAAGGCTTACCTGCTCCGTTTCAAATATGGGTTCCTGAATTTTTAATACGATCAGTTTCTTCCAACTATCGTATATCGCCATTCGATTGGGGTCCTCGGCATATTCCCAGCGAATGGGTTTGTTCCCTACGCGCCCATTAAAGTTTATGGAAACCTCGTAGCCCAGTTCGCCGAATTGCCAGAGCATTTTAGGTCCGGGGATACCAAAAAGGAAGGCTCCAGCCGCTTGCATGCGATGCAGGGCGGTATTCAGCTCTTTTACGCTGTAATCACCATTTGCGTTTCCAAATTCCAGGTTCTTGTACATCAAGCGCTCCTCGTCATGACTTTCCATGTAGGTGATGGCCGATGGTTGCTGAAAGCCTTTATTCTGCCAATATGCGTTACCAAAATCAGACTGATTGGATACGTGGTATCCCATAGTTGCCTCATTGTAAGGTTCTGTCATTTTATTCCATAAGAGGATGCCCTTTCCTTCGTCTACCCGGTAGTCCGCCCACTGCTCTTCCTCCTGAATTCCCCCCAGGTGCTCGAACATGACGAAAAATTCGGGATCGATCTCCCACTGGGCATCGGCATAGAGCTTCAGCACTTCAATTCGGTCGGGCTGGGTGGCATTGGTACAGCCCTCGTCGCCGGACGTGCAATTCTGAGTAAAGCCCTTGGTCAGGTCCCAGCGCATTCCGTCTATTCTGAACTCCTCGATCCAGTATTGCACCGTTCGAATCACAAAATCCCGGGTTCCCTGGTAGGAATGATCGAAATCGTTGAATACGCTATAGGCATGGCGGGCCGAAACGTTAAAGAAGGGGTTGTCTGCCGATGCCGTACCCCCCGTGCCACCATTGTCCGTATTCCAGAGCTGATAGTACGGAAATTGTCCCGTGGCGTGGTTGTAGACCACGTCTATGAAGACGGCTATGCCCCTCTTGTGGCATTCATCGATAAGGCGCTTAAAGGCATTCTTAGTTCCGTAGTATTTGTCCAGGGCCATGTGAAAAGAGGGGTTGTACCCCCAGCTTTCGTTGGCGTCAAACTCGCTGACGGGCATGAATTCTATGGCGTTTACTCCCAGTTCTTCCAGATAATCCAGTCGATCCAGAACCGCGTCGAAGCTGCGGCGCTCATCGAAGTCCCTGACCAGAAGCTCGTAAATCACCAGATCGTCCCTCTTGGGCTTCTGAAAATCCGTCACTTCCCAGGTGTAGGGTGTCTCCTGAGTATTCAAAACCGTAATCGCCTTGGTCTGTCCTGCAGGGTAAGCCGGTACATTGGGGTACACCTCGGCGGGTATAAAATCGTCGTTTCCGAAGCCGTCGATGATCAGGGTACTGTAAGGGTCGGCCACATTGATGTCTGCCTCTACCAGGTACTGATAGAGATGATCCTGACCCGGGGTGAGTCCGGTGAGTTTCAGCCAGAATCGATCCCGGTTGCTGTCCTTTTTCATCAGGTAGGCATCGTCGATTTGCCAGTTGTTGAAGTCCCCAATCACGTGAACAAAGCTCTTACCCGGCGCAAAGAATACCAGGGTGGCTTTAGTCGGGTCAGCGGGGTCCAGGTTCAGCCCGTCTTTTAGTCCGGCAGGTACGGCTGCTTCCTCTACGGTGGGTCGGACATAGACTTGAAATTCCCGATCGAGAGTCGAGTTGCCATCGCTGGCCTCCAAGGTGTAAACGGCACTCTCGGTCACCGCAAAAGTGAAGCTATAGGATTGGGAAGGGGTAGTGGTCGAGTTGATGACTGTACCTTCCGTGGATAGCGTAAAGGTGGCATCCAGGGTAGTGGAAGCCTCGACGGTAATTTCTTCGCCAGATTCGATAATTACCTGCTCTGTGGAGGGAGAGCTCAGGGTTAGTAATAAACCGCTAACATCTACCTCGTTGTCCTGGGTTTTTTTGTCACCCGTTCCGTCTTTAGCCTTGGCAAGCCCCCCGATACGACTGATATCATTGGTGCCAAACAGGTCCTCGGGAACAAACGTATAAGAGAAGCTCCCATCGCCGTTATCGGTCATCCTCTGGGCTTCATCTGAATTCTCCCAGGTACCATTGGTGAGTGCATCTCCACCAAAATCTCCGTTACCGTCGTAGTGCCATGCCCAGAAATAGATATCCGTTACTCCCCATATGGAAGGATCGACACCGGTCACCGTTACGGTAACCTCGGTAGTGACTCCAAAAGATTCCGGTTCTATGGTAAAGGTTCCCTGTTGTTGCTGTGCATGTATACAGGTTGCGGTGAACCATAAAAATGCAAAGGTGAGAAAAGACCTGAGAGGCTTCATATGGCTGGGGTATTATGTCAAAAAAGGGCTGTGGTATGCACAGCCCTTTTCTAACGTTTCAAAAAGAGGTTTTATGATCTTGGATACAAAGCGTAAGTTGGTGCAGCGGGATCCGAGAAATCCAGAACGATATCATATAATCCTGCAGTTACTGGAATGTTGTTTCCTGGACTCTCCAGTACACTGCTTCCTTCACCGGTACGGCCCAGGTCACCGTTCCACTCGTCGTTAGGACGGAATTTGATTTCACCGTCGACCAGGTTAACTCCCTGTGCCAGCCAGATGCCGGGATTCACCTCGGTAAACAGGAAATCGGGTCCGGCACCACCCCACTCGTTATAACCGGAGCCAACTACACCCCAGAGCTGTGCCTCGGCAACCGAGAAGGTCAGTCCTACGGGATCCATTTGTATGGCGTAGTAGCCTGCTGTGGCCGCAATGTTATTACCGGGCTGGGCAAGCACGCCTTCGCCATTCTGTCCCAGGTCGTTTTCCCAGGTATTCCTTGGGCGGAATTTGAACTCACCGTCCATCAGCATTACTCCTACATTGAAGGAATCGGTAGTATAATCGTAGAACATCAGGGCATCGGGTCCGGCACCACCCCATTCGTTGTAGGCCGATCCTACTACACCCCAGCTGAACGCTTCCCAGGTAAGGGTGTTGGCATTCAGATCGAGGGTAAACTTGTAGTCACCGGGCTCTATGGTGAAGTTACCTCCGTTGGGTTCCAAAGTAACGCCGTCACCACCAGGTCCGAGATTGGAGGACCACTGGCCGTTTTCACGAACCTTGAATTCCCCGCCGTTGTAGGTCGTAGCATAGGTTATGAATACGTTAGGGCTGCTGGTGGAATAGAAGGTGATATCCTGCGGTCCTTCGTCCCAGCCACGGAATGCAGCTCCTACGAGCCCCCAGCTTACGATTTCGATACCACTTCCGCCTTCAGCTACAATCAACTTAATGGTGATGGACTGTGCATCGGAGAGAGACTCCTGATCGCCCTGTCCCGTTCCCAGGTAACTCCGTACCCGGAAGTACACCGTGGCGGGTGTATCGGGCTCCAGCCCCATTTCGTTAGCGAAGTCGAGCAGGTCTCCTACGGTTACCGCGGCATTGGTGGCGGTAGTCGTGGTAATGAGTTCGAAATCACCGAAGTTCTCATCCATGGAGCCTTGAAGGTCATAGTTGACCGGGGAGGGTACTCCGAAATCGACCGGATCCCATACGAATCGCTCCGCTATGTTTGAGGCGGTTTCTGTGGAAATCAGGTATTCACTCAGGAAAGTGTTGGTAAACACTGCCGTATTGTTGGCCGAGTCTTCTGGTACCAGGAAGATCAGCGCATCGTCGTCTGTACATGCCGTAGCCAGGAGCAGTACGGCAATGATGGAAGAAAAGAATTTTATCAGTTTCATCTGTGCGTAGTTTTACTTTTAAATTAATATCCGGTGTTCTGTGTCAGGTTCGGGTTAGTGGCCAGGCTGGCCGTAGGAATCGGGAAAACGTCGAAGTGATCAGGAATGGCCTGTCCACTGGGTACGTTTCCTTTCCATGCCCAATTGTACGTTCCACCGGTAAATTGTCCGAATCGTATAAGATCCTGTCGGCGATGGGATTCCCAGTGCAGCTCGCGGCTGCGTTCATCCAATATAAAATCCAGGGTGAGATCACCGGCGGTGATGTTTTGAGAGGAGTCGCCATTGGCCCGCTCGCGCAGGGCATTCACCAGGTTCAGCGCCGTGGACTGATTACCGCCGCCCCCGCGCAGGAAGCATTCGGCGTACATCAGATGTACGTCTCCGAGGCGGAACATGGGGAAATCGGCATCACAGAGGGTGATGTCGCTACCCTGTGCTCCGGTGCTGGTCAGGTTGGAAAACTTGGTCATCACATAGCCCTGATCGCGGTCGGATATGTCCGAAATGTCGGCATCCCGGCCGGCAAACAGTATGTTGTTACGTGAATCACCGGCGAAATCCGTACTTCCCAGGAACAGTTCGGACCATTCGCGGGTAATGCGAATCGCTCCACCCCAGCCGCCTTCACTGACGCCTATACTCAGTCCGTTGTCCTCGATGCTGCCCACGGCTCCGTTGGTCATTACCGTGGTCGGGCCGAAGTTCTGTACGGTCTGCCCGTCGGATATTACCGGGAAGATAATCTCGTTACTTCCCTCGTTAACGTCGTTGTCGGCATTGAAGATGTTGTCGTAATTATCGGCCAGCGTATATCCGGCACCCAGCAGGTTTTCGATATAGGTCATGGCATCGCTGTACCGGTCTTCGCCTACAAACACTTCGGCGTTCAGGTAAACCTTAGCCAACAGCATCCAGGCTGCTCCGCGGTCTGCGCGGCCCCATTCGTTAGAGCGTGGGGCCTCGAGTTCATCCAGGATAGCCAACAGCTCGCTCTCCACGTAGGTGAAGAGTTCCGCCCGGCTCGCCTGTGGAGGCTGGAATGCCCCTATAGGATCGGCGTCTGTAACGAAGGGTGCCTTACCGAACAGGTCCATCAGATGGTAGTAAGCCAGTGCCCTCAGGAAACGGGCTTCAGCCCGGAATACGGGGATCTCGTCTCTTACGGAACCCGTAATGCCCCGGCTGTTGAGTACACCGTCCTCGGTCTGACGCAGGAAATCGTTGGCGAAGGCGACGCTAAGCATGGCCCTGCCGAAGATACCCGTGAGAATGGGATTGCCGGAGGTCCATATGGCGCGGTTCAGTTCGCGTAGCCCCGGGTCGTTCTCATAAGACCAGATGGCCTCGTCTGTGGTAAAGGTCTGCAGATTCATCAGTCCCCGTCCGTACTGGCTGGTTCCGGCATCCAGACCCGCTATAAAGGAGGATCCGGTACCATCGGTACCCGTCAGGGCCAGGTTACTGTATACGCCCGCCAGAGCGGATCGGAATGCATCGGGATTCTGGAAGAACTCGTCGGCCAGCAAAAGCTGATCGTCTCCAGGTTCCACGTTCAGGTCGTCTTCGCAGGCGAATCCTGCAAGGAGCAAGCCTGCGACCCAAAAGGTTCTAATAAATGATTGTATTCTTCTCATAACTGTTTTTTTATAAGCCAATGTTTAGACCCAGCAGGACCGTGCGTGCTCTGGGGAAAATGGTATTGTCGATGCCACCTATGATCTCGGGATCGATACCGCTGTAGTTAGTAATCACGAAGGCATTCTGCACCCCGGCCCAGACGCGGGCCCGGGTTCCATCGCCGAAGGCATCCGGGAAGGAATAACCCACTGTAATGTTATCCATCCTGAGGAAGGAGGCATTTTCTACATACAAGTCGGAAAGGATTACATCTGCCGTGTTGACGAAGTTGGTCTCTAGTACGCTTACAGGCAGGTTTGCGGGCACCTGGTTGTCCCCGATCAGGCTGTATTGAGCGTTGGAGGAATTGACGTTGTTGTACACATATCCACCGAATGCGGCCCTCATGTTGAAGGAGAAATCCCAGTTTTTGTAGCTGAAGTTACTCAGCATGCCCAGGGTTACGTCGTGATCCGGATTTCGGTAAATGTAACGGTCGTCCAAAGTAATCTGCCCGTCCCCGTTCAGGTCGGAGTAGGCACCTTCAATAGGCCTTCCGTTGCTGTCGTATATTTGATTGAACACGTAGAACGAGTTGGGAGCGAAGCCTTCGCGCTGCAACTGTATAGTGTTTCCGGTTCCCCCGGCTATGCCTCCAACGGGTACATCTGCCCCCAGGGCCAGTCGATCTACGACCCGGTCCAGATAGGTGGCGTTAACGTTTACGTTCCAGTTCAGGTCGGCGGTGCGCAATATGTCCGCGTTAATACCCACTTCCAGACCTTCAACCGTCAGATCCCCGATATTCTGAGGTCCGCTGTTGCTGAAGTTGGACCCGTCCGCTATGGGTGCGAAGGCCAGTAGGTTTTCAGATTCCTTGCGGAAAACGTCGACAGAGCCGCTGATGCGCTGGTTCAAGAGCCCGAAGTCCATACCGACGTTGTAGGTCGTAGTCTCCTCCCATTGCAGTTCCTCGTTTCGGAATCCGGGGACGCCGATCAAAATAGGTGTCTGTCCGAAGATATACTGCGATTGGGGCTGTCCCTGTATGTAGCGCTGCAGGAACTGGTCCTCCACGCCTATGTCCTGCTGACCGGTTACCCCCCAGCTCGCGCGGAACTTCAGGTTGGAGATCAGCTTGGAGTCTTTTAGGAAGCCTTCATCGCTTACCCTCCAGGCGAAGGCCGCAGCGGGGAAATTACCCCAGCGGTTTTGTTCGCTGAATCGGGAGGTACCATCGCGTGTGTAGGAGAAGGTAAAGAAGTACTTATCGAAGAACGAGAAGTTCGTACGACCGATATAGGTGACCAGTACCACGTCGGTACGGGTATCCGTACGCGGCTCGGAACCCGCTTGAGGATCCCTCTGATCCTGAGTAGTGAAGGCATCCTGCTCGAACTTCTGGTAATTGTAAATACCCTGTATGTCGAAGTCGAAGTCACCCAGGTCCTTCTCATAAAGCAGAGATCCGTTGAACTGTGTGTTTTTCAGATAACTGGTGTAATCCGTTTTGGATCCGACGAACTGGTTCTCGAAATTGGTGGCCCGACTCTGGGCGGATCGTTCGTTGAATCCTTCACCGTAGGATTCGTCATAGCCCAGGTTTACTTCCCCGGTAAGGCCTTCGAGTCCATGGAACTTATAGACCAGATTCACGTTTCCGAATACCCTGCGCACATTACTGCTATTGTCTACCTGTAACAGGTTGGCTACCGGGTTAAAAGGCGTCTGGGGAATCAGGTCGTTCCCATCCAGAACTCCGTCGTTATTATCGCGGTAAAACTCGAAGAAGCCTCCGAAGGGAGAGTTGGGATCGTAAACCGGTACAGTGGGATTAAAGCGCAGTGCTGTGCCTTCTACCCCTTCCGCAAAGCGGTTTTGTACGAAGGAAGCATTCGCGTTGATGTTTATTTTCAGGTGATCGTCGAACAGACTGGGGTTGATGGCCACGCTGACATTGCTCCGCTTAAAGTTGGAAGTCAGACGAAGACCGTCCTGATCGATATGGCCGGCAGACAGTCGAACCGGAACGCCCGCAAGCGCTCCGCGTATACTTATATTATTATCGGTCTGCAGGGCCCCCTGGTAGATTTCGTTCTGCCAGTTGGTATCTGCATTTCCGATCAGTGAAAAGAAGTCATCGTTAGGGGTTATGGTACCCAGGCTCGCCTGACGGGCCACCAGCTGCTTATAGGCTTCGGCTCCGAACACATCGTAAGTGCGGGCGACGGATTGTATACCCATGGTGCTGTTGTAATCGATGCTCAGATTTCGGCTACCCTTCTTGGTAGTGATGATAATCACACCATTGGAAGCTCGCGATCCGTAAACGGCCGTGGCCGAGGCGTCCTTCAGTACGGAGAAGGATTCGATGTCGGCAGGGTTCAGGTCCGAGAGGATGTTACGTCCACCCCCTACGGTCTGATTGGTGATCGGCAGGCCGTCGATGATGATCAGCGGATCGTTGTTGGCATTCAGTGATGAACCTCCCCGTATCCGGATTTGTGAACCCGCACCGGGGCCTCCGTTCGAGGTAATGTTTACACCCGCTACCCGTCCCTGGAGGAGGTTATCCGGGGTCACTATGTTACCCTGGTTGAAGTCTTCGGTGGTTACGGCGGCTACCGAACCGGTCGCATCCTTGACCGTGGTCGTACCGTATCCGATGACCACAACCTCATCCAGCTGCTGAGCATCTTCTCTCAGGTTGACGTTGACCACCGAACTGCTCACCGTTACCTCTTGGGTGATAAAGCCGATGTAGGAAAACACCAGCACATCCCCGTTATTGGCAGGAATCGAGAATTCACCGTCGAAGTTGGTGCTGGTTCCCGTACTCGTGCCCTTGACCACCACACTGGCGCCCGGTAGGGGATCGCCGGTGGCAGCATCCTTGACAGTACCACTTACCTGTTGTGCCTGCACGAACCATGCAAAGAACAACGCGCTTAGGGTTAGAATGGTTTTTTTAGCGTACATACTTTAGAAATTCGAATTAGTTTAGGTTGCCTTAAAAAGCACAGGTAATTTACATATCATTAACAGTTAAAAAAAGAACTTGAATTAGAAAATTCACATCAAACGTTTTCTGTTTACGTTAAATATTCACAGATTGACAAAACAGGTCCATATTTCTGAGAATATAGTGGATTTGGCCGAAAAATTCGGGAAGATCGCCTGCTTGTGTAGTATGTTTGCATTCAGAGTTAAACAAAATGAGGTCACGTATCACGCTTAAGGCGATCGCTCAGGAGCTAGGAGTTTCGATATCAACGGTTTCCAAGGCGCTCCACAACCACAAGGACATCAGCCTGGAGAACCGCAAGCGGATACAGAATTACGCAAGGGAGCACAATTACCAGCCGAACAGTGTGGCCCTGAATCTCAAGAACCGGCATACCCGAAAAATAGGGGTCATCATACCGGAGATTGTGCACTATTTTTTCTCTGAAGTCATAGCTGGTGTAGAAGAGATTGCTCAGGCCAACGGATATCAGGTACTCATAGGGGTATCCAACGAGTCGGTCATACGCGAAGCCTTCAACCTTGATATGATGTTGTCTTCCGGCGTGGATGGTTTCCTCATTTCCCTGTCTAAGGAGACATTTCGAAACCAGGAACGGGCCCATCTGGACAATCTGCTGCAGGAAGGGGTCCCTGTTGTCATGTTTGACCGTGTGATGGAACAGCTCATGTGCCATCAGGTCGTCATAGACGATTACGAGAGCGGATACCGCTCTGCGCAATACCTGCTGGAACGCGGATGCCGCCGCATACTGATCATTTCCACAGAGGACTATCTCCGGATCGGTAACCTGCGCAGTCGGGGGGCTCAGAAGGCTATAGAGGACTGGGGGCTGGAGTGGGACAAGAAGCTGGAGTTAGCCGTGGACTACAGGGAGGGTTTGCTCGAGAACAGCAAGCACATGGAGGAACAGATTGGAAAGGTTTTCGATGCCTTTCCCGATATAGATGGAGTATTCTGTGTAAACGAAGTGGCAGCCTTTACCGCTCTGAACATTGCAATGGATCGGGGTAAACGCATACCCGAGGATCTTCAGATCATTGGATTCTCCAATGGCATACTGTCGAAATTATCCAGGCCCCAGCTCACCACGGTCGATCAGCACGGAAAGGAAATTGGCCGAAGGGCAGCCCAGGTACTCATCGATCAGCTGAAATCGGATAGTCAGCCTGAGGCATTCAGCAAGTATCTGGTTCATACTGACATTATAGCGCGAAGCAGTACCCTGCCTAAAGCCGAAGACGGGGATGAACGTTCAGGAGCTTGAGATCCGCGCTTCCGATCCCGTTGACCGATCCAGGCGAAGCCAGCTGAAATCGGATTCCAGGCGGAAGCTGCCCAGGTGTTCAAAACGGCATTCTTCCGGTGCGATTACGGACAAGAACGCCTGCTGCTGCGAGTCCCGGTAAAGGTGATACGCTTTTCCCACCACGGGCTCGAAATTAAACCGGGCGTTGTACACCAGTTGATTGTACTCGAGTCGCTCTTTCAGGATTTCGTATTGACGCCTGATCTCTTCAAATTCAGCTGCGAGCTTGTCATTGACGGCCTTTGAGCCTTGGCGCTTCCATCCGGTGAGCTGCTGGGGAACAATGCGCGGGGCCGAACGGTCGGTAGCATAGGGTCTGAGGAAGGCATCGTAACGCTGAGTGCCCTCGTTGTAGACGACCGAATCGGGTTTCTTCTGGCTCATTAGCTGACTTTAGTCCTTAAGCAAGGAGGTAATCTTCCGGCTCTCGGGAGAAGTAGTGGAGGCAAAGCTGCCAATCAATTTGCCCCCTGGACTAATGAGAAATTTGTGGAAGTTCCAGAGTATGCGGCTATTTCGTACCCCGTTGAGTTCCTTGCGCGTCAGCCAGCGATACAGCGGATGTGCTGCACTTCCTTTAACCTTGAGTTTAGCCGTCATGGGAAAGGTCACCCGGAACTCCCGGCTGCAGAACTCCTGTATTTCCTCTTCACTTCCGGGCTCCTGCCCTCCGAACTGGTTGCAGGGAGCACCTATAACCACAAGTCGGTCGCTAAACTCCTGGTATAAACGTTCCAGAGCCGCGTACTGGCCGGTAAAACCGCATTCGGAGGCTACATTGACGAACAGGAGGAATTTGCCCTTGAGCGGTTCCCAATCGATGGGGTTTCCTTCGATGCCCTGAACCTCTATGTCGTAGAGGGATGGCCTGGAATTTTGAGATTCGCCGCGATTCCTGAGCTTATCGAAAGCCGAAGTCGAATTAAGTAGCCAGCCCATAGATTTATTTAAGGTTACAGAGGTAATCCTGTAGTTCCCTCCGTTTATCCTGGTTTTCAAAAGCACCCGAATAGAAAGAGGTTACCGTGGATGAGGTATCGTCCTTTACTCCCCGCGATGCCACGCAGAGGTGTTTGGCATCGATGATCACGGCTACATCCTTAGTGCCCAGGGCTTCGATCAGCTCACTGCCTATCTGATTGGTCATGCGCTCCTGTACCTGAGGACGTTTCGCATAGTACTGAACGATTCGATTCAGCTTGGAGAGCCCTATGACCTTTCCGGATGAAATGTAGGCGACATGGGCCTTGCCAATGATCGGTACAAAATGGTGCTCGCAGTTTGAATAAAAACTGATGTCACGCTCCACGAGCATCTGATTGTAGTTGTACTTATTGTCGAACAGGGCCACCTTAGGTTTGTTGGCGGGATCGAGTCCGGAGAAGATTTCTTCGATGTACATCTTGGCCACCCGCTCGGGTGTACCTTTCAGAGAATCATCCGATAGGTCAAGCCCCATAATTTCCATTATACCCTTGAAGTGAGCGGCGATGCGCTTTTTCTTGGATTCGTTGCTCTCCTCAAATGCATCGGATCGCATGGGTGTGTCCAGACCTGTGTACAGGTGGTCATCACCTATTTCTTCCGGGGTCAAATTACTGGCCTTAAGCAGGGTATTCAACACGGTTTCTTGCGGTTTCATAAAGGGTAATTTTCAATTCGAGTTCATCGTCTAAATGAGGCCTGAGCCTCTCGAATATCCTTCGGGCGATATTTTCAGCCGTAGGATTCAGGCGTTCGAAATCTGGTACTTCCAGATTGAGGTTCTTGTGGTCGAAGGGTTCGGTTACTTCGCGCTTAATCAGGTCCGACAGGACTTTTGCGTCCATGACGTAACCGGTATCCGGCTTACAGTATCCCGTGACTTTGACCTCCAGATCGTAATTATGACCGTGATAGTTGGGATTATTGCATTTCCCGAATACCTTCTGGTTCATCTCGTCCGACCACTCCGGGTTGTGTAACCGGTGCGCCGCATTGAAGTGTTCCTTTCTAATAACAGCCGTCTTATGATCCTGCTGGTTCCTTAATGAACTCATTTAGACATTTTGTAGGCCAAATATCGGAAACCCATCTCGTATTGTTTAATAAAATATGTTAAAGATTAAACAATATTACTGAGGTGCCTTCTCACTTTCGTTTTGGCCCGTAGTGAGGTAAGTAGGATGGCGTCTGTAATCCTTACAAATGCATAGTTTGAAAGAAGGCACAGATGCTAAGGATCTGGAGCTTAATGAGGTAATCGGGGCTTCAAAAGGCCGTAAACAAAGGTGCCCAGTATGGCTGAAGCCAACACGATGAGAACGGGCCAATATCCCGCGCCCACCAGTGTGTACATCGGTCCCGGACATGCCCCTGACAGTCCCCATCCCAGCCCGAAGAGGGCCCCGCCAATCAGCGTGCGGTAGTAGCCTTTTTCCTTGGGAGCGATCTGTATGGGTTCTCCCTGAAAGTCCCGGGCCTTAGTCCTTTTGATGTATTGCGTCCCTGCCAGGCCAATAGCCACTGCCGAACCGATGATGCCGTACATATGAAAGGATTCAAACTGAAACATCTCGTAAATTCGAAACCAGGATGCCGCCTCGGATTTGTACATGATGATGCCAAAAACGGTTCCGGTAAGTATATAGTAGAGGGTCTTTTTCATGATTTAGAAGAGTAATGGAAACAAGAGATGCACCGTGGTCAGCCCTCCGATGAAGAATCCGATGACGGCGAGCAGGGAAGGAATCTGCAGGTCGCTCAGACCACTGATGGCATGCCCTGAGGTACAACCGCCGGCATAGCGGGCTCCGAAGCCCACAAAGAAACCACCCAGCACCAGGTAGGCCAGCATTTGTGGGTCGTTCAGGACTTCCATTCCGAACAACCGCTCAGGGAGGTAGGCCTCTCCGGCGCTGCTGAAACCGTAATCTTCCAGACGCTCAACGGTTTTGGGGTTGAGATCGACGGTACTGTCCGTACTGAGTACCTTCGCCCCCAGGTAACCGCCCAAGACGGCGCCCAGGGCCAGTAATAGATTCCAGGCCTGAGATTTCCAGTCGTAGTCGAAGAAGGATACCCTCTTTCCGGCACCCATGGCACTGCAGAGGGCCTTGAGATTACTCGACATACCAAACCTCTTTCCGCTAAAGAGCAGGAACAGCATGAAGGAGGCGATCAGAGGCCCGGATACATACCAGGGCCAGGGTTCCATTATCCAATCCATAGTCAACTTTTTTGCGAGTGCAAAAATACGGCATAATCCGCCGTTTGCACCAGAACAGAGTCGCTTGGAGCCAGACTACCTTACCCGGTTTAACCGGATCTTCATTAATATCCGGGCATCAGGAATGGCAACTCCCCACAGGCGCTTCCGATGGGGGAGCCATCCGGTATTCGGCTCGCATCGGATTGTCGGCTGTGTTTGGAGGGGTCCTTGAGGTATTTGGCGATCAGGTCGCTCATGTACTTTGCGCTATGGTCCTTTCGCTGCCTGTTCAGATCTTCCTGCCATGTACTAAGGACCCGAACGACTTGTTCCCGAACTTGCGGATACACCTGAGGATGAGCCCCCAGCTGCATCACATGGTCCAGTATGCGGTATCGGATTACCTTTCTCAGTGCACTTGGGTAAGTTCCGGATTCGGATTCGGTTCGGTTCCTATCGACCAATGCATCCAGGACGGTGCCGAGCCCGGGTTGGTTCGGGTTCTCGGCCTTTTGTTCGATAAGCCGGTTGGCCCGTTCGGGATGGAGCAGGTAGGACAGTGTGAAATCGCTGGCTGTCTCGGCTGCAGCCATAGGATCGAAAGCTATGCCCGTTTTGGATGGAAAGGATTCGCGGTCCCGGTCCGATCCAAAAGTCCGGGGTCCGAACAACTTACGCTGCTTTTCGGGTATGGCCAGTACAGCCGGGTCCAGGGTTTCTAGCACCGCACTGAGTGCCTTGAGCTGAGTTTCCGGTTTCACCCGGGTTGTGCCGGGCTGACCGTCTCCCGTTAGGGTATATCGGTAATCCAGCCCTCCGATCAGTTTGGTTGCCGCCTCGGTCTGGTAGCGGTGGAAGAAATACAGGGGGACGAACACGTCCTCTAATTCACTGCTGCTGCGCCCGGATGGTACGTTGAATTCAGAAAACTGGGAAATGCCTTTTTCTCTGATATCGAGTACCCGCCCGAGCTCCAATGCTGCATTTTCTCCGTTATCCCAGAGGTGTGCGAAGGGGTGTGCACCCCCATTGGCACGGGCGTCCCTGTCGGAAATGAATCGCAAGCCCGAGTCCTGTGCCGCCTTAAGAATGCCCTGCAGCGCCTTGCTTTCGTCGGTTCCTTCAGGGAAATCGCTATAGGCATAGGCCACCGTTACCTTGTCCCATTCGCCTATACCGGTGTCGTAGGCTTCAGAAAGGTCGATCTCGCCATCTTTCAGACGGACCAGAGGGTGGGGGTAATCCATCACAGAGGAACGACCGACTGTACTCGCCGCAAAGTTGTGTGTAAACCCGAGCGTGTGCCCGATCTCATGGGCTGAAAGCTGTCGGATCCGGGCCAGGGCCATTTCCAGCATAGGAGTGTGGCTATCGTTGCCATTGGCATACGGTCGGTTCATGAGCGCCTGCGCGATCATGAAATCCTGACGGATACGCAGGCTGCCCAGGCTCACATGTCCTTTGATGATTTCTCCCGTTCGCGGATCAGTCACAGACATGCCATAGCTCCAGCCCCGGGTCGATCGGTGTACCCATTGTATAACATTAAACCGCACATCCAGGGGATCGGCGTCGTCGGGAAGGATTTTCAGTTGGAAGGCATCTTTGTACCCTATGGCTTCGAAGGCCTGGTTCCACCACCGGCCTCCTTCCAACAGGGCAGATCGTACGGGTTCGGGCGTACCATTATCGAGATAGTAGACGATCGGTTCCACAGCCTCGCTAACTGCGGCATTGGTATCTTTTTTTTGCAGGCGGTGCCGGCGAATGAAGCGCTTGAGCATGGGTTCTTCTACCGGTGCGGCATAGTCGTAGTAATCGAACGGATAGCTGCCGCTGCGGGGGTCGAATATCCGGGGCTCGTAATCGCTGTCGGGAAGCTGTATAAAAGAATGGTGCTGGTGCACGCTAACGGCATCAGCACTCGGCGTTACCGAACGGATTTCGCCTCCAGCTGGCTGTCCCTTAAAGGTCAGGAGAACGTCAAATTCGCTATTCATCGGGAAGGAGCGAGTCCTTCCCAGGGATAAAGCGCTGCGCGTTTTGTCCAGGCTGTAGCTTCCTTGTTTGCTCTGCTTGAGGCGAAGACTCACACCGTGGGTATCCTGCATCAGAAAGGGGGTCAGGTCGATCAGATGGGTCGAGTCGGCACTCTCCTTTATGGGGAAGCCGAAAAGTACGGACTTGGCGAACGCTTGATCCACAGAGGCCTTTTCCAGGGCGTTTTCCGTGTAAGCCCGATAGGTCAGGTTGGGCTGAATAAGGAGTAGTTTGTTGCCGGCCTTGCGAAAGTACACGACCCGGGTATTACCCAGCTGACCGCGATCCAGGCCGATGTCGTTGCTGCCGACACCCTGGCTCAGGGAGTTAACATAAAGGAATTCCTCCTCCAGTCGATCCACCTCAAGGAGTATTTGGTCCTTGGTCTCGTCGTAATAGAAATCGAAGTAACCTTCGTATTTCTGCATACTTTCAGTGGACTTGAATTCCTGTGCGTAAACGCAGAGTGTACTGAAAGCGGCAGTCAGCAATAAAGTAATGATTCGCATAACGGGCAAGGAAAAAGAGTTTGCCCTAAGGTAGCAAAAGAATGTACCGGACGGTAGTTGCCCCTACTTTATGGCCTACTTACCGACTAATTTGCGCGGGAGAAGCCGGGGAAGGAATTTTCCCGTACGTTTCTGGTAGTCGATGTATTCGCTGAATTTTTCCGATAGTAATCGTTCCTCATAGGCACTCTTGATCTGAAAGAAAAATCCGAGTACAATGGTAATGGCGAGTTTGTAGAAGGAGGCCGATGCGAGGGAATACGCCAAAAATACCAAAAGGATACCGGTATATATGGGGTGGCGGATATACTGGAAAGCCCCCGTTGTAGTGAGCACGGCCTCTGAACGCGGACTTGGAAAAGGTGACATGAACTCCCTTAGCTGCCAGACCGCGGACAGACTCAGGATAAATCCCACCGTGATAAATCCGGATGCTGTAGTCCAGCCTACATGCAGTTCAGCGGGCCAAATCCCCAGAGAGTCGTTGATCTGTATGGGGAGCACAAAAGCTAGCATGAGCACTAGCTGTACAGCCACCAGTATGACATCCTTGGTTTTCACATCATAAAGATAAAAAACCCTGAAGCAGAGCGTTTCTCACTTCAGGGTCGCCTGAGTTAGGGTTGAGGGCCTTGAATTCATTTACCAGTCCCCGGCAGCGTTTCGCGCTGCTTCAAGGCAAAGACCCGATTAAACGTTTTTGCCCTTCATCATTTTATTCCAGTAAAGATAGGGCAGACCGTATTTTTTGAGCATCCAGAGGCGCCAGTGCTCCTTGGCGCTGTCGAAGACCAGCATTTGCTTCAGCTTGGGGTCCGGAATAAAATTTCCATCGTAATCGAATTCGGCCAGAGTCATCTTCCCATAACCGGTGACCAGAGGACAGGAAGAATATCCATTATAGGAATAGTTGTCCACTACCTTTTCTTCCGTTAGTAGTATAAGGTTCTCTACGAGCACGGGAACCTGCTTGCGTATGGCCGCTCCGGTCTTGGCCGTTGGCAGGGCAGCGACATCTCCAAGACCAAAGATATTGGCGTATTTCTTGTGCTGTAGGGAGTGCTTGTCGACGTCCAGCCATCCGGCCTCGTTGGCCAGTACCGATTCTCTCACGAATTTAGGAGCCGCCTGTGGCGGGGCCAGGTGCAGGAAGTCGAAGGGTACATGTATGTCAACGTCCCCGTACATCTTCTCACCCAGCGGACTGTCTTCGTTGATAATACAGCGGTTTTCCTCAGGTGCCGTGTGGCTGAAGTGGACGATGCGTTCTTCGATATCAATGGATCGGGGCGCATAGAAGGGTTTGAAGTGTATGCCGTAGCGATCGATCACATGGGTGAGGGTCTCCCGTATTTCCTTAACTCCGAAGACCACGGATCCCGGGGTGGCGAAGATGACGTTGACCTTGTCGCTCATGCCCTTCCTGCAGAAGTAATCGGCTGCCAGATAGGCAATCTTCTGGGGTGCTCCCCCGCATTTAATGGGGGTTGTGGGTTGGGTAAAGAGGATGTTCCCTCCTTTGACCTTTTGCAGTTGCTCCCAGGTATACTGTGGGTCCGTATAGTTGCTGCAGGCTATACCCTGTTCCAGGGCCTCTGGAAGTCCCTCGATCAGGGAGGGCTCCATGACGAGTCCCGTGGCCACAACCAGGAAATCGTAGGTAAGCGGACCATTACTTTCGGTAGTTACGGTATTCTCCTCCGGGTTGAATCCCGTGGCATAGTCCCGTATCCAGGTGACTCCTTTGGGCATGACTTCGGCCATGGGCCTGGCCGTTTTTTCGAATTTGTAGGCGCCTGCACCAACCAGGGTCCAGGCCGGTTGGTAGTAATGGGTATCCGCAGGTTCGACTACGGCAATATCGAATTGGGAATTCTTCTTCAGCAACTGGGTGGCGGTCATGATCCCCCCCGTGCCCCCACCGATGATGAGGACCTGATAGTGTGACTTCATGATCATCTATTGATTAGGATATTTTTAAATATATGGCGTTTCCGAAGTGAACTGTGTAACTAAGGTCACAGAGGGCTTGAGTAGTCTCATGCGTCGGGATTATGATGTACCAACGAAAAAAGCCCCGCAACGAGTTCGATCGCTGCGGGGCTCACTTTCATAAGGTATAAAGTGCCTTAGCTCCAGGCCATGTACCCGCCTTTAAGATCGTAGACTTCACTGAAACCCATTTTCAGTATTCGCTTGGAAGCATTCCGGCTTCGCTGCCCGGATCGGCAATAGACGAAGACCGGGGCCTCCTTTTCCATGCCTCCTACTTGCTGATCGAAGGCTGCGGGGTTCATGACGTCTATGTTTTTTGCCCCCCTGATGTGTCCTGCCTGAAATTCCCTGGCCGTCCGCACATCGATGAGACTCAGCGGCTTCTGGGCCTTCATTCGGGCTTTGAATTCGTCGGCGTTCAATACCGTATGTGTTCCTTTGGCGGTGCCGGAACCCGAGTTCCCCCCGCCGAAAAATTTAGATAAAAATGACATAAGATATTGGTGTTATCCCTCGGTAGGGCATTTAAAATCACTGGTTTTGATACCCGCTTCGCGTATTCCTTTCATTCCCAGACTCACATCGATCAGGTTGTGGATGCCCCGGCTCTTCAGAATGGAGATGGCAATCATGCTTCGGTAGCCACCGGCGCAGTGCACATAGGCCGTGTCGGCATCCGGGAATTTGCCCAGGTAATCATTCAGATAGTCCAGAGGCGTATTGTGTGATCCGGGGATATGCTCGGCAGAATGCTCGGTTTCCTTGCGTACGTCGTATATGGGCAGTTCGTTTTCGGCCATCTGTTCCTTCAGCTCATCGGCGGTAATGGTGGTGACCGTATCATAGTCTTTGGAAGCGGCCTTCCAGGCTTCAAATCCTCCTTTGAGATATCCGATGGTCTGGTCAAAACCGACCCGGGAGAGTCGGGTGATGGACTCCTGCTCTCGGCCTTCCTCAACGACCAGCAGTATGGGTTGCTTGACGTCTGTGATCAGGGCTCCCACCCAAGGGGCGAAACTGCCGTCGATTCCTATAAAAATGGAACGGGGGATGTGTCCCTTGGCAAATTCGTCCTGATGGCGAACGTCCAGTACTATGGCCCCTGTTTCATTGGCGGCCTTTTCGAAAGTATCCGGGTCCATGGTCACGCTTCCCCTCTCGATCACGTCGCCGATATCATCGTACCCTTCTTTGTTCATCTTAACGTTCATGGGGAAGTACTGGGGGGGAGGCAGTAGGCCATCGGTCACTTCTTTTATGAATTCCTCACGCGACATGTCGGCACGCAGGGCGTAATTCATCTTCTTCTGATTACCGAGGGTATCCACGGTCTCCTTCATCATATTTTTTCCACAGGCCGAACCGGCTCCATGGGCGGGATAGACGATTACCTCGTCTGCCAGGGGCATGATTTTCTCACGCAGGCTGTCGAACAACAGTCCGGCCAGCTCCTCCTGTGTCATGCTCGCAGCTTTCTGTGCGAGATCTGGCCGTCCGACATCTCCTAAAAACAGGGTGTCTCCACTGAAAATGGCGTGGTCTTTGCCGTCCTCGTCACGGAGCAGGTAGGTGGTGCTTTCAATGGTATGCCCTGGGGTATGCAGCGCTACTATGGTAATGTTTCCCAGCTTGAATTCCTGCCCGTCCGTGGCTATGATGGCCTCGAAATTTGGATTGGCAGTGGGACCGTAAACGATGGGAGCACCTGTGGACTTTGCCAGTGTCAGGTGACCGGAAACGAAATCGGCATGGAAGTGGGTCTCGAAGACATATTTGATCTGGGCCTTATCGGACACCGCACGGTCGATGTAGGGCTGTACTTCCCTGAGGGGGTCTATGATGGCGACTTCGCCCTGGCTTTCGATGTAATAGGCTCCCTGGGCCAGGCAACCGGTGTAAATCTGTTCAATTTTCATGGTAGAATCATTAAGCAGTGTAAAAGTAAGGGCTGACGGGGAGCTTTAGGGTGACCGCGGTTACATAAGCAGACCAAATATCTAAAGTTCCGATTATCTGTGGTTTAACTGAATAACTACTTACTCTTCGTCTGTAGGCTTACCTTCTCCTGTATGTCGGTTCGCTCCGTCTGAAGCACGGCATGGGAGTACGCCTCGCGAATGTTGGGATAAACGTGCTTTCGGCCGATGTCCTCGATGAGTCCGCTGGAATGCAGTATGTCCCTGACGGGGCCTATGGGATTGGCCAGTAAGAAGAGTATGCCTTTCTCCTTCAGTTCCCGGATGAGCTGCCGCAGCATGAATACCCCGCTGCTATCCAGGTAATTGATTGCCTCGGCATTCAGAATAATCGTCTTGAGCGTGGTAGGGTAGTTATCTACCAGAGCCAGTATTTCTTTCTTGAAGTAGTCTTTATTTCCGAAATAGATTTGCGCATCAAAACGGAAGGCCAAGATCCCGTCATGAGTCTCCACATCTTCGGCAAAGCGATCCACGTTCCTGAAGTATTCCGTACCCCGAATCTTCCCCAGTACTGCGATATGGGGCTGAGAAGTACGATAGACCAGCAACAAGAGGGACACGAGTATGCCCAGTAAAATGCCTTCGGTTATGCCCACAAACAGGGTTATAGCGAAAGTAAACAGCAACAGCAGAAATTCGTCCTTGCGATTCTGGTATAACTGCCTCGGATAGGACAGGTCGATCAGCCCCGAAACCGCAACCATAATGATGGCGGCCAGGACAGCGTTGGGCAGGTAATGGAATAACGGGGTCAGAAATAGCAGGGTGGCGGCTACCACCCCTGCACTGACCAGTAGGGCAAGGGGAGTTCGTGCTCCTGCCTGATCGTTTACGGCCGTACGTGAAAAACCACCAGTGGTGGGATAGGACTGGAATAGCGAACCCAGCATATTGGATATGCCGAGAGCAACCAGTTCCTGATTGGGTCGCACGTGATTCGTCCCGTACTTTTCTTCCATCGCTTTGGCGACCGAGATGGCCTCCATAAAAGCCACCAAAGCCAAGGTAATGGCGATGGGAACCAATTCGGAGAATCGTTCCCAGCCCTCCACTATCGGACTGAAGGAGGGAAGGCCGTCGGGGACTTCCCCGACTATGGCCACTCCCAGGTCCGAACCATCCATGGAGTATACCAATACGGTGCCCAGGACTACGGCGATCAGTGATCCCGGAATACTTCTATTCCAGGATCTCAACGCCTTGATCAGGGCGATGGCCCCTATGCCAATGCCGAGGGTCAGCAGATGGGTCGATCCCAGGGTATCGAGTGCATTGAAGAGCAAGACATGTACCTTATTACTGCGGGCTATTTCCGTGCCCAGCAGGTGTTTGAGTTGGCTTAGGCCTATGATTACGGCGGCGGCAGAGGTAAAGCCGCTGATCACAGGGCGCGAGAGGAAATTAACCAGGAACCCCATTCGCAGTACGCCGAGTAGAAACTGGAATCCACCCATGATCAGCGAAAGGAATACGGCCATTTGTATATACTCGGTCAGTCCACTTAGGGAAAGGGCGCCGAGCCCCGAGGCGACCAGCAGGGAGTCCATGGCCACGGGACCCACGGCCAGTTGTCTGGAGGTGCCAGTAAATGCATAAATCACCTGTGGGATGAGTGCGGCGTAAAGACCAAATACGGGAGGAAGCCCTGCGATCATGGCATAGGCCATGCCCTGGGGGATGAGCATAATGCCCACCGTGATGCCTGCCATCAGGTCTCCGGACAGGTACTCCCTCTTGTAGGAGGGCATCCAATTTGGGATAGGGAGCAACCGGCGCATCATTTCTATTTGGTTGGAAAGGTCTCGGAATCAGAGTCCACGGAGTCCCTTAAACTGCCTTGCAGTACCAGATAATTCCGGTGCAATTCGATATCGCCTATTTTTTCCAGTTTCTTGAGCAGACGGGAAATGACGACCCGGGAACTGTGCAGGTCGTATGCGATTTCTTGGTGGGTACTGTGCAGGGTGAGGCTTTCGTTTATCCGGGCCTTTTCCTGCAGGTAATGCACCAGTCGTTCGTCCAGGCGATCGAAGGCTACGCTGTCCAGGGTCTGTAATACCTCAGTTAGTCGTTCGTGATAGCTGTTGAAGATGAACTGCCTCCAACTGCGATAACGGGCCGACCATTCGTCTATTTTCCGGATGGGGACCATGATCATTCGCGTATCCGTCTCCGCTATGGCCCTGACCTCACTGGTGGCCTGTCCAATGCAACAGTTTACGGTGATGGAGCAGGTCTCCCCCTTCTCCAGGTAGTACAACAGGAGTTCGTCACCATTCTTATCTTCTCTGAGAATTTTAATGGCGCCCGAAATGAGTAGGGGCATAAATCGTATGTACTCTCCGATTTCCAGTAAGGTAAATCCGGCCGGAACTTCCTTGAAGGTGCCTACCTGTACAATCTCGTCCAGCAAGGGTCTTTCGAATATATGGCCGTAGTGTTCGTTGAGTTCTTTGATCATAAAAGCTGAGCTTCGATACGGTAAGTTATTTCTTTTTTATGACGACGGAATGCGCGTGCTCGCCTAATGCCCGCCAAGAACGCTTAAAAGTAGTCCGGAATGTGCGCAAGGACGGTAACACGGGTTACATATGTTTTTGATGAAGCCTTCAGGTCATTTCCAAATTGCCCTACTTATCCGGGGTACTTCGAAATGAACCTGGCAGAGGTATTCACCGATTTCGCAATCAAAAACAGGTTCCTTACATCGATTCGTCGCGGAGCATTCCTTATTTGTCCTGCCATTGATCGAAAGTTAATTTTCCACATACCAAGACTATTCTCAAATCGTTTTAATGCCGAAGATGAAAATTAAAGTAACTTCAAACTGAGATTTAAACCGTAATTCATCATGAAAAAGACCCTGAAATTTTACCCATTACTGGCCGGAATCCTGGTTGCCTCCCTGGCAATAGGATGTTCCGATGACGATACCCCGGATTCCATAGGCGGAATCAGCAGCCAGGATGCAGCCGATTTGATCGCCGAAGCCCTGTCCGAGGATACGGGGGGTATCAAGACTGTGCTCAACGAATTTGCCGAGATCAGCATTAATGAGCTGCCTTCTGCCAACAAGGCGCTGCCCAATGCGAATAGGGCCGAGTGCGGAGTAATTGATGGCGGTGAAGACAGATTTAATGAGTCCAGCGGAGACCGGACCGTTGAGGCCAGTTTTGTTTATTCATACTTATTTAGCTGTAACGGGCTGGTGCCCGTAAGTCTGACGGGTAATGCAGAAGCTACGATCAACTACACAGGGCCGAATTTCACCAGTACGGCTACCTACACAGCAAATGGAGTAGTTACTAACCTCATTGCGCCTTCAGAGCCATTTAGTGTAACGGGTGAGGCCAACTACAATTTGAACAGCACACTGAATTCCAATACGCGTACGTTCCTCATGACCTGGGTGCTCAGCGGCGTGCAGATCGATAAACAAACGACCGACCTGGTCGGGGGTGCCGGATCTATCAGCATCGAAGGAACGGGTCCGAATGGCGCTTATGAGTTCGAAGCACCGTATACCATTAGCAGTGATAACGAACTGCTGATTACCATCGGACAGACCGAGTTTACCATCGATCTGGATAGCGGGATCGTTCGATAAAGAATCCATTCTAATTACTGAAACAGGGCATCGGCTGAATCCGGTGCCTTTTTTGTTACCCCCGACTGCCTCCTTTTGGAAGTGAAAAAGTTTTAGTGGCTCTTTTTCAGTTCCTCATCCGTGTAGCGGACATGACAGGTAGGGCATTCGAAACTGTTGTCGCCTTTTTTTAGGTGGATACCCGATAAGTAAGTAACCACAAAGTCCTGTATAAATGCATAGTTGGCCTTGTGGTTGTTTACATCGATCTGTTTGTCTTTATACAAGTCTCGTATCTGTCGATCGTATTCCTGTACTCCCCAGCAGTTGGGGCAGTAACCTTTGGGGATTTCGTCCCGGGTCTCATTTTCCGGCTTGCTGAAAAAAGCTTTGAGGGCGTCAATATCATTCATTTGAACGTATTTTGGGATTAATGCCTATCTAGTTTTCCTGGCCGAGGGAATCCGCTCCTGTTTGACTGAGATGGTCAGCGCTTAATCCGCTCCTGGATTCCGGATTTGGGTTAGGCCGTAAAGATAGGTTTCAGGGCGTCGGGCTGTTCTTCATAACCAGGATAATCGACAGTTTTTTTAGTTCATACAACAAAAAAGCCCCGGAATCCGGGGCCTGAAAATGAAAAAGGGTGCTAAAATTTTAAAATCCTTCGCGACGTTCTCTGCGGTCGTCCCGGCGTTCCCTGCGATCTTCCCGACGTTCTCCCCGATCTTCTCGCAGTTCTTCCTTAGTTTCATTCAGGTCGGCCTCCATGGTTTTGATAAACGTTCGGATAATACCTTCCTTAATGTTTTGTTTCACATCCGGGGTTATCCTACTGTAAGAAACCATGTTCAGCCGTTCATATAAGGTCTGTTGGTTGTCGTACCGGTTTTGAATTTCAGCGGCATCGAGGATATCGTCCCGGGTATCACGCCGGTCGTCCCGGGTATCCCTTCGGTCACGCGCCATGTCCCGTACATCGTCCGCTCTTCCGGAGAATCCACTGCGATTGCGACGGTTTTCGCGTATGTTCGTTCCCTGTTCCGTTCTGCTTTGTCCTACTTCCCTGCGCGCGAAGGCCAGCTTTTGACGAGTTTGCTCGATCTCGCGATTCATGCTTGCGGACAACTTTTTTGCTAGTTTTTCTGCTTTTTTGTAGCGGCCCTGGTCCAGGGTAAGCTGAAATTCCTGTGCGAGCGTCCTAAAGGAGGCTAATTCTTCGGTATCGCGTTGAAGCATAGCGGAATTGGAGAATAGCTGCTGCTCATTCTGGATGAATTCGCGCACATTCTGGGCAGTAAGGACCTGAATGCACAGTATGCCTGCTACTAGAGGGATCAATCTATTTAATTTCATTGTTTCTATGTCTTAAAAACCGACCATCCTAAAAGAATAAGTCGGAAAAGCAACTGCCTTTTTAACGGCTGAAACGGGATTCTCGTATATGGATGATTTTGTCGTAGGAAGGTTTCAACAACAGACCCCCTTATAGCATACGGTAAAAGAAGTCTCCCTAAGCAGGGAAATGAAAATAAAACGATCTTTGCAAAAAGTACCCATGTTTGATAAGGCCGATTACTTCATCCTATTTTCCGCTTTTCTGAGTCTGTTGCTTTCAGTAGTTCTTTGGTTTTCAGGAATGAAGAATGAAGGGCAATACGTGGGTATCTGGGTTCCATCGATATTGGTATTTGGGGTCTACTTGCGAACGGTAAAAAACCAGAAGTAGACATGGAAGACAGCGCTCTTATTTACATCATCGGCGTCATCTGCATGCTGAGCGTAGGTTGTGCCACCGCATTGACATTGCTCACCGTTCAGGACCAAAACGACCCGAGTTTGAAAGATGGATTTCTTAAGGGGGGCAACCTGATCGTGCTTTTTGTCATTTTAGGAATCATTGTGGCTGCTTTTGCGGTCTATTTTGGGATACAGTCCGTAGGAGGGTTTTCTCCGTCGGGGAGCCTCTAATTTCTCATCACTCCCTTAGCTACGTCCGACAGCTTTTGAGGTATTATCGAGGTTCGTTAAACACTGTTAAAAAATTGACATTGTGATTCGAAACTGTATATTGGAAGTATGACAGGTAAATCATCAGAACGATTAGTTTTCTAGGCCTAAGGCCTTATTTTCTTACCCCTTGTCCGCCTCACCCCCATAACGAATTTCTAATCCGATCGGGTATCCATATTGGACCCGACGAAAAATACTTTTTAATGACAGAGTTAACAGATCAAATTGTTGCCAGTAATACCAAAAAAGACACACAACGCATTAACAAGCCCTTTAAAAAGCTTGGATTCTCCAAACTGGATGCCGTAGAAGTCGGTTCTCGTTTGAAAGTACTTTTGGCCAATTATCAGATGATGTACAACAAGCTCCGAAACTTTCACTGGAACGTGGAAGGCGATGAATTCTTTGAACTTCATGAGATTTTTGAAGACGAGTACCAATTCTTCTCAGAAGAGATTGATACCGTGGCGGAGCGAATCCGAATTTTTGGACTCAAGCCCAACAGCACTCCAAGTCGTATGTTGCAGTTATCCAAAATAGATGAAAGTTCTAAAGAGATTACGCCTTTCGAGATGGTAAAGGCTATTCGTACTGATTTGGAGGCGTTGCATGAATTGTTGCTCGATACCCTCGAATCCGCTTTGGATACC
Organism: uncultured Flavobacteriaceae bacterium; assembly: GCA_964552195.1. Lineage (GTDB taxonomy): Bacteria > Bacteroidota > Bacteroidia > Flavobacteriales > Flavobacteriaceae > CAZKAP01. The sequence continues at coordinate 77,216 of CAZKFM010000011.1, forward strand.
GGAGATGTCGGCACCGAATACATGCTCAACCAGATGATTTTCAACCTGGAGAAGCGCCATTGGATGTACAATGCTTACCTCAAAGAATAGTTTAATTCCTTATCACCCAACACTACTATGAAGACCCTAATCATTGGAGCCGGCAACATGGGATTTACCTATGGAAAGGGCATGTCCCAGTCCGGCCTGCTTAAAGAACGCGACATATTGGTGCTGGATAGCTCGAAGGAGCGTCTGGCTCAAATCGAGGACGAACCCTGGCTTAACACGTATTCGGACATGGAGGATTGCGTGCCCCTGGCGGATTTTATATTCCTGGCGGTAAAACCCTATCATGCCGAGGCCGTGCTTAGACAGATGGCTCAATATACCAATCCGCAGCAAATACTGGTTTCCATCATGGCCGGAACTACCATACGGGAACTTCGGGAATGGTCGGGCCTTAGGAAGATTGTCCGGGCCATGCCCAACCTACCCGCACAGGTGGGGGAAGGAGTCACCTCATTCATGACTTCCCCCGAAGTAAGCCGACTTGAGGAGTCCCTGGTTTCTGACCTTCTGGCTGCTACGGGGACAGCCCTGAAAGTGAACAACGAGCGCTTTATCGATGCCTCCACCGGTATATCCGGAAGCGGCCCGGCCTATGTTTTCTATTTCATGCAGAGCATGATCGAAGCGGCTATACAGATGGGATTCGATAAGGAAGATGCCAAGACTCTGGTATCGAATACGTTTAGCGGTGCCATCAAACTGCTGGATGAGTCGGATATGTCACCGGAATCCTGGATGAACCGCGTGGCCTCCAAAGGGGGTACCACGGAGGCTGCCCTGGATTCGATGGAAGATAACAATGTCAATGAACTGATCAAAGAAGCCGCTTTCGCCGCCTTCAAAAGGGCCTCGGAAATAGGGGCCAATTAGGTTTATGTCCTAAAATTATTAGACGAAACCCGGATGCTTCCGGGTTTTTTCTTTTCTTGCCGGGGAAGGAATTCCAGATGCTATGGTGAAACTGTTCAGGAGCATTCGTCGGTCCCTATGGAAAGAAGGAAGGAAGGATTGGTTCCTATCTGACATATGCGCTGGGTGAGATTGTGTTGGTGGTTATAGGCATACTGATTGCCCTGGCCATTAACAATTACCAACAAGGTAGAAGCCTTCAGACAAAAGAGCAGGTGTACCTGTCCGGCCTTAGGAGTGAATTCGAGGTCAACAAACTAAAGATCGAAGAACTTATCCGGGTGAACCACTCTAACTATGAGTCAGCAACAGCCATACTGAGCGCCATTAAACAGGATACTACTAAACTCAGCGAGGCAGAGTTCGCACGCTTGAATTTTCGGGCTTTCGCTTACGAAGTCTCTTATAAGCCCAATACGTCGGTACTGACCGAAATGATTAATTCAGGGAGTCTCAAGGATTTGTCCGACCGTAAACTCAGGGTCGACCTGACCAATTGGCTGGCGCAATTGGAAAGTGTTAAGGGTCAGGAACAGAACGTTTCCGAGCAGTCTGAGGCGATTTACGATCTGTTCAGGCAATCCTCCGATTTCAGCCTGCGTACGGTTTTTGATTTCAGTGAGCACCCCTTGACCGTTGGTCTTCCACAGCAGAGGCAATTACAAAGTAATCTGGAATTGCTGAAATCGACCCGGTACGAGAATATCCTTATACTCTTTGTGGTATTCTCGAGATCACTGGAACAGGAATTCTACCGGCCATTTCTGGAAACTACAAATGAAATCCTGCAGGAAATCGATAGGAATAGGGCGAAGTAAGGAGCCCGGAGACACAGACATAGCCCATCCCACCCATTGGTTATAAGTACTACATTTACAGTATGAAAGCCGCAACCTATTACCGATACGGCCCCCCCTTCCGTTCTGGGGATCGAAGATATTCCCAAGCCCAAAACCGGCACTGGTCAAATCCTCGTCCGGGTAGTGGCTTCCACGGTGAACTCAGGCGACTGGAGGCTCCGGAAGGCCGAACCCTTCCTGGTCCGTTTGTTCTTTGGTCTTTTTAAACCGAATATAAGGGTCCTGGGTTCCGTATTCTCCGGCGTTGTAGAGTCCGTGGGTTCCGGTGTGAACAACTTTAAGGTCGGGGACGCTGTCGTCGGCTTATCGGATGAGAAAATGGGTGCCCATGCGGAGTTCCTGGTGATGCCATCCGATGGATCCGTCACCCATAAACCCGTGGAATTGGGACATGAGGAAGTGGCAGCTTTGGTATTCGGAGGGCATACAGCACTGCACTTTCTCCGGCAGGTCGAACTCAAAGGCAAGGATATCCTGATCTATGGGGCCTCAGGAGCCGTGGGGACCTCGGCCATACAAATTTCCCGACACTATGGGGCTCGGGTTACGGCAGTCTGTAGTGAGAGCAACGCCGATTTGGTAAGGTCTCTGGGTGCGGAAAAGGTCGTTGATTACACCAAGGAGGATGTTTACGAAATAGAGGACCGCTTCGATGTGATCTTTGAAACCGTCAACAAGAGTTCGGTAGTCCGCTTATCCCGCCTTCTTAAACCTAAGGGATTCTTTATTATCGGAGCCGGCCTGTTTAAGGAGATGATACAGGGGTTAGGCCCGAGCTTGAGCCGGGGTATCAAAATCATTAGCGGGGTAGCTAAAACCGGTCCCGAAGACCTGAAAATCCTGGGGCATTTGGCGGTCAAAGGCGAGCTCCAGGCGGTGATTGACCGTACCTATTCCCTGGAAGAAATCCGGGAAGCCCATCAATACGTCGAGGCCGGGCACAAGTCGGGCAATGTTATACTCCGGATTGCTGCAGAACAAAGGGACCGTTGATCTATGATCAGGGAGCATCCGACTCCATCGAACGAAGCTGCCTGTTCAGTTCCGCATAACGGTCATAGGCATCCTTACCGGGTCTCTGGTCGGCCCGATTCAGCATGGAATACAGATAGGAAATCTGATCCTTGAGCATGGGCTGCATATAGATGCCTTCGGCCGTTTCGAGGGCCGACAACTTCTTTTTGATCGAGGCGATTTTCTCCGACTGCTCCTTAGCATTCAGCTTGTCCATCTCCTTCTCCAGGCGTACTTCCAGCTTCAGGGCACGTTCCCATAGCTCCAGTACTTGCAGTTGAAGCTCTTCCTGAGCCTGGAGATCCTCCAGCCTGACACCTGTCTCGGCCTGTCTGGGATCCATCTTGAGCACGACTTCCTTTGACTGGCTCCAGTCCCCTGAACTCAGTGTGATGGTGTAGGTGCCCGGAGGTACCATCGGTCCGTTCCTATAGCTTCTAGATGCATTGGGGTTCCAGGGACCGAATCGCTCCAGGGTCCATTCGAATCGGTTCCACCCCTTTTCGCCGGTAAGCCGGTTATTCGTGAGGTAGCGAACCTCTTCAGTGGCCATGTTGCGTTCGACCTGAGTTCGGCTTGCTCTTTTTCTTTCCTGGCCAAGGGCTTTGTACACCAGTTCACCTGAAGAGTTTCGTATGTCCAGCGTCAGGGCCTCCTCGGGCTTGCCGGGCAGGTAATAGTCGATCTTTACCGAGGCTCTGGGGTAGTCTGGCATGCTGCTGCGATAGGCTCCGGAAGGCATACGGTATCTATAAGTCTCGGCAGGGGCGAACAGCCGGGATCTATGGACATCGGATTCGGACCATTGCCTCAGGGAACTGATGTCGTCCAGTACCCAGAAGCCTCTTCCCATGGTGGACAAGGCGATGTCGTCCCTGTGTATCTTCAGGTCGGTCACGGGAGTAACGGGCAGGTTTTGCTGAAGGGGTTTCCACTGCTCGCCGTCGTCAAAGGATACGAAGAGGCCGTATTCCGTACCCGCAAACAACAGGCCTTCCCTGACGGGGTCTTCCCTGACCACGCGGGTAGGATAATCTTCCGGTATGCCATTGTCCCCGGGGGTAAGTAACTCCCAGCTGGCACCATAGTCCTCCGTCCTGTAGATGTAGGGTCGGGTATCTCCCAGTTGATAGCGCAACACGCTGATATAGGCCTTTGCGGGATCATGGGGAGAGGGCTCTACGGCATCTACGCGACCCCCATCGGGCAGTCGGCGTGGGGTGACGTCGTTCCATGACTTGCCTCCATCCCGGGTGACATGTACCGGGCCATCATTGGCCCCCACCCAGATAACTCCTGGCTGAACCGGGGACTCCCGTATGGCGTAGATGGTGCTGTAGAATTCCTCTCCGGTGACGTCCCGGGTGATGGGGGCACCTGAGATCACTTGCTTGTCGGCTTCGAAGGCTGTCAGGTCCGGGGAAATGGTTTCCCAGGTCTTACCATCATCCGTGCTTCTGTGAACATACTGACTGCAGTGGTACACCACATTGGGATTATGAGGAGAAACGTGTATGGGTGACACCCGCTGGAAACGGTATGTCAGGTCCCTGGGATTGTGTCCGTACATATTGCCCGCCCCGACATAGTACTGCATTTCCGTACCGTTTTTCTTATTGTACACCCCGAATCTTCCTTTGCAATTGGAATAGACGATATCGGGATCCCCTGGCTTGGGTACTGCGGGACCTGTTTCGCACCCGCCGGTATTGATGATGTAGCCCGTACCGGGTTGCTGTATTCCATACGGAGCCTGGCTGGGTGCGGCTATGGTGGAATAATTGTCCTGTTGTCCGCCGTACAGCCAGTAGGGGTACTGGTCGTCTACCTCGACCTGATAGATCTCGGCCGTAGGCTGATTAAACTGAGTCGACCAGGTGGCCCCTCCGTCCAAAGTGATATTCGCTCCCCCATCATTGGCCTGAATGAACAGGTCCGGATTGTCGGGATTGATCCACATGTCGTGGTTATCTCCGTGGGGCGAGGAGACGCGTCTCCAGTTCTTGCCGCCGTCTTCCGATTTGTAATAGCCGGTAGCCAGGGAATAAATGATATCGGAATCCCTCGGGCTCACCCGAATGTTGGTATAGTAAAAGGGACGTGTCCGGATGCCGCTGTAGTTGCTGACTTGTTGGTAACTGGCACCCTGGTCGACAGATTTGTACAATCCCCCCTGTTCACCCGGTGCCTCCACCAGGGCGTAAACAATACGTGTATCGGAGGGACAGACGGCTAGATCGATCTTGCCGATGAGTTCCTGAGGAAGGCCCTTCTGAATTTTTTCCCAGGTTTCCCCTCCGTCTACGGATTTATAAACACCGCCCTCTTCCGGACTCCCACCACTGATTATGGTCCAGGGTTTCCGTTCTGCTTTCCAGGCCGATGCGAAGAGGATTTCCGGATTGGAAGGAAGGAATTCCAGGTTGGAGAATCCCGTCTGCTCGGATACGTAAAGGATCTTTTTCCAGGATTTGCCCCCGTTGGTGGTCTTGTAAATTCCCCTTTCGCTATTGGGCTCAAAGGCCTTACCTATAGCGGCCACATATACGATATTGTGATTGCCCGGATGTATGCGGACTGCTCCGATTTGTCCCACCTCCTTTAAACCAATAAAGTTCCAGTTCTCGCCCCCGTCGATGGATTTGTACATCCCCCGGCCTTCGATCACATTGCTGCGAAGACCATCCGATCCGGTACCTACATAGAGGATATTCGGATCGCTCTCCGACACGCCTATGGCGCCAATCGAAGGAGTAGCAAAGAAGCCGTCTGAAACATTTTTCCAGTTATGTCCGTAATCCGTGGTCTTCCAGACCCCACCTCCGGTAGCCCCGAGGTAAAAAGTCGAAGGAGCCGCTGCTGTCCCGGCCACGGTAGTGACTCGTCCACCTCTGTAGGGACCGAGGTTGCGGTATTGAAGATGGGAGAATTCCTGAGCAATCAGGCTACATAAAGATAGCGTGAGCCCAATGGTGAGCAGTGATTTGAAGTATAATCGTTTCATAGGAAATCGAATATAGCAATTATTGAGTCCGGGTGAGATGTATGGCAAAGGAACGGGTAACCCAATTCGAAGTACTATGACCTGAGACCCGGTACGATCTCCTTCAGCTTAGGGGCATAACGGGCTATGGATCCGTCGGATGTTTCCAGGAGCTCTTCCAGGCCGATCCAACTATGCTTTACCGGAATGTCAATGGCCGGGTCCAATTCAAATAGGAATCGAAAGTCGTAATGCCAGTGTTCAGGATGCATTCCCCTGGCCGGTATGGCGTGTATATCGAGGTCGATTGCCCTTTCCTTTTCTGCCATTCGCAGGGAGGCCGGCGGAATCTTGGTTTCTTCCAACAACTCCCTTTGTGCAGCAGCATAGAGTGACAAGTCCTCGGGCTCCACATGGCCGCCGGGTTGCAGCCAGCGCTGCAGTTTATCGTGCCATATGAAGAGAATTTCCAGGGATTCAGGCTTATACGGTACGGCCGAAGCCGTAATTTGTCCCGGGAGATTGGATTTGCTAAACCAGTTGGTAGTAGAGGCTATGAAGGCATAGGTCTTATCGATCATTTCACTCTCTTCAAGACCATATCGTGTGCTGTATGCGTCAAGAATCTCAGTCAGGCTTTCTTTCTGTATGGAACTCATGGGTGTATCTCAAATTAAATCAGTGTTCTTCCCGGGTGATTGCTACGGGAGCCTTGTGCGCGATAAGTATGCCTCCTTCGGGATGGTAGGCGTAATTGCTGGGTCCGGTTTCCTCATCGAAATCGTAGCGTACCAGAGCGAAATGAAGGGTTTCGTTCCCATTGAATTCCAGGAGGAGCTCAACGGGCATGTGCTCCTTTTCCGTAGCCATGGTCCAATCGACGATGACCTCGATGGGGATGGTCGAAACTGAAGTTTGAGTCGGACGTTGTCCGCTGAACCGTCTAAGCTCCTCCAGGGAATCATTACCCAGTTCGTAGAAAAAATCCTGAGGGAAGGCCTCCTTAAAGGGTTTGTCTATTATCTGGAACATTCTGCGTTCGAGATCAAAACCCGCACTTATCGTACCTCCGGGGAACCTCAGTTCCAGGCCGCCGTCAACGATAAAGATTCCTTCTTCCTCTAGCTCCATGTAGAACTCACTGACCTGGAACACCTGCAGGTCCTCCAGTGGCCCCGACTTTACTATGGATTCTATGGTGTTATTCGCTTCTTCTGCCATAATTCACATAATGCGTCCCTAAAGATAGGCAGAACCCAAAAGGGTGGTAGAGTAGAGCGGAATTCGTTATGAACAAGATGAATTCGGATAAGCCCCGAGATTGCGAATACCCCAGGCCATCATGCCGAATTCCAGTATCATCCCAATGGAATATTGAGGAGAGATACCATCCGCAAGCAGGCTGATTGCTCGTCCTGCGCCCAATCCTCCCATGAAGATCACGTTGGAGCGTGTTGCGGCTCGCCAGTGAGCTGGATTGCGTAATCCCATCATCCAATAACCAGCGAACCCCAGGTAGAGGCCCATTACGGCCCTCAGGATATTCTTGAGTTCCCTGTCGTAAACTTCGAAACCGAACAGGTAGGGCATGGATTTTTCCGGATATACGCCATAGGCCAGGCTGGCCAAGACAACTACTACAGCCGATATGAGGAGTTGGAGGCTTTTGTATTTCATGTCTTCAGCTTGCCCGAAGGATTTTATACTTATTGCGGATTGGAAAGTTTCGTATTCCCAGACCTATCCCTGTCCTTCTTCGATTTGTTAGGGAACTTCCACTCTTCCAAAGAGCTTATCCTTCCATCCCTTCCAGCGGTAGCGAAGACCAAATACGAGCAGCATCAGGGTGAAATTGACACCGAAGACCATCAGGCTTTCGCTGAACACGGGTTCGGCAAAGCTCTTGTAGATGCTGTCGGTCTGAAAGGCGGTCCAGTCGGCGGTGACCAGGAGGGCGATGGTCAGGTTGTTGGCTGCGTGCATACCCAGTGCCAGTTCAAGGCCCTCATCGAGCAGGGTGATGATACCGAACATCAGCCCCATGCCGATATAAATGACTAGCATCTGATAACCAATTTTCTCGATTTCAGGATTGAATATATGTAGCAGGCCGAACATGACCGAGGTGGTGATCAGTGCTACCCATGGAGATTTCGAGATAGAGCCAATCCCCTGCATCAGATAGCCCCGGAAGAAGTATTCTTCGAAACTGGTCTGTAAGGGGACCAATACAATGGAAATGGCAGCGAGGATTAGGAAAGGCTGGAGTTCGAAATTCCATACGTAATCGTCAGGGTTGAGGTAGACGCCAACGGCCGTATAGGCAATGATCAGCGCCATGGTAAAGAAAAAGGCGAAGAAAAACCGTCCCCAGTCCGTCCGGGCGCGGGTCGTGGTCAGGTGGAGGAGCTTTTGCCTGTGAACCCATTTATTATAGGCCAGCAGGGCAATGAATCCCACTACGAAGGAAACCATCAGCAGGACAAAGAACTGATTGGCTCCAAAGAATTCGGCCATTTCTGCAAGACCCGGTGCGGCCGATCCGAAGTTCTCCATATTCGTGAATACGAAATACATTAGCGGGATGGCGCCTACGATCTGCCAGAATCCTATAACCACAAAGAAGCCGAGTATGTATCTCCAGGCGTCAGGTTTCCCTTTAAAAGCGAGTGCGATGTAGTTCATAATCGTTGGTTAAAAGTTAGTTAGGGTAACCAGGCCCGGGTGGATCGTGATCGAAATATCCGTTACAAGAGCGCTTCCCATGTACCGATTACCGTCGTGTTAGTACCTTTTTGGTCGTTTTTGTTACGCCTGGTCGGCTGCTGTCGATATCAAAGAAAGCAAGAATCGGGTTAATCTTCAATGCGTAATACGGATTGCCGTTGCCGGTTTACCCTTAGCCGAGTCACATCCGGTCTCGAATAATGGCCTGAGGGATCGAAATTCTGTCGTTCCTCCAATACTTGGTTGTAATCCAGTTCTGCTGCCAGCAGGCCGTCTTTTCCGATAGCTGGTGGGAGTATCCATTCGCCGTGGGGGCCCGCGATGCAGGAACCTCCATTGGCCAGCACTTGCGGTGCCTTTTCCAGTATCTTTTCGAGGTGGGGCGTACCCTCTGGGAAGTCCTCAGTTTGCATCAGGCCTGACACGGAGATCACGTATGAGCGGGATTCCCGGGCAATAAAGCGGGTGATATCACGCGTGTTGTAGTCGGACCCCGGCCAGACGACTATGTGCAGGTTTTCTCCCAGTCCGTAAAGCGCTGTCCGGGCCAGTGGCATCCAGTTCTCCCAGCAATTCAGTCCTCCTAAAGTAAAGGCCTTGAGCGGGTGTACCTTTAGTCCGTGGCCGTCCCCCGGGGACCAGCTGAGGCGTTCTTCATAAGTGGGCTGTAGTTTGCGGTGAACCCACTGAATCTACCCATCGGGATCGATATATACCAGTGAACAATACAAGCTGTGACCACCTCGATCAGCAGGGCGTTCAATGATGCCGAGGTAAATAGCCATGCCGTGTTCTCGGGCCTTTTGGCAGATCGGATCCAGTTCTCCTTTTTCGATCCGGATGGCATTTCGCAGGTAATGCGCATGCATTTCCTTCTGCACGCCTGAGTCAAATTCGGCTCCACCCGTAAGGGATAGCCAAAAGGGATAACCGGGAAGCAGGCCTTCTCCCAAAACCACGAGCTCACACCCTGTTGCAGCGGCATCCGAGAGCGTGTCTGAGATTCGGTCCAGTGTTTTCTCCTTATTAAGCCAGACCGGTGCGATCTGGGCCAGTCCCACCTTAAGTTGCGGGTCCATTTTATCCATAGGCCTAAAATAAGGGCTTTCTGGATATAGTGCGGGTTCAAACCGATCCGACTTTATCCGGCGATTCGTATTGCCAGCAATATTTTCTGTCCTACGTTTGTGCTGGTTTTACCGCATTACAGTGGGTTGTCTTGCCCGTCCTGTTCAAGGGGTTTCTGGCAAGTTTGGCCGACTATAAGAAATAATATCCTATCGAGTGCTATACCCTATTCCCAACCCATTGGACCCCGGGAAGCCTGACCGTTCGAGACCCGTTCGACTTTTCCTGGCATGCCTCTTACTCCTCTTTACCATTTCCCCATCTGTGGCCCAGGTCGAATACACCCCGGCGGATAAATCCTGGCCTTCGCTCAAGGTTCATGGGTATGCCCAAATCTGGGGCAGGTACTCCCATATGAACCCGGGCACCCTGATTGGTGAGAACCCCGTCGATCGGGTATGGGACATATCCGTAAGGAGATATCGATTCGGAATAAGAGGCAGGATATCGGAACAATTCGACTATTACCTGGTGGTGGGTAATAACAACTTCAATACCCGGGAATCTTCCCTGGAGATTACCCTGCTCGATCTGTTTTTTAACTACCATTTCGCGGATTGGGGCACCCTTACCGCCGGAAAAACGTTACTTACGGGTCTTAGCAGGTACGCGGGCCCTTCGGCCAGCAATGCCTTCGGTCTAGACGTCAATTTCGCATCCAATCCCTACCTCAATAACCACGATCAGCGATTCCGAAAGTTTTCAGTAGGGTTACACGGCCTTATGGACCGGCTTCAGTACAAACTGGTGGTGTCCAAGCCGAATTTCAAGGACGAAATCGGTCAGTTGGGCCCGGAGGCGGTACTGTTTAACGACCCTCAGAATGTCTACACCTCGGGCTATGCCGCGTATCAGTTTCTCGATCCCGAGGAGTCAAATGCCTTCAGTCGGGGTACATATTACGGTCGCAGGAAGCTGTTGAATCTCGGGCTGGGGTTCTCTTCGGAAAGCAGGGCATCGGCCACCCTCGGCCCCCAGGGCGACACCCAGGTTTATTCGGCATTTTCCTATGCTGTAGACCTTTACTATGAAAGCAAACTAAAAAATAACCAATCACTGACCTTTTACGGGGCCTACTTCGACCACGACATCGGGCCGAATTACCTGCGGTTTATCGGCATTAACGGTATTGCCACCGGAGTCGATGCATCGGCTGGCCTGAACGGACCGGGTACAGCCTTCGCAGCAAGTGGATCGGGTCAGATACTGCTGGCCCAATTGGGGTATTATCGGGAGTTTTCCAATGACGAGGACGGACAGCGGGGAATACAACCTTTTGTACAGTACCAGTACTCCGATCTGGATGCGCTTGATGAGCCTGCACATTTTTTCGAGTTGGGAATCCATTATTTAATGAGGGAAAACAATTCCCGCCTGACGCTTGGCCTTCAGAACTGGTCCGTGTTCGACAGCGATACGCGTATCTCGGATGAGCGCAGAAGCCTGCTAGTCCTGATGTATCAGATCAAGTTTTAAATACTACTAATAGCCGGATTTCCAGTAAGCAGAAGAGGGCTTATTCGATCCTTACATAGGTCTCCACCACCCGGATTTCCGTGGAATCCGAAATTACCTGAGTAAAGGTACTGTCGGCATAGTCGATCGGAATGACGAAACTCGGGTTCTCCGAGAAGAATTCCCTAATCGGGAGTGCAGAAGTAAATATCTCCTCGTACAAGGTGTCCGATTCCATACGATAAGTACCCATGCCATAAAGGTCCAGGGAGTCTCCCAGCATGGAATTGGTCCAGACCACGTGCTTCTCACTAAACATCTTGTACTGCTGTCGATCTTCCGTCAGTATGGTGTCCCCGGTTTCGGAATCCACCAGATAATATCCGGTCAGTTTCCAGGTTCCCTTAAGGGGATAATTGGGTTCCTTACTGCGATCCATGGAATCACAGGAGATCATTAGCAACAGGCAAAAAACTCCCAGGAAGTATTTCATGACTTTATTCATTTACGTTCAAGGTTAGGGTCGCAGTGCGGTTAAGTCACTGCCAACAATGAAGTTACGAAATATTATGTCAGCCTGCTTGTTCGGGCATTTGTTGTGAAGCAGTTGACAGGGTAAACAACTAACGGATGCGGGTGAAGTGGGAAAACGCCATGCGCCCCATCGGAATCAGGGCGAGTAGGGGACCCAGTGCCAGTACCCAGTAATAATTTTCCCCTCCTCGAAGTAACCAGTCCATAATACGTATGCTGACAATGGTGGTGGCGAAACCCAGACTGGTGACGATAGTGAGGGCGCTCCCCAGGTACTGTTTCTCGGAATACTGGGCGACCAGGGAGGAGAACTGGGCGCTGTCCATAATTACCGTAAATCCCCAGATTAGCAGAAAAGTAAGGAACAGAAATGGCGGAAAGGAGAACGAAAGCAAAGTCAGTATGCAACAGAGGCCGGATATCAGCATGGCGACGAAGGCGACCCGAGCACTGCCTGCACGTACCGAGAGATTTCCACCCGTTACACAACCCAGGGCCCCAATTCCTATGACGAAAAAAGACCAGAGGGAGACATCGAGTTCCAAACCCTGTCGAAGGTTATATGCTCGTATGATAACGGGTATCAGTGCCCAGAAGGCATAAAGCTCCCACATGTGTCCGAAATATCCCAGGGCGGCGTCCCGGATGTTGCGATTCCCTAGTATTATTCGGAAAACCTGCGGGTCGAAAGCCGCCGATTTCTGTCGAAAAGGCCCGTCTCCCACTAAGAATAGTACGATTACACCGGCCAGGACCGCCATGGTACTGGTAATACCAATTACTGTGCGCCAGGAAACCAGCATAGATTGGCTATTGATAAAATGAGGCAGGGCCGTACCCAGCACCAAAGCCCCGACCAGGTATCCCAGTGCCCGGCCCACACCCTGCTGATTCCAGTCGGTTACGATCTTCATACCCACCGGGTAGATACCGGCGAGGAAGAAGCCTACCAGGAATCTGGAAAGGAACAGGCCTTCATAGGCCTTGAACAGCAAGATGGAGGCATTCGCAGCCGAGGCGAGTATGGCGGATACGAAGAATACCCGGGCAGGGGAGTAGCGGTCTGGGATCATACCAATCGAGTAGACCAGGGTCCCCAGAATGAAGCCCAGTTGAACGGCTATGGTCAGGGAAGCGGTGATGTCGTAGTTGAGATGCAGTTCGGACTGCAGGACCTGGTATACCGGATTGCCCGAGAACCAGAGCGAGGTCGCCGAGAGCTGGGCGATTACGATAAGCGCGAGAACCTGGTTTTTCATGGTTGGAATAGGAGGTGAATTCCGCTTAACAAGTTAGGGACACCAGACGAAATAAGTTCTAAAGGTAAAGAAGCTACATCCAGGGGCCAGGATGATAGGAGTGTTCATTTTTACCCAGTGCATTCGCCGATTATGCATAGTGCTTGAGATTTCTTAACGAATGCTTTACAGAGTATGACCTGTAAAGAACCACCCTTCGAATTTATTTTTCGGGTCAAATCGTAGCCACCCATTATGAGAAATGCTAGAACAGGATTCCTTTTTCTTGCCCTTGTACTTTTAGCCAGCTGCAAGTCCTTAAGAATCGTTGAATCCGAGGCGATACCAGAAGTTGAAAAGACTCGGGAAGCAAAGATGCTTACGGCTTTTTTCGGTCTTGATAACGATTTACCACGAAGGGCTGTAGTTCTATCCCGTAAGGCACCCGGTGCAGATGGTATGCCCATCGTATTCTCACAGGAATTGGATTCTTCATCCATCGATGCCTCTGATTTTGAGGTGACCACAGCAGATGGCTCTGTTTATTTTCCCGCTGATGCGACCCTGAAGCCCGCTAACGAAGCCTTTGAATTACGAACGGTTCTCCTGATCGGGGAGTACGGGGATTATCCCGAAAACCAGCCTGCTTCCATTCGTTTAGTGGGTGATTTAATGAGTCGTGCTGGACAGAATTAAAAAGGGCAGGTAATCGAAGTCATTCCCCTGGAGGCAGGACCCGTATTGAGCTATGCGGAATACTTTACGCTTTCGGATGACTATCCTTACGTCGAGTAAGTGGATGGTTGTGATTGTCCCAGGGAAGAAACTACTATGGTGGTTAAGGCGGTGTGGTCTGGTGGTGTACGGGCCCTGAATGGCGAGGAATTGGGCCCTGCCGAGGTCAACAAGTTTGAAGTGCTTATGGTTCAAGGCAAGGATACCGTTGCGGTAAGGCCTTTTCTGTTGGCCGATCTGGGCGATAACGACAACAACACGGATTTGTGCTTAAAGGAAGCCGGAGTTCCCATAAGGGTATCGGTTAGTGCCAATGTAGCCATAGATCCCAGGGATGATCCCAACGATCGAACCGAGGTGCCCGTGGTTAGCAGGTGGTAATTCCTGGACATATTTCACCGGTTATCCCTAATAACTCTGCGCCGATCAATGTAAAACCATTGTGAAGTTTAAGGGTGTTACCCATATGTACTTGTTGTTTTTTTTACTTTAGTCCCGTATACTGCTGGAATAACTGTGTAGATTCCTGTTATGCCCCTGTGCATTCAGTGGCGAATCCCCCCTTTTTGTCAGGACGTTATCCATAGGGCAGTACTTAGTGTTTCACCTAGAATAATTGAATGGTACTTGACGGTAATGACGTTAAGCGAGTTTCCGATGGCATAGAAACAGATGTGTTGATTGTTGGGGCAGGAACTCTGGGGTTGTATCTCGCCTCGAGGCTCATTAGCATAAATCCCGGCCGGCAGATTTTCCTGGTCGAATCCGGAAACAGGATATCTACGAACGGGCCCAATTTCAGTGATTCCCAAAGCATTGGAATGCCTCATGTCGGCACTCATCACGGCCGGTTTTCCGGACTAGGAGGAACCAGTCCTTATTGGGGCGGGCTCCTGGCAGAATTTGAATACAGCGATTTCGAAGCCGACGGATCCCCATGGCCCATCTCCTATTCGGAAATCAAGCATTACTACGGTGAAGTCTACCGCAGGCTCGGGCTGTCAGAGCTGATCAGTACAAACTCTTTCGATAGTATCTTTGAGAACGAATCCCAACCCAAAGAAGCCATCGAGAGTTATTATACCTACAGGCTGAGGCGTAAGGACCTGGATTTTTCGGCCTATTTCAGGAAAGAAGTTAAGTCTCACAAGACGCGAATCATAACGAACACTACCGCTTGCGGTCTTGAGTTTGAAGGCAGGAAGGCCACGGGTATGATTTGCAGGACCTCAGAAGGCAGAACCATTCGCATACGGGCGAATAAATATGTATTTGCGGCGGGAACTCTAGCCATTGCACAGTTTTTCCTGTCGACCCAGGCCCTTCAGGACGTCCCTTGGAAGATGAACCGGAACATAGGCCAGTACTTCCACGATCATCTGGGAGGAGTTGGAGGACGTTTTATACTGAAGGATGAGGAAAAATACCGCAGCTCCTTCGAGCGCAGGATTTACAAGGGTGTCAAAGTAGAACCTAAACTCAAGCTCAAGACAAAGCACAGGGAAAAACTGCTGAATGGGGCTGTGGCCACCTTTATGCATGAATCGGTTCATCAGCAGCGTATAGAGCATTTCAAATCGCTGATCCCGGGCATGCTCAAACTCCGTAATATCCCTCGTGGGTTGCGTTCTATAAAGGACTTGTTCAGCATACGGGGTTACTTATTCTCATTCGCCAGGAAACTGCTGCTGTATCGCAGGATACACGAGGCATTCGACAAGGGAATCCATGTCTACCTGCAGGTCGAGCAGATTCCGTATGCCAAATCCCGAATTACCATTTCCGAGGATACCTTGCTCGACAATGGCCTGCTCAAAATTCAGGTCGACTGGAATTGGAGCGGGCAGGAAATTGAGGCAGTACATACCTTGATGAAAGAGTTGAATACGTATTTGCAAAACCGGGGCCTCGGAGAAATCCAGATTGAAGACGAAATACAGCAGAAGAATCCCGAGATTCTCAAGAAATTCCGCGATACCAATCACCACTGCGGAGGCATGCGGATGTCGGAAATTGCGGAAGATGGGGTTGTCGACACGGATTGCAGGGTATGGGGAACTGATAATGTCTGGGTGGCCGGAGCAGCCGTATTTCCAACCTCGAGCCATGCCAATTCCGTGCTGACCGCACTTGCCCTTACCGAGCGGCTGGCGGTGAAATGTCTTTGATTCTCAAAAGAAGTGTGAACGTCTTAATAATTTCAAACCCTAAGCTAAGGTTTAGACCCGGGCCTTCATTACGGGGTGGGTGTCAAACATAGCGTGCAATAGAGCGTATACCGGCTAAGCAAGAATCCTATTGGTTCCCTCTTACTTGATTGAGGGTGGTGCAACGCTGATCGAATCAGGCCTGCTTCCAAGAATGAACGAATACTGTTTCTTTGACTACAGTCTTAACAGCTCATTACGGAGATGGGGCTCAGAAAGCGTGCCCGATCTTGATACCATAGCGAAAGGCGATGGAGGTGTAGTTGGTTCTTTGATTGGCGCTGACCTCAATATTATCTCCGAGGAGTCGCGGAATCCCAAAATCTTCCAGGCTATCGTTAATGTCGTCATAGAACTCCTGAGGCACGGGGTTAACCTCGGTAAGCTCCAGTCGATTATGGCTAAGACCCGGTCCGGCAATGAGAAAGTCTATGAAGAATCCTTTTCCCAGATTCATTTTATACCCGATTTCCAGGCCCCAGTTTGACGTGCGCAGGTCGGTATCCATGAGGATCTGACTGAACTTCTCCTAAGTTATCCGTGTAATCCCCTGCTATGTCCCCTGAGCGCCCCTGATACCGGTAATACACTCCGGTATAGAAGCCAAAAATACCGCTATCATTGGGGTTCAAGTACCATCGGACCTCGGTGATGAGTTTGACTCCGGAAACTCCGAATTCATTCATTTGAAAATCCCCGATGGATATTTCGTCGGTATTGAGAATGCCCGATGAAAATTTATATCCGGCCGTGAGTGATACCGATACCCTGGGCAGTACAGGACGTTCGTATTGCAACTGCCAGGTGTCAAACAGGGGTAGTATCGGATCGAAGCTCAGGTGATTCTTTCGCAGCGAATAATCCTCCTTTAGACCGGGCCTCTCCTGGGCTTGCATGGTTGAGGTAGTACTGCATACGCCCATAAACAAGAGTGCGAAACAGGCGATTAAATACTTGGAAGGGTTGTACATGATTTGATTGTTAAAGACAGTTGTTTTTTCATTAATGGGGATAGAGGTTTGGCCGGAAGGGATTAACTGGGATGCATAGATTCCACCCGTTCCTTGAGTTGCCTGTTGAATTTTTCGTACATGGATTTCATGTGGATCTTACTGAGAAAATTCATGAGTTTGCTATAGCTTCCATGAATCCCGTCTTCCTGTTTGAATAGCGTATTGCCGTTTGCCGTTTCTTCCAGGATGAATATATGATTGTCCGTACATCCATGCGAGGAGAGTTCGCCAGACCAACTGAACATCTTACCCTCCTCATAGGCAGTACACACGCGCTCAAACTCAACGATCTTGCCCTATAGTGGAATTTTGAAGTAAACCATGAAGCGCTCTCGTTTTACTATGCGGCCTGCAGAGATTCCAGAGAGTTTTTCACTTTATTGGACCGCTTAAAAAGGGCGACGATTTCCTCATCGGTGACGTCCTCAAAGCTTTGGGCGTAGTCTATAATAATTTCAATGCGTTCTTTTCCAAGCTCTTTGCGCTCCATTTCGTACTCGTCGTAGATTTTCCAAAAGGTATCCGCGTTATCGCCGAGTTCAATAAAGTCGGCCACAGCGACTTTCTTCTCCAGGCCGATTTCTTCCTGCAGAATCTCTACTTCTGTCTTGTAGGACTGCGCAAAGGCCGAGGCGGAAATGAAAGTGAATACAAAAGCTGCCAGATAGCTGCCAGGGGATCGGAAGTTCGATAGGTTTTTCATGACGTCCGTTTTGAAGGTTTTATGTGGCAAAGCTCTCCCTTTGCCACAAGTAATCCTTCAACACTTGTCAAAAAACCCGCCCCATTCGGGATCTTCTCTTTTCGAATTCTGCTAAGCTGAGTCTGAGTAACCCCGATCATGGATGCAATGAACTTCAGCGGGTATTTTTTGAGTAAAGATGGGTTTGTGGATAAGAGGTATTCATACCGTTCTTTGGCCGTACCTTTCAAAAACAGGAGATTTCTTTTGACCAGTTCCATCGATCTGTCGCCGATGTATTCCCGGATCAAGATATTGAAGGTCAGGTTTCTATTGAGCAAGTTCCACACATCGTCCATATGAGCCGTTAGGACTGCGGATTTCTCCAGGATCTCCACGATTAGTAGGTGATGGCTCTCCAGTTCTTACGCTGATAATGTCCGACAAGAAGTTGTTCTTTTGCAGGATTTGATCGGTGATTTCATTGCCTTTTTCATTGATGAAGAAGGACCTCGCACTACCGTCTGCAAGAAAACCTAGCTTATCTATACGAGTGTTTCCTTCTTTAAAAAGCTCACCCTTTTCGAAGGTTCTTTCATGGAAAAAAGACAGTATGTCCTCCACGTCCGATGTATTGGGTTTATTTATTCTATTGAAGATAAACTCCTCAAATTTTTCCTTCATTTTGATTTGCTTCGGTCTGGATCTTTTATGTTTTTGAAATTAGTGACTTAAGCTCACAGCCCAAAGGCAGCTCTGAAGAAACAACCTAAAGTTATTATAGGATGGCGGAATAAGGAATAATAAGAAAGCCTTACTATCCCGACATAACAATATTATCCAATGGCGTTAACCCGGATTTGGTCAAATTAATCATTACGGTCTTATTCCGCTGATTACTTCATTCAGAGAGCACGAGTGATTAACCAGAGGTTCAAGATGCAGATCGTCTGTCAACCGGGTTACAGATCCCAAATAATTCTATTTGCCTATAAAGTATCTTCGGAGTAAATTCCGGAGAGATTATTACCGCTTAATTCGATCATGTCACGCAAAGGTGTTGCTACCTTATTACTAATAATTCATCTCCTCCCAGTGAGTTTGGAGATGCACCATTTTTGGCATATTGATGAAGGCGATGGTCACAGTTGTGAACTGTGCGATGTGTTGCTTCATTCCCCCTCAGTTTCTGCCGATCTGCCACCGTTAGATATACATCCTGTGGAGGTATACCCGGGTATCAATTATAACGTTGCATTTGGCTACATAAGCTCTGATTTTCAGAGGAATCCTGTTCTTAGCTTTCTTTCCCGCCCCCCACCAATAAGCATAAGGGTTTTGTCGTAAATCTCATGCGATTTTACCTGAATTATACCGGGTTCCGAATAACAGATTGTAGTAAAGGAGCCCAGTAGGTTTACTTCAGTTAAAAACCTTTACACCACTATTCTTAGTCCATAGAAAAATTCCAAAGGAAATAGCCTTTCAAGGTATTTGTAGACTTCATGGATCGAGAATCCGCGAAAAGTCTCTTCATGAGATAAGAGCAACACTAAAATCAATTTGCGTAATACCGCATACTGTCAAATAGGGTCATTGCAGATGACTTCAGTGTGTAATTAAAAACAAAAGGAATGATAAACATAAGGGAGGTGACCAAATCCTTTAATGGTAATACTGCTGTTAGCCAACTGTCACTGGATATTGAAGAGGGATGTATATATGGTTTGCTTGGTGCCAACGGGGCGGGTAAGTCGACTACTATTAATATGCTTTTGGGCTTTGTCTCACCGGATTCAGGAAACATAGAGGTTTGCGGAATTGATGTGATTGATACGCCCATCCAAGCGAGAGAACAAATTGGGTATATTCCTGAGAATGTCAATTTGTACCCCTACTTGACTGGACTTGAAAATCTTGATTACTTCTGTAAGCTAGCCGGTCTTCGCTACACCAGAAAGGAATTGAGCGAAATCCTATTGAATTGTGGATTACAAGAGAATGCGCATCGGCTTCGGGTTAGCGGCTACTCCAAAGGAATGCGTCAGAAGGTAGGGATTGCCATTGCTTATGCAAAAAAAGCGAAAGTCTTTTTACTCGACGAACCGGCCAGCGGACTGGACCCCTTGGCCAGCAATGAGTTATCTCATATGATCAGGAATCTTGCCGCTCAGGGAAGCGCCATTTTAATGGCATCGCATGACATCTTTAGGGTACGAGATGTATGTCATCGAATTGGGATACTAAAGGACGGTGTCCTGATCAGAGAACTCAAGAGTGAAGATGTGAGTACTCACGAACTGGAGGAGTTGTATATCGAATACATGCAAAGCTGAGCGTTATGGGTTCAATATTTAAAAACGAATGGCAATTCCTGTTGAGAACGAGAATTGTACAGTTTACATCTTTAGGTTTTCTTTTGCTCCTTTTTGTATCGATCTGGTTGAGCAATATGCAGAACCAAAAGGAACGGAATCGATATCAAGAAGCAAGTTCCCAACTTCGGGAGCAGTGGGAATCTATAGACGCGATGAACCCCCATAGCGCTGCACACTACGGCACATATGTGTTCAAGCCTTCCAATGCACTTAGCGGCCTGGATGACGGGGTTCGTCCGCTTACGGGCAATGTGCTCAGGGTAGAGGGTCATGTGCAAAACGAGATCGTTTATTCTGAAGCTTCTCAGATGATGTTTATTTCCCGGTTTGGTAAGTTAAGAAGCTCCTTGTTGCTGCAATATGTTATTCCTCTGCTTTTGATATTCCTTGCCTTTCAATCCATGAGCAATGAACGGCAGTACGCAAGGCTGAAACTTTTGGTTTTACAAGGAGCCAGACCGATTACACTTATATTTTCAAAAACGCTTACCATTTGGTTGTACGGAACCCTCCTGCTACTCTGGGTGGTTCTGGTCCATGTGCTAACTAATTTCGGGAGTGCTCCCAGCGATGCTCTATGGAGGTTAGGTGGTTTTATCCTCAGTTATTCAACCTACTATTTCATTATAACTGGATTAACCGTCGTGTTTTCGTCCATGTGGCGATATCCGGCAGCAGCTCTTACAACTATGCTCGGTTTTTGGATCTTATGGACTATTTTCCTTCCGGGAATTTTCCTGAGTACTGTAGAAGAATGGCATCCACTTCCCAGTCGCGAAGAGTTTCAGACAGCCATGAGAGAAGATCGGTCCAAAGGACTGGATGGCCACAACCCTCAAGGGGAGCGCGTTCAGCAGCTTGAAGAAAAGGTTCTCGCCACCTACGGAGTCGATAGTATTTCCCAGCTGCCAATCAATTTTGATGGTCTTTTGATGCAGGAAGATGAAGAGTATGGAAATCAGGTATGGGATAAGCATTTTGGAAGTATACGTGAGGTATATGCTCGCCAGAAATCAAGCCTTCAGGCGTTGGGGATTTTAAACCCGTTCTCAGCACTTCAAAATTGTAGTATGGGGCTTACAGGAAACGATAACCTACATCACCAGGAATTTCTTTTGCAGGTAGAAAGGTATCGCAGGGTGTTTATAAAAATGCTGAATGACAAGCATGCCTATGGCGGTTCAAAAACAGGCGACTGGTCCTGGACTGCAGACAATGATTTCTTTCGTTCAGTGCCGGATTTTAAATATAAACCCGTACAGTGGCAAGAGGTAAATAAGCGATACAACAATGATGGATTTATTTTATTAGGCTGGTGGTTAGCAACGGTCGGCCTGATGTCTTTGGGAAGCCTTAAAATGAATTTGATATGAGGATCTTCGATATACTGTTATTCGAATGGAGACATTTTGTGAGAAGTCCTTTCAAATGGATTGCGCTGCTCATGTTTATTTGGGCAGGTGTATACGGATTGCACAATGGAGCCGAGCTGTATAATGATCAAACGAGTGAGATTAATAGAATACAAGAGAGCTCAAACGAAAAGATCAAAGAGGCACACAGCTATTTCGAACAGGACATGAGCGGTCCTGAGGACAGGCCATGGGTGGATATCGGCACTCCTTTTTGGGCCATCTGGTATACGCCGGTATATCTGTTCAAACCACCATCCCCTCTGATAGTCTACGGTACAGGCCAGGCTGAGCAATATGGATTTTATAAGAGAATAACCTTTTGGAGTACTCCCTACGACAGTGATATGGTGGAGGAGATTTCCAACCCGGAGCGGCTATTAACAGGATCGTTGGATTTTTCCTTTGTGATTCTCTTTTTGGCTCCCGTTCTGCTCATCGTATGGTTACATACAGTAAAGGGTAAGGAGTCGGATTCGGGTCTACTGCCGTTGATTTATGCACAAACGGGAAGTCCAGGGAATTGGTTGGTCTCGAGGGTTGCCTTTTATTTTCTCATTCTTGTGGGCGTCCTGCTCGCCATGATGGGATATGGTTCGATGCTTACCCCTGTTTTTGATGGGTACGGCAATTCGTTTTGGACGATTCTTGCAGTTCTGGTCCTCTATTTATTGGTTTGGTCAGTTCTTTTCGTCCTGATTATTCATGTGGGACGAAGTGGTATTGCCAATACACTCACTATGGTAGGTGCCTGGATTCTCTTGGCGCTTATTCTACCTGCTATGGCCAGTCAGTGGGTCGTAATTCAACAACCTGCAAACCTGATGACGGCTTTTATAGATTCGCAGAGAGATGAAAGACAAGAACTATACAACCTTCCTGATAGCATCTTCGATGCAAAGATGTATGCCTTGTATCCGGAGATTAAGAACAGTCCGGTTGCGAATGACAGTTCTCTGATTAGAACAACTATGTCCCGAACTGCTTCTGCCCTGGTGAATGAGCTTTCGAAAACTGCGATCCAGTCTATCGAAGAAGAGAACGACACGAGAAACCAATTAATAGAAAAGACATTTTGGTTGAGTCCGGTTTCCTACTTTCAAAACCAGATGAATCGTCTTACGAAAACGCACTATTCAGACTATAAACTATATAGAAAGGATATTCAGAATGCGATAGATCTACAGATAAGGACACTTGTTTCCGATACCTGGAACGCCGTTAGCGTAGATAAAGAAAAATACATTGAATACCTCCTTGATCTATCAGGCGAATCTGTAGAGGAATTCGAAGTTAGAGAAGTCGAAAAGTGACCGGAATAAATCAGATCTCAGTGTCCCATCAGGGATAGTGCTTATGCTCAAAATACTTACTGACTCAGGCCGACATGAATCGTAACGAGCTCGGAAGACGCCTGGCCGTTGGACTATCAGACAGCTAAGATGTTTTGGTGGTCCATATAGCATTCAAGGGACTGACAAATGGTAAGTAATAAATGATTAGTGTTTTAGAAATAATGATTCAAATCAAACGTATGGAATATCAAGCCAATTTAATAAAGTTGATTTTTGTAGTCCTTTTCGTAGGATCGACCCTCCTTAGTTACGGGCAACAATCTGATGAAAACAAGGATAGACCTGTTCTCAACGATTCGCTAGCGAGTCACAGCAAGGAATTGCAAATACCGGATTTCGTAATTGCAACGATACAGGATAGTACAGAATTCAGCAGTGCCAGAATACCCAAAAAGGGAATCCTCCTAATTAAATATTTTAGCCCGGGCTGCAGTCATTGTCAGGAAGAAGCAGAAATGTATTTTACTAAGAAAGATAGCCTGGCGAACATTCGCACAATATGGTTGTCCGGAGTTTGGGCTGAATTGAAGGATGTTAAGGACTTTGCTGAAGAATACCATCTCGATCAGTTCAATCCCATAGCTATCGGGAAAGAGTCAAGCGATTTTTTGGCTTCGTATTATCAGTTAAAAACGGTTCCATTTGCCGCTGTTTATAAAGATAATAAGCTGATTAAGGAATACCGTGAGGCAGTTGATTTTGACGAACTGGTGGCTATTAATTACGGAATGGTTACTCCCGAGCCCCTGAATCCAGAGGAGGGAAAAGAATGAAGATGAGCATCAGGTAATCATGTTCAAACTAAAGAGCTAAAGTGGGGTTTGACGTTTCTTGGTGATCCGGAAAGGACAAGAATCTTTTCTCGGCTGGCGCTGCGAAAAGGGCCCAGGGGGAGATGAGACTGGCGATTAGCTTTAAGCTCATAAATGGCAAAAAAGAGCGCAAAGGGTTGCCGATGAATCACCATAAGGATTGAATGATATTCAGCCACGCAGATTGTATGGGCTCATGCCAAACTAATGAATCAGTGAGATTACCTTCGTCATAAAACTCGATATGAAAAAACTAATCTGTATTCTGGTTTTGTCGGCCCTCACCGCTTGTAATAGTCAGAAAGAGGAGAAGCAGCAACCAACCCGGCATGAAGCCGACCATCATAAACACCAGGATGGTAAACATGGGGAGGCTAACGAATATATGCATCAAGCTTCAACCCAGGAACTCATTAAACAATTTGAATCAAGAGAAAGGGATGCTTACCAGAAACCTGAAGATGTCCTGGAATTTCTTGGGGATATAAATGGAAAGACCGTCATGGATATTGGTGCAGGGTCAGGTTATTTCTCGGTGAAATTAGCTCAACGGGGCGCACGGGTTATCGCAGCTGATGTCGATACCGAATTTCAGGCCTTTATCGATAAGCGGATTGCAGAGCAAGGCTTGAGTGGTATAGAAACTCGAAAAATCCCATTTGATTCTCCGGGTCTGCAGGAAGAAGAAGCGGATATGGTGCTTATTGTCAATACCTATCATCACATCGAAGATCGCGCAAACTACTTCCCAAAAGTAAAAATGGGAACCAAAGAAACCGGAGAGTTAGTCATTATTGACTTTTTCAAATCGGAAACCCCTGTAGGCCCACCCGTACACCATAAAATCTCTATAGATCAAGTCATTAGTGAGTTAAAGGAGGCAGGATACACCGATTTTGAGGTTAACGTGAACCTACTGCCTTATCAGTATATCATCCGGGCCCGGTAATAGTAATTATGTAGTCAGGAGAGATCTGAATTCATCGGCGGCTCTGCTAGATTGATTATGCTATAAGCCCTTCTCGCTAACTGGCCCAACGCAATCATATAAGAAGAAAATCCGCTCCTGCAAGGTGCGGATTTTCTATTTGATGTAGGTTCTGCGGGATTCGATTCAGCTTCATCGAACTGAACAAAACAGCATTTCTGTTCAAGAATGGGTGGGCCGATACGAGCTGAAATACAAAATCATTATTGCGAATTATTGGTTTTTAAATGGAAAGGCAAACGCAAACCGAACATTATATTTCTGCCTATCATATTAAGAACTAGCGGTTTGGTAACCGATAAATGATCTATATAGGTTTCATTGGCAAGCACATCCGTCCAAAACGCTAAAAATCGGGTATAAAAAAAGGAGCGTTGCCGTAAAGGCCGTATTTTGATAGTTACCAGACGATCAAATACATACGCTCCATGCACCAAATTACACTTTTAGCCCAAGTCGTTCAACTCTTGCCCCGGGATTCTTTCAAAAAGTTGGTGC
>CAZKFM010000012.1:0-96729 GCA_964552195.1 uncultured Flavobacteriaceae bacterium
CATTTAGACTACGGAGCTCAAAGGAAGCGCTGAGCGAAAGCGAAGCGAATCCTGCAGGGGTCATTTATGAAACAAAAGCACGACCATAAGGCGGGTTGTTCTTTTCCCTAATCACGTCCGTCTATTTATGGGGGCGTAGCATAAAAGACCTAATAAGTCTCTGATAAATCTTTGTATCGTATTGAATTCGTATCATCTGTACTGCTTCAGCAATCGTATCATTTTCGCATATTATCGTATCATATCGTATCGTTTTTCTATTTGTTATCCTTATTTTTATAGGAATGAACAATGTACATACACTTAAGATTTCTTTAGATTGGAAACTGATCGCGGTAATCAGTAGAATTGACAGATTTGATGCAGAATGGACTTCAATTGAAAAAAAAGAAGGTCAAAGCTTACAACAATTAAAAGCTATTGCCACAGTGCGCAGTGTTGGGGCATCTACCAGAATCGAAGGGTCTAAAATGAGCGATACCGAAGTTGATGTGTTTCTGAAAAACTTGTCCATTGAAAAAATTGAGGACAGAGATACCCAAGAAGTTGCAGGATACTTTGAAGTACTGGACTTAATTTCTGAATCCTTCGCCGATATTGATATTACTGAGAATTCGCTTAAAAATCTACACAACCTACTCCTTAAGTATAGCGAAAAAGACAAATGGCACAAAGGTGATTACAAACAACACAGTAATAGCGTAGAAGCTACTTTACCGGATGGTAGAAAACAAATCATATTTGAAACTACACCTCCTGGCATAGAGACCGAAGAGGCTATGCGAGCCTTGATTCAATGGTTTCACAATGAAACTGAAACCCATGTGCTGGTCAAGTCCGCAATTTTTTGCTATGATTTTGTTAGTATCCATCCTTTTCAGGACGGTAATGGCCGGCTAAGTAGATTACTTTCTACTTTATTGCTTTTAAAATATGGCTATAAGTGGATTCAATACGTCAGTCTTGAACACGAGATAGAGCATAGAAAGGCGGAATACTATCAAGAATTAAGAAATTGTCAGGCCCAACGACCCAATGAAGACATAACCTCTTGGGTTTATTTCTTCTTTGATGCTTTATTGAACGTTCAAAAGCAATTGATGGAAAAGTTGACCATTGAAGGTATTGAATCAAGTCTAACACCGAAAGAAAAATCTATTCTCGTATTTATTACAGATCATCCCGGAACCAAATCAGGCCAGATTGCAAAAAAACTAGACATACCGAATCCAACAGTGAAAAGAATACTATCTGTTCTGGTCGATAAAAATCTGATAGAGAAATTCGGAGCTGGACCGGGAACCAATTACAGTTTAAAATAAAATTCAGGAGGCCTATTTGAAGGCTCCCCCAAAAAATGTAGAGTAGAAAACCAGAAAATACCTCATTATGATCGTTTTCGATGAATGATGTTAGACAAAATTAATTGTTAGGTTTGAGCCGGATACGCATTATGGCCTAAATTGCCGTGAATGCACCGGGGATCGGGATGTTTCAGAGGATAGTATCCTATTCACAGCATGTTATTTTTTTTATAAGCAAACCTTACCTATGTTCAAGTTCTTTCGAAAAATCCGCAAGGAACAGCTAATCGAAAATCGAACAGGGAAATATCTGGCTTATGCGTTGGGTGAAATCGTATTGGTAGTGATTGGGATACTGATCGCCCTCTCCATCAATACCTGGAACCAGGGGCGGATCGATCGTCAAGAGGAAATCATTGTCCTTACCAATATCCAGAAGGAAATCGAAATGAATATAGCGCAGAACAACAGCATAGTATCAAACCGAATGAAAAAAAAATCGAAGGATTGAATCTAGCCAAACAGTATGCCGAAGGCACACTGGTGGTTACAGATACCCTGGATTTCTTGAGAAAGGCCACATTCGGTGCCGTATTCGGCGGAGGGTACCGGCCAGGAACCACGAATTACTTCGAAGAACTGGTCAGTACGGGTAGGCTGGAACTGATTCAGAGCGACTCCATTCGACATTCCATTATGGATTTTTACTCACGAATTGACGTTTACCAGAACCGTTCGGTGGTTCATTCCAGTGATTACCTGGGATTCACCAATGGCCTGCGGCCTTTTAACAGCGATGACCCCGGTTTTATTTCTCCCTATGATCAAAAGGAATTAATGCTAGCCCTAAAAACTGAGGCGGCACGGGTCCATATAGACAAGGAATTGAGTTATACGTACCAGGTTCGGGGCTACATCCGTAATCTCAACCGCATAGCGGAGAATGTAGTGCGCATGATATCGGAGGAACTCCCAGGGCAGTAGCCTGGGGATATGCTCTTAAATATCCAATAATATGCAACAGCTACGTTATATAAGCATCAACTTATTCACATGACAAACCTGAAGACAACAGCAGCCAGCGCGCTGATCGTAAGCCTCATTGCTTTCCTCGCGCCGACAGCATGGACACATGCCCAAACCGTTAAGCCCTATGTGGGTGAGCTGGCCGAAATAGCCTGTGAGTGTATTAGTGCATTGCCGGAGTCATTAGATGCCCCGGCCTATAAACAACAGGCGGAAAGCTGCTTCGCGAAGGCATTACTGGCGAAATCCGAGGTCGTAATGAAGGATTACGACTTTTCAAACAGTGAGGAGATGACCAAACTCGGTGAACAGATCGGGTTGAAAATGGCAGGTATCTGTCCCGATGTACTTATGAAATACGAGCGCAAATACAACGGAAGTGAGGATACCAACAATAAAGAGGTGACCATTAACGAAGTGACGGTGGGGCGGTCCTTTTTCGACTATGTACAAATCGTCGATATCTACAATACCGATTATACCACAGCAGTTAAACTCCGGTTTAAGCCGCAAAATGCCATAAACGGCACCCTCCATGCACCCGACGGGAAATACCCGTATATATTGTCCGACAAGAGGGGAAATCGATATGCACTAAAATACCAGGAAGGCTGGGGTGGACCCGATAACAACGGGTTCGGCACGATCCCATTAAAGGCCGGAACCGTTAAGGACGTGGTACTTCACTTCAACAAGGTCGGCCAGGTCGAGGATGTATATTCGTTGACCGAACTGGACTGCGGACAGGCCAATTCATCCAACTGCTGGGATTTCTACGATATCAAGGTGGTTCTGCGCCAATAGGTCAGGTAAGCACTCCAACAGCTGCTATGAAACCCCGTTTTCGACAAGCCCTGATTATCCTGATCTGCACACCCTTTCTGCTGTTGGCGGCCATCTGCGATCCAGCTGATGAAGTGGGGGCGCCGTTCCTGGTATTCAATCCGATGAGGATTGCGGTCTCGCCAGGCCCAGACTTCTCGCTGGGTGATACCATCTGGGTCCGGGCACGGGTTTCGTTCCGTGCATTCGACACCGGGACTCTAGACTCGGTATCTAATCCAGAACAATCCGTCAATAACCTCATTCAGATTGCCCGTTTGCAGGCCGCAAATTCCATCGGGATCAACGCGAATGAAGCCATCATGGAATTCGATTTGATTCCACTTGAGGGAGGTCTGGATTTTCTGGGAGCCTGTCCTACGGGCACACTTATAGCCGTTGCCCCCCTGGCTGAGAACGGCGAAAGCTATATTTACGAATTCGGCATGAAACCGAAGAATCCTGGGGATTTTGTGTTGAGTTGGTCCGCTGCGGATTTAGTAATTCTTCGCAATTCCGAGCTGAATGTCGAGATTCTGCAGCAATATCCTTCCAATGGGAATAACAACGCCCTCAGTATCGGAGCCTGCGGCGCTTCCTCGACACGGAACAATGTTGCAGAGACAAGGATGGATTACTTCTTCCGGGTAAATCCGTGACCTTACCCAATACAAGTTGAGAGGCCAGCAAATCTAGTCTGTGCCTTATAATCTATGTTCATTCCATTGCAGACTTTTCATTTTCTGCGGGCGGTTCCGGGACCGGTACGCTTGAATTCCAGATATCCTCATGCATCTTCCACTCATCATTGACGAGTTTCCAATGCACCATGAACTTGACCTTGTCAAGGACCTGTCCGTCCGGTGTGGCAATCTCCACCGTTCCTATTTCGACGGCTGCACGACCATAGGAAGTCGCGAGGGTCGTGGTCATATTCTGAGCCACAACACCGGCACCGATAGTGGCCGACCAATAGTCCTTGATAGCATCCCGGCCCTCCACAATCTCACCATTGGGCGGCATGAGTTTCCCATCCTCTGTATATCGGTTGGCAAGACCTTCGGCATCGCCTTTGGCAAAGTCGGCTTCGAATCCATTGTTAAGCGACTGGATATCGGCCGTGATATCCAAGGGCTCCACGGGTTGCGGGGAAGTGCATGCGGACATGCCCATTGCCAACCCGGCTGCCAGCAGTAGGTTGGCAAAAAAGTGTCTTTTTTTCATTTCGATTAGGTTTAGATTGAATTTCGCTGCTATCGCTTTCTACGAATTTACGATTTCTATTCCGTTAAACCGCGAATCATTTACCTCTCCTGCGTAGGGCCAGGCGTAAGAATAGCAGCTCGTGCTGACTCGGCTGATAGTCCTAGAAAAACACGGATACCTCTAAGCAAGAGTAGTATAGAAGCACCGATACTTCTACCATCTGAAGGCCCCTCCCGCCACTCAACCAATCAATGTATCCGATACGGCTTAAGCTCTTCGAAGAAAAAATCATCGTTCGGCACGTCGAAATCCAAGCCGGTGACCTTCCTGTTGTTATCCACCCTGATCTGAACGGTCCCAAAATCGAACCAGGCCTGCGGGTGTTCCCAGTGAATCTCCCACACATCGTGATGCCAGTGGGTAAGCTTAGCCGCGAGCAGGGGCTGGTGTTCAAATTCCAGCCTGAGTGTATCGCCAACGAGTTCAATGGTAATTCCCCCGGTAAGATCGGAATAGTACTGTCCTGCGAATTCCTCAACGGGCACCGTGGGCCGGGTATTCAGCTGTCTTTGTTCCCTGCGATCCAGAATGCGGGTATCGTTTTTTTTACGTTCCAGGGCAGACTCCAGCAGATCCGCTGACCAGTCCTTACCACTTTCGATCCCCATGAATGCCTCCAATGCGTGGTAGGTGGCTGCCATTATCGGGCTTTGCACTCCATTGGTCAGTACGACTACACCCAAATTTTCGTCGGGTACGAGAGTAACGGCTGTGATAAAGCCATCATAACCCCCGGTATGACTCACCTTCAAACGGCCGTGGAAATCGCTGAGCCCCCAGCCGAGACCATACCCCCTGAAATGCATGCCGTAGTCGTTTTCCCTGGTGTGATCCACAGGGCGGCTATTGTGAGGGGTCCAGAGCATATTACGGGTTTGACGGGTGAGCAGAGTATCCTTACCGTTTACGCCGTGGTTCAGGTTAAAGATCATCCATTTCGAAAGGTCAGACACACTGGAAATCAAACCTCCAGTGGCCGCCACGTTGTCCCAACTCACCCAAGGTATGGAGTAGTTTGCATCCGTGCTTCGGGCATGTGGAGTAGCATAGTTACCCTTAGACTCGAGATCGTTCAGGGTCCATAGCGTTCGGTCCATTCCGAGGGGATTGAGTATGCGCTCCTGCACGTTCTGACCCCAACTTTTACCGGTAACGGTTTCAATCAGTTCACCCGCGGTTATGTACATCAGATTCGAGTATCCGTAACCAGCCCTGAAATCGAAGGCCTGCGGAACGAATCGGATGCGTCTGATAATCTCGCGGGCCGGGAGTTCCGATTTGTACCAGATGTTGTCTCCGCTGAAGGTGCCCAGGCCTACCCGATGACTCAACAAGTCCTTGACTGTAACGTTGGCACTCAACCAGGGATCGTAGACCTCAAAATAGGGCAGGTAATCCCGCACTTTATCGTCCCAGTTCAACTTGCCTTCCTGCACCAGCATACCGATCACCGCGCTGGAAAACGCCTTGGAATTCGAGGCGATGGCATAGAGGGTATGCTCATCCGGACTTTTTCGCTTGCCCTGCTCCATCACCCCGTAGTTTCCGGTAAAAACGAGCTCACCGTCCTTAACTATACCTATGGAGACCCCGGGAACATCCCAGTCCTTGACCATTTGGGTAAAATACCGGTCCAATTCACTCAGATCAGGGATCGCTTGATTCTGGGTCCATGCCTTTACTGTAAAAAGAAAAGCCCAAAGAAAAATCAATATGGTTTTCTTCATGGAATCGTCATTTTTTGAGTAACACCAATATCCGAATTTTTATGCGCAGCTCAGCCGGGAGATAAGCTGAATCACATCAATCGGACATCCCGCTTCCTAAAAGGGGTAAGTCGATCGTGCACCGGGTCGAGTTCTGTAATCATGGTATCAATGGCGTTGAGGTCACAGGTCTTAAAGCGATGCTGGGAATTGAGCTTCTCCGATATACACAAGAGCACCGTGCGCTTTGAGGCCTGTATTATGGCCTTCTTGGTTTGTACGATATCCCAGTCGAAATCCGTTAATCCGAGTTCGGCATCCACGTAACCGGTACCGATAAAACTGTAATCTACGCGAATCTCCGAGAGATTGTGTACGGCATTGGCTCCTATGGCTATTTGGGAATCCCTAGATAATTCACCGCCAACAAAGACCGTCTTCACATGAGGTTTGTTCAATAATTCCATGGCCACAGGCAGAGCCAGGGTAAAGCAAGTGAGCTCTAAGTTTTCGGGTATAATTCTGGCCAGTTCCAAACATGTCGTTCCCCCATCAATGAGAATCACGCTATTGGGACGGATAAGTGAAATAGCCTTCTCGGCTATGGCTATTTTATCCTCTAACGCATAGACATTGTTCCGGGCAGGGCTGTAGTTGGCAAAACCCAGGGAGACGGCACCTCCGTGGACCTTTCTCAGGCGATTCTCGGCATCGAGTTCCTTGACATCCCTTCGTATGGTATCTATGGATACATCCAGCTTTTCTGCAATGTCGGCAAGTTGTACCCGATTGTGCAGTTCAACCTCTCCGAGTATGGTCTTCTGTCGTTCCGCCTTAAGCATGTGCATAGGTTTACCCCAAAGGTACAAATTTCCGTTTTATGCCGTTTTTGAGCGATATAATTCCTTATAAGTGGATTTTGCAGCAGTAAAATGAACTAACAACTGCACAAAACAGCAAGAAAAAGAATATTTCACTAGCTTTGTATCGGAATTATGCCCGAAGCAATAGCCGCCTCGGACGCCAAACAAAGCCATCACTTATGAAAAACGTCCTAAGTCCTGATCATCCCCAAGACATCGCATTCAAACCTGCGGGACAATTCGAGGAAACGCGGTTCGAACGTATCCACAATGTCATATTCAGGGATTCCAAACAGGCATCATTGCGAGTTGCTCAGGAAATCGCAGCCCTGATA
This sequence comes from uncultured Flavobacteriaceae bacterium, assembly GCA_964552195.1. GTDB lineage: Bacteria > Bacteroidota > Bacteroidia > Flavobacteriales > Flavobacteriaceae > CAZKAP01. The sequence continues at coordinate 7,323 of CAZKFM010000012.1, forward strand.
CGGCTCAGACAGTCCGAGGGTAAGCCCTGTGTACTCGGACTCGCTACAGGTTCCTCACCCATCGCCGTTTACGAGACTCTTGTTCGCATGCACAGGGAAGACGGACTTAGCTTTGATCACGTGATCAGCTTTAATCTGGATGAATACCTCCCCATGGAAAAAGGTAACCGGCAAAGCTACCACTACTTCATGCACGAGCACCTTTTCGATCATGTAAACATACGGCCAGAGAACATTCATATTCCGAATGGAACTCTTTCGCCTGGAGAAATCAAGGAATACTGCCTGGACTACGAAAGAAAAATACAGCAGGCCGGAGGAATCGATTTCCAGTTATTAGGGATCGGGCGTACCGGACATATCGGATTTAACGAACCCGGCTCTCATTACAATTCAGGAACCCGGGTCATTACCCTGGACCATATCACACGAGTGGATGCAGCACCTTCCTTTTTGGGTATTGGCAACGTCCCCCGCAAGGCCATAACCATGGGAATAGCCACAGTGCGCAGTGCCCGCAGAATCGTACTGCTGGCCTGGGGCCGGAACAAGGCCGATATCGTTAAGAATACTATTGAAGGGGAGATTACTTCCCACGTCCCCGCCACCTATTTACAGGAACACCCCAACTGCACATTCGTTCTGGACGAGAGTGCCGGCAGCGAACTCACACGAAAAAAGACACCCTGGCTGGTAGACGAATCGCTCGAGTGGATAGAAAATCTGACCGCCAAGGCCGTTGTCTGGCTCTGTGGCATTACGGGTAAATCCATACTCAAGCTTACTGACGAGGACTACAATAATAATGGCATGTCCGGGCTGCTGACCGAGGAGAATGCCTACGACTTAAACATCCGTATGTTTAATCGCCTGCAGCACACCATCACCGGGTGGCCAGGGGGTAAGCCCGGGGCAGACGATACCAAGCGGCCCGAACGGGCAGAACCCGCTCAGAAAAGGGTATTAATCTTTAGTCCACACCCCGATGACGATGTGATCTCCATGGGGGGAACCCTGGATCGACTCATCGAACAGGGACACGAGGTACACGTGGCCTACCAGACCTCCGGCAATATTTCGGTATCCGATCAGGACGCTCTCAGATACGCAGAAATTTCGAGGGACATCAACCCATCGGCTGAAGCCGAAAGGCTGATTCAGGAGATTCGGACTAAACGGGATAGCAGCCCGGATACGCCTGAAGTCCGAAAACTCAAAGGGTGTATTCGACGGGGCGAATCCTATGCAGCGATGCGTTATCTGGGCATGGACGATTCCAGGGTGTATTTTCTGGACCTTCCATTCTATGAAACGGGGACCATAAAAAAGCGCAAGTTGTCGGAGGAGGACATATCCATCATGAAGAAGATCATACGGGAGGTAAGACCCCATCAGATTTATGCCGCCGGTGATCTGGCCGACCCTCATGGAACTCACAAGGTATGCCTGGATGCACTCTTCGAGGCCCTGGAAGGCCTTAAGGAGGAAGAGTACATGAAAGATTGCTGGGTGTGGCTCTACCGAGGAGCCTGGCACGAATGGGACATCGACCAGATCGAAATGGCCGTACCCATGAGCCCCGATCAGGTCCTCAAGAAGCGAAACGCAATCTTTTGCCATCAGTCCCAGAAAGACGGTGTAATGTTCCAAGGCAACGATTCCAGGGAGTTCTGGGTGCGGGCGGAGGAGAGAAATAAGGAAACGGCCGAGCGATATCACAACCTGGGGCTGGCCGACTACGAAGCCATGGAGGCATTCGTGAGACATCACTTTTAACCATCAACCTCATACCCAATGAAGCCACTGATTTCCCTGATCCTGCTGGGCCTGATATGCACCGCATGCAACCCTGTTAAAGAGGAACCATCGTCCGTCTTGCTGCTCAACCATACCGGCTATGGCCAGCACAATCTGAAAAAGGTAATTCTACAGACGACATCCGACCAGATTCCAGCCCGGTTTACTGTCCTTGACGAAGTCGGAGAGGTGGTCTTCGAAGGCACCTTTGAGCCCGGCGGTACCATAGACAATTGGCATACCGGCAAGGCCTTCACCGGCGACTTCAGTGAATGGACCGAAGAAGGTACTTACCGGATTGCTGCTGCGGTGGGTCGAGAAAGGATACAAAGTCGCACATTTTCGATCGACACTCGCAATTACGCAGATAAAACTTTGGAACTGTTGATAGAGGGATTCGAATCCCAGCATATCACAGGAGCATTCGATGCCAAAGACCGGCAAATGACCTTCTTTGGGGATCGCACGGATACCGTGGACGTGCATGGAGGTTGGTACGATGCTTCAGGGGACCGTGCCAAGTACCTGAGCCACCTGAGTTATGCCAACTACCTAAACCCTCAGCAGACCCCCCTCTGGGTATGGACGCTGATGGAAAGTGAAAAGCAATACCGATCCAACGGAGGCGCTTCCGGGGGAACAGGTTTAGCAAGCCGTATGCTGAACGAAGCGGCCTACGGGGCCGACTTTCTGGTTCGCATGCAGGATCCGGAGGGCTACTTCTATATGACCGTTTTCGCCCAGTGGAGCGGCGAGGCCGATCGCAGGGTGATCTGTGCGTATAAGGGACAGGATGGAGAACTGCTCGAAGAATATCAGGCTGCCTTTCGCGAGGGTGGAGGCATGGCCATAGCGGCACTGGCCCGGGCCTCCCAGGAACTGAATTCAGGCGAGTACAAACCAGGGGACTATCTGGAGGCCGCCCGGAAGGGATTCGCACACCTGAAAGAAAACAACCTGAGTTATGTGGATGACGGGAAAGAAAATATCATCGATGATTATTGTGCACTGCTGGCGGCCGGCGAACTCTATCTGGCAACCGAAGAAACCGAATATCTGGACTTCGCGCGGAGCCGGGCGGAATCCCTGATCGGCAGACTTAGGGATAACGAGGACTTCCGGGGTTGGTGGAGCGCCGACAAGGATGGGGTGCGACCCTTTTTCCATGCCTCGGATGCGGGTCTGCCCCTGCTGGCTCTAAATCGCTATCTGTCGTTTGAAACGGATGCTGAGAAAAGGGAACGCACCATAGCGGCGATTCGTCACTCCATCGATTTCGAACTGGACATCACCCGGGAAGTATACAATCCGTTCGGATATCCGCGTCAATACGTAAAGGGTCTCGACGATCCAAGGCCTCGCTCAGCCTTCTTTATCCCGCACCAGAACGAATCCGGCTACTGGTGGCAGGGCGAGAATTCGAGACTGGCCTCCCTGGCTACGGCTTTCTTTCTCAACTGGGCCTACATGACCAGTGAACAACAAGCTGCAGCCATGGCCTATACCACCGATATCATGAACTGGATACTCGGTCTAAACCCGTATGACATCTGCATGCTCGATGGGTTGGGTTACAACAATCCGGAGTACCTCGAACCTACCGACCTCAACTTCAGGGGCGGTGTCGCCAATGGGATTACGGCCGGGTTCACCGACGAAACCGATATCGCATACCTGCCGGCTCCCCACGATCAGGACCCCGCTCAGCGATGGCGATGGGGCGAGCAATGGATGCCTCATGCCGCCTGGCTGATGCTGGCCGTGACATCGGCCGGATCGAATTAAATGCGTATACTGACCTGCTAAAAACAAATTCGTGAAAACCAACTACCCTATCGTGGTCCTGATCCTGGTCACTTTCTTTGTGATCTCCTTCCTGACCAACATACTGGGAGCCCTTAATCCGAGTGTCTCCACCAGCTTTTCCCTGAGTGAGACCATGGCCGGCTTCCTGCCTTTCTCTTTCTTTATCGCCTATGGAGTGATGTCCATTCCTTCGGGCTTCATGGTTGAGAAGTACGGCGAGAAGCGGCTGATGGTCCTGGCCTTCTCCCTGGCGCTATTCGGCTCCCTGCTATTCACCAAATTCCCGAGCTTCGGTATGTTCCTGTTCAGTCTTTTTACCATAGGTACAGGCATGGCAGTCCTGCAGGTAGTCATCAACCCCTTGCTTCGTGTGGCCGGTGGCAAGGAACACTACGCCTTTACCTCGGTCATGGCTCAGCTGACCTTCGGGGCAGCTTCATTCGTGAGCCCTCAGGTCTATTCGGCCATGGTTACCTCACTGGATGGAGAAGGACCCCGCAATGCATTTATGGCCTTCATGGAAGGCCTGGTGCCGGCAGGAATGTCCTGGATTTCCATGTACTGGATATTCGCCCTGGCCAGCCTTATCATGATTTTCGTAGTAGTCTCCATGTCCTTTCCCAAAGTTGAACTTACAGAGGAGGAAAAAGTAGGTACGAAAGCCACCTACGCCCGGCTGTTTAAAAATCGGATGGTGATCGCCTTTTTCCTGGGAATCTTCTGCTATGTAGGGGCCGAGCAGGGCATCTCGTACTGGATGTCCAAATTTCTTCAGCTTTACCACGGATACGACTACGAGACGACGGGTGCCATGGCAGTAGGGAATTTCTGGGGCCTCATGACCGTGGGGGGCATAGTAGGACTTATACTCCTGAAATTCCTCGACAGTAAATGGGTACTGCGAATATTTACCTCACTGGCTATACTGTGTCTGGGCATCGCATTATTCTCGGGTCCGGAACTGTCACTCCTCGCGTTCCAGTCTAGTGGCTTCTTCCTGGCCGTCATGTATCCCATTATCCTATCCCTGGGGCTTAATTCCATGGAACACCACCATGGGGCATTCGCTGGTATACTGATGACGGGAATCATGGGGGGTGCGGTGGTGCAGCTCCTCATAGGACTTCTCAGCGATCTAACGACCCTAAAGACTGGCATGCTGCTCAATTTTGTGGCCCTGGGCTATGTGTTAAGCATTAGTTTCTGGGCAAATCCCCTGATCCGTAATAAGACGATCCGACTCACCAAATCATCACCCGATGACGCTGCCTGAAAACAGGAACTATATCGGTGTCGACCTGGGCGGGACCAAGGTGAATGCCGGTAGGGTAACCGGATGCTCTGTAATTGACCGCCACTACGAATTGCTACCCGATAACCAGCACAATTCTTCTCAGGTGGTCGACCTGATTATTAAGGCCATACGAAAGGTCCACGGAGATCATGACATTCACGGCATAGGCGTAGGGGTGCCCAGTATACTGGACCGAGAGAACGGCGTCATCTACGAGGTTCAGAACATTCCCCTCTGGAAAGAAGTTCCCTTGGGCCCCATCCTCAGCGAAGAATTCGGCTGCACAGTAGCCATGCATAACGATGCCAGCTGTTTTGCCCTGGGGGAATACCATTTTGGACAAGGCAAGGGTTCTCCAAATATGGTCGGCATTACCCTGGGCACCGGAATGGGAGCGGGCATAGTGTCACGGGGTCAGCTGCTGGGCGATGCCCACTGCGGGGCCGGGGAATTCGGGATGATGCCTTACAAAGATGGAATACTGGAAGATTATTGCGGTGGCAGGTTCTTCAGGCGCCACTGCGGCATAACCGGTCAGGAATGTGCCCGACTGGCCGGGGAAGGAGTTAGTGCCGCGATTAAGGCCTTCGAGGAATTCGGTACCCATCTGGGGTATGCGATTAAGGCTATCATGTACGCCGTGGACCCGCAGAAAATTGTCATAGGGGGCTCCATAGCCGGGTCCCATGTGTATTTCGATGACTCCATGAGACGGAGTCTTTCCGATTATGGCTATGCCCGGGTACGCGATCGCATTGAAATCGTCTATACTCAGACCCCCGATATGGCCATACTGGGATCCGCCGCCCTATGCCTGGGAGAAGTGTAATCCGGTTTTTGCCAGACCCGGTTTACGAGTAATTATCCCTAACTTTAAAAGAAAAGATGAAATTCATTTACCGCGCACTGATCCTGATCGTGAGCCTTACAGTCTTTAGCGTCTGGACGTTTCGGATGAACGAGAGCTCCCCGTTCCGGGGAGGTGAGTCCAAGACCATGCTGGAAGAATTTCAGGCATACGGCTTAACGGAAACGCAGATGTATGTGGTGGGAGCCTTTAAGGTCTTTGCCGCACTTCTCCTTCTGCTTGGACTGAGATTCCCAAAGCTGGTCATGCCCGGAGCGGGTATCATGGCGGTCTTTATGATCGGGGCCGTTTACATGCACGGTAGTATAGGCGATGGTATCGTACCCACCCTTCCATCCGTATGGATGCTGGTTTGCTGCGTCTTAATTTTTGTATTCCACCGAAAAATATATCCGAAACAGGGTTGAATTTCAACCTCCAGCCTGTTTCCTAAGGGCATATTCGACGAGCCGAGCGCCCAGCCGGGCCGTACACCCATCCCGATCGTAACGGGGATTGAGTTCGGCTATATCGAGAGCTATAGGCAAGCATGAGTCATAAGCCCAATCCAGTACACTAAGGGCAAAATCGGGGGCAAGGCCCATGGGAGCAGGGGCACTGACTCCGGGCGCATAGGCCGAGGAGAAACCATCGAGGTCGATGGTCAGGTAGATGCCATCGAGGCCCTTGAGCCATGCATCCAGTTTTCTGGCAATACCATCCCAGTTCGCCGTATCGCAATCGCCGAATTCGTAAAATAGCACTTCGTGCCTATTAGCATATTCATATAGTTCCTGGGTATTCGAGGGCCTTTGAATTCCCAGGACGGCGTAATCCACATGGCCTTCGAATTCGGTTAGTATCTGATGGAAAGGGGATCCACTATGCGCCTGAGGCTCCGGAGTTCTCAGATCGAAATGAGCGTCCAGATTTAGAATACCAAGCCTTGGGTCAGATTTGTCGAGGGCAACTGAAAGTCCCCGTTGAAAACCTTTAAAATGGCCGTAGGAGACATCGTGTCCGCCACCCAAAACCACCGGCTGGCATCCCGCCTCCCAAAAATTGTTCACCAGACAGGCCAGCGCATCCTGACAGTCCTCCATACGACCCTGCATGCAATGAAAATCGCCCAAATCCCAAATCTCGCGTTTACCGATATGAGAAGCAAGACGGGCGAGAGCGGCCCTTAGATGGGATGGACCAGCCAAGGCTCCAGGCCTACCCTGGTTGCGGATGACACCCTCATCACAGGCATAGCCTATGAGAGTGAGAGGTGGCTCCGCCTTGATGACCTGTTTCCAGGGCTCAATATCTTCACGCAGATCGATACGGCGTACTTTCTGATAGATGTATTGGGGAGGGAGTCCGGATTCGACTTCCCTTCCGGTCCAGACACCGGGATCAGATGCTTCGTAAGACTTCCAGAATTCCGGACTAAAGTGACTGTTATTGACCGTTTGCTCCATAATACTCATTCGTATCTGATTCATACATCATCCTGCCCCACTATCCGCTTTTCCAGGCCACACCATCCAGATACACCCTCTCAATCAGGGGCTGACCGAAACTATAAGGCAACTGTGCGTAGGAATTCAGGGGACGGGTGACGATTAGGTGAGCGCGCTTTCCTACAGTGATCGATCCGAGCTCGTGACCGAGACCTATGGCCCAGGCACCGTTTATGGTCGCAGCATTGATGGCCTCCTCTGGTGTCATCCCCATTTTAATGCACGCCAGGCTAATTACCAGATTCATATTGCCCGAGGGGGCCGAACCCGGATTGTAGTCCGTAGCCAAGACCAGTGGAAGTCCGGCATCGATAATCCCTCGTGCTGGAGTATAGGGAATGCCCAGGAATAAGGAGCAACCAGGCAGTGCGACCGGTAGGGTAGATTTCCCCTGAAGTGCAACCATATCATCTTCCTCCAGCACCTCCAGATGGTCTACGGTCAGGGCTTCGAATTCGGCTGCTACTGCCACACCGCCCATTGAGCTGAACTGGTTAACATGGATTTTCCCAGGGAGCCCGTGACGGGCCCCGGCCTCCAAAACCCTTCGGGTATCCGAAAGGTCAAAAAACCCCCTCTCGCAGAACACATCGATATAATCAGCTAGCCCCTCGCTGACAATTTCCGGAAGGGCACCCGAAAGCATCCGGTCCAGGTAGTCGGCTTTTCGTCCCGTATATTCCGGCGGAAGAGCATGGGCCGGCAGATATGTCGTTCTCACCGCTATGGAAAAATCGGCAGCAAGCCTTCGCGCTACACGTAGCATCTTCTTTTCTGCTTCGCGCTCCAGGCCATAGCCGGACTTGATCTCTATGGCCACCGTGCCTCCGGCAATCACATCCCAGATTCGGGCCTTGCTCTGCTCGTAGAGTTCGTCTTCCGAAACCTTCTGGAGCTGGCGGGCTGAGTTAAGTATGCCCCCTCCCCTTTTGGCGATTTCCTCATAGCTCAGACCGCGAATCCGATCCACGAATTCCTGCTCCCGACTTCCGGCATAAACCAGATGGGTATGGGAATCGCACCAGCCGGGCAATACGGTGCGACCATCCAGGTCCTCTACCTTGGCCGATCCGGGGTCAGGGCAATCCTTCATCTCACCAAACTGAGCAATACGCCCATCCTCGACCCTTAGGAAGGCGTTGTTAACAAGCGGAAGTTTATCCATTTCCCGACCTGCCACTACACCTTGTCCGGGTTCCCGAATCTGGAGTAGTTGTCCTATGTTGGTGAAGAGTACCTCCATGAGTGCAGGCTATGTTTTATCCATCCCCAGTGCCCTGTCCAGCACCTCATCTTCCACTGCCTCTGCCCGGGTAACACAAAGTTCCGGGGTTCGATCCATCTCCCGTTCGATAGCCCACTGGGCGTGGGGGTTACGGGCCCAACTGCGGCGGGCTACCCCATTGTTGACATCGTAAAAAAGCATACGCCTGAGACGCTCAAAAGCCTCGTCGGAACCATCCAGAAGCAGTCCAAAGCCCCCGTTGATCACCTCGCCCCAGCCGACGCCTCCTCCATTGTGGATGGAGACCCAACTGGCTCCCCTGAAGCTATCGCCGATCACATTGTGCAGGGCCATGTCCGCGGTAAACCGACTTCCATCCCGGATATTGGCGGTTTCCCGATAAGGAGAATCCGTTCCTGATACGTCGTGGTGATCCCGTCCCAATACCACCGGTCCTATGGTCCCCGATGCAATGGCCTTGTTAAACGCCTCAGCTATGCGAATTCTGCCCTCGGCATCGGCGTAAAGGATGCGGGCCTGGGATCCCACCACCAATTCATTTTCCTTAGCCTGGCGGATCCACCTCAGGTTATCCTCCCATTGGGTACGAATTTCCTTGGGGGCATCCACCAGAATCTGCTCAATGACTTCGGCCGCCAGCCGATCGGTTTCCTGCAGGTCTTTGGGCTTTCCCGAAGCGCATACCCAGCGAAATGGACCGAATCCAAAGTCGAAGCACAAGGGGCCCACTATGTCCTCCACATAGGATGGGTATCGAAAAGCCGTGCCGCTGCTGTCCGCCACATCAGCACCGGCCCTGGAGCATTCCAGCAGGAAGGCGTTGCCGTAATCGAAAAAGTAGGTTCCCCGTTCGCTGTGCTTGTCGATGGCCCCGAGCTGACGACGGAGGGACTCCTGTACGCGCTCCCTGAATTCCCTGGGATGGTCTTTCATCATACGGTTGGCTTCTTCAAAAGTCAGTCCCACAGGATAATACCCTCCCGAGTAAGGAATATGAAGAGAAGTCTGATCGGAACCCAGATGCACCACAATTCCTTCCTCGTAAAATCGCTCCCATACATCCACAACATTCCCGAGATAAGCAAGGGACCGGGTACCCTTCCCTTCGGTTAATCTCCTTACCCGTTCTACCAGCTCATTCAGATCGGTGATCAGTTCGTCCACCCAACCCTGTTCGTAACGCTTTCGGGCCGCCTGTGGATTCACCTCCGCGCAGACCGTAATACAGCCCGCTATATTTCCAGCTTTAGGCTGTGCCCCGCTCATCCCTCCAAGTCCGGCCGTTAAGAATAGTTTTCCCCTGGGCGTTTCACCCGGAGGAAGAATGTTGCGGAAGGCATTCATCACCGTAATCGTAGTTCCGTGCACTATTCCCTGAGGTCCTATATACATGTACGAACCGGCCGTCATCTGCCCGTATTGGGTGACGCCCAATGCATGGAACCGCTCCCAGTCCTCGGGTCGGGAGTGACTGGGAATCATGATCCCGTTAGTCACCACTACGCGCGGGGCAGCAGCGTGAGAGGGAAACAGTCCCATGGGGTGGCCCGAATACATGTGCAGGGTCTGGGTTTCCTCCATCTCCGAGAGGTACTTTATGGTTAAACGGTACTGCGCCCAATTCTGAAAGACAGCCCCGTTACCCCCATAGGTGATGAGCTCCTGGGGATACTGAGCCACGGCGGGATCGAGGTTGTTCTGAATCATGAGCATGATGGCAGCCGCCGTCAGTGAGCGTGCAGGATATTCACTTATGGGGCGGGCATGGACGGGGTGTTCCGGCATAAAGCGGTACATATATATCCTGCCGTAGTCCTCGAGTTCCCTGGCGAATTCAGCTGCCAGTTCCTCATGCCAGCCTTCTGGGAAATACCTCAGGGCATTGCGCAAGGCCAATCGTTGTTCCAAAGGACTTAAGACGCTTCTGCGCACCGGGGCATGTGGTAGCGCGATATTGGGTTCTCGCATGGGGGGAAGGACCTGAGGAATGCCTTCCTGAATTTCTTCCTGAAAAGTGAGGTTCATGATCACAGTTTTAATCGTCTACCCGAAACTTCCTTTGCTCTACGAGTCGGATTACGGCATCCAAGTCGGGTTTAAGCAGTCGGTCGGACTCCAGTTTGGGTACCTGTTTACGGATGAGCTCCAGGTTCTCTTCCACGATATCCGAACACGGGTGCGGCCTTCGGAATTCAAGGGCCTGAGCAGACAGCAGGAGTTCGACCGCCAGAATCTTCTCCAGATTGTCCAATACCTGCAGGAATCGCCGGCCGGATATGCTACCCATGGATACGTGGTCTTCCTGACCGATTGAGGTGGGTACACTGTCCGCCGAGGGCGGATAGCAAAGGGATTTGTTTTCACTGACCAGTGCCGCGGATGTGTATTGCAGGATCATCATGCCCGAGTTGAGGCCGCTCTGTTCCACCAGAAATCGTGGCAGGCCGTATTCGCCTTTGAGGAGTAAATACGATCTGCGGTCCGATATGTTCCCTAGCTCGGAAACAGCCAAAGTGGCGTAATCGATGGCCAGTGCTAACGGCTGACCGTGAAAATTACCCCCGGAATGTATGCGCCCTTCCCCTTCTACCACGGGATTATCGGTGACGGAATTGGCCTCTATCTCGGTGAGTTCCTTAAGATGTTCAAAAGCCGTCCTCGAAGCCCCGTGCACCTGGGCCATGCAGCGCAGGGAATAGGGATCCTGAACCCGGGTACAGTCTTCGTGAACTTTGAGATTCTCTGACCCTCGGAGCAGTCTGCGTATTCGTTGGGCAACCTTCTGATTACCAGGGAATGGGCGGACATGATGAAGGAATTCGGTAAAGGGGGAGCCGCTACCACGGTACCCCTCGAGGCTCATAACCCCGGCCAAATCGGCCAGGTCCAGGAGATAGGCGAATCGGTCCAATCCTGATAAGGCATGGGCCAGAATAAATTGAGTGCCATTGATCAGTGCGAGTCCTTCCTTGGCCTCCAGCTGCAGGGGCTCCCAACCTGCGCTTGCCAGGACCTGCGCAGCAGACGCCGATGCGGCTCCGGTCCAGATTTCCCCCTCCCCGATTAAAGGCAGGAACAAGTGGGCTAATGGAGCCAGATCCCCCGAGGCGCCCACTGAACCCTGGGAAGGAACCACGGGGATCATATCGGACACCAGATGCTTTATCAGCCTTAGAACCAGTTCCGGCCGAATCCCGGAAAATCCCTTGCAGAGTGAATGTATTTTGCAGATAAGCATCAGTCGGGTTAGCCGGGGGCTGATGGCCGGGCCCACACCCACGGCATGAGTAAGCAATAGATTCCGCTGGAGCCTGCTGGTTTCCGTTATCGAAACTTTCGTATCGCAGAGTGGACCGAAACCCGTATTAATTCCGTAGTAAGCACGATCCTCGGCCAGGAGCTTTTCTACAGTATCCCGATTCCGCTGAATGCTCTTGGCAGTATCGTTTGAAAGTACGGCGTTTCCAGGATTCTCCACCAAGGACATCGCCTTTTGGACGGTCAGGGAATCCACTCCCCAGTTGAACTCCATGGGCATGATCAGGTTATGCTATAAAATTACGCGATTTCGGTAGTGTCTGACAATCTTTCCTATTACCGACGGATATTTTCACGATATAGGTATGTTCGTGCCTCTATTTATTTTGTTTAACTTTAGATTCTAATTTTTAAACAGCACTATATGCGCTTCCTCCTAGTGTGCCTGTTGTTCGTGATCCACGGTCAGGCCCAGATTTTGGAAACAGAGGCCAGCATAAGCTTCATCTTTCCAGCAAAGAAGGTAAGCGGAACCATTGGCGGGCTTCGCTCTGAATCGCAAATTGACAGGGACTCGTTTCCCAAATCGCAACTCCGGGGCTCCGTTTCTTTAGAGTCTTTAGAGACCGGGAATTTCCTTAGGGACTGGCACCTGATGGCCGAAAAGTACTTTAACCGCAAGAAGCAGGATCGGCTCCGCTTTACCAGCACGCACATAGTTTCCCAGTCCGGGAATTACTGGGTAACCGGTGAACTCAGCATCCGGGGGATCACCAGAGAAGTCGGCTTTGAAGCCTCCTTCCGCGAGAACGAATTGCTGATGGAGGGTAGCATCAACGTAGCCGATTGGGAGATGCCCATAGTCCGGGATTACCAAAAAAACGTGGTACAAGTTCAAATGATCCTTCCCATAGAAGACTAAGCCCATTTATAACTGAATCCCGCTTATGACTGAAAAGAAAAAAACCACGGGAAGGATCATTCGTTTCTGGTTTGATCTCTTCCTTTCCGAAAGAACCAAGGAGCGACTGGAGAAATTCATCATAAGCGTGGCGATCATCAGTTTTCTGATGCATCTGGGACTGGTGCTTTTTGTCGACCTACTGTACTACAATCCATGGGGACTCTTCGCACTGAATCCCGAATCAATTCCGTACATTTCCGATTCCCAGTTGCTGACAAATCCCATCGCGGCCATCTATACACCCTTCTCATTTATCCTCCTGTACGAGGTCTATATGTTGGTGTACTATCTTCCCAAGTCCATATCCTCTTACATCAGTAAACAATATGAAATCATTACCCTGATTGTCATCCGCAGGATATTCAAGGACATGGCCAATATCGACCTATCCGAGTACTGGCTTCAAAACAACTATGACCTACAACTGACCTACGACCTGATTACCACCCTGGTCCTGTTCGCCCTGATATGGATATTTGTGCGCCTCAACCGGCAGTCCGTCCGTATGAAGGCCTCGGATAGCAATACTACAGTCCTTCAGAACCTGGTGCGAAGAAAAAAGATCATGGCCGTTATCCTGGTGCCCTTATTGCTGATTCTCGCCCTGTACAGCTTCGGCATTTGGTTCTACAGAGAACTGACCTCGGTGGACCTCCTGATTGCCGGAATTAAGGATATTAACCGGATCTTCTTCGATGAATTCTTTACCGTGCTGATCCTTGCGGACGTCCTTTTGCTCCTCTTCTCGCTGTACTATACCGACCGATTCGATCGGGTGATCCGAAATTCGGGCTTCATCATCTCCACCATTTTGCTTCGGCTTTCTTTCGGCACCGATGGGATTCTCAACAATATACTGATTTGTAGCGCAGTGGCTTTTGGAGTACTCATACTCCTGATATACAATCAATACGGAAGGGAGCATGCGGGTTTTCCCGGTAAAGAGGACTGAGGCTACTCACCCGTAATGGATTTATTTTGCAGGGATCGGTGCCTGTCGTTGAGTTCCTGCAGGGAGGCAGATCCATACCAGGGCCTGAGTTTCATGGTTAGCACCCCGGCCCGGATCTAGGGATCCGGTTCGGAAAGCTTACAAGCCTATTCAATGCTGGATACGTTGAAGATATATATGCCCCGAAGCTCCCCACCGTCCATGAACGGACCGGCCAGCTATAATGTTACTTCCTCCGCCAGTCGGGTGATGTTCTTCAGGTGTTCCGCTTGCAATCGGGCAGATTCCTCTTTCGAAAGCCCTGAATTCGAACTCTTTTTAGGAAGGGCCATCACATTGGGTCTCATGCCGTGATCGTCCGCGCCTAGTTCCTGCGCACCTGCGGAATCGATTGCCCCTTCACAGAGATCTGCCGGTGGGGCATCCCTGGATTTGGGTTGACTGGCAACGGCCAGTAGTATGGCTGGGAGTACAAAGGGCTTCATAGAAACTCCAAATGGGCTAGATAAAGTTTAAATAAAAAAGCCCCCCTATATGGGAGGCTTTTTGAATGATGTGATGTTCCTGTTATAATTGCTTCACCAAGAACGGAATACTCTGAGGCTTTTCTCCGGCCCTATCGATGATCATCCAGTACAAACCGGAATTGGCACCGTTGAATGGAACCGTAGTTTCCGTGGCTCTGTTGCGCGTAGAATCCTGAAGCTTGCCTCTGGAGAGTGTCGTTCCGGAAGCATCGATAATACGGAATTTAACCGCCCCTTGCGATGCAGGCATTAAAAGACGGATATTGCCATCGGTAACGGGGTTCTGATAGATCATCGCCTTGCTGACATTGGAAGTATTGCCGATCGAGAAAGAAACCGTTTGGGTATTCCCATTGGTGGAAACGGTGAGCGAATACGTTCCCGCCGGAAGTACCTTCCCGGTGATATTAGTACCAATGTCACCGAAGAGCGAAAACGGAGCAACCGATTCCGTAGTGGCCGCATTAAGCGGACCGGATAGGCTCAGACTCACATTGATCCCGCTATTGGGGCTCACATTCGCGATGATACCCAATTTCTGTGTAGTCAAATTAGGCACATTAACGGTTATCCCATTAGTCAGTGTGGCTATAGGCACATCGGTATCGGCATTCAGGAGCTGAATCGAGGTAATCTCAGCCTGAGTTCCACCTGTCGAACCGCCAGAGCCAGAGCCGGAGCCCGAACCTGAATCGCCTCCTGAAGAACCGGAATCATCACCGGAACCCGACCCCGTGTCTCCACCGGAAGAACCGGAATCATCACCCGTTCCGGATCCACCACCGGTATTGGCTCCATTACATTTGGTAGTTACCCTATTCAGGTTTTCTGCGCTGCTCTGAGTAACGGAATTGATCTTATACAATACCAGACGGTCGAGGATGTGGGAGTTAGAGCGGGCTTTGATTCGCATGGTGTACGTGCCTGCGTTGTTAAAATCCGCGCGGATATCAAATCCTTCGAAGTCACTGGTCTTGGTAGAGAAGTTAAAGTTAATTCCTCCGGCCTTGTACAACTTCAAGAAGCCACTTCCGCTACTTCCCTTGGGGAATGGACCGGAGGGTGAGGAGCCCCCACGAGGAAAAACTCGACTACCGCCCTTTACGGCGTAATAATTGCTCGCTTCAATCTTAAGCCAGGAGTCGTTGTGCTCCGTTCCTTCATTCCCTTTACCTACAACGTTTCTCCATACAAAGCCATACGTCCCGGGATTATTAATTCGGATACTGAATACGATCTCAGTACTGGCGGGTCCGGGCGATCCAAAATAATCCGCACCAGTCCAGATAATCGCCTGACCTCCTGAGCGTCGCTAAAGCTTCTCTTTTGCCAACCCGAAGGAATGTTCGGCAAGTCTTCCGCTTCGATGGAAGCGTAACCATTCGTCTCCTGAAAGGTGGCGTTACATTGCGCCTGAGCGTTCCCCAAGTGGAGAACTAAGCTTGCCAGGAAAATTAGTGGGGTAATTTTCAATCTCATAAAATGGTAGTTTGATTTGTTTTTTAACCCGCACGCGGGCGATGAATAATGTATGATCATTATTTATTGAGCACAACATACATAGAGAAAACTCATGAACCCGTACAATCGTAACAATTTATTAATGTAGCAGTTAGGCTTCTTAGATCCATTTGTGGCTGAAGATTTTTCTTACGTCAAATCGTTTCCGAAAGGTGGAACACGCAAGAGTTCATTACAATTAAGCACATAACCCGTCATAGCGATAAAAAATTCTGAGTATAAAGCTGTAATATCTTTCATTTGAAAAGTTCAAATTTCCCTCGGATGATCGATTCTTTCAGGCTCGGGAAAGACTGATTTATTTTAAAAGTTTTTAACAAAGGGATTGATTTGCTGGCTAAAAAGGCATAATCTGCTGACAAGTAATTGAGTTAAAGAGGCCTCGTTGAGAAGCCGGACCTTTATCCTAAACTACCAGAGCCGACCTGAGGTTCACTATCTTTCCGGAAATATCTGACCTGGTTTATGTTCAAACTCTTTCGAAACCTCCGAAGGAATCTGTTGGATCGCAATCAAACCCGAACGTATCTGGCCTATGCCGGTGGGGAAATCGTATTGGTGGTTATCGGCATACTTATAGCCTTACAGATTAACAACCTAAATGAGGAACGAAAGGAGCGCAGGAACGAAAAGGCCGTTCTGGCCAAATTCCTGCAGGACCTGCGGTCCGATTCAATTTCCTACACCCGTAATCTGAATACCACCCGGAGCATTAATCGACTGCACCGAAGTTTATATGAATATGGGGTACTAGGCAATGACAGTGTGCGTATCGAGAACCCGAGTTACATCCGTCGCCTTCTGTATTACAACCCCATTGCCAGGGAAAACGATCCCTTTATTGCCAATCGCATTTCAGATGATGGTCTAAGAACCCAAATACTCGATTATTTCCGGTATATGACCGATATGGATTTGACTTACCAGCAAATGCAGGACGTGATCCATGAACGGATGCGGGTATTTCTATCCGATAAAGGAGTACATGATCTTACCGCCTGGTTTGAAGACTACGACCAGGTCAATCTCAAAGACGATGAGGGCTATCGCGATATCGTACCCCTGGAACGCCTCAAGGAACTTTCGAAAACCGAAGCCTTTCAGCAGCTACTGTTCGAGGCTTCCATCAAAGCAATAGAAACGAAGCTGGAACTGGAGGCCTTGATCGGAAAAAATCGCGAACTCATTCTTTCGATTGAAAACCGACTGAATCCGGAGGACTGATTATCAGGTCTATTTTGCCATTTCACCCGACAGCCCGGACTATGATCCCTGCCATAACCCATTATCCAGAGAGGAATTTTATCGGCTTAACAGCGCGTATGTCCGTATCGGAGCCAGCAACCGGTGCATTGTGGTCCCGATTCATGCCCCTCCACCAGAACATCAAAAAGATCCGTGGGAGCGAGTCCTATTCCATGGAGGTTTACGATTCACTGCGCTATTTCGATAGTTTTGACCCTGAAGCGAGATTTAATAAATGGGCCGCTGTGCAGGTCGATGAAATCATCACAGTTCCGGCAGGAATGCATGCCCTGATCGTCCCCAAGGTGAGTACGCCGTTTTCCGCTATGTCGGTAAACCCAGTGAGGCCCATTCTTTTTACAGCTATATATTCGGCCTCTGGCTTCCTCAATCCGGTTACCGGCTCGACCAACGTCCCCATGTGGCCATTATGGGACCGGGTTATAAATGGGGAACATCCTGAATCCGAAGAGGATATCTGTATTCCTGTTTCCGCTATGTCCGGTTAGAACAAGAAGGGAGCAATTACAATGGCAATCAGGATAAGGACCGCTAGCTGAACCCAAAGCAGCAGGCGGCGACTGGGTATCAGGAATTGCAGCATAAAATCGACCAGGAATCCGATGAGGCCGAAAACAACGAATCCAAAAACTCCGAACATACCCCATCCCCCGGTTTGGGAAAGACTGGATTGGTTGATGAAGTAATATACCAGCAATGCCAGGAAGAAAAGGGCCGTCACCGCATTCAGGAGGCTAAACCTGTATTTGAATCCATCAAACATGACCTTGCCAGTAGGTATCCCATCGAAGATACGCATCTATGGCTAAAACCGATTCGAACGATCCTTAATTATTACAGACTGAGCGTGCGCTAAAGGTATCGGCAGCTTCTATGGCCTCGTTTCGCGACAGGCTTTCGTGAAAGAGCAGTAGCCGTTCGATGCCGTGAAAATCGGAGCGGGCGGATACCTCCAGGAGATAATAGCCCTCTTCGTCGAAGGTCACAAATATTTCATGGGCGTCATTATCGGAAGTTACCGCCTGCCACTTAAAGGCATTGCTATTCCCACTCCTGTAGATCTTAAACCAGCCGTCTTTAGAGGATCCGTTCGGGTTGGGTTCCCTGCCCGAACCCGAAGGGTATACCCTGCTACTTCCCCCCGACTTTTGTCCGAAATAGTCGTCTGCATCGGGGAACCTGAGCCAGGAGTCATTGTGTTCCGTTCCGTTACTGCCCTTTCGGAACGAAGATCTCCACAAGAAGCCGTAAGTGCCGGTTCGTGTAATGTAGATTGGAAAAACCACGGTGCCAACGCCTGGGTTATTCATCTGTGGGCTACCCTCCCACTGCATATAACCCGAGCCTGAATAGCTTTTCAGGACCCAGCCTTCCGGAAAATCGTTGTTCTCGAACTCAATGGAAACTATGCCGCTATCTTCCGTGAAGTAGAAATCAACACCGGACGGACAGGACGTAGTTGCACCATCACCGGACTCATCCGGAGCTGCCAAATCGTTTACCGGTTCGTCATAGATAAAAGTCTCTTCGTTGGTTCCGCAACTCCATGCTGTACTCATAAGCAGAATGCAAACCAACTGGCCCCATACCGGCTTTCTTAGTCTGATAATCTTCATTTGCATGGTGTTTTCAGTATCTGGCTGCGGTTAGCAAGCCAGCAGGTTTTCCCTATAACGACAAAGCTAACTGAATAGTTTAAAACCTGCGTTCATGCAATGGCCAAATGGTCGTAACTTGCTGACTGGAGGCCTCTCTGGAGCCAATAATCGCCATTTAATATTGCTTGTCATGCCACCCGCCCGAACTGAAGTTTCCGATATCCGCATCTACCCGGTTAAATCGACCCTGCCCTTCTTCAGGAATCAATCCAGGGTTACTGTGCTGGGACTGGAATTCGATCGAAGGATCGTCCTGGTTGATTCAGACCGAGCTGTAATCACCGGTCGGTCAAACGTCAATCCCCTTAGGATACGAACTACTATTTCCGATAAGGGGCTTACAGTCCATCTGCCCGATGAACGCGCATTTACCTTTAAGCCGGAGAGCCATTTGGATCGGATAACAGAAATCCGGCACTTCGGCAAGTGGATAGCTGGATTTCCCATCAAACACGAGGTTAACATCGCTTTATCGGAGGTCTTAGGTGAGGAAACGCGACTCGTGTTCATGACCGATGCTGTGGCCAGACCGATGAAGGAAAAGGATGGGGCACGGAACGACGAAAAGGTGAGCTATGCGGATAGTGCACCCGTTCACCTCATATCCGAGGCATCGTTGGACGACCTGAATACGCGATTAAAAGAACCGGTTACCATAGATCGGTTCCGGCCGAACATCATAGTGCGGGGTTGCGGTCCCTATGAGGAAGATGGATGGGAGCAAATCCGCATAAACGATGCCCATTTCGCGGTAAGCGATAGCTGCAAACGCTGTGTTTTCACTACTCTGGACCCCATCACCCTGGAAAGGGATCCCGGGCAGGAGCCCCTATCCACTCTTTCTCGTTACCGGACTAATGAAAAAGGAGGAATTGCATTCGGTATCCATCTCATTCCCTTAAAGGAAGGCACCATTGGCAAGGGTGACTCCATTGATATCATAACTTAGGATGATACCCCAGGGTTCTATTTAATGTCTTTGAGGAGTTCGTCCACGGAGAGCTCCAGTTGCTGATCACGACCACGGGCGATGATCCTGGGATCATTCTTTACCAGAATCTGTGGCTCTGTCTGATTATTCTCCATCCATTCTCCCGCTTTATTTCGAGCACTAACAGGAACTACTCCCCAACGGCCTCCATCGGGAAGGCTTTCCCACCCTGCGAAACTGCAAGTGCCTGGAACGGGCATACCTACTGTTTTTCCGATCGCCAGATCGGTATAGCCACTGGCGAAACAATGGCCATCACTATACATGGCCTCGTTAAACATTGCCAGGGTAGGCTTAGTCCAGCGCGATGTGGGCTCACCTCCTACTTTTCGGGTCTCCGTTTCATAGGAAATGAATGGCTCCCCAGTGAAGAACATAGCCAGGTCAGCTACCAGGTCTCCGCCTCCATTGAATCGGGCATCAATGATCACCGCTTCCTTGTCTTCATACTTACCAAGCATCTTTTCATAGATATTGCGATAGGGTTCGTCACTCATGCCCGGGATATGCACATAACCTAGCTTCCCATGGCTTCGACGTTCCACTTCTTCCTCATTTTTCTTTACCCATCGCTTGTATAACAAACGATTTTCATCATTCAGGCCAATGGGTTTGACGGTAAGCTGCTTATCGGCCTTTCCTTTTTTACGGATATCCAGAAGTACAAACTGCCCCTCCAGTCGGTTCAGGTAAGCGGCCACATCGCGATCCTCGTCTATGGGCGTGTCGTTTACCGCCCGAATAACGTCTCCCGGTTCCAGGTCGAAGCCTGCTTTATCCAGTGGTCCGTCCTCCAGGACCTCGGCTATGCGTATACCCGGTCCCCTGTGATCATAATCCATCAAAACACCCAGGCTGGCCGTAGCATCACCGTTGGTTATACTTCCGCTGTAGCGAGCGCCCGCATGGCTCACATTGAGCTCTCCCAGGAGTTCAGAGATCATCTCAGCAAACTCGTAGGAATTACCGATATGTGGGAGGTATTTGGCATATGCCTTTCTCAGCGCATCCCAGTTCTGTCCGTGAAAATCCGAAGTATAGAAAATATTTTCAGTCCTTAAAACTATATGATCGAACATATGCCTGCGTTCCGCCTCCTGATCCAGCATCATTTCCGATTTCAGCGCCACAGGCTTGGCCTGCCTGGCCTTCAAATCGGCTTTCATCATCTTGCCATCTCCAAGAATGTAGAGGTTCTCGTTTTTAGCGTCCCATTGTATGCTGGCGCTCCGGCTTCCCAGTGCAATGATCTTCTGCGTCTTCCTGCTCCTGAGTTCGGTTTCCCACAGATCGTACCCTTTCTCGAAAGCAGCCAGATAATACAGCTTCTCCCCGTCCCCGGATAGTACGGCATCTCCTAAGCGGGAGGAATGTATGGTCAGTCTTGCCTTTCGTTCGGTGAGACCATTCCAGTCCATGACTACATCCGAGATCTCGCTTTCTGTTTCCTTTTTATCCTTTTTCTTATTATCATCTTCAGACTTCTTCTCCTCTTTATCCAGCATTTCCAACAACTCAAATTCCTCCTTAGACAAACGGTACTTGTCCCATGCCTTCTGGGTGAGAAACATAGCATACACGTCCGATTCGGTTCGCCCGCTGGTCGCGTAACTCTTCAGACCATTGCGGTTGCTGAACCATAACAGTTGTTCGCCTTTGCCCGTCCATTGGGGCCGGTAATCCCGATATCCACTTTGGGTCAGGTTCTTTCGGATTTTCCCATCCCTGGAAATGAGCAATACTTCCTGATTACTCAGGGTTTTGTCCCAGCCCACAGCCAGCCACTTACTGTCCGGGCTCCAGGCGAAATACTGATCGCCATCACGCATGTGGAATAATTCTTCCGGTGTCAGGAGCGTTACGTTATTACCGCTCTTCAATTCCCTTACCTTGAGAATTCTCCTGTCCTCGATCCATGCGACCCGGCTTCCATCTGGAGAAAAGCGCACCAAATAATTGTCCTTTTCACCGGAAATGAATTCGGTTTCCTCCAGCAGAGTCGAGGCGAAAAAATAAGGCTCCCCGGATTGTTTTTTCCGGGTCTGATAAATGATCCATTTCCCGTTTGTTTCCCGAGCGTACGTGAGGGCTTTGCCGTCGTGAGTGAAACGAAGAAAACGCTCCTGCTCGGGGGTGCTCGTAATCCTCTTGGTAAGACCGTTGTCTACCGCAGTAACGAAAACCTCTCCGCGGGCGATAAACGCGATTTCCTTTCCATTAGGAGAAACCTGCATTTCCGTTACCCCATCAGAAATGGAAACTACCCTTTCGGTATTCTCTGCAAAATCCGTCCGGACAGTTAATTCCACCTTACGGGGCTCCCCGCCCACCTGCATCGTGTAAAGCTGTCCATCAAAGCTGAAAGCCATCAGTTCACCTGCCATGCTCAGGTATCGAACCGGGTGCGTATTAAATTGGGTAACCTGTTTGGAACTGCCGGGGGACTCAAGATCCATTTCGTGCACATTAAAGCTTCCGCTCTCCTCACTGAGGTAGAACATGCGGTTCCCATTGCTGGAGAATACCGGATTTCTATCCTCCCCTTCAAATCGGGTCAGCATGGTATGCTCCCCGATACGGGGGTCGTACTTCCATATGTCCCTGGCAATGGAGCTCTTGTGGTGTTTTCTGAATTCATTTTCCCCACCCTTTTTATCGTGGTACAGCATAATATTGCCCTCAGGATTGTACTGTACATCCTCAGCCGGTACCGTGAGTACCTGGCTCACTCTTCCGCCCTTTCTGGGTACCTGATAGAGTTCAGGCTGGCTGCGGGTAGGGTATTGGCGGTGGCTTGCGGCATCCTGCCGGACCCCTCCGAAAACAATTTGCTGATCGTCCGGACTAAACGTATAGGGAACTTCGTCATTGCTGTGATAGGTGAGTCGCCTGGCCTCTCCACCCAGTGCAGGAATGATAAACAGGTCGAAATTTCCGTAGCGGTCCGAGGCAAACGCAATATACTGGCCGTCCCTGCTCCAGACTGCCTTGTAGTCGTGCGCCTTGTGAAAGGTTACCTGCCGGGCCTCCCCTCCATTCACTGAAACTGTATAAATATTACCCTTGTACGTGAAGGCAATGGTCTGACCATTAGGAGAGATGGCGGGGTACCGCACCCAACCGGGATTTACCTGAGCGATCGATAAACCGCAGCATGCGGCCAAAAAGTAAAAGGAATACGTTTCTCATCGGGAAGCTATAGATTCAACCCGCCAATATACGTATTCATCTCCCTTATCCGTATAGAAAAATGAACCGCCCCTCTGAGTCTATAGATACGTCCCGAATCTCTCGAAATGGCAGGTATAGCCGTTGGGGTTTTTGACCAGATAATCCTGATGATAATCCTCGGCCGGCCAGAATCGGGTATAGGGTTCCAGCGTGGTGACAACCGGGCGATCCCAACGACCCGAATCATTGACCAGCGCAATGACCTCCTCGGCAATGCGCTTTTCTTCCTCATTCTGAAAGAATATAGCCGAACGGTAGCTGGATCCGATATCGTTTCCCTGCCGATCGAGGGTAGTGGGATCGTGAACTCTAAAGAAATAATCGAGGATTTCCCGTAAGCTTGTTTCCGCCGGGTCATAAGTGAGTTCAATGCCCTCGGCGTGACCGGGATGATTGCGATAGGTAGGATTTTCATTCCGACCACCGATATAGCCTACCTCGGTGTCGACTATGCCGGGCCTTACCCGGAAAAGATCTTCCATTCCCCAAAAACAGCCTCCGGCTACGTATGCTTTAGTATCGTTATTCATCTTTTGTTGGCCTGCTTAAACGTTTACCGTTAGGAATACTACAGAATTCCCGGAAGATTGGTCGCAATTAGGAACGTCAATTTACATGCCAAAACAAAACCCGGCAAGTTTCCTTGCCGGGCCATTTTTATGAGATTGAAAGATTCTACGAATGTTCCTTTCCCAGCACTCCGCCGACGACGCCGCCAACCAGACCGGAAATGACTGCATTTACCGGGATATCAACCAGTGCGGCCGTCATGTTCATTACGTTTGTCGATCCCAGGCCAATGAGGTTGTACGAGGCCGCAATCAGCAAACCCAACACAAAGCCTACTACTGCCCCCGTGCCAAAGCCACCTATACGGGCATAAGCGCCATAGAGTATGGCAAAGAAAAACCCGTAAGTAACATTTCCAGCGACCATCGCTATGTAGTTGAAATCAGATTCGACTTTCATTACACCTGTAGCCGATCCTGCGTTTTCGGAGTAGAAGTCAGCCAGTACCATTCCGTAAACAAGCCAGCCCAGTACAAATGCAACAGCACTTCCCAGGATGCCGGCGAGAATAATCTTTCCCGTGTTCATAAACTTTTATTTAATGGTTTGTGTAGCCTTAAGGTAGTAAAATCAGACACTTAATAAAAAAGAGAGGGCCAGCTTTTTCATTCACCAAAGAGACCTGTACCAGAATCGATGAAGATCAGCTGAATCCGATGCCATCCCTGAGCAAGCGATCGTAGACCTCATGATCGATACTGTAGAGATAAGGGGCCTTATTGGCCGCCCCGGTCATGCGTTTCTCATGTCGAACAAGGACACCGAGTTTGAGCATCTTGCGCTGGAAATTTCCCCTGTCAAGTGATTTGCCGAGTATCGCTTCGTACAGGGATTGAAGCTCGCTCATCGTAAACCGCTCAGCCAAAAGAGATCGTCCGACCGGCAAATAATTCATGCGGGTCTGGATAAACCTGAGCGCTTGCCGTACAATTAATTCGTGATCCAATACGAGTTGGGGTAATTCATCGAATGCTATCCAGCGGCATTCTGCACTGAGAGAATCGGGTTTGGGATTGACCCTCTCGGCTTCTACCAGCGCGACATAGGCGGTGGAAATAAATCGCTGATTGAGCCAGGCTTTCAGGGCAGGTACCTGGTCCTTTGGCCATTGTTTCAGTAATTGTTCGAATACCTGCCTGCTCAAAGCGTTACTTCCCCACCCCCTGTCAAGTGAAGCGAAGGTCTGAAACTGTTGCAAGAAAATATCACCTACTCCGGTGCGTTCATCGAGGATCTCGGAAGCGACCTCATCCATTTCCCGATCCCTGGGTAGGAACCCACCAGGAAGTGCCCAAGCACGGGTGTTCTTATAGCGCAAGAGCAAAACCTGCAGGTTCTGATCGTGATATCCAAATACGACGCAGTCCATGGAAACACCTGGCATAAACCCATTCATTCTATTTAAAAAATTGCGGTGGTATTCCTCGGTCATTTCAGGTGATTTTTTATTTTGTCATTATGACATTTTAATTTTAATTTTAAGGGTGAAATGCAACGAATAAATGCTACTCATGCGAAAACTACTCCTTTTGTTCTCTCTGTTACTGCTTACTTTTGCCTGCCGACGCAATAGCGAAGCACCTATGGATTTGAACAATAATGGTTCCATTGAACCGTACGAAAATACTGATCTTAGCCCAGATGAACGGGTAGATGATATCCTGGCCCGCCTCAGCGTGGAGGACAAAATTAACCTGGTAGTCGGCGTGGGATTTACCATACCCGGACGCTTCGAGACCATACAGGAACTCCGTGTGCCGGGAGCAGTAGGCGGTACCTATTCCTATGACACCCTTGGTATCAGAGGAATGTTGACTACAGACGGACCCGCAGGTGTTCGGATCCTTCCTCTGGAAGGGGTGGACCCCTATTACTGTACGGCCTTCCCCATAGCCTCCCTGGTTTCATCCACCTGGGACACGGAACTGGCCCGCGAAGTGGGTAGAGCCATGGGGAACGAAGTGCGGGAATATGGAATGGATATACTACTCGCCCCGGCCTTAAATATTCACCGGGATCCCAGGGCCGGAAGAAATTTCGAATACTACTCCGAGGACCCACTACTCTCAGGTAAAATGGCGGCAGCATTTGTAAACGGGGTTCAGTCGGTGGGCGTAGGCACCTCGATCAAGCACTACGCAGTGAACAATCAGGAAACCAACCGCATGTCCCTCGATGTTCAGGTCAGTGAGAGGGCGCTGCGGGAAATCTACCTCAAGGGGTTCGAGTTGGCCGTAAAGGAAGGCAAGCCCTGGACGGTAATGAGTTCGTACAATGAGATTAACGGCACTACTGCATCCCAGAATGAAGAACTCCTGGAAACGGTTTTGCGGACGGAATGGGGGTTCGATGGACTCGTCATGACGGATTGGTTCGCTGGGCTCGATCCGGTAGCACAAATGAAGGCCGGGAACGACCTGCTGATGCCGGGTACTCCCCAGCAGCGTGAAGCACTCCGGCAGGCTCACGCCACGGGCAAGCTGGACGAGGATATCCTGAATCGCAACGCCCGGAGAATACTCAAGGTGTTGTTGAAGACGCCGACTTTTAACCGTTACGAATACTCCAACAAGCCGCTGCTGGAGAAGCACGCTAAGTTGGCCCGTCGAGTTGCCGCCGAGGGTGCGGTATTGCTCAAAAACGACGGGGTACTGCCGGTGGAGGCGAATGGATTAACAGTCGCGGCCTTCGGCATTGGCTCTTATGAGTTCATTGCCGGAGGCACCGGAAGCGGTGATGTCGTCGAAGCCTACACCGTATCACTGGTCGAAGGATTGGATCTAGCAGGTTTAGCCATCGACAGTGCTTTAGAGTCCTCCTATCAGGCATTTATCGAAAGTGAAAAGGCCAAACGACCCGAGGAGGATGCCTTCAACTTTTTACCCCCTGAACCGATGCCCGAAATGCCTATAGAGGTTTCCGAGATCAAAGCAGCCGCCGATAACAGTGATATCGCTTTCATTACTTTGGGAAGGATCTCGGGTGAATTCCAGGACCGACCCCTAGAGGGCGACTATTTGCTCACGGAGACAGAATTGGAAATGATTCGGAAAGTTTCCGAGGTATTTCATGCTCAGGATAAAAAGGTAATCATGATCCTGAATGTCGGTAATGTGGTCGAGGTGGAATCCTGGAAGGAGCAGGTAGACGCCATACTCCTACCCTGGCAGGGCGGACAGGAAGCCGGTAATGCCGTGGTCGATGTGCTCACAGGTAAAATAAACCCATCCGGCAAGCTGCCGACCACCTTCCCGCTTCGATATGAGGACGTGCCGAGTTCGGATAACTTCCCGGGTGAGGAATATGGAGTGCCGGTATCCACCGTTGGTGCATTTCCAACCCAGCCGGCCCGAGTGGTTTACGAAGAAGGCATCTACGTCGGATACCGTTATTACACCAGCTTTGACAAAAAGGTCTCGTACCCGTTTGGGTTTGGTCTGTCTTACACCAACTTTGAATACGAAAATTTGCAGGTAGAGTCCGATAAAGGTGTGATCAAAGTGTCTTGCTCTGTACGGAATACGGGTGACTACGCCGGTAAAGAATCGGTTCAGGTTTACATTAGTGCTCCGGGCAATTCCCTGGAAATGCCGGCTATGGAACTGCGTTCGTTCGGAAAGACTTCACTGCTGGAACCCGGAGAGGAAGAGGTCCTTAAGTTCACTATACGGCCATCCGACTATGCCTCCTTCGATACGGAACGCTCCTCATGGATACTGGAAGCCGGCACCTACGGAGTTCGTATAGGAGCATCCAGCGAAGATATCCGGTTGACCAGTTCCTTCGAACTGGAGGATGAAATGCTAATCGAAAAACTCAGTCACGCCCTGACACCAGAGAAAACAATAGACGAATTATCCAAGAAATAACTCTTTCCTTTTATGCGTAAACCCGATAAGGGTTTTTCTAACTGGCCTCTAAAGGGCCAAAACAGGAGCCCCGCTCACCGACTGGCATCATGGTATAGAGCGGGGCTCTTATATTGTCCTGTTCTACTGATATACCCGCACGTAATCGATCTCGAAGGTGGATTCGGTAAAGTCTGCCGGGATTTCGCCGCCCAGATTACCCCCCATGGCTATATTGAGCAACAGGTAGTGAGGATTATCGAAGGGGCGTCCTGTGGTGTTCTCCAATTCATACACCAACTGGTCATTGTAGTAAACCTTCATGGCATCCTCATTCCACTCCAGGGAATAGATCTGAAACTCGGTGGTCGAATTGGGAGCGGTTATTTCTCCTCCTTCAAAGGAGTAGGCGAAGGTCTGGGTATCACCCCAGTGGAAATATGCCAGAGTAGTCGACTTGTCCCAGCCGGTTTGTTCCATTATATCAATTTCACCACATCGTGGCCACCCTACACTTCCGAATTGATCGCCAAAAAAGTTTCCTATCTCGTCGATATTTGCTCCCAAAGTCCATATGGCCGGCCAGGTTCCTCCGGCGTCAGGTAGCTTCGCTCGCACCTCCACACGGCCGTATTCGAAAGCAAATTTGGAGTTCAGGCGGGCAGAAGTATACGACTTCGTTGTGCCTTCGAAGGTATAGTCCTCCTTGATAGCTACAATTTTCAGGGTTCCATTATCAACAAATGAATTATCCCGGTCGTCTACGTAATGCTGCTGCTCGCCATTAGCCCAACTGTCACCGAGTATGGGTATTAACTGATGATGCCATTTATCGGGATCCGGCCCCCCTGAATAATCGAACTCATCGGCCCAGACTACCGTGGGAAACTCCGCATTCGAGCGATACATGGTTATACTCTGGGTGGTGGTCAGCTCATTGCCCGTTTCGGATATAGCGGTAACCTCTACCTCGTAATCCAAGGTGCCTTCGTCCTGTACCGTAAACGTGGCTATTCCACTGGTATTTTCCACCGGAGCCTCATCCCCGAACTCAAATCGGAAACGCTCCGCATTTCGAGCCGTCGCCCTCAGCGTAACTTCCCCTGAACCGTTTCCAAAAGGGTTATACTGGTTTTCACCGGTTCGGGTCACGGACAGATTGAGGCCGGACGGCGTCACTTCCGTTTGTGTGTCTCCTCCGGAACCCTCCGAAGAGCAGGATTCGATTGCGAGAAGGGTAAAAACACTTACCGCCAGGAAACCGAACAGACCTAATCGTTTAACTGTTTTCAAATTGAGATACGTCGTCTTAATCATAGCAAGTTTTATTATATAACGTTCCGGAAAGGAATGAACTCTTTCCTCATCATGTCCAATATAATAAACGCAGACCATCCGAGGCAATTATTTCCCTCGGATGGTCTCCTTAAAATTAAAGGTCTGAATGATGGCTATTCGTCTTCTACGGCAGCGTCCGGAGCATTTTTCTTTACGGAACTTATTCCGTTCTCCATGGCCGATGCACTGGAGTACATTTCGCTCTTCCCGATCACCTGTCCGTTGGCGGCCTTCAGGTTAAAATAAGGACTACCATCCTTGGCCTCAAGGCGATCGTAACGCCCGTCTTCGCTGGCATTTTTCTTAACGGACTCCACTCCGTTTTCGCAGGCCGCCCTGCTGTTGTATGACTCACTGGTCAGAATTACCTGCCCGTTTCCAGCTACCAGGTTAAACATGAAGTTACCGGCAGCTGTGGTTTTAATCTTGAATTTACCCATGGTTTGAATTTTTCTTAAAGTTAGCACAAACCGTAAATTCTGCAGTACGAGATCTCTTTGTAGTTAATCAAAAAACCCGTTTCTACCACCAAAGTACCCGTGGCATAACGCAGCATCATCACTCTAGAATCTCGGCACTAATTACGTAATCGAGTTGGGGATAGTTTTTCCTTAAGTACGCATTGCCATACCTGGCTATGGTGTCCTGCTTATCCTGAATCTGGGCACCATAACCGTCGTACAGGGCATCGGCTACGATCATTCCTTTGGTGATCCTGGCGACCACCGGAAAACCCTTGACTCCATTAAAGGTAATCGTATCCAGTCTGAGGTTATCCACCAGATTGATGTACAACTGCGTGGTACGTGTCCTGGGCTGGTCACGAGCGAAAGCGATGGTACCCCGGCGATTGCTTTGGATAACCGGCTCATCGGCCACCTTTATCTGATTCCAGCCGTTGTACAGGGTGCTGTCGTTACTGATTCCAAACTGAGCCACGAAATTCGGTATTACCCTGAAAAATGCGACCTCGTTGTAGTAACCGGTTTTAATCAGCTGATAGAGCCGATCTACGGCGGCGGGAGACCACTCCCGGTGCGATTCCAGTTCAAATGAACCCTGAGTGGTTGTAAAGCGGGCTCGAAAGACTTCGGGAGCCCTTTCCGTGGGAAAGGCCGTCACCGATTTGGACCCGCCACAACCCGCTATGACCGTGAAAAAGCTGAGTAGCCCAATTATCATTAGTGATCGCATGTAAGTCTTGAAAGAGGCCCTCATTTTTTTCTGGATATCGCACAAAATAGCAAAAATCATTACTCCCCAGCCAGTTGCAGATCGCTTTGCTGTATAAAAAACCCGCGATCCTGGGAAAGATCGCGGGTCATTAAGTAAGCTAGTTATTGGGATGTTTGTTTAGTTCGGGTCGAGTATCATGTCAATGCGGTCCCTGACATCTTCCAGGTGGTAGCGGGAACGCAGGTCAGGGGATCGCTTAAGCGCCGATTCCACGTCCCTCTTGATGTTGCGGAGTTCGCCTCTGGCCACCGATCGAATATCGGACTGACTGGTATTCACGGCCGTTACCGTGCTCCAACTGCTCGAGGAGCCCCTTTGGTTATCGGCCTCCATCAGATAGGCCAGGCGATCGATATGCGCCTTCTGCAAATTTCTTCGATAGGTATCTATGGGCTTGCCGGACTTCAATTCCGACCAGATACCCATACGCAGGTCATAAACCATCTCTAAAAGGCTGTACGCTGAATTCCCATTCAGGGTGTGCTGCTCGATCAGACGGGCAATGCGGCCGAGATCCAGAATCTGGTTCAGAGTTCGAACCTGGGTGGCACGGATACGCTCAACGGTACCTGCAGCCTCGATTCGGCTTAAGATCTCTTTATCCAGCATCCATTCCGGAGTCTGAAAAAGCTGTCGCTGAAGGAAATCCATACACTTACGCTGGTGCGCCTGGGATACCGGAGTGTAAACCACTCCTTCCTGATCGTAGGTCTTGTAGTGCTCATAAACCCCACCAATATTACTGGCGACATGCCCCATATATCGGTTATACTGGGCAAGTACCTGACCATACAGATCTCCGAGCTCTTCGTAGTCCTTTCCGTCTTCTTCGGTCCACTCGATCAGGCGGGGTACGATTCGCTTCAGGTTAGCGATGCCATAATCACTGGCCTTTACAGCATCGTCCCCCAGATCCTCCGTCTGTGAGCTCGGATCCCTTACCGGACGCTGTTGGCGTCCGAAACGGTACATGGGATCTCCGGCATGTTCGAGTATCCACCGATCCAGTACAGGCTTCTCGTCCTCGGCAGACTTATCCAGAATGGGACGGTACCCCCAGTTGATGGCATACTTGTCATAAATACCTATGTTGGGCATCAGACTTACACCCTGGTCACCCGGCTGGGCAACATAATTGAAGCGCGCGTAGTCCATGATGGAAGGCGCCGTGCCGTACTTGCTGGTGAAGGAGGCAGAACGGAGGGAATCGACAGGATAGGCCACACTGCTTCCCATATTGTGGGGAAGACCCAGTGTGTGTCCAACTTCGTGGGCCGAAACGAAGCGAATGAGTCGCCCCATGACCTCGTCTTTGAATTCCACCCCTCTGGCATCGGGATTGATCGCGGCCGTCTGAACAAAAAACCAGTTGCGCAGCAACGTCATCACATTGTGATACCAGTTAATATCCGATTCAAGTATCTCACCGCTCCTGGGATCACTTACATGCGGGCCGTTGGCGTTGGGAATGGGTGAAGCCAGGTAACGCACCACCGAATAGCGAACGTCTTCGGGTGACCACTCGGGGTCTACCTCTGGCGAGGGAGGGTCTTTGGCGATAATGGCATTTTTGAATCCCGCGGCCTCAAAGGCTACCTGCCAATCCTCTATACCCTGCTTAATGTATGGTACCCACTTTTTAGGTGTGGCCCTATCGACATAATACACTATAGGCTTTTTGGGTTCCACCAGTTCCCCGGCCAAAAACTTCTCCTTATCCTCTTCCTTAACCTCCAGTCTCCAACGATCCAGGTAGCGAATGGTCTTACTCTTCTGAGCGTCCAGGCCGTAATCGACCTGTCCACGGGCAAACCAGCCCACCCGCTGGTCGAAGTACCTGCGCTTCATGGGTTCTTCCGGCAACAATATCATTGAGTTGTTGATCTCTATGCTTATTGACCCCAGACTGCGGTTGCTGGGCGCCTCTCTGGCCAGGTAGGTCTTAACGTGACGAGCCTCTATATTACGGGGGTAGCTCTTTATGGTTTCGATATAGCTCCGTTGGTCATCCATACGGCTCACCTTGTATTGGGTGCGGTAACGCGATGGCATGCCCAGGGCCTGTACATCCTTGGTAAACAGAGGGTCGACTTCGATAACGGTAGCGGGACTAACCGAATCCTTCTTCAGGGCCTTTATGGGAAAGGTATACAATACAGGTTCGAAGTTGGAGTTCACCACGGCTTCGTGAACAGGTAAGGAATCCGCCGCAAAATTCTCGTAGGAAACCACACGTAGCACCACCTTTTTAGGCTTCTTTTCCCACCTCAATACCTGGGTGTTGATCTTTCCGCCACCGAATCCGATGCCATCGGCCGTCTTGGCAATTCGGCTTACCATGAGCATTTCACGATTAAACAGGGAATCCGGTATCTCGTAGAAAAACTTGTCTTCCACCTCGTGCACGTCGAATAAGCCCTTATCGGTTTTGGCTTCTTTGGTGATCACCTTAGAATAGGGTTGAATATCCCCTTTGCCGGGCTTTTTAGCCGGAGCAGCAGCCTCGGTCTTGTCTTTTTTCTTTTTCCGTTTCGAACGTTGTGCTTCAGCTGGCTGTATGGCCATGAGTCCCACAAGCCCGAAAAGGATTATGGAAGGTAGAATTCGCTTCATATAATCGGGTTTAATAGCAACAGGGCAAAATAGTCAATCAAGCCTTACCAATCGGTTAGCTGCGAGTATTTAGCAATAAAGTGCGAATAAATCCCGACGAATGTAGCATCCTGGCCTTTCAACAACCGAAATTTCAAATTTACCGGAAGACCGAGCCCCCCTGCTCTGTTCTTGTTCCGGCCGATTATTTACCGGCCTGGTGAATCCAATGGAAGTTTTAACCGAACGTGGGGCATATTCTAAGTGCGGTACTGATCGTGAAGTCCGCGACCCGAACGAATCATAGGCAGTATCTTTTCAATACGCCGCTCACGAGTAGCTTCTCGTTTAGCCTCGGCTATGTATTTTAGGTATTCCTTTCGACTACTCGGACTTAGCCCTTCAAATTTCTCCCGAAGGGAGGCATCCTCATCGAACCGGGCAAGGAGAAGCTCTGGAATGGGAGGCATAGAACGATCATTGGGCCTCTCTGCAGCTATTCGCCGTCCACTCTTCTCGTTCTGAACCGCCTCTTTCACATACTCGGCAACCCATTGCGGATGGAATTCTCCCTCATCATATATCTTCCAATGCCGCAACGCCCGGGTCTTACCCTCCTGGGCATTTTGGAGTACATTTATTGAATCTGACAGCAATGCCCCCTGGAAAAACCAAATCCCGCAATATTCCTTAAAAAGACTCAGGCCCAGTATGTTCCTTCCGTTCCAGCTATAGGTGGGGCGTCCCCATTTGAGTTCTTCAGTGAGTCCCGCACCAAGGGCAATCTCCCGTAGCTTTTTGAGAACTCTGCTTAGCGCGTGCTGCTGCTCGAAGTAGGCGTTGATAGGATTGGAGGTTACGGACATAATTAACGGTTCATTTTATGTAAGATTTGACGCCATAGCCCTCATATTTACATACTTAGACGTAAAATAAAGGTATTGAATATTTGGTGTTACGGGTCAATTCTCTATAACTTATAGCAGTTTTCCTGTTGGAAAAGTCGGCCCGGGACCATCCTTCAGGATCATGAAATCCAAATGGTATGATACGCATCGCCGTAGTAATGGACAAGGCCTGTGTGATGGGTGCTTCCTCCAGTGAAGGGCAAGAACTCAGGGTCGGACTGCTCCCAAACGGACTTCCTATCGCATTGGAAAACCTGCTTCAAGCGGAGAACATAGCCGGGGGGGAATCTTCCTGGCTGGAACCGACCAAAAAGGCTGAAAAGAGCAGGTATGTAATTACAAGGAACGAGGACTTCGATACCCGGGGAGAAGATGTATTCGTAATTACGAATCCACATCTGCTGATCGAACGCTACGAGTATTCCGATGACGAGCTGCTAATCGCGGGCGGACTGTCCATGTTCAATTTGTTCATACCACATACCCAGAGACTTCAGATCGCGCTCGTTGAGAGCCCCCTGCCTGGTGACCTGGTGTTCGATTCCTGGAAAAAACACCCCTTCGAGCTGCAGTCTACTGAGGAATGGGTCGGTTTCAACGTGCTTACCTACCGGGGACTGAATCCGGAAGAAGTGACCGAATTCATTGGGTAAACCAAACTACCACATCCAAGTGCGCTTTACACTGAATATATAACCCGCCTGCGAATTCAAATATTCTGAACTAGGGCTTAACCCTCCCACGCACTGTATAGAATACGTTAAGGTAGGCCGCAAGGGGAAGGAATTTAGCTACCTTCATAGTCGAATCAAAACCAGTAAACATGAAAAATTTAGTTAGTACACGGGTTGCCCGAAAAGCGAATTTTTCCAATCTGTTCAAATACAGCACCATGCCCATGGCGGCACTGTTAATACTGATGACTGCCAGCTGCACCACCATTACGGCGGAGGAATGGGTGCTAACCGACGAGAATACCAGCCCCAGCAGTATTTCCATGCCCTACTGGTCGACCATAGTGTTCGATGAGGAAGGTGGGAATACATCCGACGGCTATCTGGTCGTTGAGGGGGCCGGTAAAAACGAGATGAAAAAGGTATGGAACGTCCAGACATTTGATTTTAAAAAGGGTGCGGACGAAAAGTTATGGGTGCGGTTTCGAAGTCTGGGAAATGATGTAATGATGGTTCAGGTCACGACCTACGATAAAGGCGAACGCAACATAGAATTGTTTCCTGTGCGCACGAAGGCCGAACACGAGTACCGCATTTATTCGTTCGACAATGATGAAGCCATGGATTGGGCCCGGGAACACCCCTTAATGAAAGAACTGGAGGGGCACATGAGCTTATCCAGTTATACGATCAAATTCGACGCCTATGCTTCACGTAACCACCCTGAAAAAATTGTGGATTTTATGCGGGACATTGCCACCTCCGTCCAGTATGATTCCGACGCCTATTTCGAGCTCAAAGGATTCGAAAACATGGATGCCCTTATGGAATACCGTGACAAAAATGTGGGGAAGGTAGAATAGTTCCGGCTCGCCCAAGGAGTCCACCGCCTCGAATTACGGGGCGGTTTTTTATTGCCCTACCCTACGCACTACTTCGATCAGGGTGTCCATCCACGATCAACCCGGTGGATTTGAAAATTCCCCTTGGAACCGTCTCTTACTTTATAGCCGGATCATAAACGGCAACGGCTACCTTGGAGTCGGCGGTTCCGTAATACAAAAACCATTTACCCTGGAAGTAGGCCAGACCTTCCACGAAACAGACCTCGTTGACTTCTCCGAGCCTTTCATAGGGCTTATCCGGTCGGATGAAATACGTTTCGGTTCGGTCCCTGAGCAAATAAGGGTACTCCGTATCGAAGAGTGCCTGACCGGCTGTATAGGTAAATACCGGCAACTCCGGATCATTATAGTTTTCCGCATTGCTGCCGTTGTATATCAATACTATACCGTCTTCGGTATACAGGGCATAGGGCCCCGGCTCTACCAGACGACTATCGAACTTTCCCTTGCGGGGATGAAGCACGGATATGCGTTCGCCTCGCTCGGCATCCTCGGCAACGGTCCAGTCTATCAGGTTATCTGAATAGGCCATGAAGAGGTTGGTATCCCCAAAATACATCCAGTATTTTCCATCGATCCTGCGGGCAACGATTCGATTGCCCACCTGCTCAGAGACTATGGCTCCGGCTTTCGACCACGTATCTTTATACCTGGCATCTGCAAGCACCAGGCCGTGCTTAACCCAACTTTTCAGGTCCGGGGATGAGGCCAGGCTAAGGCGGGCTATTTTGCCGTCATAAGAGGTATAGGTCATGAAATAGCGACCGTCTTCCCGTTCCACAATTCTGGGGTCCTCCACCCCATCGAAATAGCAGAAATAGCAATCTGCGGAATTCTCATCGGGAAAGTCCTCTTCAAATTTTCGATAATTCCACTCTCGCACCTTCATGGAATCATTGTCCGGATAGAAAACGGGTTCAGGCAATTTGGTAAATGACAGGCCGTCCAAACTAAAGGCCATTCCTATGCGCGATGTTCCCATACTGTCCTGAGCCCTGTACAGGAGGTACACGGTGTCGTTGCGCACCACGGCGGTAGGGTTCAGGACATTTCGAGCCTCCCAGTAAAGCGATTTTCCCGTAATGGGCTCCTTAAAGGATAAATCTGGACTCGGTGAGAGGATGGGATTCAGGCTATCCACTTTCTCGAAATACGGAAATGCCCAGGAATGGGTAGGCTCCGCGGTACCTGCAGTACAGGCGGCCAGCAATAGGAGGCCAAAGACAGCAATCGGTTTTTTCATCGTATAACAATCCATAGAATATTTACAAGTTGTGCGACTCAGTAAGGGCTAGTCTGCTCGCTCCACACCGAATCGCAGCACCGTTCTCAGTTTTTCGGGAGCGCCCCTACGCGGGTCGGACAAATAAATCTCCCGGTCGGTTCGGCCCGTTCTTTTCCAACCCATTTGTTCGGCGTAAGACTCCATTAAATCAAAGGAAACGGGTTCATCCTCATAAGGACCAACATGGAGCATTTGTATGCATTGGCCTTCTGTGAAACTCTCGAATTTCACCTTATTTAACTGCGTGATTTCCGGTTTTTTTGCTACCAGTCTTTCCAGCATGTCCCTGGCGTAATCCTGAGTGACAAAATCCGGCTGTTGTATCATCAGCCTAAAGGCGAGGTCTGCCTTATCGAATTCTTCAATCCCCCGGGCCTTAGCCTCTTCGGATATGTCCCATACCCCTTCCAGTGGGTAAACCGTATACTCGTGGTAGTCCTTCGGGGCCAAATCACTTTTCGGACTCATCCGAATGGCATAACTCGCAGTATAGAGGGCCTTGACGTACTGTTCAAACTCAGGTTGATTCGGGTCTCCCTCTCCTTCTATCGTAAAGAAGGAAAAGATCGGAATACTCACGAATTCGGGCCTCTTCCTTGGAAGGTAGAAGGCTTTTTCGTGTTTGCGCCAGTTCCCTTTTTCTTTATGCAATGTTGCCATGGCGATTAATGACCGGATTACCTGATAAGGTACGAAAGATAGCCGTGGCAGGAAAGCACCCTTTAAATGGGATAAGGCGGAATAGTTTTTAGGCCGTAAATTGCAGCTGTATTGTATATTGAAACTTACTATTATGAGAATCGCTTTACTTTCCGTAGCACTGATTTTGTTCGCCTCTTGTAATCAGTTGGCCTCCGACAAAAATGCTCCGGCCACTGATAACGCTCAGCAGATCGAAGTGGACAGCCTCATTGGAGAATCCATGGAACTGGACAAGGCCCGGCCTGTAGCCATACTCAACGCATCATTCGAACCCAACCCTTCAGAACTGCTGGTCCTGGAAGGAGCCGTTACTGATGTCTGTTCGAAAAAAGGCTGCTGGATGAAGCTCGATCAGGGAAATGGTGAATCCGTTCGGGTTACTTTCAAGGATTACGCATTATTCATGCCTCTCGATTTGGCTGGAAGCAAGGTAGTCGTTAGGGGAATTGCCAAGAAAGACACCATATCCGTGGACGACCTTCGCCATTATGCCGAAGACGCCGGAAAATCTGCCGTGGAAATCGCCGCAATAACCGAGCCGGAAATCAAGGTCAGTTTCGAGGCGGATGGAGTAGCCATTCTCAGGTAACCGGAAGCTCCTGGCAAACCGATGTTCCGATAAGGCAACTCTCAGGCCTTGTTATACAATTTGAAAACGGGATTGCGCAGCATATTCCCAGCATCTGACAGGATAAATTGTATGGTTTCCGCCACGCTTTGGGTAGGGACCCAGTCTCCAAAGTCTGCATCCGGCATGGCCTTGCGTGTAGCCTCGGTATCGAGAGTGCTGGGTAGAATTACCGAAGCATTAATTCCGGTGGTATTGGTATCGGAATTGATGTATTCCGCCAGCCGAAGCAATAAGGACTTTGACATGCTATACCCAACAATATGCTTGCCCTCTGCCGGCTCCAGGGCCGCGCGGGAAGCGATCAGTACAATGGAGAGCTTATGGGCCGAAGTCGATCTTCCCCGCACGACGGGCTGAACCACGTTCCAGGCCGTGAAAAAATTTAGGTCAAGCATGCGATCTATCTCTTCGCGTCCGGTTTCGGCAAGTCCCCCCATGGCAAAGCCACCGGCCAGACAGACCACACCGGACAAGCCCTCACCTTCGCTTTGTATCACCCGTTTAATCCAGTCGGACGTAGATTCAGCATCGATCAGATCGACAGTTTCTGTATGTAAATGTTCGTTAGAAATGAACTGGGGGTTCCCATGGGGACCAATACTAGCATGTACGGTAAACCCCTGATTGAGTAAATCCTGGGTCACCGTTTTTCCCAGGTTTCCGTCTGCCCCGGTGATTATAATCGACTTTTTCATCTTTTACATTTGCTGTACCAAAAATACACATGGCATGGCGGTACCCCAAAATGGAGATTAGCAGTTCATTCAGATAATTATTGCTGAAAAAGAAAACCGCCTCATTCAGGGCGGTTTTGAAATCGAATATCTAGGCGTACGCTCGGGCCAAAAAGCTAAATATAACTGGTTTTAAGATTTGGTGTCGTTAAAATTAATACGCTTATTACTTATTTTTCCTACAATTTAGGCCTTTGACACTCAAGTGTAGACAAGTGTTTGTACTGATTAGATAAACGGCAAGACTTAAGGATTCAGGTAAGATCGACAATTTCCCGAATGGCATCGTCGATCCTCCCGCCTACCTCCTGGAGCATATCGAGGTAAACGGAGAGTTTATCCCGGTTCTGTTCATCTCCTATCGTATTTAGAAGCATCATCAGGGAAGAAACAGGGCCTCTCAGCTGATGGGCCTGTTGATGGGCTATATGCTCGAACTGTAGTTTATTCGCCTCCAGCCTCTGGTGGGCCAGTTTTAATGCCGTAATCTCGTGTCCCACGCATAAAATTCCCTCGGGCTGACCCGGATCATCTGCGATCAGGGAGAACTCCCATTGCGTCCATTCAAAGTCCCCCCGTCTATTCAGGGGCTTGCGCAATCGCACCGCATAGGTTTGATCCGGTGAATGTATGCACTGTTCTATGGCAGCATAGCATCGGGCATGATCCTGTTCGTAAATGGAGTCCATGGAGTGCCTGCCGATAAACTCACTGCCCAGATAAGCAAATCGCTGCCGGAAGTGATCATTTACGTAGGTATAGATCCCCTTCATATCCGTTATGGCAACGGCAAAAACTCTGGAGCTCTTCAGAAAGTCAGGTAATCGTTCCTCCATATACTATTTAATGGAATAGTTAGTCTAATATAATAGTGATTTTTCTTATTTCTGTGTAGGAATTTTATTAATTCAATATGAATTGAAAGATAGAACGGTTGCATTCACGTGCCGTTCATCCGGATTAGCACAGAACCCCTATTCAATAAATTTTTGTAAAATACTGTATACAAAACATTTACATAGTTTTTTCCACGCTGCTCTCCACGGATTATTCCTGCATTTTATCGAATTGATAAATCGCTGTTAAGCCTTGTTTCTTAACTTTTTATTTTACCCTCAGTCACTATCTTACTTTATTCGACGGAGCGCATGCGGTCTGTCCTGATCCATACGATTCGGGATTGGATCGCCGTTAATAGAGGTGAGATGAAAGTGAATGGCGTAGCATTTGAATGGGAATACCTGATCACGGCCTGGATCTTCGGAATGGTAATTGTATTTGCGATCCGACAGATTGTAGTTTTCACGATCAGGAACATCGCCTATTTTCCGGAAAGTCCACCAGAACGTGATTTTTCGATAAAAAGGGAAGTAACATGGGCTTTCATTTGGGCACTAATAGGAGTATTGGTACTTGTGCTGTGGAATATTAATTTTTTCGAGGCCCTGTATGTAAAATTTCGCCTGTTCATGTTGGATCAGACTTCATGACAGGCATATCAATCAAAGAACGCTATGATTAAATGGAAAACATTGGGAATCGTCATCTTCGTTTCCCTGCTATCGTCCATAGGACTGGAGATCTTTCAACACGGAACGGCATCGCTGAGCCAAATTTTTTCCTTGAATTTTGAAAGCCTGCCGCTCATCGCTGTCTATACTTTTATCTATTCCGTGATACTGTTGGTGTTTATTTCCCTGTTTCGCTTTTTGGCGAAAATCCTCTAGGGATTCCGCCTTAATCCCTTTGGGGTGCCTTGGATTCACGGTGCAGACTATCCGATTCCGAAGTAAACGTAATCCGCTGAGTGTATACCTTACCGTCGATCTGTTCTTTCAGGTTTTCCATTTCCAGGTGATGTTGCCTCTGTAGTTCTTCCAGCCGGGCATCGAATTCCCGCTGACTAATTCCGGGCGAAGTGGTCAGGGATCCTATGGTTCCCACCAGGCTATACAGAAAACTGAATCCGATAATTCCGAGTAATGTCATAAACACTTTCCTGTCCCTCCTGCCATTTACTACAGTCACGCGGGCTTCTCCAAGTGTCGGGTCCTTAGTGGACCTTCGTGGCCGGGCATCGATAGAGAGGTGTTTCAGGAAGGTTTCCCATTTCTCCTCCTCCTGAAGAAAAAGCTCCTTAAATCCTCCTGCCTCCAGAAATTCTGTGGTACGGGGCGTGGCTGAAAGCATAAATATGCGGGACCCATTCCCACTGATCACATCGAAGAGTTCACGGTCGAAATCTAGAATCTCGTCCAGGATTTCCATGACGAACTCCGGCTTGTAATTCGGCTTCAGGAATTCCGAATAAATTTCCTCAGGCTGAATATAATCGTCGCGGTCCATCGTGTACCTAAGGATGCGGTCTTTGAGTTCCGATTTATAAAATTCGGTCATAGTGTTCCCAGCCGGATTGATTCCGATTCTAAATTAGTACTTTATAGGTGTACGGCCAATGGGTGCCACCACGCCGGCAATAAACCAGTTAAACGGAATGTCAGTGAATTTCTGCCGTCAGCCCGGCCTCCAACAAGCCCGTGCATCGGGGCTTTAAATCGTCCAAAGGTCCGGTCTTGACTGTACACTTGCCATTAAAGTGAACGATTAGGGAACATTGCTCTGCCTGAAGGGGACTGTGGTCGCATATCTTGACCAGGGTATCAATAACGTGGTCAAATGTATTGTAATCGTCATTGAACAATACCAGCTCCCTTTCGAGTACCTGTTCTTCCTTAAGCGCTACTTCTTCCCACTTTTTCTCTTTGGTGGAGCATAAAACCTTCATATGCCTAATTTACATATTTTGCTGATACCCAATTGTTTTTTGTCTTTTCTTTTTCCCGCTTCAAACCCAAGCGGGCTGCATGACCGTCCATGAGCGCCAGGTCTTCGAGATAAAATCCACTGAGGAAAAGAAAGCCACCGGGTTTCAGGCGACTCCGGTACACGGGTAGCTGTTCGATCAGCACGTTTCGGTTTATATTGGCGAAGATATGTGTATAAAGACCTTCCTTAGTTTGCCACTCCTCTACGGTCATCACCCGGACTCTCCGGCTCTGGTTTAGCTGCAGGTTTTCCCGGGAATTCTCGATACACCAGGGATCGATATCCGCCGCATCGATCCGATCGGCACCCCTCAATTCTGCCAGTATGGCCAGTATACCCGTTCCGCAGCCCATGTCAAGTACCTGAGCATCCACTAGGTATTCTTCAAGCAAAAACTCCATCATGAGGTGGGTGGTGGGGTGATGACCGGTACCGAAACTCATCTTGGGCTGAATCACCAATTCGTAGAGCTTGTTGGAGGGGAGGTGAAAGGGCGCACGGATTCGGCATTGCGGGGAGACGTCCACGGGGTCGAAGCCCGATTCCCAGATTTCATTCCAATTCTTATCCTCCAGCGGAGTGCTTTCTATCTTCATGGAATCCCCGAATTCCCGGACGGCTTTCAGCTCCAACAATTCTTCTCTACGGTAGTCCTGGGCGCGAATATAGGCCTTGAGCCCCGCCTCCTCTTCAGCAAAACTTTCGTATCCCAGGTTGTCCAGTTCGGCTATAAGTATGTCCTTCCAGCCCGGGCGTTCCGGGAAACTGAAATGCACTTCAATAAATTCAGACATAAAATCCGCCTAAATGACCCCAAGGATCGCAATAAAATCGTCGGCCTTCAGGGAAGCGCCTCCTATTAGGCCCCCGTCGACATCGGAACCTTCAAAAATTTCCCTGGCATTTCCGGGTTTTACACTCCCGCCGTAAAGGATACGAACCCGGTCAGCCACTTCCTCCCCAAAACGGGATCGAATCCAGGAGCGAATAAAGGCGTGCATGTCCTGGGCTTGAGCAGGACTTGCGGTTTCCCCTGTACCAATAGCCCAGACAGGCTCATAGGCCAGGATAATGGATTCCCATTGTTCGGCATTCAGACCGGAGAGGGCATCACTGAGCTGGCTGCTTACGACGGCCTCCTGCTTTCCAGCCCTGCGCTCCTGCAGCAGTTCTCCGAAACAGAAGATTACTTTCATTCCGTGACGCAGTGCAGACTCTACCTTCTTCCTCAGCATTTCGCCATCTTCTCCGAAATCAGATCTCCTCTCGGAATGTCCCAGTATCACATAGTCTACGCCTATCCCCTTGAGCATGGTGGGTGAGATCTCACCCGTGTACGCACCATTGTCTTCGAAATGCATGTTCTGAGCGGCCACCCGGATGGATGAAGACTGAAGCTGACGAACGGCAGCATCGAGGCTGGTAAATGGAGGGGCCACGATAATCTCGGCCTCGGTATCCGGGTACTTACCCGTAATTTCAGACAGGAGTACGCCCGTCTCTTCCAGGTTCTTATTCATTTTCCAGTTCCCGGCAACAATTGGCTTTCGCATAGTGTTCTTAGTTTGATTTCAGGATTATTCCAGGTTGCTGATGGGCAACTCGTCCGCATCGTGATAATGAACCTTTTTCTCGATTATACCCCGGTTCAGGATCAGGAAACCGGGATTGGATCGCACAATGGTCTTGATGGTTGTCTCATCCATCAGGTAGTAATCGAAATTCAGCTCGAATTCTTTTACAAAAGCCTTCATCTTCTCCGGATCCTCCGGGGTAATTCCAACTATGGTAAAATCTTGCAGAAAGGCATGGTCAGTAACCGACTTCATAACCTTAATCTGTTCTTCTTTAAGTTGGTCAATACTGTGGGAGACCACCATGAGAAGTTTCGGGTTTTCCAGAAAGTAGGCGGTAAAGTCGGTATCTCCTTTAAGAATGCTGAAATTTTTGATCGGAGGCTTATAGCCCTCACGCACCAATCGGGTCTTGACTTCCTTGCCCGTAAAGGTTCCATGCTCGGGATCATCCGGGAAGTCTCCAAGGGTGGTGACCACGTGTTCCTTACCGTCTTTTTCGAATATCCAGTCGTATTCGTAAACCGGCCTGGGTGCCTCTGCGGGTACGGACATGCCCTCCAGTATGCTGTTCCCTTCCTTATACGGCCGGAAATCCTGAATCGGGAGATGATTGAGAACCCGCACCGTTACCAGGATACAAATGATCAGGGAACTACCTATGACATTCAATTGGAAACGCAGGCTGGACGGGGGGTTGATAAATCTCCGCTTCCAGATAAGAAAGGCTACGGCCAGCAACAAGATCACATCCTTGGTAAAAGACTGCCAGGGAGTGAACTTTATAGCGTCCCCGAAACAACCGCAATCCGTTACCTTATTAAAATAAGCCGAGTAAAAGGTCAGGAACGTAAAAAACAGGATCATGGCCAGCAGACTGTACAGGGTCACGTTCAGGAAACTCCTAATCAGAAGCATTACCCCGAGCAGAATTTCCAGGAATATTAGGAATATGGCAAGATCCAGAGCGTATGGCAACAGCATGGGTAAATTCAGGACGCCCGGACTGAAATATTCCTCCAGTTTGAAGGATAGCCCCACAGGGTCGTTGAGTTTGATGGCCCCACTGAAAATAAATAGAAAACCCACGAAGAACCTTACTATTAATACCCCAAGTCGCATTATTGGCTGTTTAAGTGAATTAACGCAAAAACCGAGTAATTTATGATATCCTGATAGTTGGCCCCAACCCCTTCGCTGACCTCGGTTACTCCCTGATTATCTTCGATCTGCTTTACCCTGAATATCTTTTGCAAAATCAAGTCGGTCAGGGAGGGTACGCGCATATCCCTCCAGGCCTCACCGTAATCGTGGTTTTTTCGCAACATCAGCTCACGCGTTTGGTCGAGTACCCGATCGTAATGCCCGACTGCCTCATCGGCGCTCAGATCCGGCTCGGAAGCCACTCCCAGTTCAATCTGGACCAGGGCCATCAGCGCATAATTGACCAGCCCAATGAACTCCGAAACTTCTCCCTCGTCCACCATTCTCTGGTCGATTTCCTGCAATTGCCTGATACGCTGTGCTTTAATAAACAACTGGTCGGTAAGGGAAGGCAGCCTCAGGATTCTCCAGGCTGTGCCATAATCCCGGGTTTTTCGAATAAACAAATCCCGGCACTTCTGGGTCTCCCGGTCGTACTCTTCCAAAGTCTGCTTTACTGTTTCCATCTGCAAACTGCAATTTCCATAAAAAATGGCACTTTTGTTAATTATAGCCCTTCAAATTTCATAGAATGCCAAAGCCTTTTTTTCTGAATATAGGGGGTGAACTACTAGACCTGTCCACCCCTCGTGTGATGGGTATATTAAATATTACCTCGGATTCCTTCTACGATGGAGGACGTTATTTAAATC
This sequence comes from uncultured Flavobacteriaceae bacterium, assembly GCA_964552195.1. Lineage (GTDB taxonomy): Bacteria > Bacteroidota > Bacteroidia > Flavobacteriales > Flavobacteriaceae > CAZKAP01. The sequence continues at coordinate 51,868 of CAZKFM010000012.1, forward strand.
CGGACAAGGCCGTCAAACAGGCCGGACGGATGCTGGAGGAAGGCGCAACGATCATCGACGTGGGAGGATACAGTTCCCGACCGGGGGCGGATCACATCTCAGAGGAAGAGGAGCTGAAGAGGGTAATTCCAGCAATTAAGGCCATCAAATCGTCCTACTCGGAAGCCCGGATATCCATAGATACCTTCCGCAGTGAGGTGGCCCGTGCTGCGGTTCAGGAAGGTGCGGCCCTGATTAACGACATCAGCAGTGGCCAGGCCGACAGCCAGATGCTTACCGTGGCGGCCCACCTGGGAGTTCCATATATCGGCATGCACATGAGAGGTACGCCTAAGACCATGACCGGGCTCACGGAATACGAACACGTTACCCGAGATCTGGTACACTACTTTTCCGATCTGAAGGCCCGTGCGATCCTTGAGGGAATAACCGACCTGATCATCGACCCGGGCTTCGGATTTGCCAAGACTCCGGAGCAGAACTTTCAGCTCCTGCGGGAACTGGACCACTTTGCCTGGCTCGATCTTCCCGTACTGGTAGGTGTGAGCCGGAAATCCTTCATTTACAAAACTCTGGGACGAACCGCCGAAGAAGCGCTGAACGGCACAACCGTAATTCACACCCTGGCCCTGCTCAAGGGGGCCCACATCCTAAGAGTACACGATGTGCGGGAAGCTCAGGACTGCATCCGATTGCTTAATGTTTATAATGATGATCTGGCAAGGCAGGTTCAGCCATAAGGATTACCGTTCTTAGCAGTAATTTTTAACTTTACCAAAAGGCTCCTTCTTGGAAATATTCAAAGTCCTCCAATTCCGGATTACCGATTTTCTCGACATTCTCTTAATGGCTTTGCTTTTTTACTACGGTTACCGACTGCTAAAGGGCACCGTTGCCATTAATATTTTCATCGGTCTGGTTCTGGTGTGGGCCTTCTGGAACATCACCGAACTGCTCGGGATGAAAATGATCAGCAGTGTGGTCGGTGGGTTTATACAGGTAGGTTTCATCGTTTTGATTGTGGTGTTTCAGCAGGAAATTCGAAAGTTCCTGCTCCTGATCGGATCGACCAACCTGGCCACTCGTATTAAATTCATGCGGTACTTCCGTTTTCTTAAAACCGAACTCAATGAGACCGATCATACCCAGATCGATGTGGTTTTAAGGGCCTGTGAGAAAATGGGCAACGAACGAACCGGTGCACTGATCGTCATCGAGCGTCAGAATTCGCTTGATTTCGTAAAAACGACGGGAGATAAAATGAATATCGAAATCACCCAGCCCATTATTGAAAGTATATTCCACAAGAGCGGCCCCCTGCACGACGGAGCCGTTGTGATACAGGGCAATCACATCACCGCCACACGCGTGATCCTTCCGGTTTCCAACGATCGGACCATCCCGCTCAAATACGGCCTGAGGCACCGGGCGGCCGTTGGCATAACCGAGCGCACGGATGCTCTTTGCCTGGTAGTGAGCGAGGAAACCGGGAACCTGGTTTACATAAGAGACAAGCAATTTGTACCTTACGAATCACTGGAGGAACTGTCTTCCATGATCAAAACCGACCTGAACTAACCGTGAATTGCCTGAACTGTAAGAGCGAACTGGAGGAAAGGGACGAATACTGCTTTCAGTGTGGGGCCCGTGTCATGCGCGAGCGATTGACCATAGGTAAGCTCCTAAACGAAATCCTGTCGCATTTCACTAATCTGGAAAGCGGTCTGTACAGTACCCTGATTGACCTGACCGTGAGGCCCGAACGCGTGACCGTTGGATTTATTGAGGGGTTGCGCAAGCGTTACCTGAAACCTGGAGGATATCTGGCACTGAGCCTGACCCTGTCGGGAATCATTATCTTTTTCATGCTTCGGGTCAAGGACCAGATCAGTTTCGATGCCATTGCAATGAGTCAGGAGGCCTCTTTGGCGGCCAAGAAAATGTTCGATAACATCAACGATTTCCAGGCCCTCATGTTCGTCTCCTACATTCCCATGGCAGCCGCGGCCAGTTTCCTGTGCTTTCCGGAGCGAAAGTTCAATTTCGCCGAGAGGAATGTGATTTTCGCCTACGCCATATCCCATGTGAGCGTGCTCACCTTTATCCCCTTTCTGATCCTCTTAATTATAGACCCTCAGGACTACATATCGGTCTCGGTCTACAGCCTGCCCCTGCTCTTCATGGTCATGGGTTTTTACATTATCCGGGCCTCACGGCTCAGTCTGTTGGAGCAATTGCCTCGTTTGCTGGTCTTCTTTATGCTTATGTTTGTCTTCTACATAGGCGAAAGCATATTTATCGCTCTGATCATGCTGCTTACCGGAGTAATGAGTTTACAGGATTTCGCACCCGCGGCAGCAGGTTAAACAATTGACCGTACTTTTCTATATTGCATGCAGTTCTGGAAACGGATCTGACACCCACACAGGAAGTCGAATCGCTGAGCTGCATCAGCTGCGAGGAAGACATACGCCGGGGTTGCCTATTGCCCCCACTGCGGGGCCAAGGTGCTAACCAAAAGACTGAGCATAGCAGGCCTGCTCCAAGAGGTATTCTTCCAGCTATTTAATCTGGAAACCGGTTTTATTCGGACGGCCATCGATTTAACCGTTCGTCCCGAAAAGGTAACCGTAGGCTTTATGAGGGGGGTCCGAAAGAAATACCTGCGACCCGGATCCTATCTTGCCCTTAGCCTGACCCTATCGGGTGCCCTGGTGTACTTTATATTGCGTGCCAAGGATCGTATCAATTTTGACAGTATTATGGCTGCCGGACAGTCCTCGGATGGAGCCATGCGGGTATTCGAGGCGACCATGGACTATCAGGCATTACTGAACGTGACGTACACTCCCATATGGGCCATCGCCAGCTTCCTGTGTTTTCCGGAGAAACGGTTCAACCTGGCAGAACGGAGTGTAATTTTTACCTACGGTATCGCCCATTACAGTATTTTGACATTTCTACCTTCCCTGGTGTTGCTGGCATACTTCCCTGAGAGCTATGTTAGTGCCTCCGTGTACGCATTGGTACTGCTGTTTTTGGGTTATGGATTCTACATTTATCGGGCTTCCGGACTGAATCTCGTGGAGCTGATCGGCAGGCTGACGGTTTTTTATGCGCTGATGTTCATTTTCTTCATGATGGTCAGTATTGGGATCAATGTACTCCTCATACTAACCGGTGTTATTGACATACAGGATTTTGTTCCAAAGACCGTTGAATAATGCCCTCCACAAAAAAAATGGATTAAACCAGGATTTTCGAGCTCCCAGAAAACCGGAATACCTGCTTTACGCGGCCTCTTCCTGTTTGAACTGGGCCTCATAGAGATCCTTGTAATAACCGCCCTTCTGCAGTAGTTCTGCGTGCGTGCCCTTCTCCACGATCCGTCCCCCATCCATTACCCAGATGGTGCTTGCCTTTTTTACTGTAGCCAGGCGGTGCGCGATAACGATACTGGTACGGCCCTTGGTGATTTCCTCAGTGGCCTTCTGGATCAGTTGTTCCGAATACGTATCCACCGAAGAAGTGGCCTCGTCCAGAATCAGGATGCCGGGGTTACTTACATAGGCCCTGAGAAAAGCGATGAGCTGACGCTGGCCGCTCGAAAGCATGCCTCCGCGCTCCTTCACATTGAAGTCGTAGCCCCCGGGCAGGCTGCTGATAAAATCGTGGATGCCGATCTGCCTGGCGGCACGTTCGATGTCTTCCCGGGTAACCGAAGGGTCGTTCAGGGCTATGTTCTTAGCTATAGTATCGGCGAACAGGAAAACGTCCTGCAATACAATGGCAATATGAGACCGCAGCGCCGACAACTTCCAGTCCCGTATTTCTACTCCATCGATACGGATGGAACCCTCCTGTATATCGTAAAAACGGTTGAGTAGATTAATAATAGTGGATTTACCCGCACCGGTAGCACCCACTATGGCCACGGTGGAACCCGCTGGCACCTTCATGGAAACCCCGTGCAATACATCCTGACCAGGCTTGTAGGCAAAACGCACCCGGTCCAGTTCGATATCGCCCCGGACGCTCTCCGACTCGTGGGTACCCTCGTCGGGTATGCTGCTTTCGGTGTCGAGTATCGAGAATACCCGATTGGAAGCAACCATCCCCATCTGAAGGGTGTTGAATTTATCGGCTATATGGCGAAGTGGGCGAAACAACATGCCCGTCAGCAATATAAATGTGAAGATAAAACCGTACTGATCCGCCCCCTGGGGTCCCATTACATTCTGCAGCCCACCGTACCAGACCACCAGACCCGTAGCCACCGAGGCCAGCATTTCGGCTATGGCAAAGAAGATCGAATTATACCAGATTGTCTTCAGCCAGGCCTTTTTGTGGAATTCGTTAATCTGTGAAAAGCGTTCCATCTCTATGTCTTCCCGTGTGAAGAGCTGAACGATCTTCATCCCCGCCAGTCGCTCCTGTACAAAGGAATTGAGTTCGGCCACCCGGCCACGTACCTCGACGAAGGCTACTTTTATAGAGCGCTGAAACCAGCGGGTGACCAACAAAAGCACGGGCAGGATGGTAAAAATAATGAGGGTGAGTTTCCAGCTGATTACCGCCATGATTACCGCCACAACGACCATTTTGAGCAAATCGGCTATGATGGTGAAGAAGCCCTGACTAAAGATTTCACCTATCTTCTGAAGATCGGAAACGGAACGGGTAACCAACACACCGATGGATGAGTTGTCGAAATACGTCATCTTGAACCGGAGCATCTTCCGGTATAGTGCAATGCGCAGATCCCGTATAACGGATTCGCCTAGCCAGTTGGCATAATACGTGAAGAGAAGCTGGCAAATGACCTCTCCCAGGAGTACGGCTCCCATGAGTACAACCAGCTGTACGAGCTTCTCGGCATCCATGCTGGTTATGGCCACATCGACCAGGCGCCCTACCAATACGGGGGTGAGTACGGCAAAACCCGAAAGCAGTATGGCTGCCAGGGCAACACCGGCAAAAACTCCGCTATAGGGTCGGGTATACCTCATCACCCGGCTGAAGAGCCGGAGATCAAAGGCCTTGCCTGTTTCCTTGGATGTACTCATAACCAAATGTCGTCGGGATAAATAACGCGGGTCAAATATAATCCTTTTGCGGGCACCGATGCCCCGGCTTCGCTCCGGTTTCTGCTTTCCAGAACTTCCTGCATCCAGGATACTTCACGCTTGCCCTGGCCAATTTCCAGAAGCGTACCCACTACAGCCCTCACCATGTTTCTCAAGAAGCGGTCTGCGGTGATATGAAACACCCAGAGGCATTCGGACTCCTGCCTCCACTCTGCTTCTTTCAGGTCGCAACGGAAGGTTTTAACATCGGTATTCGATTTGGAGAAGCACTCAAAATCCCGATGCTCCAGCATGCCTGCCGCAGCCTGATTCATCCGTACGAAATTCAAATCCCCATAAAGGTAGTGAGCGCGTCCCTTCAGGAACGGGTCACGCCGTGTACTCAGCCAGTACTCGTAGCTTCGAAACACCGCATCAAAGCGGGCATGGGCGCTATCCCTGACCGGAACAATCCGCAAGATGGAAATATCCTCGGGCAGGAAGCGATTCAACCGGTGCAAAAGTTCTCCGGTATCCAGCTGCACCGCAGAATCGAAATGAGCGGGCATGAAACGGGCATGCACTCCCGCATCGGTCCGGCCCGCTCCGGTCAGAGTCGTTTCGGCACCGAGCATGGTAGACAGGGCAGACTCCACTACAGCCTGTACACTGTTTGCATTGGGTTGTCGCTGCCAACCGCTGTAACACTCCCCGAGATAGGCGCATTCGAGAAAATATCTCATGGCTTTGCCTTAGCTTTGGCCAAAGATAAGCCGGTACTCCGGACCAAAAGGACCGATTTGATGAAGATCCTGTTGCTCTCCGACACCCATGGTTATCTGGACGAAGCTATCCTAAGGCATGTGAAGTGGGCGGATGAAGTATGGCATGCAGGGGATATAGGATCCCAGGAAGTAACCGATAGCATTTCCCGCCTACGCCCCCTTGTAGGGGTCTTCGGAAATATTGACGGAACCGATATTCGCAAGGAGTTTCCCAAGGATCAGATTTTTTCCCGGGAAGGTGTCCGGGTATGGATGACTCACATAGGCGGATACCCCGGGCGTTTTTCGGTAGGAATCAGGGAGGGGCTAAGGAGACTGAATCCCGACCTGTTTATCTGTGGACATTCTCATATACTCAAGGTGATGAAGGATCCCGAAAGTGCTGTCCTTCACATGAATCCCGGAGCTTGCGGTCGTCATGGGTTTCACCAGCTCCGTACCATGCTGCGATTCGAACTCCGAGCCGGGAACATTGAGTCTCTTGAAGTCGTGGAACTCGGCCCCAGGTCGCGAGTATGAGTGCGCATTAGAAGGTGACCTTTCACAAAAAAACCCGGTGCAAAAGCACCGGGTTCACGCACTGTTACTAAGATATCCGATTTAACGTAAACGATCTACAGATTTTACGAGATCTTCGTCCTTTTTGATCGCCCTGTTGGCAAGGACCAACAGGACAATTGACAAAACTGGACCCAGCATCCCAATACCCTTCTCAGGGGCTTCCGCCCCTCCAGATAAACTTAGTGATCGGTAGACGAAAAATCCTAGTAATATAAGTTGAAGCAGCAGATTCAATCGATTGAGCACGAACTGCCGCTGTCGGTCCGAAAACTGAAATATAGTGACTCCGGCTAAAATGGCCGACAGCCCGGCCGGAACCATCCATCCCGGCGTTTGATACAAATATACAGCGGATCCCTCGGGCGAGGCACCGATGGGCGCCAAAAAATACAGCAGTCCGTTCAGTAGTGCTGCCAGGCCCATATATATTGTCTGTATCCTTTGTATCATTCCGTCGGAAATCAGGGCACAAATTTAGTTAATCCGAAAAAACCAGTTCCTAAAAAAATATTTGTACATTAGCAGAGTTATATAGTCCGAGCACTTACCCGGGTTTCTCAATCCCCTTTTGCCCACTAGACTTATCCTTTACTTATTCCGTATAACACATTCTTTTGATGTTTGACATTGCAGATTTAAAGGCAAAGAAACTTGCCGAACTCCAGGAAATTGCCATGGAGTTAGAGGTACCGAGATTTAAGTACCTGAAAAAACTAGATCTGGTTTACCAGATACTGGACACTCAGGCCACGAATCCCAAGGCCGCCGTAACCGTAGAAAATTCAAGTCCTTCCACCGAGGAGAAAAAAACCGACGACAACAAGCCCGCCCCTAAGAAAAGAGGCCGTAAGCCCCGTCAGTCCAAGGAGGAAGATACCGACAACAGTTCACCGGATTCCAACAAGGACTCCAAGGAAGTGAAAGATGCTCCCCGGGAACGGGAACGCAATACCCGTGAACGCGGACACACCCCACGAGAGAGGGATAACCGCGAGGGTGACAACTCTGGCAGAAAAGACAATAGCAGCTCTAATGGCCAGCACAAACCCGGCCCAAAGTCGCGAAAGGGCCAGAACAACCCTTCGGGCAATTGGCAGGACAAGAAAAACATGAATTTCGACAAGGACCTCAAGAACCGCTATAAGGAGCCCGAGTACGAATTCGACAGCATCATCGAAAGCGAGGGTGTATTGGATATTATGCAGGACGGCTATGGCTTCCTGCGTTCCTCCGACTACAACTACCTCTCTTCCCCCGACGATATTTACGTAAGTCAATCTCAGATCAGACTCTTCGGACTGAAAACCGGAGATACGGTATTGGGCAACATCCGTCCACCCAAGGAAGGGGAAAAGTACTTTCCCCTGATCAAAGTATCCAAGATCAACGGACTGGACCCTCAGGTGGTACGGGATCGGGTCTCTTTCGAGCACCTGACTCCACTCTTTCCCAATGAAAAGTTCAACCTGGCGGAGAAGCAAAGCACTCTGTCCACCCGGATCATGGATCTTTTTGCTCCCATAGGTAAAGGACAGCGCGGTATGATCGTATCTCAGCCCAAAACGGGTAAGACCATGCTGCTTAAGGATATAGCGAACGCCATTGCGGCCAACCATCCCGAGGTATTCCAGATCATATTATTAATTGACGAACGCCCCGAGGAAGTCACCGACATGCAGCGGAACGTCAGGGGTGAGGTCATCGCCTCAACTTTTGACAAGGAAGCCGCAGAACATGTACGCGTAGCCAATATTGTGATCGAGAAGGCCAAGCGTCTGGTAGAGTGCGGACACGACGTGGTTATACTGCTAGACTCCATCACCCGCCTGGCACGTGCTTACAATACGGTTCAACCTGCCTCTGGCAAGGTGCTCAGTGGAGGTGTGGATGCCAACGCCCTACACAAGCCCAAGAGATTCTTTGGAGCTGCTCGTAATATTGAAAACGGAGGTTCCCTCTCCATTATCGCCACCGCTCTGACTGAGACGGGGTCCAAAATGGACGAAGTGATCTTCGAGGAATTCAAGGGAACGGGTAATATGGAACTTCAACTCGACCGAAGAATTTCGAATCGCAGAATATTCCCGGCCATCGATCTCATATCTTCTTCGACCCGACGAGACGATCTGCTTTTGGACGAGAACGTCATCCAGCGCATGTGGATCATGCGCAAGTATCTGGCAGATATGAACCCCATAGAAGCCATGGAATTCATGGAACAACGAATGAAGCAGACCCGGAACAACGAGGAGTTCCTTATGACGATGAACGAATAAGAACTACCAAACCTTTGTTAAGACTAAAAGCCCGGATCGTTTGCGACCGTGTTTTATTTTTACATCTGGTCAAATTCCCTTTATTCCGTTACACCAATTAGGTTTCACCCCCGGAATTTTGCCGTTGACCGAAAGTAATGGGTCATTGACGAATCGAAGATCGATTACAGATGGTTTAGATTGTAACTTTGACCAGAACGCGAAGGCGTTGCCCAAATCACCAAAACAACGAATTATGCTGACATGTCTTTTTCTCTGGTCCTTGTACGAATTACTCAGTCGCAGGAACCAACCCAGCTATCTCGACATTCCTGTTTACATCGAACGAAACATATAGATTGATTAGGTTTAGATTAATTGCAGCGAAAAAGCCGTCCACGTGACGGCTTTTTCTTTTTAAACCCTTCGGATTTGTCCGTATATAAATGAAAAAGCCCTGTCTTACTAAGAAAACAGGGCTCTGTACCTTGCGAAACGCGGAGACTACTCCATACCGGCTACCTTAAGAGTAAGCTTGCTCTTCAGGTTAGCGGCCTTGTTCTTGTGAATGATATTATTCTTGGTCAGCTTGTCGATCATGCTGATTACCTTGGGCAGCTGTTCCTTTGCCGCCTCTTTGTTCTCCTCCATACGCAACTTCTTGATGGCGTTACGGGTCGTCTTGTGCTGATATCGATTGCGAAGGCGAACGGATTCGTTTCTTCGTATCCTCTTTAAAGCTGATTTGTGATTTGCCATTTCCTAATTGTAATTCGTTTCGCTTGTTGTAGCCCGTAGGGGAATCGAACCCCTGTTACCAGGATGAAAACCTGGCGTCCTAACCCCTAGACGAACGGGCCTTAGACGAATAAGCCGGCATTACACACCGACTTAACCTCCTGTTCTGTAGCCCGTAGGGGAATCGAACCCCTGTTACCAGGATGAAAACCTGGCGTCCTAACCCCTAGACGAACGGGCCAATTTTGCGTAAAACGCGGATGCAAAAATACAATAAAAATAATCACACACAAGGGATCATTCTTCAAAAAGAAATGCGCTCCGAAAGGCCTGAGGCCACGGAAGATATGCGTTTACCGCACTAGTATGCCCGAGCGAAGTAAACCCTTCGGCGGGAGGGTTTTCCCGAGTAAATACAGGCCCCATCCTCTTCGGGTGTATCCAGGGGAATACAGCGGATGGTGGCCTTGGTCTCCTCCTTAATGTAATCCTCGGTCTCTGCCGTGCCATCCCAGTGAGCGAGGACAAAGCCGCCGTGCTCTTCGATTATCTCCTTGAATTCGTCGTAAGAATCCGCCTTTCGGATTTGACTCTCTCGAAACTCCAATGCCCGGCTGTACAGGTTATGCTGCATCTCTTCGAGCAGTTTCTGGATGTAAGGAACGATATCGGAGGAGGGAACGGACTCCTTAGTCAGGTTATCTCTTCGGGCCACTTCGTAAACCCCGTTCTCCAGATCCCTCTGCCCAACGGCGATGCGAACGGGAACGCCCTTAAGCTCGTATTCGTTGAATTTAAATCCGGGCTTATGGGTATCCCGATCGTCGTACTTGAAACTTATGCCCTTAGCCTTAAGTTGCTCCTGCAAAGGCGCAACGGCTTCACTTATGGCTTGCAGTTGGTCTTCCCCACGGTAAATAGGAACTATAACCACCTGTATGGGTGCCAGAGCCGGAGGCAATACCAGTCCCTGGTCGTCGCTGTGGGTCATGATTAACGCACCCATCAGTCGGGTGGACACTCCCCAGGAGGTGGCCCAGACAAGCTCTTGTTCCCCAGACTGTGTAGCAAAGCGCACATCGAACGCACGGGCAAAATTCTGACCCAGAAAATGCGAAGTTCCCGCCTGCAGTGCCTTACCATCCTGCATGAGTGCCTCTATGCAATAGGTCTCTTCGGCACCGGCGAAACGTTCACTCTCCGACTTCGAGCCCTGTATAACCGGAACGGCCATATGCTCACGCGCGAACCGGGTATATATGTCCAGTATAAGCTGGGCCTCTTCTATGGCTTCCTGTCGGGTAGCATGTGCCGTATGGCCTTCCTGCCATAGGAACTCCGAAGTTCTCAAAAACAGACGTGTCCGCATTTCCCAACGAACCACATTGGCCCATTGATTGAGTTTCAAAGGCAGATCCCTGTATGATTGGATCCATCTGCGGTAGGTATCCCAGATAATGGTCTCTGAGGTTGGTCGAACGATCAGTTCCTCTTCCAGTTTGGCATCTTCGTCCACGACCAATTCGCTTCCGTCCTCACTGTTCTTCAGCCGGTAGTGAGTTACCACCGCACATTCCTTGGCGAAGCCCTCGACATGAGCGGCCTCCTTGCTGAGATAGGACTTGGGTATAAAAATGGGGAAATACGCGTTTTGATGTCCGGTCTCCTTAAACATTCGGTCGAGCGCGGCCTGCATCTTCTCCCAAATGGCGTATCCGTAAGGCTTGATCACCATGCATCCGCGGACTCCCGAGTTTTCAGCCAAATCGGCCTGTACCACCAATTCGTTGTACCACTTGGAATAATCCTCGCTCCGGCTCGTTAACTTTTTACGCATCTACCCTCGTTTTGGCATAAATGTTGATCCATTTTCTTAACAAAAACTTGGTAAAACTAGTTAAATTTAGAGTGTGCAACAATTTAATTCTAACCCGATGAAAGCTCCCCATACACGCCGTGTTCCCATTATAATTGCTACTTTTTCCCTGCTCCTGCTCGGACTTCAGGGCTGTATTGTATACGAAGAAACGGCCGGCGGATACGACGATGGTATTTACAGTGATCGCAATCCTCAGACTCAGGTAGTCAAAGAAAGTCCGCGCCCGAGCCAGCAAAGCCAGACGGATGTGCAATCCGAGCTTTACGGGGATTATTTCGGTCAAAAAGCTCAGGAATACGGGGAGATCCTGGACAGCGAAGTCTTCACTGACGTAGAAGGATACACCAGTGAAGAGGGTGGAGATCTGGAGGAGGCACCGGAACTCGCCTACCGTGGTAATCCGGGTTGGGGAGACAGTGACGATAATGTTACCATCAACGTCTATGGAAACGGCGGCTTCAACGATTGGGGCTGGGGAGGCTGGTACGGACCCGTATGGGGAGGCTGGTACGGACCCGGATGGGGAGGCTTCTGGGACCCGTGGTGGGGCGGCTGGGGCTGGGGAGTCTACGGATTCGGCTGGAACCGCTATGGCTGGGGCGGCTATGGCTGGGGCGGCTACGGATTCGGCTGGAACCGCTATGGTTGGGGCGGCTACGGATTCGGCTGGAACGGCTATGGCTGGGGTCCTGGCTTCGCCAACGTCGGCTATTATAGCGGTTACCGTGGCGCGCGCACGGCTACGGGTGTAATCGGATCCCGATATGCCAGCGTCCGATCTAACCTAAACACGCCCAGGGGCTATAATGCGTTTACCAGTGGACGCACTACACGAAGTAATCTGAACTCGCGTTCGGAATCGTTCCGAAGAAATACGTACTACCGCAGTAGCCGACAGAACCGCAGTATCAACAACCGCTCCTACAACAGCGGAACTCGATCGACGACCCGGGGCACCAATCCATTTCGCAGATCATCCGGCTATGACCGATCGTCCAGCAGCAGATCCGGTTCCAGTAGGGGATATAGCCCCAGTTCGAGGAGTTCGCGAAGCGGCGGTTATAACCGCAGCAGTTCCGGCAGCAGCCGAAGCAGCGGAGGTTACCGAAGCAGTGGCGGTAGCCGAAGCAGCAGTGGCAGCCGAAGCAGTGGAGGAAGCCGAAGCAGTGGAGGAAGCCGTTCGGGCGGAGGTCGTGGCGGACGTGGATAAGAATCAGCCCAAACCCTTTATCATAAACATAATACCAGGCGTATGAAAAGCAGCTACCTATGGGTCCTGTGCGGTCTTTTGTCCTTTAGTTTAGCGCAGGCCCAGACCGTTGAGGACGTATTGAGATACAGCGTTAATAACCTGACGGGTTCAGCGCGCTACAAGGCTATGGGAGGAGCATTCGGCGCATTAGGCGGTGACCTCTCCGCACTTAATAGTAATCCGGCGGGTTCAGCCGTATTCAACAACTCGCAGTTTGCCATTACGGGCTATTACACCCATGTGCGCAACGATGCCACCTACAACGGCACCCTAAATTCTACCCGGGAGGACAATGTGGACATCAACCAACTCGGTGCGGTTTTCGTGATCGATTACGGCAATACCCGGGGACTGCGAAAGCTCAGTTTCGCGGTCAACTACGAAGAATCCCGAAACTTCGACGACGATTTCCTCGCCTTCGGGCAAACCGATACCGGACTGGATACCTACTTCCTGGGTTTTGCACAGGGTGTACCGCTAAGCGCCCTGCAGCGTCAGCTGAATTTTATTGAAGATGACTATCTGGACATCGGAGCGATTCAGGGATTTGGAGACCAGCAGGCCTTCCTCGGTCTCGAAGGAGGATTTATTTCACCTGCAGAACCGGGAGACCCCAATAATACCGCATATGTTTCCAATGCGGATTATCAGGAGGTGCGTCAGGCCATTTCCATCTTCAGCCAGGGTGAAACAGGAAAACTCATCCTCAATACAGGGCTCCAATTCGGCAAGGGCTTCTATCTGGGTGGATCCATCAACGGACACTGGATCAATCGCGAGCAAACTACGCTGATCACGGAAAGTGGCTACGCTCAGGATTCCCCTCTTAACGGTTCGGGCATCTTCGACAACCGCATCGGGGTAGAAGGCACAGGTGTTTCAGCCCAGGTGGGATTTATTGCACGCGTGGCCGAGGTGCTGAGACTGGGTGCGAGCATTCAGTCCCCTACCTACTACTGGATTACGGAGAACACTTCCCAACGGGTCAACAGCAATCTGGCCGATCCCGACATTCAGTTTATCAATTTCGACATCGCCAACGTATTCCCGGAATACCGGATGAGGGCACCCGGACAGGCTACTATCAGTGGAGCTTTGGTCTTTGGAAAGGTTGCCCTGGTGAGTGCAGACCTCATATACAGGGATTATAGCACTGCCCAGCTGGGTTCGGCCAACGATGCCTTTTTCGCCGGCGAGAATCAGTTTATACAAGACAATCTTGCCACGGCCTGGGAATATCGACTGGGTAACGAGTTTCGCATAGGGGACGTCCTGAGTCTGAGGACCGGTTACCGCCTGGCGGAAGGGGCCTTTACGGGTTCCGATGAAGGACAGCTCGAGGAATTCAGCGGAGGTATAGGCATGCGGCTAAGAAAAAACAGCCGTTTGGATGTAGCCCTTGCCAGTTCCCAGGTGACGAACAACATTTTCCCCATCGAGATCGGTTATCCGGATAATGTGATTAGCCGGGAACGTAACCAGGTGATTTTCTCCGTAAGCTATATCGCCAATTTCTAGTGTAAATCGGGAATCTATCGATTGGGTAGTATGTCCCTGAGGAGGCTGAAGTGCGATCGAACCGTCCTGGCCTCCACCGGATTTCCGTCCGGATCGAAGTAAATAAGCCGGAACCAGTAGTCCGAAGAAGGCAGGGGCCTTCCGTTGACCGTTCCATCCCACTCATTAGAATTATCATCATCGACCTGTGCCAGGAAGGTGCCGTAGCGGTCGAAGATGAAAACCACATAATTCCAGAACTTAAAGGGATCGAGACCTCTGAGACCCCAGGTATCATTAATACCGTCGTTGTTTGGGCTGAAATACCTTGGAAAGCCTGCCAGGAAAACGGGACGGGTCGCAAACAGGGTTTCCTCCTCGCAGCCTGTAGTATCGCGAACCCGTACGACATATACACCGGCCGGTATGTCCAGAAATCTACGGTCACGCTGATAATCAGCTTCGAAATTCGGATTATTTCTCTGCTCAAAAGGAATCAGGGCGTACTCCAACACACTGGTCACTGCCGGTTCTCCCGGACCCGGTGGACTCAGAAGAATGGACAGGTTATAGGTTAAGCCATCACCGGCCGGGTTGTCCAGATCGTCCTTGAGATCAATGGCAAAACGCGCCGGATCGGGTACGCCGTTGAAAGTAACGAGTATATCATCTGAAAACAGAGGGTTTCCAGGCAAATTGGTCTGAACCGAAACGAAATACCGCCCGCCATTGGGGCTGTCTACGGTAATCTCGGTAGTTACTCCTCCGGACAGTATAACATCGTCTACGACACCGTCGTCTTCGATATCGCGCGACCAGCTGATGTTGGTGATGTACGGACTCAGGTAAGACTGAGGCAGACTGAGTTCAATACCGTTAGGATCCCCTTCGCAAGCCACGATGTCGGGGCCTAGTTCCACCCCGAATTCACAATCGAGTACAGCGGTCTGCCCAGCATTTGAAGGGCTCTCGGTAAATTCAATGGTGAATGGCTCCGGATCGGGATTCGGATTGGTATTGAAGTTGTTGACGAACAGGTAATACACTTCCCCTGCCAGGACCTGTAAGGGTTCGTCGTAGGTGTTGTTGCTGCCCACCACATTGGGTGCCCCAGGGGTCCCATCGTCAGGATTAGTACCTATACCGGTATAGTCCGTGGCATTTCGCTCGTAGTTACAGCGGATGGGACCCACATTTCCGGCACCGAGTTCGGCACAGAAAGTCGAATTATCCGGGTCTGGGTCCGGGCCAAACAGGGCGAAATCGAATTCCGATGTGGGGGTGAGTCTTCTGATATCAAAAGCCAGTTCCCCGTCGCGTTGCGCCCGGAAGACAAACCAAGAGGCGTTGCCTTCGACATTTCCTGAACTCACACTTCCTTTCTCCAGGCATCCGACCGAGGTCAGTCCGTCGAAGTCGTCTATATCCCCTCTGCCATCGTTGCCCCATGTTAATAGGGTACCGGGGGTTGCCGGATCTTCCAGGTCCCCGCATATGGGTATGGCCTCAATACAATCGGAGGTTGAGTTCTGCGCGTGCAGGGGCACCATTACGGCCGCCGCCAGTAAAAACGAAAGAAAACGATATAGTGTCCGCATAGGATCTGCCTGTTTAGGCCCCAATTCTATCCTAATAATCCTAACTTAAAAATGGACGGTTTAGTGTACCGTCGAGCAAAAATACGGTCTAATTCTTTCTGAAGCTTCCGGATAGGTTCATTTTAAAGGTCAGGAATTTTCTTTTTTGCAGACATAGTTATCTCGGGACGGTTTAGTACCCCGCCATTTATTCAGCGGTCAAAAGCCGAAGCCCGGAGGGGTGCAATCCCTTCAATATGTGTAAATTTGCGCTTCGATTCGGGCGCATCCGAAAGAGCAGTAACGGAATGGAAAAGGTGAAATCAGAAGATTTTGAATGGGGACACTACGGTTCCTCGGAAGGAACCCCGCTCAGGGAGGATGCCTTCGAACTCAGTGATCAGGAAAAGATCGAACGCATTCAGAAAAGCGTACGGGACATCCTGGAAACCCTGGGCATGGACCTCACAGACGACAGCATCAAAGGCACTCCGAAGCGGGTAGCCAAGATGTTCGTCAATGAGATTTTCGGCGGCCTCAAACCCGAGAACAAGCCGGGTGCATCCACCTTCGAGAATAAGTACGAATACGGGGAAATGCTGGTGGAGAAAAACATCACCCTCTATTCCACCTGCGAACACCACCTGCTTCCCATTGTAGGCAAGGCTCATGTCGCCTACATCTCCAATGGCACCGTGGTGGGTCTCTCCAAGATGAACCGAATCGTAGACTACTACGCCAAGCGGCCACAGGTACAGGAACGTCTGACCCGTCAGATCGTCAAAGAACTCCAGTCCATACTGGGTACCGAGGATGTGGCCTGTGTCATCGATGCCAAGCATCTTTGTGTAAATTCCCGCGGCATACGCGATGTTGACAGCAGTACCGTTACCGCGGAATACGGTGGTGTCTTCGGGCAGGAGAAATTTCAGCGGGCATTCCTCGACTACATCAATATGCATACTTCCTTTTAACTATGGCGCGTTACCAGGAGCAGCCCCTTTTCGTATACAATTCGCTGAGCGGAACCAAGGAGGAGTTTACACCCCTGCAGGAGGGGCATGTCGGCATGTATGTCTGCGGGCCCACGGTGTACAGCAATGTTCATCTGGGGAATTGTCGGACCTTCATGTCCTTCGATGTGATATTTCGGTTCCTGAAGTTTCTGGGCTACAAGGTGCGTTACGTCCGCAACATTACCGATGCGGGTCACCTGGAGAACGATGCCGATGAAGGGGAAGACAAGATCGCCAAGAAAGCCCGGCTCGAGCAGATCGAACCTATGGAAGTAGTGCAGCAGTACACGGTGGACTTTCACCAGACACTGGCTAAGCTTAATCTGCTTCCACCCAGCATTGAACCTACTGCCACCGGTCATATTATAGAGCAGATCGGCATCATCGAAAAAATACTCGAAAAGGGCTACGCCTACGAGTCGAACGGTTCCGTGTATTTCGATGTGCCTGCCTTTAATGAAAAATACAACTACGGCGTACTGAGTGGCCGTAACCTGGAGGATATGCTGGCGAATTCCCGCGAGCTGGCCGCCCAGTCTGACAAGAAGAATCCGGCGGATTTCGCACTTTGGAAAAAGGCGGAACCCCAGCACATCATGCGCTGGCCATCGCCCTGGGGGGATGGATTCCCCGGCTGGCACCTCGAGTGTACCGCCATGAGCACCAAGTACCTGGGCGAGACCTTCGATATACACGGAGGGGGCATGGACCTGAAGTTCCCCCATCACGAGTGCGAGATCGCTCAGGCTGAGGCATCGAATGATCAGGCACCCGTACGCTACTGGTTGCACGCCAATATGCTCACACTGAACGGGAAAAAGATGTCCAAATCCACGGGTAACAACATCTATCCCAATGAACTCTTCAACGGCACCAGCGAGCTGATCAGCAAGGCTTACAGCCCACCGGTGGTTCGCTTTTTCATGTTACAGGCCCACTATACGAGCATACTGGATCTGAGCGATCAGGCACTGCAGTCTTCCGAAAAGGGTTACCACCGACTTATGGAGGGGATACGAACCCTGGACGATCTTTCCGCGGTTAAGAATTCAAGCGGCTGGGATGTGCAGGCCTGGGCAAAAGAATGCCTCTCGGCCATGAACGACAACTTCAACACCCCCATACTGATCGCAGTGCTGTTCGAAGGCGTAAAGCAGATTCAACAGATTCGGGAAGGCAAAGTAAGCCTGACCGAGGCCGACCTTCAATTCGTGCGGGAAACGATGAAGGGCTATGTGTTCGATGTACTTGGATTACAGATGGAAGAATCGGTATCCGCAAACACGGATCTGGTGGACGGGCTCATGGACCTGATTATTGATCTCCGCACCCGGGCACGGGAAGACAGGGACTTCAGTACTTCCGACCAGATACGGGACCACTTGGGTAAACTGGGTATTCAGCTCAAGGACTCCCGGGAGGGAACGACCTACGAACGTAAACCCCTCTAAGTGATCAAACGGATTCTCATCGGACTCGTGCGCTTCTACCAGTCGGTGATCTCACCGCTCTTCCCCCCGGCCTGCCGGTATCAGCCTACCTGTTCCCATTACATGCTGGAGGCCTTGCGCAAGTACGGTGCCTGGAAAGGCGGACTCATGGGCCTGAGAAGAATCAGTCGCTGTCATCCCTGGGGAGGCAGCGGTCACGATCCGGTTCCCTAGTCTCGAAGCTTTACGATTTTTTCACGTCAGACGCCGGATTTATGAGTCCCTTAGTGGGCCCATTTACCTATATTAGCGACAAAACCGTTTCATGTACATCCTCGGAATAGACTGGAACCCTAACGATACCCTTTTTAAGCTGGGTCCCTTGCTGATCAAGTATTACAACCTGCTCTGGATCGCGGCCTTCGTACTGGGTTTTTTCCTGATGAAGCGGATCTTCAAAAACGAAAACAAGCCCGAAGACCGGCTCGACACCCTGTTTGTCTATTGCGTGATATCGATTATGCTGGGTGCACGGCTGGGTCACGTATTCTTCTACGACTGGGCCTACTATTCGGAGCATCTCGTGGAGATTTTGCTTCCGATACGAGAAAACAGCGGCTCAACACTGTTCGGTCTGATCAATGGCTACGAATTCACCGGGTTTACCGGGCTGGCAAGTCACGGTGCGGCCATAGCTGCTATTGTTGGGCTTTATCTCTTCTCCCGGAAATACCCGGATATGAGTGTACTCTGGTTGCTGGACAGAATTGCCATTACCACAGCCATAGGTGGAGCATTCGTCCGCATTGGTAATTTCTTCAATTCGGAAATCAATGGTAAAATAGTAGACGACCCTTCCTTCCTGTTCGCTACTCGTTTTGTCAGGGATTCGCAGGATATGCCGGTCATACGTGCTATGAAACTCACCGGCAAACGCAACCCGAATGAGGCCTATCAGGCACTTACCGAAGATCCGGCATTCAGTCAGGTACTGGCTGAAATTCCGTACCGCCATCCCGTGCAGATGTATGAGGCTTTTGGTTATATCCTGGTATTCCTGGTCATGTATTACTTCCTTTACCTGAGAACAAACCGGAAGAACAAAGAGGGTTACCTATTTGGTTTCTGGATGGCCACCGTATTTACTATCCGTTTTATCCTGGAGTATTACAAACGTGAACAGGGAGGACTGGAAGAAGTACTGCCCTGGTTCTCCACAGGACAATGGCTCAGTATTCCCTTCGTTCTGATCGGCCTGTATTTCATGTTCCGCCCTAAGCCGGGAACCGAAATCTGACACTGAATTCATGACGTTCCGCACAGCCTCATTCTTTCTGGCAGTTATGCTATTGGCCATTTCTGCGGCCTGCGATAGGAAGAAATCCAAATCCCTGGAACAGACTCCCATTAGCTTTACCCGAGAAGGCACCCTGTCTGTTCGTACCCAAAAGGACAGTGTCCTCCACCTGTTCGATATCGAGTTTGCGGAAAACGAATACGAGATACAAACGGGACTCATGTATCGGCAGTCCATGGAGGATAATCAGGGAATGATCTTCGTGTTCCCGGACGAACGCCCTCGTTCCTTCTATATGAAAAATACCGAGATCCCCCTGGACATCATCTTCGTAAAGGCCGACTCTACCATTCTGAGTATAGCCAGGAATGCGCCGCCACTGGAGGAACGAAGTATACCCTCGGAAGGGCCCGCCCGATTCGTGTTCGAGATCAACGGTGGACTGTCGGATCGTCTGGGGCTTCAGTCGGGGGATCGCCTGGTTTTTTCCAAAGCGGATACCCCCTGAGGATTCGCGCGCTTTACTATCTTGGCCCCCATGTGCCATTTCTCGATCCTCCTCAATACGCAGACTCAAACCGATGTAGTTACTGAGGACCTGAAAAAAGGGCGTCTGCCTGCCCTGAAGGATGGATTACCCGAATCGGGCTGGGAGCTCTCGGATAACCAAATTCAACGCTGGATTGGTCAGGAGTATCGATACGAACGGTCGGAACTGAGCGAAGCCGGTGGTCCTCTCCTCAGGAACCTGAGCAGCGGCCAGCGAAAAATGGCGGTGTTCCGGTATCTGCTTACTCGCGAGGTCCCCTGCGCCGTGCTGGTCGATCCGTGGGAGCACCTCGACAAAGAGGCTCGACGGGAAATGAAACAGGCCATTCAGGATCGGTCCGATCGCACCCAATGGGTCTTTCTGGTTTATCGTCTTACCGATTTGCCCTCCCTGGTGAATATCACCTATAAGGTCATAGGATCTCCCCCCTATACATACACAAGCCTAAATCCGGAGGAACTAAGCTCGCATCAGGATCATGCCCCGGTAGATATACCACCTCCTCCGGTCTCTGCGCCGGTTTACGACGGAGAACAACTCGTTTACATGCGGAACCTGCAGGTTTCCTACACTGACAGTCCTGTCCTGAACGGTCTGAACTGGACCGTTCGCCGCGGCGAACGCTGGCTGCTCAAGGGACCCAATGGAAGTGGCAAGAGTACGCTGGTTTCGATGATAACCGGAGATAACCAGAAAGCCTATGGTCAAGACATCGTTCTTTTCGGGAAGAAGAAGGGTCAGGGTGAATCGGTCTGGGAAATCAAGCAATTACTGGGGTACTTTACCCCGAGTCAGGTGGAACACTTCAATGGATACCAGAGCCTCTATCAAATGATCGCATCGGGCTACAAGGATTCCCTGGGATTGTACACTCCGCCAACGGAAGAGGAGGAAAGACTAAGTCTGCAATGGATTCGGCTTCTGGGCATGGAACGCCAAAAAAACCATGCTTTTCGTTCGTTCAGCAAGGGGGAGCGCAACCTGATTATGACCATGCGGGCTTTGGTCAAGCATCCTCCTTTAGTGATACTGGATGAACCGACGATCGGGCTCTCGGACGAAGAATCGTCTCACTACGCCCGTCTGATCCGGATTTTCTGCGAAGCTAGCGGCGCAGCGCTGATCTGGGTTTCCCATGAAGATCACCCCGAAATTCAACCCGACCGGATACTCGAACTATTGCCCGGACCTAAGGGCTCAAGTGCCTTCATTTCATAAAAAAGGCCCGCCGGGATCGGCGGGCCTTTTTTTCGACTTGTGGGTATTATTAGGCCGTTACCTCCTTGCGGGGCTTGGTACTTACCTTTTTCTTGTCCTTATCCGACTTAGAGGAACCATCCTTTATGGACGTGGGCAACGACTCGTACATCACGGGCGTCGCTATGAACACCGAGGAATAGGTTCCGACGATTACACCGATTATCATGGCGAACATGAAGCCTCTTAGGCTCTCACCCCCGAAGATAAAGATTGAGATCAGTACAATCAGGGTGGTTAGGGATGTATTCAGTGTACGGCTTAGCGTACTATTGAGTGCATCATTTACATTTTCTCCATTGTTCCATCCTTTAAGACCGATGATTTCCCGTATACGGTCGAAGACCACCACCGTATCGTTGAGGGAGTAACCGATTACGGTTAGTAGGGCCGCAATAAAGGCCTGATCGATCTCCATGCTGAAGGGCATAAACTCTCCAATCAATGAGAACAATCCAAGCACCAGGAGAACATCATGTAACACAGCGGTAACCGCACCCAGCGAGAACTGCCAGCGCGAGAAGCGAATAAGTATGTATAGGAATACGATGATCAGCGATCCCAGTACGGCCATGTAGGCATTGTTCTTAATGTCGTCGGCGATGGTCGGACCCACTTTGACCGATTCCAGTATGCCGACCGTCTTATTGTCGTTCTGCTCTACGAACTCCTGCAGGCTATATCCGTTGGGCAGGAATGGGGTCAGGGCAGCAAACATGCTTTCCTGTATCTCCTTATCCACCTCGAGTCCGGTTTCCTTGATCTTGTACGATGTGGTCATCTTGACCTGGTTCTGTCTCCCGTAGGTTTTGACGTTGGTGCCCGTACCAAATTCGGTCACCAGAACTTCCTTGATCTCACGGGGATTCACCTCTTTATCGAAGCGCAACACATAGGTACGTCCCCCGAGGAGGTCAATACCCTGTTGCAGCCCCTTGGTCCCTAATGAAATCAGGCTGATCAAAATGAGCCCACCACTTACCATGTAGGCCCAGCGGCGATTCTTCAAAAAGCCAAAATTGAAATTCTTGAGCCAGGTTCTGGTCGTGGGTGTACAAAAAGCCAGGGTTCGTTTCTTCTTGCCTTCGAGATAGGACTCGATCATCAGTCGGGTCACAAAAATGGCCGTGAAAAGGGACGTGGCTATACCTATCATCAGGGTAGTCGCAAATCCTTTGATGGGACCGGAACCTACCCAGAACAGGATAACCGCCGTCAGGAAGGTCGTAATATTGGCATCCAGGATGGACCAGATCGCCTTATCGAATCCGTCCTTGATGGCCTGGGCCATGCCCTTTCCGCGATCGAGCTCTTCCTTAATCCTTTCGAATATCAGTACGTTGGCGTCCACCGACATACCTATTGTAAGCACGATACCGGCTATACCCGGTAGGGTCAGTACGGCCCTCAGGCTCGAAAGCACGCCGAAAATAAGGAGTATGTTAAGCGCCAGGGCAATATCCGCGAACAGACCCGCTCTACCGTAGTAAAACATCATCCACACCAGTACCAGTATCATCGCGATCAGGAACGAATTGAAACCGGCCTTGATCGCCTCTCTACCCAGCGAAGGTCCAACCACTTCCGACTGGATAATCTCGGCCTTGGCGGGCAGTTTTCCCGCCCTCAGGATGGTCGCAATATCCTTGGTTTCGGCCGTGGTAAATTGACCCGTTATCTCAGATCTTCCTCCGGATATGGGACCCGTGGAAACCCCCGGGGCCGTGTACACCTTATTATCGAGCACGATGGCGATTCCGTTCTGCTGCTCAAAAACCTCGCCGGTAAGTCGCTCCCATTCCCTCGCCCCACGGGTATTCATGCTCATGCTAACGGCGGCCTTACCGAACTGATCGAAAGTCGCCTGGGCATCGGTTACGACATCACCGCTAATGCGGGGCTTGTTGTTCCTGTTGGACTTCAACACATAGAGCTGAGCAACCTCAGAATCCTCAGTGGGTCTTTCCCAGGCGAATTTCGAGTACCGGATCGCAGGCGGCAGAAGCCTGAGTATTTCGGGTTTATTGAGGTAGCTACTAATCTCGGCTGTATCGGTTACGGCCGCAACAAAAAAGGCATTGCTGCCGGGAGGGGCCAGGGATAGTTTTTCAAGTAGGGGATTCACCTGTCCCGCTACGGCGGTGGAATCTTCTTCGGCGCTGCTCAGCAGATCGGCTACCCGGTCGATATTGGAAGTAGAGTCTACGGCCACTGCTGTGCTGTCCCCTGTTTTTTCTGCCTTGAACTGCTCGGCCAGTTTCTGATCGGCCAGCACCATGAACTCGGTGATGGCGTTTTCGTTTCGCGGATAGGTCTCCCAGAATTCCAGCTGAGCCGTACTTGAGAGCAGCTTCTGGGCACGGTCCACATCCTGCGCACCGGGCAGTTCCACGACTATGCGTCCGGAACTCCCTACCCTCTGAATGTTGGGCTGGGTTACTCCAAAGTTATCAATCCGCTCCCTCAGTACGCGGAAGGCGGAATCAACAGCCTCATCGATCTCCTTGCGAATCACCGAACGTACCTGTTCGTCAGTCATGTCAATATCTACCTTCTCGGCCAGGCGCTTGTTAGCGAAGATATCCGGGTCGGACAGATTGGAATCTCCCTTGACCTCGTCGAAAGCCTGGAAGAAGAGTTCTGCGTAGGTGTCCTGGCTGTTTTCTGAACGCTCATCGGCCAGTTGAAGGGCCCGATTAAAGGCCTCATTATCGGTTTCATTCGCCAGGCTAACCAGGATCTGACGCACCGAAATCTGCAGGGTCACATTAATACCGCCTTTGAGGTCCAGACCCTTATTCAATTCCTTTTTCTTGGCATCGTCGTAGCTGGTATAGCCCAGGACACTGATCTCACCAATCGAATCCAGGTACTCCATTTCCAACTTCTGCCGCTTAGCCAGATAATCCCCCTCTTCCACTCCGATCTCAGCGGTTGCGTGGGCCTTGGCATCTCTCTCCAGCTTGCTCGAGATAAATGTAAAGGAGAGCTGGTAAATACTCACCAACCCGAAAAGAAGCGCAAAGACTCGGATCAATCCTTTATTCTGCATGTTTTTAAGCTTTTAGCCACGTGGCTTTTAATGGCCTGCAAATATATTACTTCCGGTAGGAAATGCCAATAGCGTTCTACAGGAGTCCAAATCCGTTTGCCTGTACGAAAAAGGGCCGCCCAAGCGACCCTTTAGAACCATGATTTCTCGCTGTATTCCAACCCGCCTAGAGCAGTTGGTTGGTAGCAGCTACCCCTTCCGCACTCGACTGCAGCTTGCTTTTCTCTTCTTCGCTGAGTTCGATCTCCAATATCTGTTCTATACCCTGGCGTCCGATCACAACGGGTATACCAATGCAGATATCGTTCAGCCCGTATTCGCCTTCCAGCATGGCCGAGCAAGGGAACACCTTCTTCTGATCACAAGCAATGGCCTGTACCAGGGCAGATACCGCCGCGCCCGGAGCATACCACGCACTGGTGCCCAGCAACTTGGTCAGTATAGCTCCACCCACCTTGGTATCTTCGACGATCTGCTCCATACGCTGCTCATCCAGGAATTCAGAAACCTTAACGCTGTTTCGCGTGGCATGACCGATCAAGGGAACCATTCCTTTATCGGAGTGGCCTCCGATAACCATACCATCGACATCAGAAATGGGCGCTCCCAGGGCCTCCGCCAGGCGGTACTTAAAACGGGCACTGTCCAGAGCTCCGCCCATTCCGATAATTCGGTTTTTTGGGAGTCCCAGAGTCTTATGGGTTAGGTAGGTCATGGTATCCATGGGGTTACTTACCACGATGAATATAGCCTCAGGAGACTGTTCGTTCAGGTTGGTGGCCACGGTTCGGACAATATCGGCGTTGATGCCGATCAGCTCCTCCCGGGTCATACCGGGTTTCCTGGGTATTCCAGAGGTAATAACAACTACCTGACTCCCGGCCGTGGCCGAATAATCATTCGTTACTCCGCTGATTCGGGTATCGAATCCGTTCAGGGAGGCTGTTTGCATCAGGTCCATAGCCTTTCCCTCGGCGAATCCCTCCTTAATGTCCAGCAGGACCACATCGGAAGCGAAATTTTTCATGGCGATATACTCTGCGCAGCTCGCACCCACGGCACCTGCACCGACTACCGTTACTTTCATATTGATAGGTTTTCTAGATTACTGAGGCAAAATTAGGGCATACGCAAGGAACCCGAACATGATAATGATCATAAGTTTAAACCCCGTTCGTCGATTGGCCTGCACGCCGTTCATCGGATATATCGAGCCGTTCTCCGATTCATCGAATAAAAATTCCTACGTCGAAAAAAACCAATAGGACAGGATCATAGTACGTTCTAGTTATACCAAATCGAACCTAAACTACCTACTTGCTATGAAGAAGTTCTTCTCATTCCTGGCATTGCTCGGTATATTGCTGGCTAGTAACTGCACACAAATACCCGAAAACAATGATCCCATACTCGGCATCTGGGTCCGGAGCGAGTGGGTCGAACAGGACACGGAAAAGAGCCGCTCCCGGGTGAAGCGCGAATGGATCTTCAATGATGTATATCTGGGGCGCTATCAGGAGTTCATCGACTATGAGCTGGTGTACTACACTGATTTCAGCTGGGAGAAAAACCCCAACGGGTATACACTTCATTATTACGGCACGGATAACCCTCCGGTGGAGCTTCACCTGACTCGGCACGAACAGACAGAACAACTCGAGTATTCCGAAGGAGGCATTTTCGCGCGGCGGGAAGAATAGTCCTTTCTGCAATCAATTGGAGAACATCCCTATACATAAGCCCCCGGTCTTTGCAGGCCGGGGGCTCCCTTTTGATGGTTATTTAGCGTGAGTGTTTACTAATGCCAATGGAGGAATATAGTGACTTGTGAGATATCTTAAAAATTTATCTAAATCCAAAATGAACTCCGGCCGTAACGTTGCTAAACTCCGAGAGCTGATAGTCGGCATGGAACCGGAAAGGACCCAATTTTAGTTTGAAACCAGCCGTACCCGTAAATCCACTGTATCGGTTATCGAGGGTAAACGGATCGGTGTAAGTTTGCTGAAAAGGTCCCTGAACGACTTCATAGGTACCCAGCAGAGAGGTCTCGGCACTTCCGGCCGTGTAGCCCAGTCCCCCGTAAAAATTTATAATCGGCAGTTTGGTCGATACCACGGCACTGAAGTTCCAAACACTGAGTACCTGATCGACGCGCTGCCCGGAGCCGGTGACGATATCCGAATTCGTGAAATCATAATCGCCGCTGACCCGGGTGTATCCGATTACACCGGAAACGGCAACCGGCAATAATTTATCTGCAGGCAGGTGACTGGTAAATTCGTGTTGTACCCCCGCGCCAATGAGCCCGACCCGGGTCCCCTGAAAGCCAATCTTTGGGAGAAAACGCGCCTTGATTTCGGTTCCCTTGATCAGCCCTACGGAAGCCTGCAGGTAGCCCGTTGGAACAAAGATGATATCCGACCCCAGACCCGTAGGAAGCTGAAAATCGCGACGATCGGCACCACCTACACCTTCCACAAACACTCCTATGCCCTCCTGATCTCCGAGGGCAGTAGATACGGGCTGGGAAACAGGGCCCGAAGCAAATTGCAGGTTCTGATAGTCTCCGGTATTGAGGGTAAACTGAGTCTTTTCGGTCTTCCCGTTGAGCCCGCTAACCGTCCCGATTACGGATAACTCGAAGCCTCCCAGAGGTTTTGCTTTGGCACTGTTATACCAACCCGAAGAGGTAGTAAATACGATGGATTCGTTAAGCGGATCGAAATACGAAGCGCTAAACCTCTGCGCATCCTCGAGGCCTGCTGCGAATATATTGTTGAGTCCCGATTGGGCATGAATCCCCTGGCAAAAGGACAAAAGCGAAAAGGTAAAGACGTATAAATGAGCAGTTTTCATGGCTTATTCACAGGATTGACACAGGTCGAAACTAAAAAACTCGCCCTGTCCGGGCGAGTTTTTGTTGTGAAACTCAGTATTTTATGCGTCTATGTTGGCATAAACGGCGTTTTTCTCAATGAACTCCCTGCGCGGTGGAACCTCGTCTCCCATAAGCATGGAAAAGATGCGGTCGGATTCCGTGGCATTTTCAATGCTTACCCGCCTCAGCGTTCTGAATTCCGGGTTCATGGTCGTATCCCATAGCTGTTCTGCATTCATCTCACCCAGACCCTTGTAGCGCTGCACACTGGCCCCTCCCTTCATTTCTTCCAGAATGGCGTCTCGCTCCTTATCGTTCCAGGCATATCGACGCTTGTTGCCCTTCTTTACCAAATAAAGGGGTGGGGTGGCTATATAAATGTGGCCGTTCTCAATCAATTCCCGCATGTAGCGGAAGAAGAATGTCAGGATCAGCGTCTCGATATGACTTCCGTCCACATCCGCATCACACATGATAACCACCTTGTGGTACCTCAAATTATCCAGGTTCAGTGCCTTGCTGTCCTCTTCCGTACCCACAGTTACCCCCAGGGCGGTATATATGTTACGTATTTCTTCGTTTTCGAACACCTTATGTTGCATGGCCTTTTCGACATTGAGGATCTTACCCCGAAGCGGAAGTATGGCCTGGAAATTCCGGTCGCGGCCTTGTTTGGCCGTACCCCCTGCCGAATCTCCTTCGACCAGGAACACCTCGCTTTTGGCCGGATCCTGTTCACTGCAGTCCGTTAGTTTACCCGGCAATCCTCCACCCGTGCCTATGCTCTTACGCTGAACCATCTTCCTTGCATTCTCTGCGGCATGACGGGCCGTCGCGGCCAGGACCACCTTCTCAACGATCTTCTTGGCATCCTTCGGATTCTCCTCCAGATAATTGGTAAGCATTTCGGAAACGGCCTGGCTGACTGCACTACTCACTTCGCGATTGCCCAGTTTGGTCTTGGTTTGTCCCTCGAACTGGGGCTCGGCCACTTTTACCGATACAATAGCCGTGAGGCCTTCCCGGAAATCGTCCCCGGAAATCTCAAACTTAACCTTGTCCAGCATGCCCGAAGAATCGGCGTATTTCTTCAGCGTGGTCGTGAGACCGCGGCGGAATCCTGAAAGGTGTGTACCTCCTTCGGCTGTATTGATGTTGTTGACGTAGGAATGAAGGTTCTCGGTAAAGCCCGTATTGTAACCCATGGCCACTTCCACAGGTATCCCATTCTTCTCGCCTTCCATGGCGATGACGTCTTCAATCAGGGATTCTCTGGTATTCTCCAGGAATTGTATGAACTCGACGAGGCCCTTTTCTGAAAAGAAGGAATCCTGCCTATATTCACCCTTATCGTCCTTGTGCCGCTTGTCGAGTATCGAAATTCGCACCCCTTTGTTCAGGTAGGAGAGTTCTCGCATGTGGTTGGCCAATATGTCATAGCTGTACTCGATGGACTGGGTAAAAATGGTACGGTCGGGATGGAAGGTCACCTCCGTTCCCCGGTCGGTCGAGTCCCCTACCGTTTTCACCGGGTACAGGGCCTTGCCCCGCTCGTATTCCTGCTGCCAGATTTTACCATCCCTGTATACCGTGGCTTTTAGGGTATCGGAGAGTGCATTCACACAGGATACACCTACCCCGTGCAGTCCTCCGGAAACTTTATAGGAATCTTTGTCGAATTTACCGCCTGCCCCAATTTTGGTCATGACCACTTCCAGGGCGGAAACGCCTTCTTTCTTATGAATTCCAACGGGTATTCCACGTCCATTATCCCTTACGGTTATCGAGTTGTCCTCGTTAATGATTATGCTGATCTCGTCGCAATGTCCGCCCATCGCCTCGTCGATGGAATTGTCCACTACCTCATACACCAGGTGGTGCAGACCACGGGTACCCACATCCCCGATGTACATCGAGGGTCGCATCCGGACATGTTCCATGCCCTCAAGGGCCTGAATGCTGTCCTCCGAGTAGGAATTCATCTTCTTTTCTTCGCTCATAAACTGCTGTGAAATTTCGGCAAAAATTAAATCTGACAAATATAGCTAAAAGCCAGTAAATATGCACGTTTTGAGCGTTTAAACCCCTCAAGTTATCAACACGAAACTGTGGAAAATGACCCTGCCCGAAGAACCGTAGGGGAAAGTGGGTCAACCTACAGTTTCAGGAGCGTGGAACATCGGAAAACCCGGGAGACCGCAACATGGGCTCCCGGGCCATTTCCTTCCCAACTAAATCTCTTTGTAGGCGTCCTCGTGGACACTGGCTATGGCACGCCCCGAGGGTTCATTCATATTTCTGAATGCGGCATCCCATTCCAGAGCAATACGTGTGCTGCAGGCCACTGAGGGCTCCTGGGGAACACTCAAGGCAGCGGCCTCGGAAGGGAAGTGTTTCTCGAACAGGGAGCGGTAGTAGTACTCTTCTTTATTCTGCGGAGTCTGAACAGGGAAAGTGAATCGGGCGTTCTGCAGCTGCTCGTCGGTCACCATCTCGTTCACTACACGCTTCAGCGTATCGATCCAACCATAGCCCACTCCATCGGAGAACTGCTCTTTCTGCCTCCAGGCCACCTCCTGCGGCAGGTACGATTCGAAGGCCTTGCGGACCACCCACTTCTCCATCCGTTCCGGGGTAATCATCTTGTCGGCCGGGTTAATGCGCATGGCCACATCGATGAACTCTTTGTCCAGGAAGGGCACCCTCCCTTCTATGCCCCAGGCCGCCAAAGATTTGTTGGCCCTGAGGCAATCGTACATATGGAGTTTGCTCAGCTTGCGAACGGTCTCTTCGTGAAATTCCCTGGCATTGGGTGCCTTGTGGAAATACAGGTATCCCCCAAACAACTCGTCCGCCCCCTCACCGGAAAGTACCATTTTGATGCCCATGGATTTAATTACCCGGGCCATGAGGTACATGGGGGTGGAGGCACGAATGGTGGTCATGTCGTAGGTCTCCAGCTGATAGATCACGTCACTGATGGCATCAAGACCTTCCTGTATGGTGAACTTGATTTCGTGGTGAACGGTACCGATCTTGTCGGCCACCTTCCTGGCTGCTGCCAGGTCCGGTGAACCTTCCAGGCCGACGGAAAAGGAATGAAGGCGCGGCCACCAGGCCTCAGTGGTGTCGTCACTCTCGATGCGCTTCTGGGCAAACTTCCGGGCAATGGCAGAGGTAACCGAGGAATCCAATCCACCGGAGAGCAGTACCCCATAGGGGACATCCGACATCAGCTGTCGGTGTACCGCATCCTCCATGGCCTGACGCAACTCCGCTATGCTGGTAGGATTGTCCTTGACGGAATCGTACTCCATCCAGTCCCGGTTGTACCAGCGTACCGGGGCATCATCCCCGCTAATGAGGTAATGTCCGGGTGGAAACAACTCTATCCGGGGACACTGGCCTTCAAGCGCCTTAAGTTCGGATGCCACATAGAATGTACCGTTGCGGTCCCAACCCATGTACAAAGGGATAATGCCCATGTGGTCGCGCGCAATAAGATAGGTGTCTGTGTCCTGATCGTACAGGGCAAACGCGAAGATGCCGTTGAGTTCGTTCAGAAAATGTACTCCCAGTTTCTCATAAAGACACAGGATCACTTCGCAATCCGACTCCGTCTTGAAGGCATACCCTTCTCCATAAGCCTTTCTGAGCTCCCGGTGGTTGTATATCTCACCGTTTGCCGCCAGTATTTTTGTTCCCGATGGGCTGGTCAGGGGTTGCTTACCCGAGGCGGGGTCCACGATGGCCAGTCTTTCGTGAGCAAGTATGGCGGTATCCGAGCTGTGAATCCCACTCCAGTCGGGTCCGCGGTGCCGCAGCCGACGGGACAGTTCCAGAATTCGGGGCCGGAGGTCTTCCGCCTTTTCCTTTAGTTCGAATGCACAAACAATTCCACACATAGGGTTTCGGTTTGGAAGCTAATAAAGAACCCTATTCAATAGAAAGGAAACTCAAAGTGGCGAATGCTTACATTTTAAAACTAATAAGAAGTGTTTTCTCAGCTTTCGTAATCCACTTACCGAATTACTCTGAAGAATGGGGGTGGTACGCCGAACGGGCAAATCTACTTCTGGGTATAGACCGGTTCTCCGGCGATGTAGACCCGGGTGGCCCGAATCGCAGGTATCTCGGATTCCGGGACGACCATAGGATCGGCGCTGAGTACCGTAAAATCCGCCCATTTCCCGGGCTCTATGCTCCCCTTTTCATTTTCCTCGAAGTTCGAATAGGCCGGCCAGATGGTCATCCCTTTCAGGGTTTCTTCTCTAGTCAGAGCCTCTTCCATACGGTATCCATCTTCCGGGTATCCTTTTAGATCCTTGCGGGCCACCGCCGCATAGAAGGTATACATGGGATTGACCTGCTCCACGGGGAAGTCCGTCCCGAGTGGAAGAACGCCAGCCTGATTCAGCAGGGTCTTGTACGCATAGGCTCCTTTGATACGTTCAGGCCCAAGCCGGTCCTCTGCCCAATACATATCGCTGGTCGCGTGGGTGGGCTGGACGGAAGGCAGTATGTTCTTGGAGAAATACTGCAGGTCATTCTCCAAATCGACGACCTGGGAGTGTTCGTTTTTCCATCTCCTGTCAGGTCTGTCTTGGAGGAGGTCGTGATAGGTCTTAAGCACGAGATAATTGGCGGAATCCCCTATGGCATGAGTGTTCATCTGGAAGTCCGACTCGGCTATCTGTCCGGCCAATTGCACAAAGGCAGCCGGGGTAATAATGTTTTCCCCGTAGTGCCCATCCTGATCCGAATACGGCTGCTTCAGGGTAGCGCCGCGGGAACCCAGGGCACCGTCCACATAGACCTTGAAGGAGGTAACATTCAAACGATCGGTCCTGTATGGCCCTGTGGAGAGGTAGTGGTTGACGTTAGAAGGGGTATTCCTAATCATCGCATATACCCTTATTTTCAGGTCTCCGGACTGCTGCAGGCTGTCAATCAGTTCGATCTGTTCGCGTGGCAGTCCCGCATCGTTAACCGTGGTCAGACCGTTCTCCAGACAGATATCCTGTGCCCTGAGTATCGCCTGAGTAAGTTCTTCCCGTGTGGGCTCGGGTAGGACACGATCAATGCGACCCATGGGTCCATCGACCAGAACCCCGCTGGGTTCTCCGTCCTTCACGATAATAGTTCCACCCCTGGCTCGCGTTTCTGCGTTTATACCCGCCATTTCCAACGCCTTCTTGTTGACCAGATAGGCATGGCCATCGACGCGTTCGAGCACTACCGGACGATCTGGAAACAATCGGGATAGCTCTTCATTGTCCGGAAACTCCTTAACCTCCCAATCGTTCTGGTCCCAGCCCCGGCCCCTGATGACCTGAGGGCCGTATACACTGTCAAATACCTGTACCCGCTGCAACACCTCATCCATACTGCCGGTACCGACCAAGTCGGCTATGAATTCGTTTTGCCCCAATCCGACAAAATGGCAATGGGCATCGATAAGACCAGGCAGCAACGTGGCCCCTTTGGCATCGAACATCTCCTTGGCCTCATACGCATCGAAAAGAGTCGCTTTCTCGGAAACCTCGACGATCCTTCCATCCCGGATGGCCACACAACACGCTTTGGGCATATCCTCATTTACCGTGTAGATGTTCGCGTTGTAGATGATCAGGTCGACGGGTTGCTTCTGACAGGAAGTTGCCAGCAGGGCCAGCATTCCCAAAAGGGGTAGTATTCGCTTCATGGTTTTTGAAAGATACGGCATTTTGTCGGTTGCCAATCCCGTTCTTTATTTCCGGTTCCGGCGCCTGAGCACAAATTCTGCCCTGCGGTTTAACTGCCTCCCCGTGTTGGTTTCATTGGGAGCGACCGGTCTTAGGCTCCCATAGGCCTCCACGTGTATGCGATGTGGCGCTATCCCTAATTTACCGAGTTCATCGGCTATGCGTCGGGCGCGCTTAAGAGCCAGGTTCTGATTATAAAGGTCTTTCCCCAAACCGTCGGTATGCCCGGCTATATAAATATGGTAATCCGGCCGTTCCCTGAGGTAGTAGTACATATTGCGGACGTCTTCCTTTCCGATACTGTCGATTTCGTAACGGTCGAACTCGAACAGTATGTCCTTGAAAACATAGGTAGTATCCAACTGATAGGAGGGTTGCGGCCGGCCGGACTCCACCCCGAAAAGGGTCAGGCCATCCAGATAGTAGTAAGCACCGGGTTTGCCCCCGCGAGGATGGTTATACAGGACGCTCAGGCTGTCATTGCGAAAATTGCCCACAACGAGGTAACGCTCGAACCCCTGAGCCCTGTAGTGAAACTCCACTTCCTCCCAGTCCGTCGATCCTTTGTGAAGAGGAGCTACTTCCACCTCGCTAAGACTCTTTCGGAGCCCGGCTATTGAATCCAGCATTTCGGGAGTTATAACCGTCTTGATGGGGAACTTAAGAGGCCGGTCAGTAAAGAGAAAACCCAGATTGCCCACGGCGTCCCTGGAGCGTTCGGCCAGGCTGATGCTCAGCTTGAGTTGATATACCGAATCCTTCAGCATTCGCTTTCGCAGACCTACCTGTATGTATTCCCGGTAGTCCTTGGGTGCCCAAAGGTACATACCGGCATAAGCCTTACCGCTGCGGGGTTCCTGATGGCCATTGTAGTTAGAGGGTACGGTCATGATCCGACTGCAGCCACTAAAGTAGTCTGTACTGCCCTCGGTAGGGGAACTCCAGTACCGAACGTCCCGATCGAAGCTACCCAGTCGACTGGGACAGTTCCGGTATTCTTCAAAACCCGGATTTTTTATAAGGTTGTCGATAAGAGACCGCTGGGCCCTGAGGTGCGGGCTAACTAATACCAGGCACAGCACAGAAACCGAAACGGTGGTTCGTTGGATCCATTTAGCCCATATGCCGAAAGGAGGTATCACCATTTAAAGATGTCTTAAACGCAATAAATGTAAGGAACGTACCTCAAGCAGCTCTGCAGCACCCGACCATCCCCATTCTTAACTCGAAATCTCGCCCCGGGGTTGCGGATTGTTCGCCCTTACTCCGCCTATGGCGAGAATCAGCAGAACCAATGCACAGAAAATCGAAATGAATCGGTAGGTGCCAAACTGCCCATACACCCAACTGAACATGCTGGGAGCCAAGGCACTGCTGAACACCAAAAACGACTGTATGCGGCCGCTGATGGCTCCGAGATGCGTTCGACCGTAAAAACGGGGCCATACTATGGAATTCAGGACCGCAAAGAACCCACCCAACATCCCCATACCCGCTATTAGCAGCAAGTAGCCGAAATACGTGTTAAGGAAGTACAGGCCGGAAGTAGCCAGGCAGCCCCCTATGATCATGGCGTACAGATACCGTTTCAGTGAAACATAATCACTGAGAAAATTAAACAGGGTGGAAACGGAAACCGAAACTACAGCGGCAGGCAGGAATAGCGCAATGGCCTTCTCTTTCTCCCAGCCCACACTTCCGAAAACCGAGACCACGTGAAAGGTAAGCCCGGTAATGAAGAAACTGTTAAACGCGAGTATTAGTCCGTATACCCAGAAGGCCCGAGTTGCCCGTGCTTCCTTCAGCGTAAACTGGCGGGCGAGGCGCTTGAATTGCAGACCCTGATCGGAATCGGTCGCCGGCTTACTTCCATCGGGCAGGAGACCAAATTCCTCCGGCCGATCGCGGTAGAACGTCCAGACCAATACGCTGGCACCCATCAGTCCTACAGACATCCACCTCCAGGCCCAGTCCCACTGCCAGTGCTCGACCAGGGCGTTGAGCCACAACGGAGCGGAACTGAAACCAAATGATAAGGCTACACTGGTAAAGGCATTGACCTTCCCCCGGTTCTGATCGAACCAGATCATGATCATGTTTCGGCTGGAAAGGGTGAGTACTCCCTGACCGCAAAAGCGGATCAGGCAAAACAGCACGCACATCATGGCGAAGGTAAATCCGATGGATTCTAAACCGAAATATGTGTTGATCTCACGGCTTATTATTGCTGAAAACGAGCAGAGTGCAATGGATAACGAAAGTCCGAGTACCGCACCGAAGGCTACTTTTCGCGCACCAAACCGGTCGAACCACTTGCCCGCTCTGCCGAGGAGTAGCGAACTCGCAATAGTCCCGATCGCATAGGCATTACTGAATTCGCTACGGGTAAGTCCGAGTGCATCCTTCACCGGATCGGTAAAGACCGAAACCCCAATGGTCTGCCCCGGAATACTTAGCCAAACTCCGAGGGTGCCTACCAGGACGATGACGTATCCGTAAAAAAACCCAAACCGTTCGGGCCGGACACCGATTTCCAACTTGTTTTTACCTAAATGGCCTCCTCCTTTTTGCATAGCCGGCCAAATGTAAGCCTACTGTCTCGCTCAGCCTAATCAAGGCCCTCAATCATTGGAGCGAACTTCGTACTTTTAAGCTGTGAACCGGGCGTCAACTGCCTGTGGTTCCGAATTTCACTAAATAGTACACATCCCATGTCCGAATCCATCGTAAGACTGGAAGACGTTTCCATCTATCAGCGGGACAATCTGGTCCTGGAGAACATTAGTATTGACATTCAGCGCGGGGAATTTGTTTATATCATCGGCAAAACAGGAAGCGGCAAGAGCTCCCTGATGCAAGTCCTGTATGGCGATATTCCGCTGACTCAGGGAGGGGGCAAGGTGGCCGATTTCGACCTGCGCAAGCTCCGGGAGGACGATATCCCGTTTCTGAGGAGGAAGCTGGGGATCATATTTCAGGATTTCAAGCTGCTCTCGGACCGTACCGTGGGGGACAACCTGCTTTTTGTGCTGAAAGCCACGGGTTGGACCGACGAGAAGCTCATGCACGGCAAAATTGAAGAGGTACTCAAAAAAGTGGGCATGTCCGATAAGGTTAACACCTTCCCCCATAGACTTTCCGGGGGAGAACAACAGCGTATCGGCATCGCCCGCGCTCTGCTCAACGATCCCGAACTGATCCTGGCAGACGAGCCCACGGGTAACCTGGATCCACAAACCAGCGTAGAGGTCATGAAGGTCATGCAGGAAATCAACGACTCGGGCCGCACCATCATCATGGCCACCCACGACTATGCCCTGATCCTTAAGTTTCCCCACAAGACGCTCAAATGCGACGAACGAAAAGTCTTCGAGGTTGCGCAGAAAGCCGTCTGACTACGTAAGGTAGATACCAGGTAATGCATAACCTGCGTTTAGATGTTGAAAATCATTGCATACTTAGCGCTGATTCGGCCTTTTCACTGGTGGATTCTTCGTTATTTTGCTTCAAACACCACACTTGATGAAGCTGTTAGGAATTGATGTCGGCGGTAGCGGAATCAAAGGAGCTCTGGTCGACGGCGAGACCGGCGAAATGTTAACCGAACGTCACAGAATCAGTACTCCCGACTCCCGGAAACCAACAGAAATGGCCCGGGTAATCCGACAGTTATGCGAGCATTTTGAATACGAAGGACCGGTCGGTTGCGGCTTCCCGACCATCGTCAAAAACGGAGTCTGTACCAATCCCGGCAACCTGGACCCGGCTTGGGTAGGGGTCAATGTCGAAGAGCTATTCGAGGAATCCACAGGCTTGCCTTTCCGCGTAATCAATGATGCCGATGCCGCTGGCTTCGCATCGATGCGTTATGGACAAGGCAAGAATGTTCAGGGTGTGGTAGTCATGATCACGGTCGGCACCGGAATCGGGTCAGGCGTATTCTACAACGGGAATCTGCTGCCCAATTTTGAACTGGGTCAGATACCGTATAAAGACTACCGCAAGATCGAGGACTATGCGTCCAATGGAGCCCGGGAACGAGAAGAGAT
Organism: uncultured Flavobacteriaceae bacterium; assembly: GCA_964552195.1. Taxonomy (GTDB): domain Bacteria; phylum Bacteroidota; class Bacteroidia; order Flavobacteriales; family Flavobacteriaceae; genus CAZKAP01. The sequence goes on from CAZKFM010000012.1 coordinate 88,754, forward strand.
GAGTTATGAAAAATGGGGCAAGCGGTTCAACAAATTCCTGAATCTGGTGGAACTGCTGATTTCTCCCGATTTGATCATCGTAGGAGGCGGGGTATCCAAGAAATGGGACTTATATCAGCATCAGCTCGACCTGAAGACTCCGGTGAAACCCGCCAAATTAATGAACAGTGCTGGTATCATCGGTGCTGCGGCTTCGTGTTTGCAAGACTATAAGGTATCACGCTAGACTCTACCCTACCGCTCGTGTTTCTTGCGCGCCTTGTTGCTGCCTGAAAACATGGCAAACAGCAGGATCGATACGACAAGATGCCAGGTTACTCCGGGCTTCCACCACCATTCGAACACAATCTGCTTCCAGCCTATATCCACCAGTTCCATGGTCACGGGAAAGGTGTAGTCGAAACCCGAAAAGAGGTAGGGCCAGAATTCCATAAAGCCGGTAAACATAATGCAGCCGGCAGTAATAAATCCTATGGTCACTGCAAAGGGAGTACGGAGCAGGGTCGTAAAGAAGGAAGCCTTTTCTTCTTCGGCCAGTTCGGTGGTTTCGGGTTTGCTGTTTGCTCCCTCCTGGGCAGTCAGATAAAGGGGATTACCTATCAGGAGTAAAAAGAGTGCGAATACGCAGAAGGATGGCGTGATACGTGTTTGCACGGAGAGGCGTTTAGTTGTGAAGCGGGGACCAACATCTTGCCCTCAGGTATTCAAGGCGTTGTCCCTTATAAAGTTAACAACTAAAAACGTGACCTTACCATAAAATCCACAGGAACCTCACCTTCCTGCAAAGGGCAAATATCAAGAAACTCAAGCCTATTTGGAGAGTCGTTTGCGATCGGTTTCCTTAAGATAAATCTTTCTCAGCCGCAGGTGATTCGGGGTCACTTCGACCAATTCATCTTTCTGAATGTATTCCAGTGCCTCCTCCAGAGAAAACTTGATGGCCGGGACAATTCGAGTCTTCTCGTCCGAACCGGCGGCCCGTACATTCGATAATTTCTTGGTCTTGGTAACGTTGACCACCATATCGTCGGATCGAGAGTTCTCACCAATTACCTGGCCTTCATAGATATCCTCACCCGGATCTATAAAGAATTTCCCTCGCTCCTGCAGCTTGTCGATGGAATACGGGATTGCCGTCCCGTTCTCCATGGATACCAGCGAACCATTAATCCTCCCGGGTATATCGCCTTTCATGGGCTGGTATTCCAGGAAGCGGTGCGCCATGATCGCCTCCCCGGCCGTAGCCGTCAGTAGCTGATTCCTGAGGCCGATGATTCCTCGGGAAGGAATAAGAAATTCGCAGATCATCCGACTTCCCCGGGCCTCCATGCTTCGCATTTCTCCTTTTCGCATCGATACCATCTCAACCGCCTTGCCGGATAATTCCTCGGGCAGGTCGATGGTCAGGGATTCTATGGGTTCGCACTTTACTCCGTCGATTTCCCGAATGATTACCTGGGGCTGGCCGATTTGCAGTTCGTACCCTTCCCGCCTCATCGTTTCGATAAGAACGGACAGGTGAAGTACGCCCCGACCATATACCATGAACCGGTCGGCACTGTCGGTCTGTTCTACCCGTAGTGCCAGATTCTTTTCCAGTTCCTTTTCCAGACGCTCCTTCACGTGCCGCGATGTCACATACTTACCGTCTTTACCGAAAAAGGGGCTGTCGTTTATGGTAAAGAGCATGCTCATGGTGGGCTCGTCTATGGCGATGGTCTGTAAGGCCTCCGGATTCTCGGCATCGGCTACGGTATCTCCGATTTCAAAGCCTTCCATGCCGACCAGGGCACAGATATCGCCCGCCTGCACCTCATTGACCCGAACCCGTCCCAGGCCCTCAAAAAGATAGAGTTCCTTGATACGGGTTTTGGACATGGATCCGTCCCGTTTGATCAGAGCAACCTGTTGACCCTCCTGTATGATACCACGCTGCAGTCGCCCGATGGCAATCCTTCCGGTAAACGAAGAATAGTCCAGGGAAGTAATCAGCATCTGTGTACTCCCTTCTTGAGGCTTGAATTCGGGTATGTGCTCAAGGACCATATCCAGCAACGGCTCTATGTTCTCGGTCGGAGTCTTCCAGTCTTCACCCATCCAGTTGTTTTTGGCGGAACCGTAAACCGTTGGGAAATCCAGCTGCCATTCCTCGGCTCCGAGCTCGAACATCAGGTCGAAGACCTTTTCGTGTACCTCCTCGGGCGTACAGTTCTCCTTATCCACTTTATTGATGACCACGCAGGGCTTCAGACCCAGATCGAGTGCTTTTTGCAGTACAAAACGAGTCTGCGGCATGGGGCCTTCGAAGGCATCCACCAATAGCAATACCCCATCCGCCATATTGAGTACCCGTTCCACTTCCCCTCCAAAATCAGCGTGGCCGGGGGTATCGATGATATTGATCTTGGTATCCTTGTAAACGACTGAAACGTTTTTGGATACGATCGTTATACCGCGTTCTCGCTCGAGATCGTTATTGTCCAGTATCAGATCCCCCTTGTTCTCATTATCCCTGAACAGGCGGCAGTGATACATGATCTTGTCGACCAGAGTAGTCTTTCCGTGATCGACGTGTGCGATAATCGCGATATTCTTAATTTTTGTCATAAGAGTGTGTGTCCCAATCTATCAGGACCGAATTTCGGCTGCAAATATAGATTGATTTCCCGGGCCTGCCGCCGATATGCGCCGCTAAATAAAAATTATTGAAATACCTGAAATAAGGAGCGGGAAGCAGCAGAGGCGGGCCCCCACCCAAACTGTGATGCGGAAAGCAAATACCGGACTATCTTTGGCATCATGACAAGACACATGGACATCTCTCTAATTCCACAGACCCGACACACCGATTCTCTGAACTTCTTCCTTATGGCAGGTCCTTGTGCCATAGAGGGTGAAGACATGGCGCTGCGGATTGCTGAAGAAATGATACGCATCACGGATCAACTGCGTATCCCCTATATTTTCAAGGGCAGTTTCAAGAAGGCCAATCGCAGCAGGCTGGATTCTTTTACCGGTATCGGGGACGAAAAGGCATTGAAGATTCTCAAAAAGGTATCGGAGACCTTCCGCGTTCCGACCATTACCGACATCCATCAGCCGTCTGACGCATCCATGGCCGCGGCTTACGTGGACGTCTTACAAATACCCGCCTTCCTGGTACGGCAAACGGACCTGCTCGTTGCGGCGGCAGAAACGGGCAAGACGGTGAACCTGAAGAAAGGACAGTTCATGAGCCCCGAAAGCATGAAGCATGCCGTGACCAAGGTACGCGAGAGCGGCAATGAACAGGTACTGCTCACTGAGCGCGGATCCATGTTTGGTTACCAGGATCTCATTATCGATTATAGGGGTATTCCGACCATGCAGCAGTATGCACCCGTGGTTCTGGATGTCACTCATTCCCTGCAACAGCCTAACCAGGCCTCGGGGGTGACGGGTGGGCGACCTGAATTGATCGGAACTATGGCCAGTGCAGGTGTTGCCGCCGGTGTGAACGGGCTATTCATGGAAACCCATTTCGATCCCGCCCAGGCCAAAAGCGACGGTGCAAACATGCTCAAAGTCGACCGCATGGAGGAAATCCTGAGCAGGCTGGTGCGCATCCGTCAGGCGGTACTCTAGGTAACACAAGGCAGCCATCCAGTCATAGCCGACCGATGAAAGTGCCGAATGCCAGAGGCCTCAGGAACCTAATTCCCTAACCTTGCGCTCTTGGAAATACAAATGCCGTTGAGACCCATTGATCTCTCTATCAAACTCCATTTGTATCAGGTTTCTATACTTCAGGGGGGTCTTCTCGGTCAGGCGGACATACTTGGTTGCCGTATCTACCTCAAAGTGAAAGCAGGAAAAATCTGTTACGCTCTCCTCGTCGAACCGGCTCAACAAAAACCGGGTGATCTTGGGTCTTAACTGGTACTCCAACTCGACACACATGCGTTTGATACCCTCATCTGCAGGCTTGTGCAATATCCAGTTAAACTTCATAGAATCGTTCTAAGGGACTGTCAATATACGAATTACACCTACTTAGGCTAAAAATGTTGATAAGTTTAGACCGCCCTTCGCAAGTCAAAAGCGTCCATATTGTGTTAAAGTGACATGAGAACTCACTGAGAATGTGGGCATTTTTATATTATTTCGTTTAAGTATCTACGCATTTCCTTTGTCAAAAAATGAATCAGACCAGTTAATAAACTTTGGGCTTATCCACGAACATAATCCGATAAGTACAGGTAGTTTTCTGTCAATGCTCCTTGGTGAGTGATCCGAGCTCGTTGAAGTATCCCCTTTGAATCCTGATCAAAAAATGCGGGAATGATATGCCCTTCGAAGGCCTTGGAGAATCCCTGGCTTGCCTCAGCTGGTATTTCACAGGGTAAGTTATCAACAGCTATAACGCCAACAGAATCAGGATGATCAAAGGCGACTTCAGTACAGGTTTCGGGCAGGTATCCGTAAAGGGGATCCTCTATGGTGGACGCCCTAAGCGTGGAAGCAATCGGTTCCCCTATGTCACAGCTGATATCAGAAATTACTTTGATTTTCATTTCGGGATGTCTGAGGTCATCGGCCGTCAGTATTTGCGGAGCTCCATTCTGGTAAAAATGCGCCGCTATATACAGGTCGCTGACCGCAGCGAAGCGGAAAAAATCGGATTCGTAGCCGGAAGGATCGACAAAGAACTCCTCTTTAGTACCTTCCCCTCCCCCACTCTTACGATTGTACTCCAAAACGTCAATATGGCAGAAGACGCCATTCCAACCCTGGTAATTCAGATAATCTTCAACTCCTAAATGATCAAAGGGCAGGCAATCGAGTATCTCCCTAGCCCCGGTACCCACGCGGCCCTTACCCGTAAGTACAATTCGTATGGCGGGCCATTTTACAGCCAGCAGTACCTCCTTCATCCGGTCGCTTCTGCCCAGCTCTACCGCAGTGGGCAACTCGTACAAGTTCGTCTTGAGTCCATAGGCCCTGAGCCCGTTGTATGCCCCAACCAGGCCGGCATACCGACCAAAAGCCACGAGGCGGTGCCTTCCGGACTCATCGGTCAGGGTCTCGTGGTCGTACAGTTCGATATTCTTTTCCAGGATCGCCCTGAGCAGATCCCGATTGTACGGCTGTTCCTTTATCGTATGCGAGAAGAAGAAGTATTTCTTTCCGGGAATGAGCGCCTCTATCGGTACTTCCTTCACCCCGATCAGCACATCGCAGTCCGAAACATCATCCACCACCTCCATACCCGCATCTCGGTATTCCTGATCCGTAAAAACCCGTATGTCGGAGGATTCGACCACGATGGACAGATCAGAATACTTACTTAGGAGCCTTTTGCAGGTTTCCGGGGTAAGAGCCACCCGCCTGTCCGGGGGCGATTTTCGTTCCTTGATGATTCCAATCTTCATACAGCAGTTCGGTACAGTTTTTGACTAAAATACAGGTAAATGGGGGATTCTGAGGCAATAAACCCCGCTGATTCAGCACTTTTTCGTATATTTGCCGTCCCCCAAAAACGAGGTGAAATTTACGTTCTTTTTACATATGGGGCCGACTGGATTTGACAGCGAGATCAATCGAGTGGTAAGCACGTCGAGCTATGGAATTAATGCTCGTAAATATCTGTTCCAAACCTTTAAATGGCGAAAATAACTACGCTTTAGCTGCCTAATTGACTGAATTACAGTAAGTCTTGGCCATGTCCCGCGAGGCGGGAAAGCTAAATGTCTCTGAATAGCCCTTGTTGACGGCGATTCTACCAGAGGCACCATCAAAGTCAACATAGAGGTCGGGGCGCTTCGACCCTTCCTCAAAACCAAAGAAGCTAAGTGTACAATAGGCGGTTTCCGGTCAGTTGTGCATCGAAAACCAATCGGAGACTAAGCGTGTAGAAGGCTATTAGGTTGCTTGTTTGGACGAGGGTTCGACTCCCTCCGGCTCCACAATCAAGCGCGATTAAGCAGGCGATCTGCCTGCGGATTTATCGTAGATGAATTTGCGAAGCTCGCTTCAGGAAATTCATCGAGATAAAATCGGGCGGACTGAAAGGACGCTTAATCGCATTTGCAGGATGGGAGCTTGAGGGAGGGGCGCAAGCCAACCCCGAACGGCTCCCATTTTGTTTTGTACTAAACCTGGCCTATAGGACCCTTAATCGCATTTGCAGGATGGGGGACCGAGCTTTAAGGAAAGGTCCGGTGGACCTTTCTAGCGAAGGGGCCAGCTGCAGCGATGGCGAAAGGGGCGCAAGCCAACCCCGAACGGCTCCCATTTTGTTTTTATACACTACCACCAAAAGGACGCCAAATTGCATATGCAGGATGGGTTACCGAGCGATATGGAAAGGACCAGTAGACCTTTCTAGTCTAGCAGCCAGCCCGACGGGCTCCAGGAGGCGCTTGTTAAACACACAAGCTTAATAATCGTATCGGCAACTACAGAGAAGATTGCAACCTTCATGCACAGTGCAGTACTATATTCTGTGGAAAACCCCTAAATGCCGGAAAAAAGCATTACCCTGAAGCACCTCCTAATAAACAGGGAGCGCTACATTGGCCTTCAATTCAAAGCAGACAAGGTTCTTATCGCCCTGGTGGAGCGATTACCCAACATTGCCTGGTCCCAGCAGTACGATATGTACTATATTCCTAATCATCGGGAAAATGTTTCCCTTATTTTTAAAACCTTCAAGGGTATTGCCTGGGTGAATGGGAATTACTTTTTTAATTCCAAACCCATAACAGCCCGAAATAATACCGAAAAATTTGAAAGGAACAAGCCGAACGATCCCGAAGGCAAGCCTCGACTCTGCCCGGCTAGCTATCTCGAGAAACTGGAGCTAAAGCATTATTCCAAAAATACAGCCAGAGCCTACATCAGTTGCTTTGAAGCATTTATTCGGCATTTCGAGGAACTGCCTCTTGAAGAGATAGACGAGAATAACATTCGGGAATATTTGCTTCACCTCTCAAGAACCCAAAAATCGACCTCCTACATTCATCAATCTGTAAATAGCATCAAGTTCTACTACGAAGTTGTTCTCGGTATGCCCAACCGATTCTATAGTATTGAAAGACCGAGAAAACGCAGAAAACTCCCCGAGGTATTGTCGGTATCTGAAGTCAAGCAACTTATCGATCAGGTAAGCAATCTCAAACATCGATGCATAGTGGGATTGCTGTACTCCTCGGGACTTAGACGTGGAGAACTCTTGGCATTAAAACCAGCAGATCTCGATTTCAGCAGGAAGCTAGTTCGTATTCGACAGGGTAAAGGCAATAAGGACCGATACTCAACGCTTAGTCGAACACTCATCCCAGAACTGAAGGAATACTTGGGCAGATACCGTCCAGAGGAATATCTGTTTGAAGGCCCGAGAGGCGCCGCGTATTCAGCAAGCAGCGTTCTGAAAATCGTACAGAGATCTGCCATACAAGCAGGTATTCGCAAGCACGTAACTCCTCATACACTAAGGCATAGTTTTGCTACTCACTTGCTGGATAAGGGCGTGGACCTACGGCGGATTCAGGTACTCCTGGGGCACAACTCCAGTAAGACGACTGAAACCTATACTCATATAGCAGAAAATTCTTTCAAGGAAATCGACGATTTGCTATCTTGACACATAAGTCAAATAAAACGCATAATGCACTTTACACATACGTTAAGCGCCATTCATTTTATGGTGGTCTGCTTGCTTTCTCAAGATAATTAAGGGACAGCCTGGCCGTTTCGGCCTTCTGTATTTCTTGACTACTTTAAGCCCTTCCCTCTCAAAGATCCTACTGACAAATGGGATAAAAAAAGTAAGAACAGGCGCATAACATAACCTATAACTCATAGCGCATCGCTTGGCTCTTTTTCTTAACTTTCTATGTAAGAAAAACACCCGGCGCTCAGCTACGAGTCATAGCCTGGACGTTGTAGTGCATTAAAAACATGGAAAAATTAAATCACTCATTTCTTAAATTGAC
>CAZKFM010000013.1:0-71788 GCA_964552195.1 uncultured Flavobacteriaceae bacterium
AATACACTGCTCACTTTGCTCCGGAATAGGTGGTTCACTTTCATCGGAATATCCAATCAGGGAATCAATCGAGTAAAACCCATTGAACGCTATCAGGATGCCGCATAATTCAACTAAGAATCGCACCAAAGTGGTCTAAAGGATGGGGGGAATTATACTTAGTGCCGGGAGCCTGGACAATTTCGAGGGAAAGTTATTCTAGAGGCTACCAGTTCCATCCACCGAGTGGATATTGGACAGTTTGTTTTGAAGGGGCGTTTACACGGCTTCCTTACTCTATTGAAGAGCCACCCAATGCTTGGGACAAACTCGATGTGTAGACCTATTTTTTGGTCATTACAGCCTTATCCAGAAGTAAAACCAATAATTTGCCTTTTGTGTAGAGGTACAAAATGTTAATACCCTCAGCTAATTGTCTAGTCCACGGACCCGTTGTAGCCAGCGAACTACAATTTGTGGTTAGCTACCCTTCGCATCATCCTTTTTCACTGAAGTCGGATAATTCTGTTCTCGTTGCTTTCGGTGTGAGGTGTAAATATTCCAGAATAGGAAATAAACATAAACCGAAAAGATAATCCCGCCTACTATAAAAAATCCAATACTCAAGACTTCCTTCTTTGACGGATTGCGATGGCAAATAGTAAGATGGTACCCGGCCAGTGTGCGGAGTATTGTGCCTCTTCAGTTCTCCCTAAAAGTCCTAATGTGATGGAATACATCATGCATAGAAAGGCAAGGATTACAGGGTACCAGGTGGTAAAAAATTGTTTCATAACAATAAAGTTTAATAGATAAAGAAGCGATAAATCACTCACCAAGAATTTCCCTCTTTCCTTTTTGGATCGACAGCCTGCAACCTTCAGGCATTACCCGATTCTATTGGGATTTCTCTAAGGGGTTCGTCCATTGCGTCATGGGGCTTCTAGGAGGATTATCCATTCTCCCTAAAGGTAATCAATGTTTCATCTACCAGAAGGGGTAGCATGTGTTCTGGGAAGGGGGTTCATATGCTGGGGCATGTCGGATACCGTTTCCGTGATCGTTGGATGTCGGACCAAACTGCCCCCCTGTCGGGGTTTATGATGGGCAAGGAGTTGATGCTCTGATGTTTGCTCCCGTTAATTCCCATGACCATTTTTATATATGACTTGATCTATAAAACAACCCACCCGCTATTTTGTAGCAGTACGATATATTTCTGAGTCATTCCAAGAAGGATGAGGATCATGCCCGTAGCCTGGGACGTCCTCGCGACCTCGGACTTTTCCGGCTGAATGAGGGCGTGTAAAGGCGGCGCGCGTGGCCAATCGCAACATGGTTAGCTCGTAAGAGGTATGCATTTTACCAAACACCGACAACCCCTTCCTCCCCCGCATTGTGCCTCGATTTATGATGAAATTAAACCTATCATTATTCGTGTTTTTCCCGGTCTTTCCAGGGTATTTCCTATTTTGTCACCGTCTAACCGAACACAGCCATGGAATACCGTTACGACGTATTTATAAGTTATTCCCGGAAGGATGTCGACTATGCCCGCAGTATTTCCAAGGGCCTGAAGGAAGCGGGCCTAAAGGGTTTCTGGGACGCACAGATTCCTGTAGGCGTGCGTCATGAGGATTATATGAAACAGGTGTTGAATGCCTCGCGCACGGTACTGGTAATCTGGTCCAAAGATTCGGTGGACAGCCGCTGGGTCCGGGACGAAGCCGAGGTAGGTCGCGAGCGCGATTGTTTGTTCCCCATCCGCATCGATAACTGCGAGCTGCCCAGGCGATACCGCGCCATCAACACGTCGGATTTCAGCCGTTGGCGACAAGGCGATTACCAGACCCAGATATTCCTCGACCTGCTTGGAAGGATCAAAGAGTCAATAGGGGTCAGGCCTCCGGAAGCACCCGAGGCCACCCCAACGGTTCCGGTTAACGGACCGATTCTGGCTTCCTCAAACCCTCGACCTGATGGGCCATCGAAGCGGAAGAAATCCTCGACCCAAAAACCGTCTGCAACCCATAATTCGCCGGCTAGACCGGGTCCCTTTTGGCGCAGGCGGGTAGTGTGGCTGGGGTTGACTTTCTTGCTACTGGGCGTGTTCCTGTTGTTTTGGGCAAACCGATCATCTTTCTTCAGCGGGAATGCGGCCGGGGCACTGGAAACTCCAGTTGCTGAGGATTTTCCACTGCCCGATCTGCCCCCTTCGTTAGCGGCAGTGGGCATAGAGTTTGTACGAGTTCCTTCCGGTAGTTTTCTGATGGGTTCCGAAGAACGACAGAGCGAAAGCCCAATCCATCGCGTGGAAATCTCGCCCTTTGCCCTGAGCACGCATGAGGTGACCAACGCCCAGTTCTGTACATTTTTAAACGAGCAAGGCAACCAGATAGAATTGGGGGTAACCTGGTTTAATCTGGAGTCGGAGTTCAGTCAGATCGAGCGGATCGACAACCGCTTCGTGCCCAAGTCCGGAATGGAAAACTACCCGGTGATCATGGCCAATTGGTTTGGTGCCCAGGCGTTTTGTCAGTGGGCCGGCGGACGACTGCCCTCCGAGGCGGAATGGGAGTATGCAGCCCGGGCCGGGGAGGAATATATGTACTCGGGGAGTGACTATCTGGACGAGGTGGGTTGGTATGCTAAGAATGCAGGGGGCGCGACACATCCCGTCGGCCAGAAAAAGCCCAATGCCTACGGATTGTACGATATGAGTGGAAATGTATGGGAGTGGTGTGCAGACATATGGCACAGAAACTACGAAGGGGCTCCCGCGCTGGGAGAGGAGTGGACCACCGGCGGCACCCCGGCACTGCGTGTCATGCGCGGCGGGTCCTGGAAGGAAACCCCGACCTTTGCCCGTAATGTTCACCGCGGCGGCCAGGCACCGTCGAACCGATTCAACTTCTTCGGCTTTCGGCTGGTCTTGGACCCGCAGGAGTAGGTCGGTCGGAGTTGGGTCCGAAAAGAGGCCGGGAAATGTTGTATGCAAATTCCAGCCCCTCTCTAGGGCTCTGCACTTTTTTTCCTCGCAGTACCGGAGCACCGGAAAGATACTCTACGGACTGGGCCAGCACGATGAGGCTGAGGAACCTGATAGACTCAGTTATATGTTGAGGATTACCCTTCGCGGGCACAAACAGTTCGAACCACCGAAACTACTTCTTCAACTTACCCGTAGCGCAGCTCACAAAAGACTTGGTCTTGTCGATCAGGGAGTTGGGGTCTTCCACCGAAGGGTAGCCCAATGACTTGAGCTTTTCACGGACTTTCTGCAGTTGCTGTTCGTCAGTGTATTCGAAGTGGACCTCGGAGGTCTCCACCTTTACCTCTGCGGACGAAATGCCTTCGATTCCGGAGATGGCATCGGTTATGGTTCTGGCGCAGCCACCGCATTTCAGGTTCTGTACGCTTATGGTAGTATTCATTTGTTATTGGTTTTAGTCATTCTTTCTCTGCCAGGCCCGGTAGCCGCCCGGCAGGTCGTACACCTCGTTATAGCCCATGTCTTGCGGTATTCGGGCTGCTTAACGGCTTCTTGGGCCTCTTATGCAACCCAGGTTAACCGTCCGTTCCTTGTCCAGTTTTTCAAAATTACTGCGGAAGGGGGAGTGCTGCAAATAATCAATAAGGACGGCACTTTTGATAGGGCCCTGCACGTATTCCTTTCGGATGCGCGCATCGACAAGCGGTACATCGGAATCGGTTATGGCTTTCTCGAATGCCTCGGGCTGCAATGGCTGAGCAAACTGAGGTCGTGAACAGGCGGTACGCCCCATCAACAAGTCGATAAAGAGTAGATTTCGTATAGATGCGAAAGTAGTACAGCCTGGGTCTCGGTTGGCTTTCCGAGGTTACAGAAGTTACCGTTTTCGGCTGGGTTGTATACTATTGGGCTATATTTCTGATTTCCGGGAGGCAAGATATTCTCCTTTTTCGGATTACAGGCAGCGTTTAGGAAACCCAGGCTCAGTATAAGTAATAAAATACGTACTTTCTTCATAAGATAAAAGCTGCCCGGTAAGGTACAAAATACCTTCGGACTATTCCTCGAAACTCACCGAATCGCTAATTCGAACGATAGGTATCTCGGTACGCCGGTTAAGTCCGTATTCTTCTTCCGTGCAATCGGTTCGGGTGCTGCAGTCGTTGATAGGCTTGCGTTTACCAAAGCCCCGGAACGACAGGATTCGCTTTTTCGGTACCCCCTGAGACACCAGGTATTTAACCGTCGAGGCTGCCCTGAGCTGAGACAGGCGGTCGTTGTACTTATATGACCCCCTTGGATCCGTATGGGATTCGATACGAATGGTCATTTCCGGATAGTCAATCAGCATCAGTCGAACCACCTTGTCCAATTCTATGGCGGCATCTTCCCGGATCTGATGATCATTAAAATCGAAGTAAATTTCATTGATACGGGCGAGTTTCTTGGCATCCTGGACCGGATTCAGTCGTAAATCCAGCCTTAGGTTATCCATGTGAACCCTTCCGGTATCCAGCTCCCAATTCAGGCTTCTGGGCTGATGGGTATCGGCCTCTGCCCGAAGTCGAAAGCGATCGTATTCCTTCAGTTCCACCCGGTAGTTACCCAGTGAATCGGTGGCTGTTCCAACGATCGTGTCCGTGTGGTGCAGTTCGATAAGCGCACCGGATATGGGTCTGCCGTTGATGCTGTCGGTTACGGTACCCGTAAGAACGACAGTTCGGATTTCGGGCGTGGTAGAAGGTATCGGTGGTGTCATGGCCTTGCTCACCCGGAATCGATAGATGTCGTCCCCGCCTGTGCCGCCCTCCCGGTTGGAGCTCAGGAAACCGGAACGTCCTTTCGGGCTCAGGTAGAAGGCAAAATCGTCCCATGGGCTGTTAAAAGGATTGCCCAAATTAATGAGTGGACCTTCCTGAACGTCGCCTGCAAGTCGGGTACAGTATACATCCAGGCCGCCCATTCCCCTATGTCCGTCAGAAGCAAAGTATAACAAGCCGTTGTCTGCGGCGAAGGGGAAGGTCTCCCTTCCGGGTGTGTTGATTTCCGGACCGAGATTTTCGGGTTCTCCCAGCGATCCGTCTTCCCGGATCCCGACCCGGTACAGATCGGATCGGCCGTAACCCCCGGGCCTGTCCGAAACGAAATACAGCAAGGTTCCATCGGGGCTTAGTGCCGGATGCGCGCAGTTGTACATATCGTTATTGATAGGGAGTTCCTCAGCGGGTCCCCACTGGTCCTCACTTTTAACGCTGCGGTAGATTTTAAGCAGGACGTACCCCCTGAGATCGGTACCCTTTTTACCATCGGCATAGTTGTTTCGGGTGAAATACACCGTACTGCCGTCCGGGCTGAAGGCAGGAGTCGATTCGTTAAAACGGGAATTGATTTCTTTAAGGAATTCCCTGGGCCTTTCGAATTCTCCGAGTTCGTTGGAGTCTGCGGCGAACAGGTTGGTAAAGGAACGGTTGGTCCACAGATGCCTGCTCTTACTGGAGCCTGTCAGTTCCCGGTTGGAAGCAAAAATCAGTTTACCCTGGTACAGGGTGGTTCCGTAATCGGACTCGGGGGAGTTGATGCCAGCCGGAACCAGTTTTACTTCGGGATCTCCTTCTCCGAACAGGCCGGTGGCCCGAAACCCCCTTTCCAGATAGCCGGTGAAGTGTTCGGTCTGGGTCTGCCGGTTGTATTCCTGAAGCATGCTATCGGCTTCACGCGTTCTGCCTGCAGCTTTCAGGGATTGAGAGTAGCGAAATGCATGTACGGGCTGCTCGGCTCCGTAGTCGGAGAACAATTCGTCGTACCAGCGTAACGCCTCCTCGTATTGGGCGTTGAGGTAGTGGGCATCGCCCAGGCGGGTGATCACCTCGGCATCGGCCTTTCCCCTGGCAGCCAGCCGTTCGTAAAGGGTTGCTGCCTCCATATACGACATGCGATTATAGAGTTCGTCCGCCCGCTCCCGTTTCTTCGACTGGGGCAGGGCCGTGGCGGTAAGCAGACAGGCAGTGAGCAGGTAGAGTATCTTTTTCATAACCACGGGGAGTTAAAAAAATCGGGGAGAGTTGATGCCTCCGAATCTTCGGAACAGTTCGTATCTGAGGAATATCTCATGCGATCCATAGCTGTAATCGGCTAAAGCGGTGGTGGCCATGTCGTAGCTGTATCCTATGAACACAGAGTCCGACAACTGAAAACCGGCGATGGCACTTACCGCCGAATTCAGGCGGTAGGCGAGGCCCAGGGTGAAGACATCGTTAAAGAGCACGTTCCCTGAAATATCGACTTGAAGGGGCGACCCGGGGACGACCCGTGTGAGGACCGAGGGTTTGAACTTGATCTCGGTAGACAGATCGAAAACATGTCCGGCGATCAGGTAGTAATGTGCCTTCTCGGCAGCGATACTGCTGGAACCGCTGTCGGAGTATTTATCAAAATGTTCGGTTTCCAATATGAATGGGACCGAGAGCCCTATATAGGTCCGGTCGGAGTACAGGAATACCCCGGCGCCGATATTGGGGGAGAATTTATTGGTAATGTTTGCATCGAACACATAATCCTCAGGGTTATACAGGCTTAATTTGGTGAAATCCACGTTGAGAATATTTCCGGAGGCCTTCAGGCCAAAGGCCAATTTGAATTGCTCCGAAGCCCGTATGGTATAGGAAAAGTCCACCGCGAAATTCGTTTCCCTTGTGGGTCCTATAGCATCGTTTAGTACGGTAAATCCGAGTCCCACGTCCGATCCCCTGATGGGGGAAGTAATGGAAGCGACCGTGGTGGTCGGAGCACCCTCCAGTCCCACCCATTGGGCACGGTACAGGGTAAATACGCTCAGTGCTTCCCTGGAGGCGGCATAAGCCGGATTGATCGTTATGGTATTGTACATATACTGGGTGAACTGTGAGTCCTGCTGGCCGTATCCGGTTAAAGTGGCCAGTGCGATTGCCCAGATGAGATAAAACTTTTTCATGCTGCTCATTTCTTTAGTTTCGCTTACCTCCTGTTGATATACAGGTAACCCGTCAGACTGCGCGATATGCCATCCGTGTCGGTGTATCTGATGATATAGAAATAGGTTCCGTCCGGCAGTTTGCGCGGCTGATTGATCGTGGCCTTGCCTTCGGATATACCCGTGAAGGCCTGGTCGTAATTGTTGTACCCATCCCGTTCGAATATCAATGCACCCCAGCGGTTGTATATCTCCACCGTATTGTTGGGATAGCATTCGATTCCCTGCACGAAAAAGAGGTCGTTACCGCCGTCTATGTTCGGAGATACTCCATTAAAGACTTCCAGTTCGCAACCGGACAGTTCGGTCACAGTTGGCGTGTCTCCGAAGCTGTCGTCGTCGTCCGAGTAATCGCTCACTACCTGCCCAGATGGCCCGGTACCAAAGGCCTGGGCCTGATTGGATACCTGCTGGGCGCGGATGTCATCTATGGATAGCGGATACAGGGCCGAGAACGTGACTTCGTCGGTTTCCCCGGGAGCCAGTGTAATCGGCTGACCGCTTAGTGTGATGCCATCCAGCGGATCTTCCACATAAACATTCGTAAGGGTCACGTTACCGGTGTTGGTAATGCGGAAACGGTATCCTATGGTTTCTCCTACCTGAGCGAATCCGTCCTGATTTTCGTCGTTCAGGGTGGCGGTCTTAACGATGGCCAGGGACGGCTCCCGTACCAGGTCGATTACTGTGGGGTTATCGTCCCCGTCTTCGGCTATTCCATTGTCGGAAGTATCCGAAACCGTGGTGTTTTCCAGGGTCTCCGTTCCGAAGGCGAAGGCGGAGTTCGTTACGCTTCCCGCATCGATATCGGCCTGTATGAGGGTATATTCCACCGTCAGTGAGGTCTCCTGCAGTGCTGGGAGTACGCCCGGAACCGCAATGGGCGTGTCGGAGAGCATATCATCATCGATCTCGATCCATTCCAGCGGTACATTGCCGGTGTTGCGGATCACGAAAGTGTACAACAGTCGGTCGCCGGGTTCTCCGTCTCCTTCCATAGTCACAGTCTTGATGAGTTCGATACCCGCTTCCACGCCTTCGTTATCGGCTATTTGAACCGTAGCTTCGGATGAATCGCCAATTTGAAGCAGTCCATCGCTGCCGGTCAGAGTCAGGATAACGGTTTCTCCTCCAAACTCCAGGATGTCGTCATCGATAACCTGCACGGGAAGCTCGACTCGGTCGGTTCCGGCCGGTATGGTTATGCTTCCACTGAAGGCTTCGTAGTCGACCCCCTCGGAGGCCGTACCCGTAAGCGTATAGGTTACTTCCGTATCGATTTCGGCCCCGGTGTCGAGCAGTATGGCAAAAGCCCCGTCCTGATCCGGTTCGCTGCCATCCGCTGCGGCTACCACTGTGACTACGGATTGATCGTTGTCGGCTATGTCCAAAGAGTCGGAGGCTTCCGCACTCAGGGTTACGGCGTTGCCGGTCTGAGTAAGCTGTATTCCTACGGTCTCCGTACCTTCTATTTCGAGATCATCGATAACCTCGATCACCAATTCGAAGGAGGTGGTTTCGGCAGGAATGAGTACCGTGCCCGTCATCGCGGCGTAATCCACGCCTTCCATAGCCGAGCCATCCAGGCTGTACTCCACTTCGGTATCCGTGGAGACCGGATTGCTCAGGCTGAGTACAAATCGGCCATCCGAATCGGGCTCGGCACCGTCATTTACGGCACTTACACTGACTACGGCGTCGTCGTCGTCGAAGAGGTTAATGCTCGCCGACGAGCTGCCGCCCAAGACCACCGCGTTATTCGTTTCGGTCAGGCTGATTTCAAGCGTTTCCGTTTCCTCTAGGATCGTATCGTCCAGGACCCCGACTTCAATGGTTATCGAGGTACTGCCCGCAGGAATCACCGCCGTACCGGGAAGCAGGGCGTAATCGGCATCGGACAGCGAGGTTCCTGCTACCGTATAGCTGATCTCCGTATCCACGGCTACCGGATTACTCAGGCTGAGGACGAAAGTACCGTTGTTATCGGGTTCAGATGCGTCCAAGCCGGCAGCAACCGTGATCTCGGAACTATCGTTGTCCGTCAGCACGATAGTGGCTTCGGAAGCCGTATCCAGAGTCACCGCATTATCCGTTCCGGTCAGGCTGAGTATCACGGATTCGTCCCCTTCCAGGATCAGGTCGTCGATCACCGGGATGTCCAGTAATACACTGGTCGAGCCCGTAGGGAATAGCGCGGTCCCGCTCAGGGCGTCATAATCGACATCCGGCGTGGCTGTTCCGCCGACGGTATAGAATACCTCAGTATCTCCGGCCACAGGCTTGCTCAGGCTGAGTTCGAACTGTCCGTCCGCATCGGGTTCTCCTGCCTGCTCCATGGCGGTAACGCTCACTCTGGATTCGTCGTCGTCTGCTATATTTAGCGTAGCCTCGAAGGAAGTGCCAAGGTTCACCAGGTTGTCCGTGCCGGTCAGGGTGAGTACAGCGGTTTCTATTCCCTCTATCCAAACATCGTCCACCACATTCAGGGGCAGGATGAATTCCGTATCGCCTGCCGGGATGATCAGTGTGCCGCTCAGGGCAAAGTAATCGTCGTCAGCGGTTGCACTGCCATCCAGGGAGTAGCTCACGGTGGTCGGACCGGCCACCGGCGTGGTCAGTTCAAAGCGGAACGCTCCGTCCTGGTCGGGCTCTGCGGCATCGTTCGCAACGGATACGGTGAGTGCAGATATTTCGTTGTCGGCTATGGTAATGACCGCCTCGGTATCGGCACCCAGGTTAACGTCGTTATCCGTACCCGTCAGTTCCACGACCACGGTCTCGTCCCCTTCCAGTTGAAGGTCGTCCAGTACTTCCACAGGCAGGGTGACTGTGGTGGCTCCGGCCAGCACGACTATGGTGCCCGAAAGGGTCGTGTAGTCTGCCCCAGCCGTTGCCGAACCGCTCACCGTATAGCTTACGGTGGTAGGCTGGGCCGCAGGACTGCTCAGGGCAAAAGTGAACAATCCGTCCTGATCGGGTTCCGCCCCCAGGGTAGTGGCCGATATGGTTACGGCCGAACTGTCGTTATCCGCGATCGTCACAGTGGTCTGATTCGCGGTAGCAAGGGTGACCGCATTACTGGTTGCTTCCAGAGTGATAATCACACTTTCTTCTCCTTCGACCGTACTGTCGTCGATCACCTCAACCGGGAGGGTTGTAGAGGTGGATCCCGCAGGAATGATAACCGTACCGCTCAGGGCCGTGTAGTCCGTGTCCAGAGCAGCCGTTCCTCCAACGGAATAGAATATCTCCGTATCCGAGGAGACCGGGTTACTCAGGCTTACGGTAAAGGAACCATCGGTTGCGGGTTCGGCGGCGTCCGTGTCGGAAACGACAGAGACTTCCGAGGTGTCGTCGTCGGTAATGTTCACGGTTGCTTCCGTTACCGTTCCGAGGCCAACCAGGTTGTCCGTACCCGTAAGCGTAACCACCACGGTTTCGGTTCCTTCGAGTACGGAATCGTCCAGTACATTGACGGCTATGGTCGCCACAGTCGATCCGGCAGGAATCGTAACCGTTTCGCTCAGGGAAACGTAGTCCACATCCGGACTGGCCGTACCGGTTACGGAATAGCTCACCACAGTATCTTCTGAGGTCTCTTCGGTTAGGCTCAGGGTGAAGACCCCTGCCAGGTTGGGTTCAGCGGCCTGGGTGGTGGCGCTAATGCTAACCGCCGAGGCATCGTTGTCGGATATGGTACCGGCCGCACTGGCATTGGCCAGGGTTATGGGCTGTCCAGCGGTGTTGTCCAGGGTAATGAGTACATCGAAGACCTCGGTGGGTTCGAGTATGGCATCACCGAGGATCTCGACGGGTACGACCACCTGAGTATCTCCTGCGACCAGGGTAACCGGAGTGGCGGTCTGTGCGGTGAAGTCGTTACTGGCTAGGGCGGTGTTGTCGCTGGTAGAGAATCCGATTTGGATGTCTTCCTGGGCGGTACCGGATAGGGTGATGACGAATTCGAGGGTCTGGGTGCCTTCGGTCTCGGTGATGGAGTTGTCGGCTATGGACAGGGTCAGGTCGTCGTCGTCGGTGATGGTTGCGGTGGCCTGGTCATCGAAGGACACCAGGGCGTTGGTGATACCGCTGAAGTCGATCAGGAACTGCTCGTCGGGTTCGGCTATGCCGTCCTCGGTGGTATTGACGGTAATGGTATAGGATTCTCCGTCGGTACCGGCAAAGGTGAGCGTACCGGTGGTGGCGGTGTAGTCGGAACCATCGAGTGCGGTATCGTCTGCGGTGGCGTAGTCGATATCGAAGCCTCCCTGTACGTCACCGCTCAGAGTAACGGTAAAGGAGAAGCTATCGCCTTCATCTACGCTGAGGTCGGAGACGGTGAGTGCCGCCGCATCGTTGTCGGTAATGGTCGCCGAGGCGTTGGCATCGGCCAGGGTTATGGGCTGTCCAGCGGTGTTGTCCAGGGTAATGAGTACATCGAAGACCTCGGTGGGTTCGAGTATGGCATCCCCGAGGATCTCGACGGGTACGACCACCTGAGTATCCCCTGCGAGCAGGGTTATGGGAGTCGCGGTCTGTGCGGTGAAGTCGTTACCGGCCAGGGCGGTGTTGTCGCTGGTGGAGAATCCGATCAGGATGTCCTGCTCGGCGGTACCGGAGAGCGTAATCAAGAATTCGAGGGTCTGGGTGCCTTCGGTCTCGGTGATGGAGTTGTCGGCTATGGACAGGGTCAGGTCGTCGTCATCGGTGATGGTAGCGGTGGCCTGGTCATCGAAGGACACCAGGGCATTGCTGATGTTGCTGAGGTCGATCAGGAACTGCTCTTGGGGTTCGGCCACATCGTCTTCGGTGGTATTGACGGTAATGGTATAGGATTCTCCGTCGGTACCTGCGAAGTTGAGGGTACCCGAGGCAGCGGTATAGTCATCCGGATCGATGGCGGTATCGTCTGCGGAGGCGTAGTCGATATCGAAGCCACCCTGCACGTTCCCGCTAAGGGTAACGGTAAAGGAGAAGCTATCGCCTTCATCTACGCTGAGGTCGGAGACGGTGAGTTCCGCCGTGTCGTTGTCGGATATGGTACCGGCTGCACTGGCATCGGTTACGGTTATGGGCTGTCCGGCATCGTCGTCCAGGGTAAAGGACACGTCGAAGACCTCGGTGGGTTCGAGTATGGCATCCCCGAGGATCTCAACGGGCACGACCACCTGAGTATCCCCTGCGGTCAGGGTGACCGGAGTGGCGGTTTGTGCGGTGAAGTCGTTACCGGCCAGGGCGGTGTTGTCGCTGGTAGAGAATCCGATTTGGATGTCTTCCTGCGCGGTACCGGATAGGGTAATCACGAATTCGAGGGTCTGGGTGCCTTCGGTCTCGGTGATGGAGTTGTCGGCTATGGACAGGGTCAGGTCGTCGTCATCGGTAATGGTACCGGTAGCCTGATTATCGAAGGCGACCAGCGCATTGCTGATGTTGCTGAGGTCGATCAGGAACTGCTCCTGGGGTTCGGCCACATCGTCTTCGGTGGTATTGACGGTGATGGTATAGGATTCTCCGTCGGTACCAGTAAAGTTCAGGGTACCCGAGGCAGCGGTATAGTCATCGGGATCGATGGCGGTACCGTCAGCAGTGGCGTAGTCGATATCCACGCCACCCTGCACGTTCCCGCTCAGGGTAACGGTAAAGGAGAAGCTGTCGCCTTCTTCCACGCTGATATCGGAGACGCTTAGCGAAGCCGCATCGTTGTCGGTCAGAGTAGCGGTGGCCTGATTGTCGAAGGAGACCAGGGCATTGCTGATGTTGGAGAATTCCACGAGGAATGCTTCGTCGAACTCGAGCAGGTCGTCGTCGGTGGTGGCCACGGTCACGGTCTGGGTTTCCCCGGCGGTACCGGCGAAGGTGATGGTGCCTGTGGTATCGGAATAGTCGGAACCGCTGAGCGCCGATCCATCGGCTGTGTTGTAGTCCAGGGTAAAGCCACCCTGTACGTCGGCGGAAAGGGTCAGGGTCCAGACGGCATTGTTGCCTTCTTCCACGGTGATATCGGTGACGGTCAGTTCGGCCGCATCGTTGTCGGATATGGTGCCGGCTGCACTGGCATCGGCTACGGTTATGGGCTGTCCAGCGGTGTTGTCCAGGGTAATGAGTACATCGAAGACCTCGGTGGGTTCGAGTATGGCATCCCCGAGGATCTCGACGGGTACGACCACCTGAGTATCCCCTGCGGTCAGGGTGACCGGAGTGGCGGTTTGCGCGGTGAAGTCGTTACCGGCCAGGGCGGTGTTATCGCTGGTGGAGAATCCGATTTGGATGTCTTCCTGCGCGGTACCGGATAGGGTAATGACAAATTCGAGGGTCTGGGTACCTTCGGTCTCGGTAATGGAGTTGTCGGCTATGGACAGGCTCAGGTCATCGTCATCGGTGATGGTACCGGTAGCCTGATTATCGAAGGTGACCAGCGCATTGCTGATGTTGCTGAGGTCGATCAGGAACTGCTCCTGGGGTTCGGCCACATCGTCTTCGGTGGTATTGACGGTGATGGTATAGGATTCTCCGTCGGTACCAGTAAAGTTCAGGGTACCCGAGGCAGCGGTATAGTCATCGGGATCGATGGCGGTACCGTCAGCAGTGGCGTAGTCGATATCCACGCCACCCTGCACGTTCCCGCTCAGGGTAACGGTAAAGGAGAAGCTGTCGCCTTCTTCCACGCTGATATCGGAGACGCTTAGCGAAGCCGCATCGTTGTCGGTCAGAGTAGCGGTGGCCTGATTGTCGAAGGAGACCAGGGCATTGCTGATGTTGGAGAATTCCACGAGGAATGCTTCGTCGAACTCGAGCAGGTCGTCGTCGGTGGTGGCCACGGTCACGGTCTGGGTTTCCCCGGCGGTACCGGCGAAGGTGATGGTGCCTGTGGTATCGGAATAGTCGGAACCGCTGAGCGCCGATCCATCGGCTGTGTTGTAGTCCAGGGTAAAGCCACCCTGTACGTCGGCGGAAAGGGTCAGGGTCCAGACGGCATTGTTGCCTTCTTCCACGGTGATATCGGTGACGGTCAGTTCGGCCGCATCGTTGTCGGCGATGTTCACATCGGCCGTGGACTGAGTCCCGTCGATGGAAATGTCGGAATCACCGGTTATGCCATCGAGAGTAAGGGTAACGGTCTCCGTGAATTCGAGTATGGAATCGTCGAGTACCTCCACATCGATGACCAGAGAAGTGCTCCCCACGGGGATCACTGCGGTACCGGCCAGGGTGGTGTGATCGGATCCGGCGGTGGCCGTTCCCGTAATGGTATAGGAAACGGTGGTATCACTATCGGACTCCTGACTCAGGGTGATGGTATAAGCACCGTCATCCCCGGGTTCGGCGGCATCGGCATCTGTCGCCGAGACGGAGACCTGGGCGGTATCATCGTCCTGGATGGTCACCGTGGCCTGACTCGCAGATCCGTCAATGGAGATATCACTGTCGCCGGCATCGATGAAATCGATGGTGAGTATAACGCTTTCGTCCTCCTCGAGGATGTTGTCGTCCACCACGGGGACGGCCACCGTTATGGAGGTCGAACCAGCCGGTATGGTGGCGGAACCGCTCAGGGCAGTATAGTCCTCTGTTACATCAGCCGTGCCCGTAATGGAATAGCTGATCTCCGTGTCTGTGGATGAGGGCAGTCCGATGGACAGGGTGAATTCCCCGTCGTTATTGGGTTCGGCCGCGGTATCGTCAGAGGCGGAAGCGCTCAACAGCGCACTATCGTTGTCCTCTATGGTACCCTGACCGGAATCATCCGTAAACGTGATGTTGCGGCTTTCGAAGTCCCCTTCGCTCAGATCAAGGGCGAAGGTTTCCGTGGGTTCGAGCAGAAGGTCTCCGGTTACCAGTACGGAGATGGTCTGTGTCTCACCCGTTGCCCCGCTAAAAGTTAGCGTTCCCGACTGTCCTGTATAGTCGTTCCCGGCGATCGCCTCCACATCCCGGGTGGCGAAGTCCACGGTGAACGGTCCGTCTGCGGACTTGCCGTTATGGGTAACGGTAAATGTAAAGGTAACATCGGAACCCGTGTCGGATTCAGTGAGTACCACGTCATCTATGGTCAGTGAGGCGCTATCGTTGTCGGTTATGGTTGCCTGAATCGAAGCGGTGCTTCCCAGTCCGTCCAGGACTACATCCTGAGAACTTGGGGACAGCGAGCTGAGTATGCCGTTTAGGGTTTCACTGGGTTCCACCAGATCGTCATCGGTGATGGGAATGCTCACGGTCTGGGTGTCGCTTTCAGAACCTCCGAAGGTCAGTACAGCCGATACCGCCGTGTAATCGCTGCCCGCCTCGGCAGTGTCATCACCGGTGTCGAAACTCACCGTAATCTCTTCCTGTATCGGACGATCCGAACTGATGGTGAAATCGGCCGTTCCGGCGGCTTCGTCTACACTGAAACCACTGATGGACAGGGTGGCCTGGTCGTTGTCGTTTATAGTACCCGTAGCTGTATCGGTCCCCAGGCCTACCTGTTGACCACCTGTATCTACCAGGGTAATGGTCGCGGTAAAGCTCTCCTGGGGTTCGGCCTTCAGATCCCCGAGTACCTCGACGGGTATATTCACAGTAAGGGTCTCAGAAGGGATGGTGTACTGCTGGGCCGCCTGAGCGGTGATATCCGTTCCGTCAGCACTGCCAAATGCGGTTGTGAAGTCAATGACTATGGGTTCCTGTGCCAATTGATCCAGGGTCGCCACGAAATTGTGAGAGGTATTTCCATCCGTTTCGGTAACCGTGAATCCGGTCAGTGTGATGGTGTTCAGCGGATCGTCATCGATTATGGTGCCGAGGCCCGAATTATCGTCGAAGGAAGCACTGCCGGTAGAGGACAGATTATCGAGTTCAACCGTATAGGTCTCGTTGACGGGCTCGTTGATGCCGTTGTCGATTATGGGAACGGCTATGTTCAGGGTACTACCCGACAGCGAACCGGAAGGGAACGTCAGTGTCCCGCTGGTCAGCGTGTAGTCTGAGGGTTGTACGGCCGGATCGTCTGCCGAACCATCCTGAGTCGTGTAGTCCACGGTTAGCTCATCCTGTATGTCTCCCGTTAGGGTTACGGTAAAGATGGCCATACCTTCGGGGACATCCTCATCCACCGTTACATCGTTTATGGCGATGCTGGCGGCGTCGTTATCCGTGATCGAAGCTGTGGCCGAAGGGGTAGCCAGGCTAACATCCTGGCCTCCTGCAGACAGGTTGCTGAGGGTGCCCGAGAGTTGTTCGGTGGGCTCGACAAAGCTGTCGTCCGCAATGGGGATGCTAACGGTCTGAACAAGCGGATTGGCGGCTCCAAAGGTCAGTTCCACCGTACCCGAAGTGGTATAGTCACTTCCTGCCAGTGCCGTCAGATCCGAGCTATTGAAATCTACGGTGAATGCGTTTTGTACGGCCCGATCCAGGGTAATGGTGAAGGAGGCCGATCCGGCGTCTTCATCTGCTGTAAACCCGCTGACGCTAAGGCTAGCTGAGTCGTTGTCTTCGATGATGGCCGTTTCGGAGGCGGTTCCCACACTGGCCTGCTGGGCGTTTGCCTCGGTCAGTGCAAGGTCGGCGGTGAACGATTCCTGCGGTTCAATGACGAGATCACCGAGGATATCCACGGGTATGTCAACTGAGGTGCTACCGGCGGGGAGGGTGATCACGGTGCCGGCCTGAGCCGTGTAGTCCTGACCATCCAGAGCGGTTCCGTCGGCAGTCGTGAAGCTGAATTCGATATCGAACTGGGCAGCAATATTGGTGCTTATGCTGAACTGACCGGTTTCTGTGGCCTCCGTTTCGGTAATCGTAAATCCGTTCAGATTCGCCACCAGGGCATCGTTGTCCAGGATGGTGGAGGTATCCGAATCCGTGGTTATGGTCACATCCTGTCCCCGGGCGTCGGTCAGGGCAATGGTGCCGGAAAAGGTTTCGGTCGGCTCCGCAATCAGATCTCCGCCTATGCTTACGGGGAGATTCATGCTGGTCTCACCGGCCAATAGCGTATAGGCCTGAGCCGTTTGAGGCGCGTAATCCGTGCCTGCCGTGGTTCCAATATCTGCCGTGGTCAGGGTGAATTCGATGTCCTCCTGAGCCGCGATATTGCTGCTGAGGACGAAGTTGCTCAACTGATTTCCATCGGTTTCGGTTACACTGAACCCGGAGATGTCCAGGGTCAGGGCATCATTATCGGTTATGGTACCCAGCCCCTGATTATCGGCGATGCTCACACCGGTCTGCCCCTGTGCATTCAGATTGCTCAGGTCGATCGTATAGGTTTCCGTGGGTTCGGCTATGTTGTTATCGGCTATGGTTACCACCAGGTTCTGACTGTTGCTGTTGGCTCCGCCAAAAGTGAGTGATGCCGTGCCCAGAGCCGTATAGTCGGAGGGAGACAGGGCCGACTGATCGGATGTTACATAATCGACGGTAAAATCGTTTTGTACGCTACCGGTAAGGGTAACGGTAAATGTGGCTGTTCCAGCGTCTTCATCTACGGTCACATCGTCTATGGAAAGGCTGGCCGCGTCGTTATCCGTGATGGTGGAAGTCACCGAAGTGGATGGTCCTCCTCCGGTCAGGCTGACGGACTGCGCGGCTCCATCGATCAGATTGTCGAGGGTAGCTACCAATTCCTCCGAGGGTTCAACCACCATGTCCTCAAGGATATTAACGGTCACCATCTGGGTCAGGGCATGGGGGCCACCGAAGTTCAGAGTGGTACTTGCTGCATCGTAGTCCGATCCGTCCGAAGCCGTATTGTCGGAAGTGGCGAAATCGATCGTGAACGGGCTTTGAACCTGCTCATCCAGCGCTATGGTGAAGTCGGCAGTTCCTGCGCCCTCATCCACGGTGAATCCGGTTATGGCCAGGACGGCACTATCGTCATTGGTCAGGGTACCCGTGGCACTGTCGTCGGCAAAGCTGATGGCCACGGCAGGCGCCGAGATGGGAACTATAGTGCTGAGATCGACCCGGAAGGTTTCGTCCAGTTCTACTTTGGTGTCCCCGTTTATGGTGATGTCGATGGTTTCCTGTTCCCCGGGCGTACCCGCAAAGGTCAGGGTGCCGGTTTGGGCATCGTAATCCGAATCGGCCGTAGTCGCCGTACCGTCCGCGGTGGCAAAGTCTACGGTGAGGCCATCCTCCACCTCACGGTCGAGTTCGACGGTGAAGGTGAGCACGGAAGTCCCGCTATCGCCTTCGTTTATGGATACATCGGCTATGGAGAGGGTAGCGTTGTCGTCGTTGGTGATCGTTCCCGTCCCCGTTTTTCCGGCGGGGTCTATAGTGATGTTCTTGCCGGGGGCAATCACGGAATTCAGCACCAGGCTGAAGGTTTCATTGCCTTCGACTGAGGTATCGCCATTGATGCTTACGGTAATGGTCTGAGTTTCCCCTATGGCTCCGCTGATGAAGGAAACCGACCCGCCGCTTCCGCTGAAATCGGAGGGTGCCTTGGCCGTACCATTGGTGGTGAAGTAGCTCACGGCATATCCACCATCGACCTCCGCGCCGGCATGCGTAACCGTAAAGGTGAAATCGGTGGTACCCGTATTGCCTTCGGCTACGGTCACGTCGTTTATGGACACCGTGGCAGAGTCATTGTCGGTGTTGTCGATGCTGACGTCTTCCGGATTTAGTGGATCGTAGGCGGGATCCGTGGTATTTGAGGTGTCGACCGAGTTGACCGCCGTAAAGGCAATAGTGCCGTCCACTATGGTATCGTCCACCCCAGTAACCGTGACGGTCTGGGGGGTATCCCAGTTGGCTGCCGTAAAGGTCAGTGAAGATGGAGAAACGGTTCCTTCTCCCGTATCGCTGCTGTTTACGTCCACGACGACCGTGTAATCCTCCGCATCGGTGGCGGGCTTACTGTTCAGTACTACGGTGTAGGTGGCCGTTGTTCCGTCTTCGCTTACGGTCAGGTTTCCGGGCACGACGGTGAATCCTGCGGTGTCGTTGTCTTCGTTGACCAGGTCCACATCGTCCACGACCATGCCATCGTAATCGGTATCCGCCGAAACGGCATTGGCACTGATCAGGGTATAATTCACGTCGCCGTCGGCTATGTCATCGTCCTTACCGGTTACGGTGATAGTTTGTGGGCTATCCCAGTTGGCCGGGCTAAAGGTGAGGCTAGGTGGTGAGAAGGTGTCGCTTTCCGTTGGGTCACCGCTCGACCAGCTAATGCTGACGTCACTGGTGGGTTCGGTATCCAGTACCACGGTAAAGGTGGCGGTATCCGCGTCCTCCGAGGTGGGGCCGCTGGCAGAGGACACGGTAATGCCCGCCGTATCATTGTCGATATTCGTGACGCTCACATCCTCCGGATCCACGTTGAAGTAACCCGAACCGGGATCGGTTTCGTCGGTGTTCGTCGTGATCAGTATGGTGTAAGGGATGTCTCCATCGTCCACATCCTCGTTAACGCCGGTCACGGTTACCGTTTGAGGAGTATTCCAGTTAGCTGGAGTAAAGGTCAGTTTGGAGATCGAAACGGTACCCTCCGTGGGATCACTGCTGGCCACATCGAAGACCACGTTCCCGGATGGGATAGACGGCAGGGCCACGGTAAATGAATCCGTGCCCAGGTCCTCGGTCGTGGTCAGACTGGCGCTGCTCGGGATCACGGTATTATTTGGCAAGGCGTTAACCGTAATCGTAAAGGTGCAGTCCTGTGAATTACCCGCCTCGTCATAGGCGACATAGCGCACCAGGGTGGTACCCAGGTTAAAGGTATCGCTGCTCAATTCGTTGATGCCCGTGCCCTGGGCAGGGGAGAAGGTCGCACCGGAATATTGGTAGGTCAGCAGGGTTACGGCGCAGTTGTCGTCGAAGGTGGGTGACGGTATGCCGGACACCAGGGCGGAACTTGCCCCTGGAGCCGCCACATCCTGCACGATATTGGATGGACAGCTGATCTGTGGTGCCTGTGGGTCTGAGACTACCACGTCAAATTCCACGGTACCCGAGTTGACGGGCGAGGAATGATCCGCCACGGTCCAGAGTACGGTTGTGGTGCCCTTTTCGAACACCTGTCCGTTCAGCGTTGTATTCGAACCCGTAATCGCCGTAGTTGCACCGCTCAGTGTGTACGTAATGGTTGGAGCGGGGTCGCAGTTGTCGGTCGGGTTCCAACTGTCGTCCGTATGGGTGTACGTACATACATCGGAATCGGTATCGACCAGGCGGTCGTTCAGGTCGTCCAGGGTGGGGGCCTGCGTATCATCGACTTCCAGGTTGGTGGTGGTTACGTCCGTGCGTCCCGCAGAGTCGGTTACCCGGAGGTAAATGGTGTTGCTGCCGATATCCGAGCAGGAGTAGTCCAGGGAAGAGAAATAGGATACGCCGTCTTTGGATATTTCGTAGGTAACGATGGAGCAGTTGTCCGTCGAATTGTTGTCCACATCCGAAGGAATTATGGTGGCGGTACCCAGGCGGTCAAGGTCCACCTGAGCCACCTGAGCGCTGGCGACCGGATCTTCATTGTCGGTAACGGTTACCTCGTAACTGCAGGTGGATGCATTGTCCTCACTGTCGGTGGCCGTCCAGGTCACGGTGGTGGTCCCGGTGTTGAAGGCGACCCCATTCAGGGTGGAGCCCGAGCCCGTGGTGGCCCCGCTCAGCGAGAACTCCAGGGTTAGGGAAGCGCAATTGTCGGTGGCCGTGGCGTCCCAGTCGTCGCTGGTCTTGGTATAGGTGCACAGTCCCGGATCCGTATTTTCCGATTGATTGGAAGAACACAGGTTGAATACGGGGGCCACAGTATCCTCCACGGTAACGGTGGCATCGCAGGTCGCGATGTTGCCATGGATGTCCGTCACGGTCAGGGTAACCACATTGGAACCGAGGTCGGAACAATCGAATGCGGTCTGGCTGGCGGAGAACGATTGTATGCCGCAGGCATCGCTGGATCCGTTGTTGATATCGTTGCCGGTTAGGGTGGCGTTTCCGGTCGCATCGAGCTGCAGGGTGATGTCCTGACACAGGGCGGTAGGGGCCGTAGTGTCTTCGACGGTAACCGTCGTGGTGCAGGTATCCGTATTCCCCGCGATGTCCCGTATGGTCACCGTTACATCCACCGGGCTGCCGATATCCGAACAGTTAAATGTGTTGGGGCTTACCTCGGCGGTCCATCCGCTGCAGTTGTCGGTGGAGCCCAGAGAAAGGTCGGCTATATCCGTGCCGGACAGGGTGTAGTTACCGCTAGCGTCCAGTTGAACGGTTATAGGGCTGCAGGAAGCCGTCGGGCCGATCGGGTCTTCGATGGTTACCGTGGCATCGCAGCTGCTGGTGTTTCCTGAGGTATCCGTCACGGTCAGGGTCACGGTATTCGCTCCGAAGTCCTCACAGCCAAAGGTCGTCTGGCTGGCCGACAGGCTCTGAATTCCGCAATTATCGAAGGAACCGGAGCCGAGGTCGGCGGCCACCAGGCTGGCCGAGCCCGAGGCATCGAGCTGCAGGGTGATATCCTGGCAACTGGCCGTGGGTGCCTGATTGTCGGAGACCGTTACATCGAAGCTGCATTGGGTACTGTTGCCGGAACCGTCTATGGCGGTCCAGGTAACGGTGGTTACCCCCGGGTTGAAGGTCGTGCCGTCCAGGCTGGTGTTCGCAGGGGCATCCGCGGCTACGGTGGCACCACTGAGTGCATAGGTGAGGCTGGATATGCTCGTACAGGAATCCGCGGCCGTGGGATTCCAGTCGGTACCGCTGTGCACGTAGGTGCAGGCATCGGTATCCGTGTCCACCGTTTGGTCGCCGGGGCAGGTCAGGGTCGGATTTACCGCATCCTCGACCGTAACCAGGGCCGTGCAGGTATTGGAATTTCCATTGACGTCCGTTACGGTAAGCGTAACCGTATTGGTGGCCGGATCGGCCCCGAGGTTGGAACAGTCGAAGGAGGTATTATCCAGGGCAAGGGATTGTATGCCGCAAGCATCGTCTGAGCCGTTGTCTATATCCGCCGCCGTGATGCTGGCGAGGCCATTTTCGTCCAGTTGAACGGTGATGTCCTGACAAACCACGGTCGGAGCCGTGGTGTCCTCCACGGTGACGATGGCGGTGCAGCTATCGGAGTAACCGGCCGGATCCGTGACGGTCAGGGTCACGGTATTGGCACCCAGGTCGGCGCAGGTGAAGGTGTCGGGGCTCAGGCTGTAGGTGAGCGCACTTTCGCAGTTGTCGAAGGAACCGTTGTCCACATCGGTCCCGTCCAGAGTGATGCTGCCGGAGTCGTCCAGGGCCACCGTGATGCTCTTGCAGACCGCTACGGGCGCCACATCATCCACTACCGTTACTGTGCTGGTACAGGTCGAGCTGTTGCCGTTCACGTCGGTGACGGCCAGGGTCACGGTATTGCTACCGACGTCGGTACAATCAAA
Source organism: uncultured Flavobacteriaceae bacterium (assembly GCA_964552195.1). Taxonomy (GTDB): domain Bacteria; phylum Bacteroidota; class Bacteroidia; order Flavobacteriales; family Flavobacteriaceae; genus CAZKAP01. The sequence continues at coordinate 22,340 of CAZKFM010000013.1, forward strand.
GGAGGTCTGATCCAGGGAAAGGCTCGCTATTCCACAGGCGTCCGTAGAGCCGTTATCGATATCTTCCGGGCTAATGGTGGCATTCCCGGCGGCATCCAGAATCACGGTCAGGTCCTGGCAAAGGGCCTCGGGAGCCGTGTTGTCTTCCACGGTTACGGTAGCCTGACAGGAGGATTCGTTTCCGTAGGTATCCGTGAGTGTCAGGGTAACCGTATTGGCCCCCACGTCTACACAACCGAAGCTGTTCGGGGTTACCTCAATGCTTGCTATCCCTCCGGGATCCGAGGATCCCAGGGAGAGGGCATCGATATCGTCGCTGTCCAGGGTGTAGCTTCCATTAGGGGCCAGTTCAACCGTTATGGGATTGCAATTGGCCGACGGGGCCTCCTGGTCCCGAACGACTACCTGATAGGTTCCGCTCTGGGTATTCCCGTGTATATCGGTAGCCTCCCAGGTGATGGTATTCGTTCCTATCGGAAGGACTGCACCCATAATGCTGGTGCTGGTATCCGTACCCACCGGGTCTTCGGTATTAATCTGGTAGGTAATAACAGCCAGGCTGCAGTTGTCGCTTATGGCAATATCCCAGGCATCGTCGGCAGGACTCTTGGCGGTATAGGTTCCGGAACCCGGATCCGTATTCCGATTTTGAGTTGCAATAGGAACCAGTGCCGGAAGCTCGGAATCCACAATGGTAAAGGTCGTGGTGCAGGTAGCACTGACATTGTCACTGGCATCGTAAAGCCTCCAGAATACCTCCGTAGTACCCACGGGTATTTCCGCTCCCACCAGGGTGGTATTCAGATTAGTGCCCACCTCGGGCCCTCCGTCTATGGAATAGGTCAGGCGTGAAACACCGGCATTATCCCGGAAGTCGAAGGGGTCGAATTCGGAACCGGTCACCCTGTAGAAGCATTCACCCGTGGTTGCGTTTCGACTCACCGTCGCATCCGGACAGCTGTTGATTACCGGTTCTTCGATGTCGGTAACCACCACTTGTATGGTGCAGGTCGCCGTATTTCCGGCCTCGTCTGAAACGGTCCAGGTGACCTCTGTCGAGCCTATGGGGAAGGTGGCTCCGGCCAGGGTTTCCGATGCATTGTAGTCATTGGTAAGGCTGGTGTTGCAATTATCGGAATAGGAAGCGGGATCCAACTCGGTTCCCGAAACCGTGTAATAGGCTTCACCGGTATCGGTATTTCGGTTGAACTGATTTCCGGAGTCGCCGGCGGGGCAGCTGAGGACGGGATTGCTCGTATCGTTGACGGTAATGTCGAAACTGTAGGAGTAGCTATTGCCTGCCTCATCCAGCACCAGGTAAGTGATTTCCGTATTTCCGACAGGGAATTCGTAACCCGGTACGGCCTCGGAGGGGGATACAGTGACGATTAGATTTCCCTGAGCGGTCACATTGTCGATGAAGGCTGGCGGGGTATAGTTCACTACGGCCGTACAGCTTCCTCCCGCGTTGGCCGTGGTATTGGATGGAGCCGTGTCCAGTCGGGGCTTCTCGCTGTCGACTATATAGGCGTAGAAAACTGCGGTGCCCTTGTTGCCGCTGTCGTCCGTGGCTTCCCAGGTGATGGTATTTTCACCCAGAGGGAGCTGTAATCCGTCGAGGGTAGGCAGACCGTGTTCGTTGACGATTTTGGTCACTATGCCGCAATTGTCGAAGGCTGAAACGTCGTCGAACTCTCCTCCGGTTACGGTATAGTAATTCTGATTCAGATCGGTTCCCCGCGTCTGGTTACCCGGAATCACCAGTATGGGGGCCTCGTTATCCAGGAGCGACAGGGTGAAGGTGCAACTGCTCTGCTGACCACCTGAATCCGTTGCGGTCCAGGTTATATCGATCTGTCCGGTTGTGGGTCCGTTATCGCTACCCCGGGGTATGGCTACTCCGGAGAGTGAATTCGTACCGGTGACCAATTCCAGTGTTTCGGGATGGGTAAAGCTCCAGGTCAGGTCGGGAGCGCCACAGTTATCGGAAATGCTGACCGGGTCCAATTCGTTACCGACCACGGTATACGAACAGGTGCCCGAATTCACGTTTCGGGTCTGATTTTCCACGCAGCTCAGGGTGGGCGCCGGGTCGGTCACCACGACATCGAACGAACAGGTGGATTCGTTTCCGTTCTTGTCGATGGCGGTGTAGGTTACCGTGGTGGTTCCCACATCGAACAAGGTACCGGGGGAATGGGTGGAGGTAAAGGACTGCATTCCGGCGCAGTCGTCCGTTGCGATCAGGGCTGGCCAGGAAACGATTACCTGGCAATTCACACCCGTGGCCTCCGCCGTAATGTCTGTGGCAGGACAGTTGGTGATCACCGGGGCCTCATTGTCGTAAACCGTGACTACCTGGGTGTATACGGTGGTGTTTCCGGCCTCGTCGGTGATTTCCCAACGCACGTTGGTGTCGCCCAGTATAAAGGTCTCCGGGGCATTGCTGCTGATCAGCAGATCGGCTGGGTCGGAGCAGTTATCCGTAGCCGTAGGAGGGGTCAGGGTCACGGTCTTACTGCAGGTGCCGGTATCCACATTGTAAGTGACATCTGGAAATGGAGTGTCTAAAACAGGCGGAGTGATGTCGGAAACGGTGAAGGTAAAGCTGCAGGTATTGGTGTATTCCGTTCCGTTTATAGTCTGGCTCGCGGTCCAGGTAATGGTGGTGGTTCCCACGGGCAAAGTGGCTCCGGCCAGGGAGGTGTTCGAGGGTGCGCCGTCCAGGTCGTGGGTCAGGCTGCGGTTCTGGCCCGAAAGAGAAGTGAATACGGCATCGTAATTCGTATTGTCGCCTGGGATTCTGAATCCGCAGGCATCGCTGTCCGCTGAAGCCGTGGCATTTGCGGGACAACTGATCAGAGGCTCGAAGGAATCCACCACTTCGATCGTAACATCGCAGGTGGCCGAATTGGGGGTACCCGGATTGCCGTCGTTAGCCGTCCAGGTGATGGTGTGGGTCCCCAGTCCGAGCAACTGCCCGTTCAAAAAGCCGTTGCCCGTCCGGTTGTTGGTGTAGCTCACGACCTCGCAGTTGTCCGAGACCGCCGGGGTGAATTCATTGCCCACCACGTAGTAGTAATCGACCAGGGGATTCGAATATTCCCGGTAGTAGGTCTCGGTCGGACAGCTGATCACCGGGGCCACATTATCCGTTACGGTAACGGTTTGCGTATGGGTCACGGTATTGCCGCGGGTATCCCGGGCCGTCCAGTAAACCGCGGTTTCCCCCAGGGCGAAGGTGGTGGTGGAGGGCGATTGGGTGTAATCGACCTGGGCAGGGGAATCGCAATTGTCCGTCGCCGTTGGCGTACCCAGGACCACGTTGGTGGCATTGCAGCTGCCCGCATCCACCGGTACGGTGACATCGGCGGGCCAGGAAATGACCGGGTTTTCGTCGTCGTAAACGTGGATGTCATAGGTACAGCACACATTGGTATCCCCCCCATTGGTAGCGGTCCAGGTTACCGTGGTGGCTCCCGTATTCAGCGCAACGCCATCGAGCGTGGTGCTGCCCGTACCGGAGGTGGCCCCACTCAGGGTATAGGTCAGGGTGGTGCCGGGAGTGGTCGAAGTCACATCCGATTCGTTGCCCTGTATGGTATAGGTGCACAGTCCCGGGTCGGTGGACCTGTCCTGGAATCCACGGCAGGTTACCGAGGGCGGATCGCCGCTCTCTATGGTGATGGTGGTCGTACAGGTGGATTCGTTTCCTAGGGCATCGGTAAACGTCCAGTTCACCGTGTGAACGCCCACGGATATTTGCGCTCCGGCCAGCGTGCTCGAATTGTTGAAGTCGTTGGTCACCGTAACCGGACCTGAGCAATCCCAGACGTTCCTGGGGTTGAATTCGTGATCGTAAACCGTATAAAATGTTTCGCCTTCGTCCGCCTGACGGCATAGGGCTGCATAACAATTGTAAGTAGGCGCATCGTCGTCCACCACCGTTATCGTCTGGGTATCGGAGGTTCGATTGCCGTGTACGTCCTCCACCCACCAGGTAATGGTGTGGGTACCGACGTAAAAGCTATTTCCCGCCTGGTTGTTCCATACGGAACGCACCCCGCAGTTATCACTGGTCACCGGGGTTCCTAGGGTAAGGCTTTCGGACCAGCAACCCGAATTCGAGTTAACGGTGATATCTGCCGGTGCGGTTATGGTAGGATCCTCATTGTCGGATACAAACACGTACATACTGCAGTTGCTGCTGTAGTTCTGTCCGTCTACCGTCTGAGACGCCGTCCAGGTCACCAGCGTGGTCCCTTGCGGGAATACGGCCCCGGCCAGCGTGGATAGTCCGTTGTAGTCGTTGGTAAACGTTACCCCCGCGGTGGTCGATGCGGCATCGAATTCGCTTCCCTGTACCGTATAGCTGCACTGACCAGCGTCGGTGTCTTTGGACTGATCCCCCGCACAACTGATGTTCGGGTAGAGGTCGGTGATCACATTGACCGTGAACATGCAGGTCGAGACATTTCCTGCGGTATCAGTGGCCGTCCAGGTGATCACGTTGGCTCCTTCGTTCAGTTGGACCCCACTCAGTATGCTGCCCGACCCGGTTGTGGCTCCTGTCAGCTCATAGGTATAGGAGGTGGTGGCGCAGTTGTCGCTGGCTACCGGTTTGAATTCGTTCAATCCGATGGTGTAGTGCGACTGATTCTGGTCGTATACCCGGGTGTAGTCGCTCTGTGGGCAGTTGATCACGGGGCTTACATCGTCGACGACGGTCAGCTCCAGGGTCTTGGTGTTGGAGTTTCCGTAATTATCGGTTACGGTCCAGTTGATGGTGTGCAGACCCACACCGAACTGTTCGAAGGCCAGTGAGCGGTAGTTATTGTTATCGTTGAGTATGCTGAAATTCTCGGTGGTACAGTTATCCGAAACGGCCTGGGGATCCAGCTCGGAACCGCTCACGGTGTACAGGCAGTTGTCGGCCGAAGTGGATCGGGTAACGGCTACGGTAGAAGCCGGATCGTTGTCCAGGGTGAACTCCGGGGCGTTAACATCCTGCACTTCGACCTGGAACTGAGAGGTTGTGACATTTCCCCCGGCATCACTTACGCTCCAAACGACCACGGTAATCCCTACTTGGAATTCAAATCCGGCCAGAGTGGTGGCTCCGTTCTGGTTGTTGGTCAGGGTGTAGGAGGGGCAGTTGTCCGAAACGGAGACCGGGTCGAATTCCGTGCCTACCGCGGTATAGCTGCAACCGCCTCCGGGAGCCTGTCGGGTCTTATCCGTTATGGGGGATATGGTGGGGTCGACCGAATCCACCACAGTGATGTTGAAACTGCAGGTGGCGGTGTTCCCGGCCGAATCGGTCGCGCTCCAGACTACGGGGTGTACTCCGGCGTCTAGCACGGTCCCCGCCAGGGAGGTGGATACTCCACCGGATACGCCATCCAGGGTGTAGGAAATCGCGAGTTCTCCGCTGTCGTCACAGTTGTCGGTGAGCAGGGCTGGATCGAACTCGGTCCCTACTACCGTGTATTGGCAACCGTCTGAGGGAATGTTTCGGATCGCATTTCCGCTGCAATCGAAGGAAGGCGCCTGATTGTCAGTAACGGAAATCTCGAATGGAACGCTGCTCACCGTGTTTCCGTTTACATCGGACAAAGTCCATACCACCGAATAGGCGAAGGATTCATCCGTGGGCAGTTGCAGGCCAGCCAGGGTATTATTTCCTGAGAATACGACCGAATCGTCCTGGGTAATTTCGTAAGTCGGAACCTGCAGCTCGCAGTTATCCGACAGGTTCCTCAGGTCGAAGAAGGTGTCCGGGATGGTGTAATAACACTCCCCTGGATCGGCATTTCGGTTGTAGTTCTGATCGGGGGCCGTAAAGGTTGGGTCCTGGTTGTCCGTTACCCGGACATAGAGTGTACAACTCGAGCTGTTGCCGGCCTCATCGGTGGCCGTCCAGGTGATGGTATGTTCCCCTACGGGCAATTCTTTTCCCTCCAGGGTGGTCGTCCCATCGAATGAATTGGTAGCGGCGTTAAACCCGCAACTGTCGGAGGTCAGGGCATCGAATTCCGTTCCCTGTACGGTGTACACACAAAGATCCGTGTCTGCCTCCCTCTCGAACGGGCTGGCCTCGGTACTACCGGAAGGACAGCTCAGTGCGGGAGCCGTTAGGTCACTTACGGTAACTGTAAAGGACATGGTGGCTGCGTTCCCTGAGATATCAGTGGCTCTGTAGGTTACCGTGGTCGTGCCTACGGGAAAGGCCGAACCGTTGGGTAATCCTGCAATTTGGGTCAGGCTAGAAATACCGCAATTGTCGCTTACCTCAGGAGTCGTCCAGCTGACCACCTGATCACAGCCTCCGCCAATTTCTTCCGTAATGTCGGCCTGAGGGGTTATTACGGGTAATTCTGTGTCCTCTATGGTAACCAGGAAGCTGCTGGAGCTGGTCTGGTTGACGTCGGAAACGGTCCAGGTGATCTGATTGATACCCGTCGGAAGGGTCACGCCATCCAGAGTGGGGGCGACTACCGGTTCACCTCCGTTGATGGAATAGGAGACTTCGGAAATGGTACAATTATCGTTGTAGCTGGCGTCAAATTCGGAGCCGGAAACGAGATAACCGCAGAGCCCTGAGGTATTGCTCTTGTACTGATTTCCTGTACTACTGACCACAGGCGCCTGAGCGTCCACCACCGTTTTGGTAAACACCAGCGGGATGGAGGTATTGCTTCCGTCGGAAACGGTCCAGCTAATGGTATTGCTGCCGGCCTGCAGGGTAACTCCTGCGAGACTGCCCGTACCGGTTGCCGTGGTGGCACCGCTGATGGCGTAAGAAAGAGTGAGGCCCGAACAATTATCCGTAGCGATGGGATCGAATTCGGATCCCTTGATTAAATAGGTACACCCGCCATTGTCGGCATTCAGGTTCGAATCTATGGTTTGTCCGGTAGCACTCAATGTGGGGCTGATGTCATCGGCAACGGTAACGTTAGCCTGACAGGTAGAAGTGTTTCCTGCGGCATCCCGGACGGTCATGGTCACGGTGTTCTCGCCCAGGTTTGAACAATTAAAGGTGGTCTTGCTCAGCGTAATGACTAGGTTGCCAGCCAGGGTGCAATTATCGCTGGATCCTCCGTCGACATCTGCCGGGGTGAGAGTGGCCACGCCCGATTCATTCAGGTAGATGGTCGGAGCGGCGCAAACGGCTACCGGGGCCTCGTCGTCGGCGACCACTACCCTGAAGGTACAGCTGTTGCTCACATTACCGGCCTCGTCCGTGGCCGTATAGGTTACGGTGGTGGAGCCTACGGGGAAGCTGTCTCCGGGACTGTGGGATCGGCTCCACACCAGGTCGCCCTCAGCGGTGCAGTTATCTGTTGCCGAGGGCTCCGTCCAGTTGGCCACGGCAGAACACTGTCCGGGATCGACACTCAGACTGATATCTGTCGGGCAATTCGATAGCACAGGCTTTTCGCTATCGGTTACCACCACATCGAAGGAACAGGTCAGGCTGTTGTTACCGGCTTCATCGATGGCCACATAGGTTACGGTGGTAGTGCCTATGGGGAAGGTACTGCCCGGGGTATGGGATTTCGTCCAGGTGATGGCTCCCGGAGCGGTGCAGTTGTCGTTGGCCGAGGGTTCGGTCCAGGATACGGCGGCCTCACAGGCCCCGGTATCTGCGGGTTTATTGATATCGGAAGGGCAGCCGACCACCAATGGCAGCTGCGTATCTTCGACCGTTACCTCAAAACTGCCGAGGGTAGTATTTCCGCTGGCGTCGGTAGCCGTATAGGTGACCGTTGTCGTTCCCACCGGGAAGAATGCCCCGTTGCTCAGGCCTGAAGTCTGTGCAATTCCACTACCCGAACAATTATCGGTAGAGCTGGGCTCTGTCCAGGTTACGTTGGCTCCACACTGGTCGGCATCATTGCTGACGGTGATGTCAGACGGCAAGTCGGGTATAGTCGGGTCTTGGGTATCGCTGATGGTAATCGTAAATGAACAGCTCGAGGTGTTGCCTGAGGCATCGGTCACCTCGAAGGTGTTGGTCGTGACACCGACCGGAAATTCGGAACCCGATGCAAGCCCTTCAGTTTGTACCATAGAGCCCCCTGCACAGTTGTCTGTAAAGGTGGGAAGAGCGAAAGTTACAATGGCTCCGCAAAGGCCTGGACTGGCTTCCTGTACTATGTCTGCCGGACAGTCGGAGATCAGGGCGGCTTCGGTGTCGTTTACGGTGACGGTGAAGCTGCTGACCGTTTCATTACCGCTGTTATCCGTGGCGGTGTAGGTGATCGTGGTTGAACCGGCAGGAAAGGTGCTTCCGCTGGAAAGCCCCGGAGTAGGAGCGGAGGTTTGTACCAGATTGGCTACGGAGCAGTTGTCATTGGCCGAGGGTTCGGTCCAGTTCACCACTGCAGTGCAGGATCCCGGGTCGTTGGGTACCGTCAGATCTCCGGGCATATTCGACAGTTGAGGGTCCTGCTGGTCGCTTACGGTCACAGTAAAACTGCAGGTATTCGTATTGGAACTCCCGTCCTGAACCGTTACCTCCACATTGGTGATTCCGGTTTCGAAGGTCACCCCATTGAGGCTGCTTGCTACGGTGGAGACAGTAGCTCCACTCAGGGTATAGGTGATGGCATTGACCCCGCAGTTATCCGAGGAAGTAACATCCCAGGAAGTGCCGGTATGGGTATAGGTGCAGAGTCCTGAGTCGCTGTTGACCTGCTGGTCGGGAACGCAACTCACAACGGGTACCACCTGATCTTCAACCGTTACCTCAAATGAGCAGGTCTGAGTGAGTCCTGCGGTATCGGTGGCGGTCCAGGTGACCGTCGTTGTTCCCAAGCCGAAGCTTACTCCGTTTAGGTTCGTACCAGTCCCCGAGGTGGCCCCGCTGAGGCTGTATTGAGTGCTGGTCAGTTGGCAGTTATCGCTGGCCGTGGGGTTCCAGGCCGTGCCGCTGTGCACATAGGTACAGCCCGTATTGGTGCCGACGGTTACATCCGAAGTACAAGTTAACTGTGGCGGCTGGTTATCCAGCAGGGTTACGTTGAATGAATAGGTACTTTGATTACCCGCCTCGTCCGTCGCGGTGATCTGCACCAGTTGAACGGTACTGTGGTCGCTGATCAGAGAACCTACTACCGGATCCTGGGTCAGGCTTATGTTACCTACAGAGGAACAGTTGTCCGATACGGTAACGGTAGTGCGATAGTCGGGCAGTGTAGTCTGGCAGCTGTCTGCATCCGGATTCAGGGTCTGGTTTCCTTCTCCGCTGATCACCGGGGGGGTGTCCTCCAGGGGTACACTCAGTGCTATGCTGGATGAACAACCCTGAGTGCTGATGGCCCGAACGGTATAGTTGGTGTCTTCGGTGATGGACCGGCTTAGGGGTAGGTCGCCTAGTTTGACGGTATTGGCGGCGTTCCAGAGCTCATAGGTGTCTCCGTTAACGGCTGTTGCCTCTATGGTGAACGGGGTATTGTAACATACCGGATCGCCAGAGTTTACCGTGCTGCTAATGGCCGTAGGCAAGGGATTTACGGTGATGGTTGTCGTACTCGCACTCACTGGTAGTGAGGTGCCAAACTGATCCTGTACACTGACCAGAGAATAGGTGGTGGTCGCCGCGGGTGCGACCGATATGGGGTCACCTCCGAAAGTGGGGCTCTCCGGATCTGCATCGCTGCTGTAGTTGTTTACCGTAAACTGGCTGGAACCGTCGGAATAGACCACCGTATAGGGGCCAATGCTCGCTCCTATGATCACTTCGAGCGTGGTGCTTTCTCCTTGGCATATGCTGCTATTGCCCTGAACCTGTATCAGGGCGTCCTGGGCAGTTAGGGCCGGTATTGCCGACAAAGCGGTGATGAAGAAGAAGATAGACGGCAAAAGACGAACGGCCATTTGTCGAATGACCATTGCCCTAGGTGCCTCATGGGAGGATGGGTAGTTGTTGCGCATGCCAGGTTGATTGGGTATAATCTCCTTGAGATGCCAGGCATGTGGAAAGCGAAGTAGGATTCGGGTGACGTAACGCCTGAATGATCCCGAGTATACCCTTTCCTTACAGGAATCGAACTCTGGATTCATCAAACGATAATGCTCTGTTTTTGAATGTTTTATGTGTTATTCATCCACAAAGCAGTCTAGTCAATATTAAAATTAGACCGAGGGAAGATTTTTCTTACTACTAATGTTGTGAGTACCTGGTATACTGAGGTGAAATCAGGTTTAGCTGTGGAATGGGAGTTACGGCTTACATGGCGATTTTACAAGGGCCTGGGCCTGAAATAGGTTTAAAAATTAAAGGGATTTTAGCCACATGGCAAGCAATTGGGGCCACTGTTCCAGTCTTCCTTTGCCCAATGCGAGTCCATAGCCATGTCCCCCATACGGGTAGAGGTGCATTTCTGCGGCTATCCCCTGCTGTTGTAGCGCCTGGTAGAAAGCGAGGCTATGCCCGGGAGGAACCACGGGATCGTCCCCGGAATGCAACAGAAAGGTTGGCGGTGTACCGGAGTGTATATGCCTTTCATTGGAGTAATACTCGATGAGCCCGGTCCCAGGTTTTTCTCCAAGCAGATTATTTCTCGAGACGAAAGATCCATTGTCAGGTTGGAAGGTGATAACCGGATAAATCAATACCAGGAAGTCCGGTCGGGCACTGATTGCATCAATCGAATCCCGGTTTACCAGAGTTTCTTCGTAACGATTCCCAAGAGTCGATGCCAGGTGCCCTCCGGCCGAGAAGCCCATGACTCCAATTTTCGAAGGGTCTATATTCCATTCCGCGCTTTTCGATCGAACCCATTTTACCGCTCTTTGCGCATCCATCAGTGAGGCCTGGTGAGGGATGATCAGCGATTCCGAGAATGGGAGTCGGTACTTCAGGACGAAGGCGGCAATGCCCCTTGAATTCAGCCATTTAGCAACGTCTGTACCTTCCCAGTCATAGGCCAGTCCCCGGTACCCTCCTCCCGGCAGTATCACAACCGCCTGACCGGTGGCATGGCGCGGCGAGGGCAGGTAAATCTCCAGAGTGGGCTGCTGAACGTTCTCGATCCATAAGATGTCGGACCGGCCATCTTCCACACGCAGTGTTCGGATTTCCTTTTCGACGGATTCTCTCTGGTTGGGCACCGGATTATCCCCCCAGAGGTTTACAATCTCCTGGGAACGAAGTCCGGGCATAGACAGCAGTGCGGCAAAGATGAATACCAGGATTTTCATTTGATGTGTCATGAGAGTTCGCTTTGAAGATACCTATTCACCTGCCTGAGCCGACTTCACTGACTTTTGGTATTCCGACGGTGTACTTCCGGTGAATTTTCGAAATACACGGTTGAAGGTGGATTTGGCATTGAATCCGCTGTCCATGGCCAGGGAGAGCAGGGTAAACCGGTCCGATTCTTCCTGCTCTATTCGATTCTTGACCTCTTCGATACGATAGGAATTTACGAAATCGATAAAACTCATTCCCAGCCCGGTATTGATCTGATGCGATACCTCCCGGACGGACACGCCGATGAGGGCCGAGAATTCCTTCAGGTTGAGGTCAGGGTTCCGGTAAGCATGGTTGATCTCCATTTCCTTCTCGATCTGTCTGAGCAGATCCGTATTTTGTACAGCCCGTTGAGTATCATCCTCCATCTGTGCATCCGGATCGTATCCCGATAATTCCATACCGGACAAGTCCCTTTGAATAATAGCGCCTCCGCCCAGGAATGCTATAGCCAGTCCGATGGTCAGAGCCGAGAGGGGCGTAATGGGGTAATTGGAGTACAGGGTTCTAGCGATGATTTCGATGAGCCAGAAAGCGGCCAGAACCAGGATGAGTACGTAAAGGCCACGGAGCCAGTTCAGGGTAATGCGGTGGGTATTGGAGAACTCGTTTTCAATGATTCGCTGGTATTTCCTGATTTGCTTCAGCCCCAGTATCAGGTAGATGGACAGGGAAATGAGGCTCAATACGAGCTCCAGATCATAGGTGAGGGGTTGGTGTATCTCCATCCAGAACCATCTGCGATAGGCGTAGTCCTGGGATTGAAGAAATAGGTAGAACGCGAATTGCAAGCCCGCTGGCAGGAGGTGCCAGGTCCAGTTCCATCCGGTCTGGAAATCGGGGGTGGTCAGAGATCGGGTGTACATCCATAGTAGAGGCCCAAAAGCCAGGGAAAAGTAAATGGGGAGAAAATAGAAATTGGGATTCTGGCTGTAAATACCCGCTACCCGAAAGAAGGTGTCGCAGATCCAGAGCGCGAAAAGCAGGAGGAGGGCCGAAAGGAATCGGTTGGCGACCCGATTGCCCTGAATCAGAAGCAGGAGTGTGGCAGAGTATACGCCTTGGGCAATTAGAAACGCCAGCATTAGACTCTCCGGATTTAGATCAATTTTCATCGGTTGGAAATTTCCGATAGGTGTCCCCCAAGTTAGTATTCTTAAGCCGCAGAATTTTATGTCTGCTGACTTTCTTTTAACTTATGCCCTCCAGGGGGTTTGATTGTCCCGTTCCATCAACTCAAATCCAAATAACAATGACGAATTCCCCAAATGCCGTCATTACCGGTGCCAGTAATGGCCTCGGGAAGGCTTTTGCCCGGGAACTCGCAAAGCGGGGCTATAATCTGATTTTAGTGAGTTTACCTGGAGAAGGTTTGGATAAGGTTGCCCGGGATCTGGAGCAGGAATACGGCGTAACTTCACGGACCTTCGAAATGGATCTCACTTCATTCGAGAACATTACCCGTTTGGGAGCAGAGATCAATGGCAACTACGAAATCGATATCCTTATCAACAATGCAGGTGCCGGCGGTGGCCGGTTCTTTGCAGAAGTTGAATCGGAATACCTGGATAATCTGATTCAGCTCAATGTCAGGGCCCCTGTACTGCTGGTTCATAAGCTTCTCCCTTCCCTGCGGAAAAAGTCTCCGACCTATGTCCTCAATGTGGCGAGCATGGCGGCCATGAGTCCCATTCCCTATAAAACGGTATATCCGTCCACCAAGGCATTCCTTTATAATTTTACCCGTTGCCTGGACAAGGAGTTCGAGGACTCCAACCTGCATTTCGCAGTAGTGAACCCGGGACCGATGAAGACCAACGAAGACGTTTCTAAGCGTATCGACAGTCAGAATAACTTCATCAAGAAATCCATTTTGCCGGTTGATCAGGTGGCTCGGATTTCCATCGATAAGCTACTCAGGAGAAAATGTGTAATCACCCTGGACTTCTACCACAAATTTCAGATCATGCTGCTCAAATGGTTTCCGGAACGCATGAAGATCAATATACTTGGTAAAATTGCCAGGCACGAGGTACAAACCAATCCCCAGCATGAAGGTATTCGTAAGCGGGGCTAACGGACTACTAGCTTCACACCTCATACGACAGCTGTTGGATGCCGGTCAGGAGGTAACAGGCCTGATCCGGAATCCGGAAAGCTTCCAGTTTCCCGGAGAAGAAGGCGTGAAACTGGTTCAATCCGATCTGAGGGATTCCTCAGGATATAAAGAGGAATTGAAGGCCTGTGATGCCGTTGTGCATGTAGCGGCCTATACCTCACCTTCCGGTCGGGACTACGGAGATTACCGCAGTATCAATGTGGACTGTACGGAGATATTGCTCGAGGCCTGTGTGGAGGCGGGAGTCGAACGTTTTGTCCAGGTGGGTACTGCGAACTCTTTCGGCTATGGCAATCTCAAGAATCCAGGACATGAGGACCTGCCCATGAAGCCTCCCTTTACGAGTTCTCACTACGCTTTGAGCAAGAAGGAAGCCGATCTTCTAGCGAGAAGTTTCTCGGATCGCATGCAGGTGTGTCTGGTTCACCCCACGTTTATGATAGGTGCCTACGATGCCAAACCCAGTTCCGGGGCCATTTTAATCATGGGGAGTAAACGGGTAGTTTGGGTGCCACCGGGTGGGAAGAATTTTGTCAACGCTTCGGATGTGGCAAACGCGGTTATAGCAGTCCTGAACAGGGGAGAATCCGGCAGGAGTTACCTGGTGACCGGAGAAAATCTCACGTATCTGGAATTCTTTAAAAAGCTTAGCGCTGTGCAGGAACGGAATCCCCTCTACATCAAGATTCCCGGCTGGATGCTGCGAGGCCTGGGGAAGATGGGGGATGTGGTTCGTTCGATGGGCGTTGCTACTTCCCTGTCCAGCGCCAATCTGGAGTCCCTATGTATTTCGAATTTCTACAGCAGTAATCGCTTGCGTTCGGAACTCCGGATCGATCCCCGCCCTATAGAAATCGGGATCGCAGAAGCCGTCAGCTGGTTTAAAAAAGAAGGCATGCTTTAGGGTCGGTAAAGCTGAATTCAGGAGTATTTATGCCAGATCTGAAGCCCCAGGAATAGCGTTGCCAGGAGCATCCAGATGATATGTGGCCAAAGCCACCGACCCCATCTGGGATTAATGTTGCGTATCCTGGATTGAAAAACCAGGGTATACCCCAGAGTAATGATATTGCCCACGGTTCCAATCTCGAAAAGCTTGAACCAGGCCGTATACAGCGGGTACAGCCAAATCAGCAGTAAGAGTCCTATACCCATCCAGAAACTGCTGCTCTGAGTTCCTACCCTTAGGTATAGTTGGACCAGTATTCCGATGAGTATGAGGGACAGGAAAAACCATATGGCTGCGGCATAGCGATCGATCCAGTTGATGGAGTCCAGTACATCCCTGATTTCCATTCCTAATTTGATTGGTTGTTTAAATATAAGAAGGGTTTTGAAAACAAGGAGTTATGATGGCAAAGGATCGATGAGCACCGATACATTCTCTGTGTACTACCTATATCTCCTTCTCCGCAGATACGACTCCAGCAGGATGCGGTCGCGTTGCTGGAGAGACTGAACGACCGGATTGTTTTCGCAGTCTCCGTCAGGGGACAGGCAGCTGATCTTGCCGGTCTTCAGTTTCTTAAGGAGGGAAGTGGCAATCAAAGAATCCAGCTGGGGCACGGCCCGGTACCTATCCGGCCCGATCACATATCCGTTGCTGAAGCTGTGCGAAGTACATACGGTAAACCGGTGTTCTTTACCCCGATAACCTTTAATGTACATGGATACCCACATAGGGTCCTGCTCGGTCTTCTGCAATTTAGGGAACTGACGGGTAACTCGTGCCAGGGTCGGACGATCGGTGATCTCGAATTGATACTGCCGGTTAGGTATTTCCGCATAGGTATCACAGCTCAGCAGACCGTAGGGGCAGCGCTCCTGACCCAGCGAGGTCACAACGACCAACCGGTCGATTCTGCGTTCCAGGACATCCTCCTGCTGCGAGAACAGTCCGCATGGTATAAGGAGCAGGTACATCATCCCACATAGGATTCTACAGCTTATGCCGGCAGCTTTTCGTTTGCGGAATTGCAGTCCCTCTTTGCGTTGCAGATTTTGCATACGGTCTGGTTAGAGGCCACTATTCTTCCTCTGATCACCTGTGCCAAATCTAATGATCTTTTTCGGAGATCATCAGCGTTTAATTATTCATCCCAGGGATTGCGGTCCTCCAGCGTATGCCGCTTTAAGACGCGACGGCCCTCTTCGAGTACCCGGGGATGCCTTCGTATGCGATAGAGCACATCACTGGCGTGTTTCCATTGCTTTACCCCATCCACAACCGGCATGGGATAGTCCCGATCCAGGCGGAATCCATAAAGCTGCTCTTCCATAGGGGTAAGGAGTTTGGGTTGCAGGGCGAATGTATCGGGAAGTTTTCTGAGTTCCGGTATCCATTCCTTGATGAACCGTGCCTCGGGATCCAGTCGGTGGGCATTCTTCAGGGGATTGTATATCCTTACCTGATTGATCCCGGTTTCACCCGCCTGCATCTGAATCTGGGGATAGTGAATGCCCGGTTCAAAATCCAGGAACTGCCGGGCCAGGTGCTTGCTGATGGACTGCCAGGGTTGCCAGAGCAAGTGGGTGGAGAATGATACCAGTAGTGCCCGCATACGAAAGTTCAGGTATCCGGTTGTACGCAGGCAACGCATGCTCGCATCGACCAGTGGAAATCCGGTCAGACCTTCTTCCCAGGCGGCCAACCAATCCTGGTTTTCCTCTTTGTTCAGTTGCTGATACCCCCGGTTAACCGACTCGAATTCCATACGAGGCTCCATCTCGAATTTCTGTATGAAGTGCGCCTGCCACCTCAGACGCGACAGAAAACCCGATAGCAGCCGTTTATTCTGGATTTCCTCCTGTTTTCGGCGCCCGGCCTGGTAAACTTCCCTGACCGATAGGTTCCCCCAGGCGATGTAGGGGGAGAGTCGACTGCAGGACTCCCGGGACTCCGCTGGTTTGGAAATATTCCGATTATATGAATTGTAGCGTTTTTCGAGAAAGGAATCGATCGTCTCGAGAGCCTTAGTCCTGCCCCCTGACTGAAAGGCATTCACCTCAGGCTGCGGGGAAGAAACCGAATGTCCATTGCAGCCTAACTCCAGGGCATCGATTTCATCCATAGTAAGCAGCTGACTTTTTCCGGGCTCCCATGGATATACCGGGCTACTCATGTAGGTCAGCCAGTGTTCCTTCCAGCCGTCACGATTCCTGAGACCGCGCAGAACTCCATTCTGGGTGTATTCATGCCAGGGAAGGCCCGCAGAACGGAATCGGGTCGCCAATCTGAGATCCCTTTGATACGTACTGTGCAAACCGGTTTCCCTGTGCGAGTGAACGGCTCCTGCACTGATCCGGCGGCTGAGCCGCTCGAATACCTGTAAAGCCTCTCCTCGAAACCGTGCAATCCGAGAATTAAGGGGCTGTAACTCCTGATCGAGTTCATCGAGCGATTGCCGAATAAAATCCTGGTGTCGTTTGCTGTAATGTGGATCAATCTCGTATAAGTCCTCCCAGATAAACATCAGCAGCACTCGCTTTCCCGATTTCAGGGCATGATACAGAGGAGCGTGGTCGTGCAGGCGCAGATCGCGCTTCAGCCATACCAGCTGTACTTCTCCTGCTATTTCAGGTCCCGTCATCCTGCAAAGGTACTATTCAGTTCTCTCCCGATGTTTTTGTTTCGGGGAGCCATGCGGAGCAGTCTCGTCTACAACTTACAGGAGTCTATGGGCAACTCAGCAGGGCATTTTCCCGGTTGGAGGGGATAATCGTGATTGTCCTTTAAAATTGAAACAGAATTCAATATATTTAGAATTCTTAAAAAAATGCGCTATGTCCCTGATCCAAAAGTACTTATTGGGAGTTGCTTTCCTGTGCTGCTTCCCGGCCTTGTTCGCACAGAACCGCCTTGCCGATGCCTATGACCTCGCGTCAAGCATCTGTGCGGAATGGAGGTTCGAATATCAGGAGCTCAATGGGCTAAAACTGGCGAAAGCGACGGTCAACTCGGTCCGGATGGGCAATGTGATATTCCTTGAAGACCAGACTTACCTGCTCCGGCTCAATGGAGAAATCATGGAGCGGGGTCATTGGGACTACAATATTTTTCAGAGGCGAATAGAACTCAAGAGCGGACTTGAGGGTACCCTCCGGGCTATCATTCAACCCCTGGCTCCGGATCGAATCGTGATGATACCTATACTGGAGAGCGGGAATTCGCAAAAGGTATTTGAACGCCTCAGGTACTATTACCGCCGCCTGTAAAGGTCTGACTCCCCTTTATCCCTTTCTAGCCTGGAAATTCGGGCAGGAAATCGACCGGGATGTTCAGGAAATACAATGCGGTGAAAAGAAACACCAGAAAGACAACGACGATCAGCACAAATACCACGACTTTGAGAAAAGCATTCAGTATGCTGGTGCCAGCTGAAATTTGTTCGGTCATAAGATTTTGGCTTTACGCAAGGAAGCTTGCACCTTAAAAAGGTAAAAAAAACGCACGACTTATGCCTACACGGGTGATAATAAATCGATTACCCGATGGAATGTTTCGATATGGGGCTAGGTAACCGGACGATCTTCTTCGATCTCTTCCAGTGATATTCCCTTGGTTTCAGGCATCAGGAAGATTACGAAAATCAACTGTAAAACCATCATCCCGGCGAAAAACAGGAATATGGGGGAGGGGTCTGCCTCGAAAAGGGACAACATCGTTGGCGTTACCAAGGTGATCAGGGCGGCTAGTACCCAATGGGTTCCCGTTCCCCATGACTGCCCCGCTGCCCTTACCTGATTGGGAAAGATCTCGGATATGAATACCCAGATCACCGCTCCCTGTCCCACGGCGTGTGAAGCAATGAACATCAGGATAAAGACCAGCAGCAGGTCTGGTGAACTCTGGAAATGAAAGCAGTAGGCGACCATGGCCAGGCTAATGATGTAGCCAAAGGAACCGATCAACATGAGCTTGCGCCTTCCCTGACGATCGATGAGCCAGATACCGAGCAGAGTGAAAAGCAGATTTACGATCCCGATGGAAATCGAATTGAACAGGGATTCCTTCGATGCTAATCCTGCGCGTTCCAATAATTCCGGGGCGTAATACAGTACAAAATTAATGCCCGACAACTGGTTAAAGAAGGCGATAAGGAATGCGAGCAACAGGGGACGTGCGTGCCTTCTCCGGAAGATGAAATCCTTTTTGGCATGGGTATCCAGATACCCCAGGAGCAGGTCCATCTGTCTCTGGGCTTCCCCGGGTTCGTTGAGTTGCCTGAGGACAGCCAGCGCTTCGTCCTGCTTTTTGCGTTGAATACTGAGCCAGCGTGGGCTTCGGGGGATGCGAAGCACCAGCAGTACATAAATAATGGCGGGTATCGACTCCACCCCGAGCATCCATCTCCAGTCGTTTGCCCCTCCGAAGCCCTTGAGCAGGTAGTTCGAAATAAATGCGATCATAATCCCGAAGACTATATTGAATTGGTACATGGCACCGAGCCTTCCCCTCGAAGAAGAAGGGGAAATCTCCGAGATGTAAATCGGTGCTGCCACCGAAGATGCTCCGACTCCCACGCCGCCTATAAAACGAAAGATCGAAAACACATAAGGGTCAGGTGCCAGAGCGGAGCCCAGGGCGGAAAGGAAATACAGTACACCTATCCAGAAGAGGGTGTTCTTCCTTCCCAGCTTATCGCAAGGAAGGCCTCCGAAAAGAGATCCGATTACTGTGCCCCAAAGTGCCATGGACATGATCAGTGTACCGTGTTCCCAGTCCGATAACTCCCACAGTTTCCTAATGGGCAGATTAGCACCGCTGATTACCACGGTATCGAAACCGAATAGAAACCCTGCCAGTGCGGCCGTAAGTGATATGCCGAAAAGATTGGTGGACTTGCTCATGGTTAGGTTGAAGAAGGTTGATCGTATTCGACTGTGAAGCTTAGTTTAGGACGGTAATCCGAAATATACGCTATTTGATAAATTCCTCTATACCACAGAGAATCTTTTCGGTCGCGCCCAGGTTTTCCCTGACATAGGCCGCATTGTGTTCTCCGATTTCCTCTCGGTATCCGGGCATATTCTTGAATTTGCGCATCAGCTCGCCTAGCTGCCTGGTGTCGGCCGCGGTAAACAGCCCCTTCCTTCTCTGCATCTCCACGGCCTCTGGAAAACGGTCAAAATTAGGGCCGATGATGATGGGAATTCCAAATACGGCGGGCTCCAGGGTATTGTGGAGCTTACCACTATACCCGCCACCGACATAAGCAACTCCGGCATATCGGTAAACCTTGCGCAGCAGACCGATGGTATCCAGTACCAGCAGCCGGGCTGTTCTGAGTCGTTCGGTACATACGGCCGGGTCCAGTTCCTCGAGCTCGGTATACATCACATAAGGCACATGGATCAGCTCCCGTATTCGATCCAGATGGGTGCGGTCGATTTCATGGGGAGCGAGTATCAGTTTTACCCCGGCTTCCTGTGAAGGGAGCCAGCTTAAAAGGGTGGATTCGTCTTCTGGCCAGGTACTTCCCGCCACAACGGTTAGTGTGTTGCCCTCCAGGAAGTCGTTCATAAAGGAAAGCGGTTCGAGGTTTTCCAGAGTTTGGGTCACCCGCTCAAAGCGTGTATCCCCGCAGATTTCTGCTTCCTCAATGCCGATGCGTTTCAGCAGGTTCAGGGAACGTTGATTCTGAACGAAGATTTTCCGGTACGAACGAAGGGCCTTGCGCATGAGTCCACCGTACCATCTGAAGAAGACCTGGTTTTCCCTGAAGAGTGCCGAGATCAAAAATACAGGGACATTCCGTTTAGCCAGTATATGCAGGCAGACCGGCCATACCTCGTATTTAACGAACAGGGCCACCCGGGGATTCAGGGTTTCAATAAAATCATTCATAGGGCCATACTGGTCCCAGGGAAGGTAAACACACAGGTAACCCGTTTCCCTCTTTTGAACTACCTCATAACCGGATGGGGAGAAAAAGCTGATAACGATCTGATGATCAGGATACCGGCTTTGTATAGCCTCCAGGACGGGTAGTCCCATTTCGTATTCTCCTAATGAGGCGGCGTGCAGCCAGCAGACCGGCCTTTCCGGGTCGAGCCCCTTAGCCAGTCGTGCCAGGGTTTCCTTCCTGCCGTTCACGGCCAGACGGGTCTTGGAGCTGCGCAGGGCCACGAGTTTGAGTGAGGCTCGTGCCGGGCACCACAGCGCGTTGTAAATCCGAAGGGATATATTCATTCGTCGGGCTCTGTCCACCGGGCGCATCCGGGTACTTTATTTCTTAATTTTGAGCCGAAAACTCAGGAAATGAAGAAAATCCAGATGGTCGACCTGGTAGGTCAGTACGAAGATATTAAAGATGAGATCAAGTCGTCCTTCGACGAGATTCTTTCCAGCGCGGCATTCATCAACGGTCCCTTTGTCCGAGAGTTCCAAAAAGAACTGGAAGAATACCTGGGTGTACCCCATGTGATTCCCTGTGCCAATGGTACCGATGCCCTGCAGGTAGCCATGATGGGGCTGGGACTCAAGCCTGGGGACGAGGTAATTACAGCAGACTTTACCTTCGCAGCTACGGTTGAGGTAATCGCCTTACTCGGTCTTACGCCGGTACTAGTGGATGTGGATCCGGAGACCTTCAACATTGATCCCGAGGCGGTGCGCAGGGCCATAGGGCCGAAGACAAAAGCCATAGTTCCGGTTCACCTGTTCGGACAGTGTGCACCTATGGAACCCCTTATGGCCATGGCGGAAGAGCACGGTTTGTTCGTAATCGAGGATACGGCACAGGCCATCGGAGCAGTCTGCACCTTCCCATCCGGCGAGAAGCGCATGGCCGGCACCATCGGTCATGTCGGGGCCACTTCGTTTTTCCCTTCCAAAAATCTGGGTTGCTATGGTGACGGAGGGGCTATCTTCACTAACGATGACGAACTCGCCAACACCATACGGGGGATAGTAAACCACGGCATGTACCAACGGTACCATCACGATGTGGTTGGAGTTAATTCCCGCCTTGATTCGCTTCAGGCTGCGGTGCTCAAGGCCAAGCTTCCCCGTTTAAATTCCTATAACGAAAGTCGTCGTAAGGCGGCCAGAGCGTATAATCAAGCTCTTGCTCCTGTCGAAGGGGCGGTCCTGCCCAAAACCGTAAACGGATGCGAGGGGATTTGCGAGAATTGCGACTGCCATGTTTTTCATCAGTATACCCTGCGCGTACCGGCCGAAAAAAGGGATGGGTTGGTGCAACATTTAAATGATAATGGCGTTCCATGTGGGGTATACTATCCGATCCCCCTCCACCGGCAGAAGGCCTATCTGGATGAGCGCTACAGAGAGGAGGATTTCGAAGTGACCAATCGGCTCTCCAGGGAGGTGCTTTCCCTCCCCATGCATACCGAGCTGGACGCCGAACAGACTAACTTCATAACGCAACTCGTCAAGGACTATCTTAATTCATAGCGAATGAAAATTCTCGTAACCGGCGGCCTCGGATTCATAGGCTCCCATACTGTGGTGGAACTCCAGAACGAAGGCTTCGAAGTCGTCGTGGTGGATAACCTGTCAAATTCAACGGAAGAAGTCCTCGAGGGGATAGAGGCCATCACCGGAAAACAACCCATTTTTGAGGAGATCGATCTCAGGGAAAAAGATTCGGTAACCGATTTTTTCAATCGGCATAAGGACATAGAGGGCGTTATTCATTTTGCGGCCTCCAAGGCAGTGGGGGAGAGCGTAGAGGACCCCTTGCTGTATTACGAGAACAACCTGGGGGTACTGGTGTACCTGTTGCAGGAACTTACTGCCCGTGAAACCGCCAAGCTCATCTTCAGTTCGTCCTGCACGGTCTACGGTCAGGCCGATAAAATGCCCATTACGGAGGATGCCCCCGTTAAGCCTGCAGAGTCTCCTTATGGAAACACCAAGCAGGTGGGTGAGGAAATCATAGTCGATACCTGCAAGGTAAACCCCCAGCTTTCGGCCATTGCCCTGAGGTATTTTAATCCGATAGGGGCGCATCCCACGGCGCATATCGGAGAGCTTCCCATAGGTGTACCGCAGAACCTCGTGCCGTACATCACGCAGACCGGTGTGGGTATCAGGGAGCAACTCTCTGTTTTCGGTGACGACTACCCTACCCCTGACGGAACCGCTATACGCGACTACATACACGTGGTCGATGTGGCGCGGGCCCACGTGGTTGCTGTTCAGCGACTACTGGTTGGTCTTAACGAAGAGAATTTTGAGGTCTTTAATCTGGGTACAGGAAAAGGCAGTTCCGTACTCGAGGTGATTCAGAGCTTCGAACGCGTCACGGGCGAAAAACTCAACTACCGCATTGCGCCCAGGAGGCCCGGAGACGTGGTCCAAGCCTACGCGGACACCACCAGAGCCAATGAAATCCTGGGATGGAAAGCGAAGTCTACTCTGGACGATGCGATGAAGTCGGCCTGGGAATGGGAACGAAAGATCCGGGCCAAGGTATAAACCCGGCCCAAGATCCAAGCCAGGGAGCCTCATTCTTCATCAGAATGGCGAGCTAATCTACGATGATTCAAACCTTAGAGCAGCTGACTTACGTCTCCCCAATCTGCTCGAATACAACCGTGATCTCTTACGGGCTTCTCACCCGATTATGTTGTATTTTTGGGGACGGTTTTTGAACCCATCCGTATGGACAAGTATTCCTTCTTAAACGCTGCGCATACCCGTTTTTTTGCGGAGCTGTATGAGACCTATCTCAAAGATCCCGATTCACTTGAGCCCAGTTGGAGGGCTTTTTTTCAAGGATTTGACTTCGGTATGGAGAGCGCCCTGGACGACCTGGGCATACAGGCGTCGGAAGAAGGGGGTACTCTTTTGGTTAATGGCAAAGAACTGGAAGCCCCGGAGACCCTGGAGAAAGAGTTTCGGGTAGTCGATCTCATCAACGGCTATCGTTCTCGGGGGCATCTGTTTACCAAGACCAATCCGGTCCGCAATCGCAGGACGTATTCACCCACTCTGGATATCGAAAATTTCGGACTCAGCGAGGAGGATCTGGACACGGTGTTTATTGCCGGAAATATACTGGGAATAAAGCCTAAGCCTCTGCGGGAGATTATCGGACACCTGGAGCGAATTTATTGCAGTTCCATAGGGGTGGAATATATGTACATCCGTACACCGGAGCGCATACAGTGGATGCAGAACTGGCTCAATACCAATGACAATCATCCCGAATTCACCCCGGATCAAAAGCGTTATATACTCAAGAAGCTCAATCAGGCCGTATCCTTTGAGACCTTTTTGCATACCAAATATGTCGGACAGAAACGCTTTTCTCTAGAGGGAGGGGAGACGCTGATTCCTGCCCTGGATGTGATCATAGAAAGGGCTGCTGACAAAGGGGTCAAGCAGTTTGTGATGGGTATGGCACACAGAGGCCGTTTGAATGTGCTGACCAACATATTCGGAAAGTCGCCCAAGGACATATTCAGTGAATTCGACGGCAAGGATTACGAGGAGGCTATCTTCGACGGAGACGTTAAGTACCATTTGGGCTGGACGAGTATACGAGAAACGGATAACGGGAACCTGGTGAATATGAACATTGCGCCGAACCCTTCCCACCTGGAGGCTGTCAATGCTGTGGTGGAGGGAATTACCCGTTCCAAACAGGATCACTCCCATCCAGGCGATGAGCAGGAAGTCCTGCCTATACTGGTGCACGGTGACGCGGCCTTTGCTGCCCAGGGAGTAGTGTACGAAGTGATACAAATGGCCAAGCTTGATGGTTATGCTACTCAAGGAACCATACATATAGTGGTCAATAACCAGATCGGATTCACTACGAATTACCTGGATGGCCGCTCCTCCACCTACTGTACTGACGTGGCCAAGGTTACCCTTTCTCCCGTCCTTCACGTCAATGCCGATGATGCTGAGGCCGTCGTTCATGCTGCCATATTCGCCCTGGAATACCGGATGCGGTATAAGCGGGATGTATTCCTCGACCTGCTCGGGTACCGGAAGTATGGACATAATGAAGGAGATGAGCCCAAGTTTACCCAGCCGCTCCTGTATAAGGCCATTGCCAAACACCCCAATCCCAGGGATATCTATGCGCGTAAGCTCGAGGAGCTGGGAATCATCGATCAGGATCATGTGCGAAAGCTGGAAGATGAATACAAGAAATCTCTGGAGGAAGACCTGCTCGATTCGCGAAAAGTCGAGAAGACCCGCATCACTCCATTCATGAATGACGAATGGGAGGGCTTCGAGCGAGTCGACCAGGACGTAATGCTTCAGAAGGTAGATACTACGTACCCGAAATCAAAGCTGGACGAACTGGCGGAATGCATCACCCGGCTGCCGGAGGGAAAGAAATTCATGCGTAAGATTGAGCGTCTGATCGATTCGAGGAGGGATATGTATTTCGAAAAGGACAGGCTGGACTGGGCTATGGGTGAATTGCTCGCCTACGCCACTCTCCTGGAGGAGGGTTACCACGTTCGCATAGCCGGACAGGACGTCGAACGCGGGACTTTCTCGCATCGTCATGCCGTAATCAAGACGGAGATGGCCGAAGAGGAAATCGTCCTGCACAACATGCTCAGGGATCATCAGAACGGAAAGTTTCAGATATACAACTCCCTGCTTTCGGAATATGCTGCCATGGGCTTCGATTACGGTTATGCCCTGGCCAGTCCCGAAACACTGACCATCTGGGAGGCCCAGTTCGGTGACTTCAGCAATGGAGCTCAAATCGTAATCGACCAGTATCTGTCGGCCGCGGAGGACAAATGGAAACTCCAAAACGGTCTGGTGCTCTTCCTGCCGCACGGTTATGAGGGGCAGGGTGCGGAGCACAGTTCCGGGCGCATGGAGCGTTACTTGCAGTTGTGCGCCAGGGACAATATGTTTGTCGCCAACGTGACCACACCGGCCAACTTATTCCACATGTTGCGTCGTCAGATGAAGGTGAACTACCGAAAGCCTCTGGTGGTGTTTACCCCCAAGAGTCTGTTGCGTCACCCCAGGGTCGTAAGTACCCGGGCCGAATTGACCGATGGTGGATTTCAGCCGCTGATCGATGACGAACAGGTAAAGCCCTCTCAGGTGAGTTCCCTGGTGTTCTGTTCGGGTAAATTCTATTACGATCTGCTCGAGCGCAGAGAAGAACTCGATCGCAAGGATGTGGCTCTGGTGAGGCTGGAACAGCTTTTTCCCCTTCCCAAAGAGGCCATGCTCGGGCTTATACAGAAGTACAATGCCAAGGAAGTGGTATGGGCCCAGGAAGAACCCCGTAATATGGGTGCCTGGAGCCATCTGCTACTGCAAATGGAGCAGGCCAGGAATTGGAGGGTAGCTTCTCAGCGCTATTTCGGATCACCCGCTGCGGGCAGTGCCGTTCGCTCGCAGAGGCGGCACGAAGAAGTGATTCAATATGTATTCGATAAAACCAAGGATAATATGCGACACGATGTCGCCGGACTTTAATTAATAGCTTTCTATGATACTCGAAATGAAAGTTCCTTCACCGGGAGAATCCATCAGTGAGGTAGAAATCGCCCAATGGCTGGTGGAAGACGGGGACTATGTGGAAAAGGACCAGGCCATCGCGGAGGTCGACTCCGATAAGGCAACCCTGGAACTTCCTGCGGAGGCCGGCGGTATTATTACCCTGAAGGCCGAAGAGGGGGACGCGGTGCAGGTAGGACAGGTCGTCTGCCTGATCGATACCTCGGCCGAACGTCCGGAAGGCAGTGCCGTCCAGGATCAGACCCCATCCGATACCGGGGAGTCCAAACCAGTTGCCAGCGCCGAGGATTCGGTTGGAGATGCACCCGAAGAAAAGACCTATGCTACCGGTACGGCTTCACCGGCAGCGAGAAAGATACTCGAGGAAAAGGGAATCGATCCATCAGAGATCAAGGGAACGGGTCGAGATGGACGCATTACCAGGGAGGATGCCGTGCAGGCCGTTCCGTCCATGGGAACGCCTCCTCCGGGAGCCGAACGGGGTGTTAAGCGAACCAAACTGTCCATGTTGCGCAGGAAGGTGGCTGAACGACTGGTAAGTGCAAAGAACGAAACGGCCATGCTCACGACCTTCAATGAGGCCGATATGAGCGAGGTGTTCCGACTCCGGAGTGAGTATAAGGAGGTATTCAAGGAGAAACACGGGGTTAGCCTGGGCTTCATGTCGTTCTTTACCAAGGCCGTTATCCGGGCATTGGAGCTCTATCCGGCGGTCAATTCCATGATCGACGGCAAGGAAATGGTGACCTATGATTTCTGCGACATCAGCATAGCTGTATCGGGTCCTAAGGGTCTTATGGTTCCGGTAATTCGTAGCGCGGAAAAACTGACCTTCCGAGGAGTGGAGGCGGAAGTCAAGCGCCTGGCCATAAGGGCCCGGGACGGACAGATCACGGTGGATGAAATGACGGGCGGGACCTTTACCATCTCCAATGGCGGGGTATTCGGTTCCATGCTTTCGACCCCGATCATAAATCCGCCGCAGAGCGGCATATTGGGTATGCACAATATAGTAGATCGGCCAATCGTGAAGAATGGGGAGATCGCTATTGCCCCCGTCATGTATATTGCCCTGTCCTACGATCACCGCATTATTGATGGTAAGGAGTCGGTGGGCTTCCTGGTCGCTGTAAAAGAGGCCATCGAAAACCCGGTAGAGCACCTGATGCCTGAGGGAGTGGAGGAAGCACTGGAACTCAAATAAGGCGACAATCATCGGAGTGCACCCTTTGTGAACAAGAAAAGCGGGTGCATTGCGGTCGGGTGATAAAGGCGGGTGAAGATCATAGATACACATATACACTGGTACTCGGAAGGATTCGATGAGGATAGGGAAGAGGCCATAGAAAGGGCCATCAACGCCGGGGTAGATCAATTTCTGCTGCCTGCCATTGATTCGGAATACGAGGCCGGCATGCTTGAACTGGCCAGGAAGTATCCTGGAAAGATGCACCTGATGGGAGGACTGCATCCAACCCATGTCAGGGAGAATTTTCAGGAGGAACTCGATTGGGTCAAGAAGTTCCTGGAGACCCAGCCGTGCAAGGCCGTTGGCGAAATAGGAATGGACCTATACTGGGATAAGACCTACCTGGAAGAGCAGAAGGTCGCGTTTCGCACGCAGATTCAGTGGTCCATTTACCGTAACCTGCCCATAGTTATTCATTGCAGAGAAGCGTTTGATCCCATATTCGAAATACTCGAGGAGTTCAGGGATACAATAGTGCGCGGGGTATTCCATTGTTTTACGGGTGATCGGGATCAGGCCGAACGGGCACTGGATCTCGGTTTTCACCTCGGAATAGGCGGAGTGGTCACCTTCAAGAAAAGTACTCTTAAAGAATTCCTGGCCGAACTCCCGCTTGATCGCATTTTGCTGGAGACGGATGCGCCTTATCTGGCCCCCGTGCCCTATCGGGGTAAACGGAACGAGGGGAGCTATATCCGATACGTACTCCAATGCGTCGCAGACATTTACGGGGAAAGTGAAGAAGCCATAGCCGAGACGACCCGCCAAAATAGCGTAAAACTCTTTAATCTGTGATCATGGAGGGCCGGAGCAGAATATTGCTGGTTTACACCGGAGGAACCATCGGCATGGTCAAGGATTACGAAGATGGTGCCCTGAGGCCCTACGATTTCGATGAAATGTTAGGGCATATACCCGAAATCAGGCAACTGGATTGTGAGCTGAAAGGCGTTTCCGTTGTGGATCCGGTAGATTCATCGGAGATGAACCCGGAACGCTGGGAAGAAATAGCCGATCTGATCGTGGAGCACGAATCCGAAACCGACGGGTTTGTGGTACTTCACGGTACCGATACCATGAGCTATACGGCTTCGGCCCTGAGCTTTATGTTGGAAAACCTGGTTAAACCTGTCATTTTTACCGGCTCTCAGCTTCCCATAGGCGACCTCAGGACAGACGCCAAGCAAAATCTGATCACCTCAATTCAACTGGCCTCCCTGAGAAAAAATGGAGTTCCCGTGGTGCAGGAGGTGGGGCTCTATTTCGAATACGCCCTGTTCCGGGCGAATCGGAGTACGAAGATTAGTGCCGAATTTTTCGAAGCCTTCGAATCTCCGAATTACCCTCACCTGATTGAGGCTGGAGTTCACATGCATATACGCGAGGAATACCTGTACAGAATCCCGGCTCCGGGCCTGCCGCTGCACAAGGCTGATTTTCGTTACGGCACTGTTGTCGTACTGAGGTTGTATCCGGGAATCAGCGAGGCTTTTCTCAGGGCAGCGTTTTTCACGGATAATGTAGAGGCGGTGATTCTGGAAACTTTTGGTTCGGGTAACGCACCCAGCAGCGAATGGTTTCTGTCTGTTCTCCGGGATGCCAGAGAAAAAGGCATATACGTTATCAATGTAACCCAATGTATAAGAGGCTCCGTCGTCATGGAGAAATACCGAACAGGAAGGAATCTATTTGGGCTCGGGGTTATAGACGGGAGGGACAGCACCACGGAATCCGCACTCTGCAAGACCATGTATCTCTTGGGCAAGGACCTGAGGCCTGCAGAATTCAAAAGGGCCTTCGAAACCTCCCTTCGCGGTGAAATCAGTGAATTATAGCGATAGATTTTTTCCGATATCGTCATTTTTTCGTTTATTTCGGCTCTGGTTTTTGGAAGGAAATCTGCGCAATTTCATTTCCATCCGGAACTGCGGTTATTGCTCTTATCCGAATGGGTTGTCAGGAAGGGGGGTATTCAATAAAGACTTGGATTCCCCTGTGTTTTGTTTGCAAATTCTTCCTGATTGTTGATGGGGAATGCGTAATTTAGATAATATAGAGAGGTGGCCGAGTGGTCGAAGGCGCACGCCTGGAAAGTGTGTATACACCAAAAGTGTATCGAGGGTTCGAATCCCTTCCTCTCTGCTAGTAGCGCGCCGTTCGCGGTTTATAATTTTTTATATCTTTAACTCGTTAACTAACTAAAATTTAAGTTTAATTCAGATGAGAAAAATATTGTTTGGTCTGGCTACTGCCGGAGTGTATTTCGTAGGTACGGCTAGTGCCTCTGCAGCCCCCTTCCAGGAAGCGGCCGGCGAAGCTAAGAAGAGTTTTACTCAGGTTCTTAAGGAGCAGTTTATCGCTGGAGGCCCTGAATTCATGGGTATTGTATTGCTCTGTCTGATTCTGGGCCTGGCAGTGGCGATCGAAAGAATCATCTACCTGAACTTGTCTTCCACCAATACCAATAAACTTAAGGCTGCCGTAGAGGAGGCTTTGAGCTCCGGAGGAGTTGAAGCTGCTAAGGAGGTTTGCCGAAACACTAAAGGCCCCGTTGCTTCCATTTTCTATCAAGGTCTGGATCGCGCCTCAGAAGGTGTTGATTCTGCCGAGAAGGCCGTAGTCGCTTACGGAGGGGTACAAATGGGACAGTTGGAAAAGAATGTATCCTGGCTTTCTCTCTTTATTGCCATTGCTCCCATGCTTGGATTCATGGGTACGGTAATTGGTATGATCCAGGCCTTCCAGAAGATTGCTGCCGTGGGTAACCTGAGTGCCTCTCTGATTGCCGGGGATATACAGGTGGCCCTGTTGACTACGGTATTCGGTCTGATTACAGCGATCATCCTTCAAATTTTCTATAACTACATCATTGCTAAGATCGACAGCATCGTAAACGACATGGAAGACTCTTCCATCGCCCTTATCGATATGCTGGCCGCTTACAAGAAATAATAAAGACAGCCCAATATGTATAGGATAATTAAAATAGCTCTGATCTTAGTGGGTGTACTGTCCTTCATTTTATGGACCCAGTTGCCCAGTGGAGACGATCCTGCGGCTGTCGAGAGCGGTTCCCTGACCCTAATGTTCACCCTGATGTACATCCTTCTGGCCGTTGCCGCGGTCATGGCGGTACTCTTTGGTGTTCGCAAGCTTATCAGTACTCCCGGAGGACTAAAGCGTGCAGTGATTAGTGTAGGAACGCTCGCGGTAATTGCCGTTATAGGATACGCCCTTGCGGGCGAAGAAGCTGCAGTGGTTGAGGCAGTCGGACAGCGTAACATTACGGTTACCGAAGGCACGGTAAAGAATATCGGCATGCTGCTGAACGTATTTTTCGGCATGCTGTTCCTGGCCATAGCTTCCATGACTGTTCTGCCTGCACTGCTGAAACTAACCAGAAGATAAAGACAGTATCATGCCAAGAAGAAAAGGTGCACCGGAAGTGAATGCGGGTTCGATGGCGGATATTGCCTTCCTACTCCTCATTTTCTTCCTGGTAACAACAACGATAGAAACCGATTCGGGACTGGATCGGATGTTACCACCAATAGAGCCGCCCGAAAACCAACAGGATGTTGTGATCAAGCAGAAGAACATCTTTACGGTGAGTCTGAATAAGCGCGGGCAGTTGCTGGTCGAGGAAAACCTGATGGACATAGCCGATCTGAGAGAGGCGGCTATAGCATTCCTGGACAACGGGGGGGCTCCGTCCGGGACTTCCGAATACTGCTCGTATTGCAAGGGAAGCCGAGATCCGAATTCTTCGGATAATCCCGAAAAGGCGATTATTTCCCTGAAGAACGACAGGGAAACCAAATACTCTATTTACGTAACGGTACAAAATGAGCTCGTGGCCGCGTATAACCACCTCAGAAACCGGGAGGCGCAGCGTCTCTACGGAAGGGATTTCACGGAGATGGACGAGTTGTACTCGAATCCCGAGACGCCCAAGGTAGTGCGGGACGACCTCAAGGATAAAGTGAAGCGGATACAGGACTTGTTCCCGCAGAAGCTTTCGGAAGCAGAAACCAAATCGAATTAAATCATGTCGAAGTTTGCAAAGAAAAAAGAAGGGGACACCCCGGCAGTATCGACGGCCTCGCTGCCCGATATTGTGTTTATGCTGCTGTTCTTCTTCATGACGGTGACCACCATGAAAGACAGTTCGATCATGGTAAACAATACGCTTCCTCAGGCATCGGAGATCAAGAAGCTGGAGAAGAAGGACCTCGTCATTACGATCTATGTGGGTGCACCTACGGACCAGTATGCCGACCAATTCGGTACGGAGGCTCGTATTCAGCTAAACGATAAGTTTGCCAGCGTGGAAGATGTAGGCCCCTTTATCCTGGCCGAGCGCGCCACACGGGATGAAGCCCTGCAGAACAAGATCTCGGTTTCCCTCAAGGTCGACCGGGATGCGAACATGGGATTGGTATCCGACATTAAGCAGGAAATGCGTAAGGTAAATGCCCTTAAGATCAATTACACGACTTCGGAAGGAGATGCCATGATGAACCTCAGGTAAACCATACGCAGTTCGAACATACACAGACGCCTCCTTTAGTAGGAGGCGTTTTTTATTGTGCTATTTTTGTCGAATGAGGTGTTTCCTGATGGGCTTGTGTTTGTTGTTGGCATGTACTCTGCATGCTCAGAAATCCGATGACTTCTTCCTAGAGGATTTATTCTACACCGGTGTTACATACAATGTGCTGACCAACAAGCCCGGAGATGTGATACAGCGGAGTCTGTCCTACACTATAAATGCAGGGGCGTTTCGGGAATGGGCGTTAACATCGAATCGCAAGCTTTCTGTTGCCCAGGGCGTTGGCTATTCCCTGTCGGCATACTACTCAAACATAGGGGCAGAGCAGTCGGGTAACCAGATCACCTACCGCATATTGGATAACAGTGAGTATCGCCGGAGTAAGATCGGTGCGCATGCCGTTGAATTCCCATTTGAGATCCGGTTTCGCGGAACCAGTCCTGAGAACTACCGATTCTGGAGGTTCCACGCGGGAATTACATACAGTTATGTGTTCGACAGCCACTGGGTGCGAGTAGACGATGATGGACGTAGCCGTATCCGAAACACGGATATGAGGAAATCCCAGTGGGGTCTGACGAGTTCGATAGGCTATAACACCTTTAATTTTCGCCTGTATTACGGACTTACCCCCTTGCTCAACGATGATCCGAGGATCAATGGTGAACCGGTCGCCCTGCGTAATTTCGGCATCGGAATCTACTTTTACATACTCTAGAGAAAAATCAAAGCCAGTATTTTAGCGTAAAGAGCTGCGAAAATACGCCCAACAACATACCGGTAGTTACTTCCCATCGGGTATGTGCCCGTAGGTATAGCCTTGCTGTTCCTACCAGGCCACAAATCACCGACCAAAGCGCTATGGTAAGGGTAATGTTTTGTTCGTAGTGGATGCCCAAAGCAATCAGGTACATCCATATACTACCCAGACTGGTCATGTGCAGGCTAATCTTGAACTGCAGGGGTATAAGTACGAGTGCGGCCAGTGAACTTCCGATCAGGCCGACGAAGAAGTAGATCAGGGTCCGATATTCCTGGGTGGGTAGCATTTGATATACCAGTATACTGAGCAGCACAACGTGAATCAACAGGGGATAGATACGCTCGTTCAATGTAGCCGAAATCGGTGAAGAGATTACTCCGATCTGAAACAGCAGCGCAAAGGCCAGTAGCGGGAGTACCAGGGTGAGCACCATCAGGGGAAGGACGAGTTCTTCGAGTCCCGGACTGGTCGTCCGGTAGGGACCGACTACAAAACAGGCGAGTGCTGCGAGCAGGGGGGTGAATAGCGGATGGAAAATGTATGTTGCCGCAGTGAAAATGAAACGGGCCATCAGATCTGCTTTCGTAATCGGGCGACTGGGATGTTCAGTTGTTCCCGGTATTTAGCTACTGTACGACGAGCAATGGGGTATCCCTGTTCCTTGAGTATGCCTGCTAGTTTTTCATCGGTCAGGGGCTTCCTCTTGTCTTCTTCTCCAATGACGGTTTCCAGAATTTTCTTGATCTCCCGCGTGGATACGTCCTCACCCTGTACATTTTTCACCGACTCGGAGAAAAGCTCCTTGATCAGCTTGGTTCCGTATGGGGTGTCCACATATTTGCTGTTGGCTACGCGGGATACGGTGGACACGTCCATGCCTATAGTGTCGGCTATGTCTTTGAGGATCATAGGACGCAATTTGCGTTCATCCCCCGTAAGGAAGTATTCCTTCTGGAACTCCATTATGGTGCTCATCGTGACAAACAGGGTCTGCTGCCGCTGCTTGATGGCATCGATAAACCACTTGGCGGCATCCAGTTTTTGCTTGATGAACATCACAGTTTCCTTCTGGGATTTCGAGCGGTTCCTGGCATTTTTATAGCCTTCAAGCATGTGGGTATAGGACTTCGATACGTGCAGCTCCGGTGCATTTCGGCTGTTGAGGGTAAGCTCGAGTTCCCCATCCACGATGCGAATGGTAAAGTCGGGTACGATGTGTTCGATTACCCGGGTGTTTCCCGAATACGATCCGCCAGGTTTGGGGTTGAGGCGCTCGATTTCCGACATGGCCTCCCTGAGCTGATCTTCATTCAGCTGGAATTTATGGGTCAGGCGGTCGTAGTGCTTCTTGGAGAAAGCTTCGAAGGACTGCTCCAGGATATCGATGGCGAGTCTGACCGATTCCGTTTGCGGTTTACGCCGGAGCTGCAGGATCAGACATTCCTGAAGAGAGCGAGCTCCTACGCCCGGCGGATCCAGGTCCTGTACCTTATGCAAAACCTTCTCCACGACCTCATTCTCCACGAAGATGCTCTGTGAAAAAGCCAGATCGTCTGTGATTTCCTCTATGGGACGGCGGATGTAGCCACTTTCGTCTATGCTCCCCACCAGGAACTCGGCGATCCCCCATTCGGTATCGTCCAGGGTAAAGGTGTAGAGCTGATTCATCAGGTATTGGGTGAAAGTCGTACCCGATGCGTAGGGAATACTCTTCTCGTCCTGGTCGGGGGAGTAATTGGAGGAGTGTGTTCGGTAGTCGGGGATTTCGTCGTCGCTCAGGTACTCGTCTATGTTGATATCGTCTGTGGCTATGGATTCGCTTCCCTCGTCCGACTCATATTCCGATTCATAGGACAACTCTTCATTTTCGGCCTTGCCGCTCTCCAGGGCTGGGTTTTCCTCAATTTCCTGTTTTAAGCGCTGCTCAAACGCCTGGGTGGGCAGCTGGATCAGCTTCATGAGCTGTATCTGCTGCGGCGACAGTTTTTGAGAGAGTTTGAACTGTAAATTCTGCTTGAGCATTGCGAAAGGTTAACCCTTATAAATTTATCGAATCCTTTCGAAAGCCCTTTCGTGTCCTGCTAAAAAGAAGCATTTTGCGGAGTACGGGGGAATGGGATTACGTCCCGTATGTTGTTCATGCCCGTGGTAAACAGCACCAGCCGTTCGAAACCGAGTCCAAATCCACTATGCACGGCCGTTCCGTATTTGCGCAGGTCGAGGTACCACCAGAGTTCCTCCTGGTCTATTCCCATGTCATCGATTTTCCGCTCTAGCACCTCGAGGCGCTCTTCCCTTTGCGATCCCCCTATGATTTCACCGATGCCGGGGAATAGCACGTCCATGGCACGTACGGTCTTCTGGTCGTCGTTCAGCCGCATGTAGAACGCCTTGATTTTCGCAGGGTAATCGAAAAGGATCACCGGGGATTTGAAGTGTTTCTCCACCAGGTAGCGTTCGTGTTCGCTTTGCAGGTCCACGCCCCATTCATCCACGGGATATTCAAATTTCTTTTTCTTGTTGGGCTTACTGTTTCTGAGTATGTCAATGGCTTCAGTGTAGGTGAGCCGGACAAAGGGGTTATCGATCACAAACCGGAGCTTGTCGCGCAGGGGCATGGGGCTTCTTTGATCCTGTGGCTTGGACTTCTCCTCGTCCAGCAGCCGCGTTTCGAGAAACTCGAGGTCTTCGCTACAGTAATCAAGTACGTAATTCAGCACGAACTTGATGAAGGATTCGGCCAGGTCCATATTCATGTTCAGGTCGTAGAATGCCATCTCCGGTTCGATCATCCAGAATTCGGCCAGGTGGCGAGAGGTATTCGAATTCTCGGCACGGAAGGTGGGCCCAAAAGTATAGACCTTCCCTAGGCCCATGGCATAGGCTTCGGCCTCGAGTTGACCCGATACGGTCAAATTCGTCTCCTTGCCAAAAAAGTCCTGTTTGAAGTCCACCTGACCTTCTTCGGTTAGTGGAGGGTTCTTAGGGTCCAGCGTAGTAACCCGGAACATGTCACCCGCACCTTCGGCATCGGATCCTGTGATGATCGGCGTATGCATGTAGAAGAAGCCTTCTTTTACGAAGTAGGTGTGAATAGCATATGCCAGAGCGGACTTTATTCTCATGACCGCGGCAAAGGTGTTGGTACGTACTCGGAGGTGGGCCTTTTCCCGAAGGAATTCCAGGCTGTGTTTCTTGGGTTGGATCGGATACTCTTCGGGGTGGGCTTCTCCGTGTACCTCCAGTGACTTTACCTGTATCTCCACCTGCTGTCCCCGTCCCTGGCTCTCCACCAGCAGGCCGGTAATCCGAAGGGCGGCTCCGGTGCTGATCTTCTTTAGCAGGTTTTCGTCCAGCTCTTCAAAGTCTACCACACATTGTATGGTGGCCAGACTGCTACCATCGTTCAGCGCAATGAAGCGGTTACTGCGAAACGTTCTTACCCATCCCTCCACCTGAACATCACGGTTCAGATCCTTGCTATGGAGTAATTCCTTTATAGGCGTCGTCTTCATCATCGTCAGGAAGGTTTAGCTATCGGAATCCGTTTCGTTTTCGTCGGATTCTGCAAGTATGTCAATATGAGGTTCTTTAAATGTCTTTCTATTGGTTACGGCTTCTTCAAAGGTCAACAGCAGAGAGGGAAGCAGGACCAGGTTGGACAGCATGGCAAATAGTAACGTTGCCGATACCAATGCGCCCAGAGCCACCGTTCCGCCGAAACTGGAGATCGTAAACACCGAGAAGCCAAAAAACAGGACCACCGAGGTATAGAACATGCTGATGCCCGTTTCCCTCAGCGCCGAATAGACCGACTTCCGGATGTGCCAGTTATTGGTGGCAAGCTCCTGTCGGTATTTCGCCAGGAAGTGAATGGTGTCGTCCACCGAGATGCCGAAAGCGATGCTGAAGACCAGTATGGTTGACGGCTTGATCGGTATGGACAGGAAGCCCATGAGTCCGGCTGTGATCAGCAAGGGAAGCAGATTGGGAATCAGGGAGATCAGGATCATTCGCGCCGATCGGAACAAATAGGCCATGAATACACTGATCAGCACCACGGCCAGGGCCAGGGAGATCACCAGGTTTTTTACCAGGTACTTGGTCCCTTTAAGGAATAGCATGGCTTTACCCGTCATATATACCCGGTAACGCTCTTCGGGGAAAACTTCACTGATGAGTGTTAGCAGGTCGCGTTCGATCTCCTCCATGCGATCGGTTTTTACATCGCGCATGAAGGTCGTGATCCGTGCGATCTGTCCCGTACTGTCCACCAGGTTGATCAGCAATGTACTGTCTCCTTTACTTCGATTCGCCGCAGCCATGATGGAAGAGTTCACCTGGGAAGATGGCAGGCGGTACTGATTGGGCAGCCCTCCGAAAAACGCCTGGTTGGAATACTTGATCACGTTCACGATCGAGAACGGGGTCGAAAGTTCGGGCGTCTTGGCTATGCTGTCACTGAGGCGATTTATCTTTTTCAGGGCTGAGGGCTTGTACATACTGCGTTTTCGCGTAGTATCCATCACAACGACCTCAACCGGCATGATGCCGTTGAATTCTTCCTCAAAGAATACTATGTCCTCGTAAAATTGGGTGTCTTTGGGCAGGTCTTCGATCCGGCTTCCCGTGATCTTCATCTGGAAAATGCCAATTATACCCAGGATCAGTACAACCAGGGCGGTGAGGTACACCGCGGGCCGAAAATCCCTAACCAGGCCTTCCATCCAGGCGACGAATTTCCCGATCCACTTGCGATTCAGGTGCTCGAGATGCTTGTCCTTGGGCAAAGGCATGAAGCTGTAGATAATCGGTATAATCAGCAGTGACAGCATGAATATGGAAAGAATATTTATCGATGCGACTATACCGAATTCTTTAAGCAGATCGCTGTCGAGTATGATAAACGTCGCAAACCCTGAAGCCGTGGTTACATTGGTCATCAAAGTGGCATTACCGACTTTGACAATCACCCGCTGAAGAGATAGGGCCTGATTCCCGTGCTTCTTAACCTCATGCTGGTATTTGTTGATCAGGAAGATGCAGTTGGGAATACCGATAACAATAATCAGCGGGGGTATGAGTGCTGTGAGTATGGTAATCTCGAAGCGGAACAGGCCGATAATACCGAAGGACCACATGACTCCGATGATCACCACACACATCGAGATGAATGTGGCACGGAAACTCCGGAAAAACAGGTAGAAAATGAATGAGGTGATCAACAGGGCAGCGAGTACGAACTTGCCAATCTCGCTGGTGAGGAGCTTACTGTTCCACGTGCGCACATAGGGCATGCCGGAGATCTTGACGTCCATGCCCGTCTCTTTTTCGAAAGAAGCGATGGTGGGTTCCAGCTCATTCAATATAAACTGATTCCGCACGTCTGTATTCAGCAAATCCTTGTCCAGATAGGCTACCATGCGGACGCTCTGAGTTTCCCGGTTGAAAATCAGGTCCTCGTAAAATGGGAGCCGGCTGAACAGGTAGGTGCGCAGGCTATCCGCTTCGCCCTGAC
Source organism: uncultured Flavobacteriaceae bacterium (assembly GCA_964552195.1). GTDB lineage: Bacteria > Bacteroidota > Bacteroidia > Flavobacteriales > Flavobacteriaceae > CAZKAP01. Next base: position 60,282 of record CAZKFM010000013.1, read on the forward strand.
TGCTAATGGGACCCGTGAGGAGGGGATCCAGCCGGAATTCATAAGGATCACTTTCTTCTTCCCTGAACCGCTTGAGCTCCTGCAGGTTTGCCGTGGAAACTGCCGTTACCACATCGGAGAAGCTCTCTATGCGGCGGCAGAGGTTATTCCATTCATTGAACATGTCCTGTTCGAAGAGCAGGCTGTCCTGTATGCCCAGCACAATAGCATTATCTTCCTCACCGAAGAGCTCTACGAATTGGTTGTACTTGACAATTTCAGGATGATCGGCCGGAAGTACGCTGATTTCGGTATTGGAAACTTCCAGGTGCCTCCACTGAAAAGCCAGGGCGATGGTTATCAGCAGGAGTCCAGAAAGTAGGGCAATGGGATTGCGCAAAATGATGCGGGCTACAGTGCCCCAAAACCCCTGCAGAAACTCTTTTAGCATTGCCTTTTTCTCCGGTTGGCAAAGGTAAAAAAAACTAGGGCAGTGAACCTATCGAAACCGGCTAAATATGAGGGGTTTTCCGCGGCTTCAGACGGTCATGATTTCACCTTCCTTGGCAGCCAGAGCCTTGTCGATGCGCTGAATGTAGGAATCCGTCATTTCCTGTATGTCCACCTCCGCATTGCTGATAACATCCTCGGAAAGCTCGAGTTTTTTAATCTCCTTATTGGCGTCCTGCCGGGCGCTGCGTACACCCACCTTCGCATCCTCGGCTTCGGATTTCGCCTGTTTGACCAGATCCTTCCTGCGCTCCTCGGTTAGCGGGGGAACGTTGATGATGATGCTCTCACCATTATTCATGGGGTTAAACCCGAGATTCGAATTGATGATGGCTTTTTCAATTTCTGCTAAAAGTGACTTTTCCCAGGGCTGTACCGTTAACGTACGTGGATCGGGCGTATTGATATTCGAAACCTGAGACAGGGGAGTGCTGGTTCCGTAGTAATCAATCATGACCGTGGACAGCATCACCGGACTGGCTTTACCGGCCCTGATTTTCATGAAGGCCTTATCCAGGTGCTGGATGGCCGCTTCCATACTCTCTTTTGTCGAATCTAGGACAAATTTAACCTCTTCTTCCATGGGATTGTCATTAAATTACGGTCACTGTGGTTCCTATTTCCTCACCCCGAACGATCTTAGTCAGGTTGCCCCGGGTATTCATGTCGAAGACCACTATGGGAAGGTCGTTTTCCTGGCTCAGGGTAAAGGCGGTGGTATCCATTACTTTTAATCCGAGGCGAAGTACCTCAGCAAACGATATGTTGTCGAATTTGGTGGCGGAGCTATCCTTTTCGGGGTCGGAGGTATAGATTCCGTCTACTCGGGTACCCTTGAGGATGACATCCGCTTTGATTTCAATGGCCCTCAACACAGCAGCCGAGTCGGTTGTAAAATAGGGGTTTCCGGTACCTCCACCGAAAATCACTACCCGACCCTTTTCCAGGTGCCGTATAGCCCTTCGTCTAATGAAGGGTTCGGCAACCTCGTTGATCTGAATTGCCGATTGAACGCGGGTATCCATTCCTGCATGCTCCATGGCGCTTTGCAGTGCCAGGGCATTGATTACCGTGGCCAGCATGCCCATGTGGTCGCCCTGGACCCGGTCCATTCCCTGTCCGACCCCCTGAAGCCCACGGAAGATATTGCCACCTCCTATTACTATAGCCACTTCCACGCCCAGGTCTACAATGGATTTCACTTCCTCGGCGTATTCCTTTAGTCGTAGGGGATCGATTCCGTACTGTTGTCCGCCCATAAGAGCTTCTCCGCTGAGCTTTAATAGGATCCTTTGGTACTTCATGCAGTGATTTTTCTGCTTTCAAAAATACATAAAAATCATCCTGAAATACAGATACAACGGGAGCCGACGGGCGCTAAATAAAAAGCACCGCCGGTAAAGGCAGTGCTTGGTTCAGGAAAAATCCTTTGTATTAGTTGGTCAGGGCCACACGCTGGAAACCGGTTACCTGCAGGTCGCTTTTCAGGGTTTTTACGTATTGAGCCACACTGATCTTGCTGTCTTTAATGAAGTCCTGGTTCACCAGAGTGTTGTCTTTGAAGAAACGCTTGAGCTTACCCTTGGCAATGTTATCCAGCATTTCTTCAGGCTTTCCTTCCTGACGCAGCTGATCCTTGGCAATCTCGATTTCCTTCTCGATGACGTCCTGAGATACACCCTCCTCGTTCAGCGCCACCGGATTCATGGCGGCGGCCTGCATGGCTACATCCTTGGCAACGGTTTCTGCCCCTTCTACGGACTGAGACAGTCCTACCAGAGTAGCAATCTTATTGCCGGCATGTATGTACGAGCCAACGAAAGGGGCTTCAAGCTTCTCGAAGCTGCCAATCTCTATTTTTTCACCGATGACACCGGTCTGCTCGGTTAACTTCTCCGACACCTTCATGCCTTCGAAATCGGCATCCATGAATGCATCTTTGGAATCGTATTCAAGCGCCAGTTCGGCAAGATGGTTCGCCAGGGCGACGAACTGTTCGTTCTTGGCCACGAAGTCCGTCTCGCAATTGAGCGAAATGATTACCCCGGACTTGTGGTCACCTGATACCTTTGCAATGGCGGCACCCTCGGAAGATTCCCTGTCGGCCCTGTTGGCGGCGACCTTCTGTCCCTTCTTTCTCAGTATTTCGATTGCCTTATCGAAATCACCTTCTGATTCGATCAGGGCCTTCTTGCAGTCCATCATGCCTGCGCCGGTAGTCTTTCTCAGCTTATTAACTTCTGCTGCGGTTATGTTCGCCATCGTATATGTTGTTGGATTTAAATTCTGTGTAAAATAAAAGACAATGAACGGGAATGCATTTAGGGGAATGTTAAGTTATTCTACACCTCCCTTAACATTATCCTGCCATTCCTTGAGCTCGTCCCACTTGCCTGCGGCAGCCATGCCAGCTTGTTTTGGCCAGGATGTCGGGTCGAGGTGGGCCAGGGTAGAGCTCTCCTCCGTCAGTATTTCGCTGATTTTCTCCGGAGTCAGATCGGCCAGGGCCTGAAAGCTGTCCACACCTGCTTTCACCAGGGCTTCAGCGGCCTTTGGACCAATGCCTTCGATGGTGGTGAGGTCCACGACCTCGGGTTCCGCTGCAGGAGTCGCTGCTTCCTCTACCGCCGCTGGGCTTTCTTCTGCAGGGGTAGCTTCCTCTGCTGTCGGGATTTCCTTATCAGGAGCCGCTTCCTCTGCAACGGGTTCTACCTCCTCAACCGGTTTCTCCGCTTTCGTTTCCTTTTCTTCAGAAGAGACTTCTTCTGTCTCTGCCGGTTCGGAGGCTACAGCCTCTTCAACCGCGGATTCCTTGACATCTGCACTAGCCACTTCATCTTCCCCGCCTTCTTGATCGGCTTGCTTATCGTTTTTTCTCTCTGAAAGTCCTTCAGCTATCGCCTCTGTTACCGCGGTCATTACAATCTCTATGGATTTGCCGGCATCGTCGTTTGAGGGGATAATGAAATCTATGGGTCGGGGATCGGAATTGGTATCTACCATCGCGAAGATGGGGATGTTCAGTTTCTGGGCTTCCTTAACCGCGATGTGCTCCCTAAGGGTATCCACTATGAAGATGGCACCGGGCAGGCGAGTCATGTCGGCTATGGAACCGAGGTTCTTCTCGAGTTTAGCCCGCAGTCGGTCCACCTGCAGTCGCTCCTTCTTGGAGAGCGTGTTAAACGTACCATCCTTCTTCATGCGGTCGATGGCCGCCATTTTTTTTACGGCCTTCCGGATGGTAACGAAGTTGGTAAGCATGCCTCCGGGCCAGCGCTCGGTAATGTAAGGCATATTGACTTTGGAGACCTTTTCGGCCACGATGTCTTTGGCCTGTTTCTTAGTAGCGACGAACAATATCTTGCGACCGGAGGCGGCAATCTTGCTCAGTGCCTGCTGGGCTTCTTCCATCTTGGCTACCGTTTTGTACAGATTGATAACATGGATACCGTTGCGCTCCATGTAGATGTAGGGAGCCATGTTCGGATTCCACTTGCGTGTGAGGTGTCCGAAGTGAACACCTGCGTCAAGAAGTTTTTTTACTTCGACTTTTGTTGCCATTTTTCAATTAGTTTACGTTCCGTGAAAATCAACACCCTGGTGGTCACCGCAAAAGCAGATCGCCCAAAGCATTTAGATGCTAAACTAACGGACCAGAACAACGGGTTGTTCAGGTCGTAATGCATTTCCCTTTACAGGGAATTTTTCAATGAACGGGGTTAAGGCGCCGAAACGCCGGATATATTAACGTTTAGAGAACTGGAATTTCTTACGTGCTTTCTTCTGGCCGAACTTCTTTCGTTCCACCATACGGGGATCACGAGTAAGCAGACCTTCAGGCTTCAATACCCCGCGGTATTCCGCGTCGATTTCGCAAAGCGCTCTGGACAGTGCAAGACGGATTGCCTCGGCCTGTCCGGTTATACCGCCACCATACACATTGATCTGGGCATCGTACTTACTGTCGTTTTCCGTCAGGTTCAGTGCCTGGCGCACCTTGTACTGGAGCGTGTCCGTAGTAAAATAGTGCTTGAGAGGACGGTTGTTCACCACGATATTGCCACTACCTTCCTTCAGGTATACACGGGCTACAGCCTTTTTCCTACGGCCAATTTTGTGTATCACTTCCATGTTACTTCAGATCGTTTAAGTTGATGGGCTCTGGTTTCTGAGCATCCTGCTGGTGCTCGGGACCGGAGTAAACTCTGAGGTTACGAAATAATTCCGCGCCGAGACGGTTCTTGGGCAGCATGCCCTTGATGGCCTTTTCGACCATACGCTCCGGGCTCTTCTCGCTGAGTTCCCTCGCCGTAGTGAATCGTTGACCACCGGGATAGCCCGTATGGCGAATGTAGGTTTTCTGTTCCCACTTCTTACCACTCAGCGTAACCTTGTCCGCATTGATGATAACCACGTTGTCTCCACAATCCACATGGGGGGTGAAGCTGGGTTTGTGCTTGCCCCTTAGCAGCTTGGCTACTTTGGAGGAAAGCCGGCCGAGCGTCTGTCCTTCAGCATCTACCAGCAACCATTTTTTAACAACGGTTTTGTTGTTGGCCGATAGGGTCTTATAACTTAACGTATCCACTATTAATCTCTTTAAAATCAGGGTGCTCCGAATAAATCGGGCTGCAAATGTACAATTATTCCCTTGATATACAAAAGAGTTTGCCGGGTGGTAAAATTATTTTTTATCGCTCTCCCGATCGCTCTTCAGTCCACCAAATATAGGCGTTGACGAATTCCCTGGACCAGTGGGATTCGCTGTGAGTCGCACCCGGTATAACCCGGCTTTTCAATTGTACTCCCACTCCTTTCGAATCCTGGAGTCGGGCAGAGAGGTTGAGCAAGGTGTCTCTCATCCGCTCGAAGGGCTGAACCATGGCCGGCCCTTCCTCTGCCCCCACACTCAGATATACCTTAGTACCTTTCAGGGCTGATTCCTGCCGATGCAGATCAAAGTAATCCTCGGCGATCCAGAACGAAGGTGAAAAAACACCGGCCCGTTTAAAGGCCTCGGGATACATACAAAGCCCGGCATAGGCCATAATTCCGCCCAGGGAGGATCCCATGATAGTGGTATTCTCTCTTCCAGTCAGGGTCCGGTAGCGGTTGTCAATCAGGGGTTTCACCTCTTTGACAATGAACTCCAAAAACGGGGCCCCCAGACCGGGTCCGAAGGTCTCGCTCGCATAGAGATTGTATTCCTGACCGCGGAATGCACCGTGATTGTCTATGCCGACCACTATGGTTTCGGGATAACCGGCCTGGGCCAGGCTATCCAGGGTCTCGTCCAGCCTCCACTCCCCGGCATAGCTGGTCTGCCTGTCGAAGAGGTTCTGTCCGTCCAAAGCATATATAACCGGATACCGGGCCGTACCACTTTGGTACGAAGGCGGAGTGTAGATGCGCAGGGTGCGATATGAGGCGGAGTAGGGGACGAAAATCGCGTGTTTCAGTATGGTTATCCCAGAACGGGCAGTAGATGGTGCGTTTTCCTGAGAAGCCAGAGGCTGGCCTAAAGAAAGCAGTATTCCTGACAGTACAAACAGGGCTGAACGGGTGGATGCTTTCATGATCAAGAATAAGATACTCAAATATACTCCCGATCGTGGGAATCCGGAGTACGTTACAAAGAGGTGCTATAATCCCTGAAATGTATAGATCAGAGCCACATTCCAGATGAAGTCCTGTTCGGGGGCTATCTCCGTACCCAGACTTTTATTCAGTGTAGAGCTTAATGAAAAAGGGGAGTCCCCGAAGTTAAGCTCTACATACATCGAGCTATAGTATCCCTCGTCTTCGTCTACCCGAAGATGAAATATCTGTGGGCGGAAGGTGAGGTAGAAATACCGGGAAACCCGCAATCGGTTTACCGAAGTACTAAAAGATAGGAAGTGGGCACGCTTAGGGCCATCGTCGAATCCAAAACCTCGCAGATAGAAAAAACTCACAAACCAGTTCCTGTTCACGGTAAAGGTCGGGGCGGCCTGAAAGCCGAAATACCTGCGAGATTCGATCACACGCCTTATTTGTCCATCGGCCAGTGCCTCCAATGACTGAAAATTTACTGAGGGTTCTACGCCAAGTCTAAGATTAAAGGTTTCCGTCTTAACGGCGTGATACCGGAAGGGCATGGCAAATGCCCAGGGCATACCCTGCAGGAATTCGAAATTGAACTCGGGTTCGAAACTGAAACGTCTCCGCGCCATCCTCAGATTTATACTGAAGGCGGGTTCTCCGAGGGAGAAGGTAGGTATGGGAGAGATGCCATTATTGGTTAGCACAAACTGTCCCGAGAAATTATCCAGAACCTGTGCCTTTAATTCCGCGGCTGGGCTCAAAACGAGGAGTCCGAAAAGGTAATAGAGAATCGACTTCCTTCGCATAGGGAAGGATAGACAAAGGGTACTATGCCTGAAGCGCCTTTCGATGGTGTGTTTGGTTGGTTGGTTGAATTTGGGGAAGATAGGGTATTTATTCTCAAGTCAATGGATTTCGTCGATGAGTAAAGGGCCGTTCCCGAATTTTTCCCTGTCGACCTCGTATCGGCTCAAAATGAAAAATTTCCTCACAACTGACTTTTGCTATCTTTTTAGCGGGTGCTCTGCGTTATATTAGAAGTGATGGCGTATGTCTTATTACCCATTGATGCTGAACTTATGATAAACCAAGGACAAGCACCACATCAAAATAAAAACCATATTGATGTCAAGCACGGAGTAACGTCAACGCAGCAGTTATTGCGGTATCTGAACCACAAAGTTGCCCTTCTTGTACTGATGGGACTTGTCTCCCTCCCGTTAAGCTCCCAGGTGATTGATAACTTTTCCGGGAGGCTGACCCTTACCAATAACGGAATCTCTCCCATCCCGTCATTTTCCCTAGGGGATCCTGCTTTAATCGTTTATATGCGCATGGCCCGCAAGAAGTGGAGCTTTGAGCCTGAATTCCGAATCAATGTTTTGAATGCCAATCCGTGGTCACTCGATTTCCCGGTGATCTACAGGGCCGTAGACGACGATAATTTTCGATTTACGCTGGGACTCGAACCTTCGATGAACTTTCAGTTGACCGAAGTATCGCTGGACAATGACACCCAGACCCTGTTTGAGGCACGGAAGTACCTAGCAGTCGAGATCGGACCCACCCTAAAGATCAGTCGGCACTGGGAGACCGGTTTCTTTTACCTGGGAGCCCTGGGGTTTGATTCGGGACCCAAGAACATTCACTACCTTTCTTTCGGAACCAGCGTGATGGATATACGTCTGTTTCGTTCCCTGCTCTGGAGCATAAGTCCACAGGTCTTTCACCTCAAGGTGGACGAAAATAACGGGAATTACTTCAGCATGACTTCTTCGGTGAGGATTGATCAGACGCCCTGGGTGGTGAGCGGCCTTATTAATAAGAACCTCGGCTCGGAAATCGCTCCTGAACAAAACGTAATCTGGAGTATATCCCTGACCTATATTGTGGAGTAAAACCGGATATTAAGAGTCTTCTGGAAGCAATTGGGCTGTGGTATGCTTAATCTCCTGGATCACGAAGGTGCTGTGGGTGTTTCCTATACTTTCTATTACCGTAAGCTTCTCAATGAGGAATTTCCGGTATTCCTGCATGCCGCTGACTTGTACCTTGAGGATGTAATCGTAATCGCCGCTCACGTGATAGCACTCGGTGACCTCGGCCAGGGCAGCTATGGATCGTTCGAAATGCCTGACATTGTCCTGAACATGCTGGGCCAGTCGCACCTGGCACCAGACAATGTATTCCCGGCCAATCTTTTCCGAATCCAGCAGTGCCACATAACCTCGTATCACCCCCCTCTTCTCCAGTCGTCGTATTCGTTCATATACGGCCGTATTCGAGAGTCCCAGGGCGAGTGCAAATTGTTTGGTGGTCCATTTGGCATGTTCCTGCATCAGGTTTAGCAGCCTTCGATCCGTTCTGTCCAGGGATTCCATATGTATTTGGATGTGAAAATTATTCGGCACTTTGTTAACTCGATTTCGAATTTACGAAAATACATCAGCTAAAAAATGTAATTGTAGTTATATATTCTTCATATTGTGACATGTGTTGATTTTTGTCCAGGTATACCCGAAATTGCATAGAATAATTGAAATTTAGTTGTGATGAATTTATGGCCTTATTTCCCAGGACCTCGGGACAGAAATGGAATCAATCCTCCTGTATCCGACAGTGCCACCTACACTTTCGACAACGCCCGTCAAATGATCGAGATTTTTCACGGCGAAGGAGAGGGACATTATCTGTACAGCCGGCATTCGAGCCCGAGCAATCATATGCTGGAGCAATCGCTTGCATCGCTTGAGGGAACCGAATCCGCAGCCGTATTCGGAAGCGGAATGGGGGCCATTACCGCGACCTTACTTCAATTATGCGGACAAGGCGATCATATCGTGTCAAGCCGGACCATTTATGGCGGAACGTTCGCCTTTATGAAGAATTTCCTGCCCAGGGTGGGGGTAGAGGTCACTTTCGTCAATGTGCAATCTCTGAGCGAAGTAGAAGAAGCTCTCCGGCCTGAGACCCGCCTTATTTACTGTGAATCCATGAGCAACCCGTTGCTTCGCATAGCGGATCTGAATGCGCTTGCCCAGAAGGCAGAAGCACGAAACATCCCGCTGGTCGTGGATAATACATTTACGCCCCTTGTGATCCGTCCTCATCTGCTGGGAGCACAGATCGTAATCCATTCGCTGACCAAATTTATCAACGGGAACAACGATTGCCTGGGTGGAGTGGTGTGCAGTTCGCGGGAATTCATCGACTCTCTTAAGGATGTTAATTCTGGAGCGGCCATGCTACTCGGGAGCACTCTGGATTCCATACGTTCGGCAGGCTTATTAAAGAACCTACAGACTCTGGGGCTGCGAATGCGAAGACACAGCCGAAATGCATTGATGCTGGCGCGAAGCCTGGAAAGTGCCGGCTATATTGTGAGTTATCCCGGGCTGGAAAGTCATCTGGATTTCGAGATCATGGGTCGGCAGCACGAAGAAGAATATGGCTTCGGCGGCATGCTTACCCTGGATGCCGGGAGCCTTGAAGGAGCCGATCGCCTGATGCAGGCCCTTCAGGAAAAGGGTGTAGGCTATCTGGCCGTTAGCCTGGGCTTTCATAAAACCCTGTTCAGTGCATCGGGCAGTTCGACTTCGTCTGAGATACCGGAAGACGAGCAGGAGATGATGGGACTTACCGACGGTCTGGTGCGTTTCTCCATCGGTCTCGATGAGGATATGCCAGGGACTGTCGAGATGATACTGGAGAGCCTGCGGGCCTGTAAAATTCCAAATGGATCGGTGAGGGTCTGATATAGTTGTATATTTTTTATCGTCCGATTTGAATGACCCGCTTAGGCGGAAGTGCTAATCATGCCGGATTTATCACTCCTGAATTCAAAAAAGGAGAAATACGTCGTGATCACCGGCGAACCGGCAAAGTACAGGGCAACTGCATAACTTCCCTGGGACCAGTGCGTGTTCAGACCAAACCAATCGCCAGTGAGGTAGATGATGGAAAGTCCCCAGAAACTTCGCAATAATTCCCATAACCAGGACCAGGTTTTCCTGTCCATGGTGGTGGTATATCCAAAGACTCCGGCCATGACCAGCAATCCGTATATCAGTTGCTGATTTCGATCCAGCTCACCAAATGCATAAAACAGATACAGCATCAGGGAGGTGTTCAACAGGAGCTGAATTACGGCATAGGTCTTGAGTACCCAGGAGGCCTCCGGTTCGTATTTTTCAAAGTTATACACGTCCTTAATTGCCGATCGCGGGTATCGTTCGGCCACGTCCGAAGGTCTCCAACCCGTTGGCATAAACCAGATACGAATTTTATCCCACAGGCTTCGGGCGTGCCAGGCATCGAAGATCAGACGGCCCAGATGCTGAAAATTGATTACCACAGGATTCCAGGTACGAGCGGGCTTCAGTACGCCGTACTGAGGGGGTACTTCGGGCAGTTCCTCCTGAAACGTGCCGAACATACGATCCCAAATGCAAAGAATCTGGCCTAGATTTTTGTCGATATATTCCGGATTAATCGCATGGTGTACCCGGTGCTGAGAGGGTGTCACCAGGATGTACTCGAGCCAGCCCATTTTGCCTATGTGCTGGGTGTGGTACCAGAATTGTCCGAACAGGTGTAAGGGCGCAAGTACGGCGATAACCTCGGCAGGGACACCGACCAGTGCGGCCGGGATCAGCAACAGGGGGAAATAACCGATCACATTGGAGATGGATTGCCTTAGCGCACAGGCCAGGTTGAATTCTTCGCTGGAATGGTGCACAACGTGCTGGTTCCAGAAGAGGTTCACGTGGTGGCTGAGTCGATGGTTCCAGTACCCCGCGAAGTCCAGTGCAATAAATGCCACTACCCAGACCGTCCACTCGTTTTTTAGTTTCACCAGGGCCAGATGTTCGGCGAGGTAGGGGTAGGAAACCAGTATCACAGCCAGTCCCAGGGAATCCTTGATAATGTTGGTAAGCCCCGAGCTCAGGGAACTGACCGTATCCATAAGGCGGTGCTTTTGGTTTTTCACCAGGGCCCCATATCCCACCTCGATCAGCACTAAGGCGATGAAGGCCGGTATGGCATAAAGTAAGGCCGTTGCATAGGTTTCCATAGACTCGAAAATAAGGAATCCTGCGTATTCTTGCAGTAAATACCAGGCCCGCATAAGGAGTTAGGAACGGCGCAATAAATGAACTACTCCCGATTCTAATCGGCCAAATAATCTAAGGGATCATTTTATGAAATGAAAAATCCCCCCGGGAAAGCCGGAGGGATTTTTTCCTACTGGTTCACTCTATCAGTTTTGGTTGATAAAGACCTTGTTCTTAACAACGAGCAGTTGTTCGGTGTATTGAATTCCATTTTCATTAACCGCCTTAATCGAATACAGCCCATCCTGCAGTTCGTAAATATTAATCTTATAAATTTCCAACGATTTATTATCGGAGGTGTCTGCCACCTTTACCAAACGG
>CAZKFM010000014.1:0-67278 GCA_964552195.1 uncultured Flavobacteriaceae bacterium
ATGCACGGATTTTACCCCTATCTGTGCATTTTACACTCGTAAAACCCGATTACTTGTCCACACAAAATATTGTTTATCAACACATTGAACAGGGGTTCAGAGAAAATCAGCAGGCCCTATATAAGCCCTAACCTCCTCGTAAGAAGCCAATACTTGATTGTCAATAGTAGTAGTATAATTGAATAATTACAAAAGGTCTTCAAGATCATGACTGGCGTAAATATCCATAATGCCCCGGTCAAAAAAGGCTGCTAGTTTGGTAGCCAGGAAATAGGGTAGGGGGAGTACACGAATAATCGTTTCATCCAATTGAACAGGGATCGATTTTTCAAACCCTTTCTTAAACCAGGGATTGGAAGGAGCCCAGCCTACTTCTTCCGTAGCCATTACATCGACTTTCAGGTCTTCAAATCGAAAACGGCAATTGACGGTATCCTCGGCAGATTGAGTAAATCCGCGGTCTACGAGGGCTTCACGAAGGGCCTCTAGTTTAGCATAACTGGCTACCTGAAAAGTTAGGTCAATATCTTTGGTAGGACGGATATCTTCTGTGGCCGGATCGTCGATATACAGGCTTACCATAGCACCGCCCACATAGACAACCTGCTCGTTCAAGTCTCCCAATGCCTTGGCAACTTTTTTGGTGGCTTCCCGATTAATAAATGAGTTCTTCACAAGATTCGCTTTTCCAGGTGTTCAAGGGCCAGGTTTTTTTTCCTGACTCGCCCTACCCGTATCGCGTCAAAAAGGGCTAGCATTTCGTAAAGTTGTTCATCTAGAAGGATAGCCTGGGGAACAGTTGGGTAAAGTGGGGCAATACTTTGGCCTCTTGCAAGTCCTTTGGAGTAAGGCCAAACATAATCTTGCTCACTATCAATTGAAGTTACCAGGGGAGGTGCACTATGAGATGTTAGGGTGCCTCGTACAATATTACCAGGATGTTGCGGAAAAACTACCCTCAACCCATATTGAATAAAATCAAATAATAACTTCCGGTTTACGTCTCTCCTGTCACTATATAATAGTCCGGCGTAGGCAGATCTCCCCAGGGAGGCACTTATTTCAGACTGGCTCAGGTATAGGGTTTGGGCCAGAGATACCTGGGTAATCCCCAAATCCCCGATAACCACAAGTTTGGCGAGGACCACCAAGTCTTGGGGTTTCATTTGTTGAAAGGTGCTCATCATAAATATTCTGTATCGCGATATGCGATTTCGATATGAAAATTGTCCGTTTTATGAAATATCTCTGTCCCGGATCTGTTTTGGCTCTGTGATTTTCCAGGATGTGGTTGGATCGTCTGGCAAGGAGGAAGGTTGAACAGTTGGGCTATGGTTTCGGCGTGGAAAGTCTAGCAAGATTTTCGAGTTTAGATATCAGCCGATTAGGAGTGTTCGCTTTACGGTGTCGGGGTTAAGCGAACACTCCCGTCTACTGGGCTTATGCTGAGGTCCGGACGGGATTCTTTTCTCCGCTGGCGCTGCGAAAAGGGCCCAAGGGGTGGCTGCTACAAAACAAGCAAAACCCTTCCGCTGCTTCGCAGCTGAGTCCTTTTCCATTTCTCCGCTCCTTTGAGCGAGCTCAAGAGCCTCTAAATGAAATTTACCTTACGGAAGAAATTAGGTACGGGATTCTTTTCTCCGCTGGCGCTGCGAAAAGGGCCCAAGGGGTGGCTGCTACAAAACAAGCAAAACCCTTCCGCTGCTTCGCAGCTCAGGATTTTTCTTTATTCAATCTGCGAAGAGCAAGCTCTTGCAGCTTTCAAAAGAAAAACCCTAAGCACTTTCGTGCTAAGGGTTTTGCTTGTTCTGCGGTCCGGACGGGACTCGAACCCGCGACCCCCTGCGTGACAGGCAGGTATTCTAACCAACTGAACTACCGGACCTGGTAGTCAACAATCCGACGGATTGTGTGGCTTTGCCTTAAAGGCGGGTGCAAATATAGTCGAAGTCTTTTTCATCGACAACAAAAAAGTTGGGCAAATCGGAACGCCGATAGGGCGGAATCCGGTGGGATTAATCCACTCCCGGAGCGTGAAACTTCACTACCCGAGAGAGTTGCTTGTTCTTTATGGACTCCATATCATAGCACGCCTGCCATTCATTGAGATTGGGTACCTCGGACATCTTTTCCTCCGATGCCTTGGCGTGTTCCCGCGATTCCCAGCGCACCACATCGGTAAAGGTGCCGTCCATGGCCTTGTGAATTTCCCACTTCACGAAACCGGGCAGATCGCGCATCCACTCGCGGTATACTCGCTCACAAACCTCGCGGAGCTGCTCCTCGGTAACTCCGTCGGCGAGTTCATAACTGATTAAATCTGTGTACATGGTTTGGTCTTGTAGTAACGCTAAATTAACCAAAAGAGCGACGTTCGATAAAAAATTGATTCAGTACCTGATCGAAAGGCCTCTGAATGTCTACCGGAACGTATTTAATTTTGTATTTGGCACACTGAAGCTGGAGTTCGTGCAGGTAGTGATGCATTCGATCCTGATAGTTCTTTCGAACCGCGTCGGCGTAGAGATCCAGTCTCCGGCCCGTCTCCATATCGATGTACCGGCGGGGGGTATTGTCGAAGTCGAAATTGACCTCGGTCTCCTCATCCAGGACGTGAAATACCACCACGTCGTGCTTGTTGTATTTCAGGTGCCTCAGTGCCTCAAAAAGTTCGGTATCCGTGACCTCGGTCTGGAGCAGATCGGAAAACAGGAATATTAGGCTGCGTCGATGAATTTTTTCTGCGATCTGATGCAGGTATTCATAGGTTCGGCTCCGCTCTCCTAAGGGCCCCTTATGGTTACCAACCTGATTCAGTTCAGTGAGTAGCCGCTGATAGTGTCGCTCATTGCTCATCTCCCGGGAGGAGAAGTGGTAATCGTCGGAGTAGATACTGAGGCCAACGGCATCATGTTGCTTCTTCAGAGTATGCATGAGGGCGGCTATGCCCAGCACGCTAAAGCCAATTTTGTTCAGAGAAGTAAGCGAGAGTTCCCTGACCTCCGGATAGTACATCGAGGCCGAGTTGTCCAGTATAAAGTGGCAGCGCAGGTTGGTTTCTTCCTCGAAAGTCTTGGTGTATAATTTGTCGGTCCGGGCATAGAGTTTCCAGTCGATATAGCGCGTACTCTCGCCCTTATTGTAGATTTTGTGTTCGGCAAATTCGGAGGAGAAGCCGTGAAAGGGACTTTTGTGAATTCCGCTCATAAATCCCTCCACCACCTGACGGGCCAGCAGCTCCAGATGGGTGAATAGGGGGGCATTATCAAGTTCAGACCGGATATCCATGGGTAAAATCTACAAAAAAGCCCGGCCAAAAGGGCCAGGCTTCCTTAAAACTTATGGAATGTTTAGAGGACTGCTTCCAATGCACCGGTATAGGTACTCTTATCGGAAACCCCTACGAAACGATTAACGATTTCTCCATCCTTGAATACGATCACCGTGGGGATACTGCGGATACCGTATTTCGCTGCATACTGGGTATTGGTATCGACATCGACCTTTCCGACGATGGCCTTGCCTTCGTATTCGTTGCTGATTTCTTCGATTATGGGACCCACCATCCGGCAGGGTCCACACCAGGCCGCCCAAAAGTCGACAATTACAGGTTTATCACTATTGAGGACGACTTCTTCGAAGGTGGCATCTGTTATTTCTAAGGCCATTTTTACGATGTTTTGATTCGCTAAATTAGTCAAATTTTTAGTGATTCCTTACAAAGCGGATACCCGTTGAGGACCCGGGGCAGCAGGGTCATCCTACTCGGGTCAGTTCAGCTTGTAATGCAAGGATTCTTCCTCCAGCCATTTCAGAAAATCCCGGTCGATACGAACCTGGCAGCTGCGACTGCTGAGGTCAACCTGTATGTCTTCTTCCGGTTCGTATATGCTTACAAACAGGTTTTTCTCTCCTTTGAAGTTGCCAATGGCCTCCAACAGTTTGCGAATGCGCTGCTCCTGCAGGCTCTTCAGGGGCATGTGCAGGGTGATCTTTCGGGCGTAGTGTTCCATGACATCCTGAAGCTGGCGGAAATCCACGTACTTGATGCGTGGCTCTCTGAGTTCCCCGGTCCTTTTGTCTTCCCAACCCGCCTGAATCTGTAGCCGTAAGAATAGGAACGTATTGGGTGCCAGGAAGTGCTGATACTTCAGGTATTCCTCCCCGAAAATGCGGAACTGATAGGAATCCTCGTAATCTTCCAGGGTAAAGATCCCGAATCCTTTGCCTTGTCGGGATACCCGATGCTCTACCGAAGTGAGTATGCCCGCCACATTCACCTCTTTACCGACCAGGCCCTGGAGATCGGTATTCAGGTCGTGCAGGTTGATATTGCAGAAATATTCGATCTCCATTTTGAAATCGTCCAGGGGATGCCCGGAGAGATAGAGTCCGACCACTTCCTTTTCCTTTCGAAGCTTCTCCATGGTTCCCCATTCCTCACATTCCGGAAACTCAGGGGTCTGCAGGAAGGATTCCTCGGCCTCGCCGAAGATGTTTACCTGCATGGAATTCTTCCCCTCCTGATACTTTTGCCCGAAGCGAACGGCCTTATCCAGAAAGGGTATACCGTTGGCATCGGTAAAGAAGTACTGAGCCCGGTGGTGGTTACCCAGGGAATCGAAGGCACCAGCCAGCGCCATGTTTTCGAATGCCTTCTTGTTCGCCGCCCTCAGGTCGATCCTCTTGGCCAGGTCGAAGACGGAATCGAAGGTACCATTGGCCTTGCGTTCTTCCACTATGGTCTCAACGGCACCCTTGCCCACTCCGCGTATGGCGCCCAGGCCGAACCGTATGGCGTTGTCCTTATTTACCCCGAACTTGAAAAACGATTCATTGACATCAGGCCCCAAAACGGGTAGACCAATGCGTCGGCATTCTTCCATGAAAAAAGTAACCGTCTCCAGGTGGTTCATGTTGTTGGAGAGTACGGCGGCCATGTATTCGGCCGGATAGTGGGCCTTGAGGTAGGCCGTCTGGTAAGCGATAAACGCATAGCAGGTCGAATGGCTCTTGTTGAACGCATAACTTGCAAAGGCCTCCCAATCCTTGTAGATTTTTTCCAGGATCTCCCTGGGGTGACCGTTCTTCACTCCCCCTTCGATGAATTGCGGACGCAGCTTCTCGATCAGGTCGAACTTCTTTTTCGCCATCGCCTTGCGGAGGACATCGGCGTCGCCCTTACTGAATCCGGCAAGCTTCTGAGAAAGCCGCATTACCTGCTCCTGATAGACGGTGATCCCGTAGGTGACCTGCAGGTATTCTTCCATGGCTGGCAGGTCGTAGCTGATCTGTTCCAGTCCGTGCTTACGGGCAATAAAACTTGGAATGTATTCCAGGGGCCCGGGACGATACAAGGCATTCATGGCGATCAGGTCGTCGAATACCGTGGGCTTGAGTTCCTTGAGGTACTTCTGCATCCCTTTGGATTCGTACTGGAAGATGCCAATTGTTTCCCCTCTCTGAAACAGCTCATAGGTCTTGGCATCATCCAGAGGGAAGTTCTCCGGATCGAGTTCAACCCCCGAACGCGCCTTGACTATTTTGACGGTATCCTTGATCAGCGAGAGGGTCTTAAGGCCCAGGAAATCCATCTTGAGCAGCCCGGCACTCTCCACCACGGAGTTGTCGAACTGAGTCGCATTCAGGTGGGATTCCTTGGAATTGGCGATGGGTACGAACTTGGTCATGTCGTCCGGGGTGATGATTACCCCGCAGGCATGTATACCCGTACTCCGTACCGAACCTTCCATGACCCGTGCCATTCGGACGATCTTCCCTTCCTCCGAATCGGAATCCATCAGCGCCCGAAGCTGCATGATTCCCTCGATCTGTTCGCTCCGAAACTTCTTTCGGATATCGGCCTCTTCCATGTCCAGAACCTTGTTCAACTTGTTCATTTCGGGCAGGTACTTGGCCAGGCGGTCTGCGTCCTGCAGCGGCAGGTCCATCACCCGGGCGGTATCCCTTATGGACGATTTACCCGCCATGGTACCGTAAGTAATGATCTGGGCCACCTGGTTGGATCCGTATTTGTCGATCACATAATCCAGTACCTTGCCCCGGCCTTCGTCATCAAAGTCGATATCGATATCGGGCAGGGACACCCGGTCGGGGTTCAGGAAGCGCTCGAAGAGCAGGTCGTAATGAATGGGGTCGATATTGGTGATCTCCAGGCAGTATGCGACTACGGAGCCCGCGGCCGATCCCCGGCCCGGGCCAACCGAAACCCCCATGTTACGGGCCTCCCGAATCAGGTCCTCGACGATCAGGAAATAGCCCGGATAACCCGAATGGGCAATGGTTTCCAACTCGAAGTCGATGCGTTCCCTGATCTCGGTAGTCAGAGTGCCGTACCGCTTTTCCGCCCCGAGGTAGGTAAGGTGTTTCAGGTAGGCATTCTCGCCCCGGTGGCCGCCGTCTTTCTCGTCTTCCGGGTCCCGGAATTCCTCGGGAATTTCGAATATGGGAAGCAGCACATCTCGTGCGAGTTCATAGGGCTCGACCTTGTCCACGATCTCCTGTATGTTCAGGATGCATTCGGGCAGGTCGCGAAAAAGCTCCTTCATCTCAGCCGGGGACTTGAAATAGTACTCGCTATTGGGCAAACCGTAGCGGAACCCGCGTCCACGTCCTATGGGCGTCTCTTTTTTCTCTCCGTCCTTTACGCAGAGCAAGATATCGTGGGCCTCTGCATCTTCCTTGTAACGGTAGTAGGTGTTGTTGGTGGCGACCAGGGGAATTTCGTGTTTTTCGGCCAGGCGTAAGAGCACCTCGTTTACCCGGTCTTCGTCCTCCTGCCCGTGTCGCATGATTTCCAGGTAGAAGTCTTGTCCGAAGGTTTCCTTCCACCACAGAAGTGCCTCTTCGGCCTGGTTTTCCCCGTAATTAAGGATTTTGGAAGGAATTTCCCCTTCCATTCCGCCGGAGAGCACGATCAGCTCATCTTTATACGACTCCAGGAGTTCGCGATCGATTCTGGGAACGTAGTAGAACCCTTCGGTGAAAGAGACGGAAGAGAGCTTGGCCAGATTCAGGTATCCCTGTTTGTTCTTCGCCAGCACCACGATCCGGTAGCCATTATCCTTGTTGCTCTGGTCTTTGTGATCCTTGCAGACCTGAAATTCCACCCCGATTATGGGTTTGATTTGCCGGGCATCTCCGGATGCACCTGATTCAGTCTGGGCCTCACTAAGCTTAGCATTCATGGCCTGCACAGCGGATACAAACTTAAAGGCTCCCATCAGGTTGCCGTGATCGGTAATGGCAACGGCAGTACAACCAAATTCTGCTGCCGCCTCAACCAGGTCCTGGGGCGACATGGTGGATTGCAGAACCGAATATTGGCTGTGGTTGTGCAGGTGAGCAAAGGGTGCCTGTTCCCATTCCTCACCCAGTTCGACTTGGGTTCTGGTCGGAACCTCCCGTTCCTCTGGTCGAAAGGCCAGGGATGCTTCTTTCAGGTTAACATGTTCCAGGCCGACCGCCTTGATGGGGTCGGGCTGTGCTTTTCTAAAGGCATCGAAATACCCCTTGGTAACACCGAGTTGCTCGGCAGAAAATTCCTGACGGCGGATGAGTTCCAGGAAGCAGCGCGTAGTGGCTTCCACGTCCGCCGTAGCATTGTGGGCCTCCTCGAAGGGTGACTGGAACAGGAATTCGTGCAGTTCCGTGAGCGTTGGGAGCTTGAACTTGCCTCCGCGTCCTCCCGGTATGCGGCAGAGTTTTGCCGTCTCCTCGGTACAGGTGTCCAGTACGGGCAGCTCCAGTAGTTTACTATCAAAGCCTGCCCGAACCTGTTCGCATCCCATCACGTTGAGATCGAAATTCAGGTTGTGTCCGACCACAAATTCCACCTGCCCCAGTGCGGTTTCGAAGGCCTCGAGTACCTCTTGTAGTGGCACCCCTTCTGCCTCGGCCAGGGCCGTGGAGATTCCGTGGACCTTTTCGGATTCGAAAGGTATTTCGTACCCATCCGGCCTGATCAGGAAATCCCGATTCTCGACCAGCCTGCCCTCTCCGTCGTGAATCTGCCAGGCCAGCTGCACACAGCGGGGCCAGTTATCCGTATCGGTTATTGGGGCGTTCCGGTTCTTAGGCAGTCCGGTGGTTTCTGTATCGAAAATCAGGTACATAGGCGAAGGCTTTGTGAAAACGGATTCGGGGCGTATGCCGAATCGCGTATCGGTCTTTCAAAAATACGGTTTCGAACAGGTGGTCTGCCGTGGGGGTTACCGGACTTTTTCACTTGTTGAAAACTAAAAAGGAGTCACTAGTTCGGGAGGCTCGAATGGCTCTTTCAGAAGTTTCAACCAGCGCCTCATCTGCGCCAACCTAAAGAGTAACAGGATGAAAAATTACCTAGTATGTGTTCCGAACATGCGCGAAGATTTGTATATTTGCGCCTCGAAATTTCTAGAATTAATCATCGGTGGGGTCGTGAACCTCACACAAATTAATGTGATATGCCAGTACGTATTCGTCTTCAGCGACACGGAAAAAAAGGTAAACCCTTCTATTGGGTAGTGGCCGCCGATTCAAGGGCCAAGAGGGATGGAAAATTCCTCGAAAAACTCGGAACCTATAATCCGAACACCAATCCCGCGACCATAGATCTGGACGTGGACAGCTCCGTAAAATGGTTACAAAACGGCGCTCAGCCATCCGATACTGCCCGCGCCATACTCTCTTACAAGGGGGTTATGATGAAGCACCACCTGCTGATGGGTATGAATAAGGGTGCCCTGACCGAAGAGCAGGTAGAGGAACGTTTTCAGGCCTGGTTAAAGGAAAAGCAGCAGCGGATACAGGACAAGATTGATGGACTGGACAAGGCCAAGCAAGAGGCTCGAGCCAAGGCTCTGGAAGCCGAACGAAAGGTAAACGAGGAGCGAATTGCGGCCCTGGCCCCTGAGCCCGAGGTAGAGGAGGCAGCTGCAGAAGGCGAAGAGGCCACTGCGGAAACAGCGGAAGCTGAGGTTGCCGAAGAGACTCCAGCCGAAGAAGCCCCTGCTGAAAAGGAGGCTGCTGCCACTGAGGAAGCTCCTGCTGAAGAGCCCAAGGCTGAGAAAGAGGCCCCTGCTGCCGAGGACACTCCTGCGGATTCAGAAGAAGAGAAGACCGGAGAGTAGGCATAAGGCCATGGACATAGAGGCCTGCTTTTATCTCGGTAAGATCGTTTCGAAGTACAGCTTTAAGGGAGAATTGCTGCTTAAGCTGGATTCGGATAATCCCGAACAATATTTAGAATTGGAGTCCGTGTTCCTCGATCTCAGGGGAACGCTGGTTCCTTTTTTTATGGAGCGATGTAAACTTCATAAATCCGATTTGCTGCGAATCGCCTTCGAGGGAGTGGATACCGAGGCCGATGCGGACGCACTGATCGGTTGCGAGGCCTATTTGCCGTTGGACATGCTTCCCAGGCTGGAAGGCAACAAGTTCTATTATCACGAAGTCATCGGATTTCGCATCGAAGATGTGAATAGGGGCGAGGTAGGTACCCTGAGTCGTATAGACGACACCGGCGGACAGGTCATGGCCTACATCGAGTGGAAGGGCAAGGAATGGCTGTTGCCCGTAACCGATGATACCGTTAGTAAGGTGGACCGCGAAGGTCGGGTCCTCCATGTCATGGCCCCGGAAGGGCTGATCGACCTGTACCTGTAATACCGCTCTTAGCCTCGAGCGAATGTCGGATCACCAGCAGTTATCCAGGGAATATTTCAGATTTAAACAGTTCTTCGTGCGGCACGATCGCTGCGCCATGAAGGTCGGTACAGACGGTATATTGCTAGGCGCCTGGGCCAGGATTCCGGATGGCCGGGTCCGAATCCTCGATGTGGGTAGCGGTTCAGGGCTGATATCCCTGCAATTGGCTCAGCGCTATCCCGAGGCAGTCCTGACCGCCCTCGAGATTGAGGAAGAGGCCGCTCTGCAGTCTGCGGAGAATTTCATGGAATCCCCCTGGTCGGACCGTCTGGAATGCATTATTGGAGATTTTGCCGATCCTCCTGCTTTTTCCGATCTCTTTCACGGGATAATCAGTAACCCCCCGTTTCACAGCGCATCCACATCTAAACGGCCGGGCGGGCGGGGCCGCGCAAGGAACACCTCTGCTCTTCCTCCTTCAACCTTGTTTCGGCAGGCATTCAATCTGAGTAGCAGTGAGGCGCGTTTTTCGCTGATCTGGCCGGGGGACACCTTTTCAGAGATTGAGGAGGGGGCCGCACTTGCGGGTTGGTTTCCCAGTCGCCTGACCCGAATTCGAACCCGAATCGGCGGCCCCTGCAAACGCATTCTAAGTGAATGGGTCAAGGTACCTGCAAATCGGCGGGAAGAGGATGAATTGTGCATAGGGGATGCAGAGGGCAACTATAGTAGGGAATACATCCGCCTCACCGCGGATTTCTACCTTGATTTGTGAGCGTATTATACAAGCGAATCTCCCGGTTCTAGCGGGAGCTTCGTAAATTTGATGAAAATCACCCAGCATGAAACCCGACTTGTTCGAATCCCCCGATTATTACCTGATGGACGAGCTGTTGACCGATGAACACAAACTGGTCCGGGACGCCACACGCTCCTGGGTCAAGAAGGAGGTGTCGCCCATAATCGAGGAGCATGCCCAACGGGCTGAATTCCCCAAATCCGTAATTGGTGGACTGGCGGAAATCGGGGCATTTGGGCCCTATATCCCGGAGGAATACGGGGGGGCCGGCTTGGACCAGATCTCCTATGGCCTGATCATGCAGGAGATTGAGCGGGGCGATAGTGGTATACGTTCTACGGCCTCGGTTCAGTCTTCACTGGTGATGTATCCGATCTTCAAATACGGAACGGAGGAACAGCGCAAGAAATTCCTGCCGAAATTAGCCTCTGGCAAGATGATGGGTTGCTTCGGTCTTACCGAGCCGAACCACGGATCGAATCCCGGGGGCATGGAGACCCGGTATACTGATCAGGGAGATCATTTTCTGCTCAACGGCGCCAAGCTGTGGATCTCGAATTCACCCTTTGCCGATATCGCCGTCGTATGGGCCAAAAACGAGGAAGGCCGCATCCACGGTCTGATTGTGGAGCGCGGCATGGAGGGCTTCAGCACTCCGGAGACCCACGGGAAATGGTCGCTCAGGGCATCGGCTACGGGTGAACTGATCTTCGATAATGTCCGCGTTCCCAAGGAAAACCTGCTTCCCGGCAGGAGTGGACTCGGGGCACCACTGAGTTGCCTGGATTCTGCGCGCTACGGCATTGCCTGGGGTGCCATAGGAGCGGCCATGGATTGTTATGATACAGCCCTGCGCTATGCCAAGGAGCGGGAGCAGTTTGGTAAGCCCATAGCGGGATTTCAGCTGCAGCAGAAGAAACTGGCAGAGAGCATAACCGAGATCACCAAGGCCCAGTTGCTGGTCCTTCGCCTCGGACAGCTCAAGAACGAGGACCGAGCCAGCAGCGCCCAGATATCCATGGCCAAAAGGAACAATGTGGAAATGGCCCTTAAGATTGCCAGGGAATCCCGACAGATACTCGGAGGTATGGGTATCATGGGAGACTACCCCATCATGCGTCATATGATGAATCTCGAAAGCGTGGTGACCTATGAGGGCACCCATGACATTCACCTGCTAATCACCGGTGCCGATATTACCGGCATCACGGCCTTTATGTAACTTTAACTCTGACTATCTCTGGACTCAGTTCTTGGGTCAAGTCTTGCCCGGCCCCCCTTGGGGTCGCTGTAGCGCGGGTCGGGTATATACGCCTCCTTGTGCAGGTAATCCACCTCGATACTCAGGAAGTCGAATTCGCTGGCGACCTTGCCGCGGACCCGGTAGATGCCCCTGCCCCTGAACGGGTATTTGGCGGCCACCGGCGGGAAGAGCACAGCGTCGAACACTGCCCCCTGTTGGTCGATAAAGGTAGCGAAGGACATGCGGTCGCCCTTATGGGTCCGGGTGGGTTTGACGGTGACCAGGTAGCCGTAAAGCTCGATGGTCCGATTCCTGTACTGCTCCAGGTCTTTCTGTCCCAGAGTGTGCTGGGGCGGGTGTTCCAGGAGTTCGAAGGGGCTGACCAGGGGAAAGCCCAGGAGTTCGATCTGTTCGTAGGCCTCTTCCAGCCGATCCACGCTCAGGCTGGGAATTTCGAAACGGGGCTGCTGGGCCGCGAAAAGTTTGGGCTGTTCGGCGGGTCGGTTATCCCTGGACAGCAGCAGGTGTACCTTCCAGAGAAGTTCGTGTTTGTTTGGTCCGAAGGATCGGAAGGCACCCACGCGAACCAGCAGTCGTACCTGCTCCAGTGAGGCGTGAATCCGATCGAGGAAATCCTCCAGGGAGGTAAAACTACCGCTCCGCCTGCGCTCTTCCAGTATGCGAAAAACCAGCCGCTCTTCCAGTTCGCGTACGTACATGAATCCCAGGTAGATCTGCTTCCCGTATATGCGGTTTGCCATGAAGCTGCGGTTGATACAGGGGGGGTGTATGTCCGCTCCCTGCATGCGCGCATCGTGTATGTAGAATTCGGGGCGGTAGAATCCCCCGCCGTTATTGAGTACGGCCACGGCGTACTCCAGCGGGAAGTAGGCGCGGAGGAACAGGCTCTGGTAGCTCTCGACCGCGTAGGAGGCGGAGTGCCCCTTGGCGAAGGCATAACCGGCAAAGCTCGCCACTTGCTGCCAGACCTCCTGTACGAGTTCCTCGGAATAGCCCTTGTTCCGGCAGTTGTGGATGAACTTCTCCCGGATCTTCTCGAATTCCTCCAGGGACCGGTATTTGCCACTCATTCCCCGGCGCAGTACATCGGCCTCCCCCAGGTCCAGGCCCGCGAAGTGGTGGGCCACCTTGATCACGTCCTCCTGGTAGACCATTACGCCATAGGTGTCGGGCATGATGTCGAGCATTACCGGGTGAGCCTCTCGTTGTGCGCGTTCCGGATCCCGGTGACGGAGAATGTACTCGCGCATCATACCGCTCTTGGATACCCCGGGTCGAATAATGGAACTGGCGGCCACCAGCCCCAGGTAGTTATCGACGCCCAGCTTGGTCAGCAGCATCCGCATGGCCGGGGATTCCACGTAAAAACACCCTATGCACTGGGCCGTGCGGATCAGTTCGTTTACAACGGGATCCTCCTTGAATCGGCGGATATCGTGTATGTCGACCTCTTCGGCTTCTTCGGGCCGGTTGTAGCTCAGGATTTCCAGAGTCTCCTTGATTTTGCCCAGGCCCCGCTGTGCGAGTATGTCGAACTTGTAGAGACCGGCGTCTTCCGCCGCGATCATATCGAATTGGGTGGTCGGAAATCCTTTGGGTGGCAGGTGGGTAGCACCGAAATAGTGGATGGGTCTCTGGCTAATGAGGATGCCGCTGGCGTGTATGCTCAGGTAGTTGGGTATGTCCCGGAAAAGCGGCAGGTAGCGCAGGATCACCTCGGTGATATGGTCGTTTTTCCCCCTTGGACCGGGTTGTACACCGCTTCCCAAACGGTCGATTTCCTCCTTGGGCAGCCCGAACACCTTGCCGAGTTCGCGCAGTATGCCCCGGTCCTGAAAGGTGACGTAAGAGCCAAGCAGGCATACATGGGGAAAGCGATCGAAGATGTAGCGGGTCATCTCCTCCCGGTCCCTCCAGGAGAAGTCGATATCGAAGTCGGGTGGGTTCGCGCGGTACAGGTTGATAAAGCGCTCGAAGTACAGGTCGAGTTCCATGGGGTCCACATCGGTAATCCTGAGCAGGTAGGCGACCACGCTGTTGGCCCCGCTGCCCCGACCCACGTAGTGAAACCCGCGTTTGCGCGCGTACGACACGATGTCCCAGTTGATCAGGAAATAGGATACGAAGTCCTTGGCCTTGATCAGTTCCAGTTCCTTTCGGATGCGGCTGCGAATCTCCAGGGTGACCTCCCGGTAGCGGTAGGGGAGGCCTTCCCGGCACAGGCGCTCGAGTAACACCTCGTCCTTGGCCGTACTCCCGGTATAGCTCTCCTGGTTCTGGGGCCTGCGGTCCGCCGAGAAGTCGAAGCTGATCTCGCACTGTTCCATCAACCGCCTGGTGTTCTCCAGTATAAAAGGGTATTCCGCGAATACCTGAACCATGTTCTCCACGGGGTACATGCAGGATTCCGGATCGGCCAGTTCGCTTTCCGGTAGCTTGCTCAGCAGGGTGTTGCCGTCGATGGCCCTCAGCAGGCGATGCAGGTTGAAGTCGCGCCGGTTGCGGAAGGTCACCGGCTGCATGAGGACTAGTTTGTCCCTGTGATGTATCAACCTGGAAAATGGCAGCCTCCTCAGGTCCCGGATCGAGATTCCTATAAACTCGTGCGTGTCGAATTCCGTCTGTTCGTTCAGCAGCACGGTCTCGAAGGGGTAGATGACCCAGGCCCGTCTGAAGTGGGGTGCCCGCCGCGCAAATTCGCGCTTCTCGTGCAGATGCTCAGACAGGAAGTCATTCAGTTCCCGAAACCCCTCGTTGTTGCGTGCCAGCCCTACAAAACAGGGCTCCGCTCCGTTGCGGAAGTCGATCCCCAGCAAAGGGGTGATCCCGTATTCTTCCGCCCGGCGTACGAAGCTCAGGCAGGCCGAGGTGTTGTTGATATCGGTAAGTGCAATCCGGCCGATACCGTTGTCACGGGCCATCCGGAGGAGCTCCACTTCCGAGAAGGTGCCGTAGCGCAGGCTGTAATAGGTATGGCAGTTCAGGTACATACGCTTAGCTATTGCTTTCGGTGGGCCAGCAGGGTGGGGGGCTCCCCGTTGAAGGGGTTATACATCCTGCCTATGGTTCGGGACCCCATGGCCGCGGCGCGCAGGACCGAACGGTCCCCATAGCGGTCTCGGATGTGGTCCATCGCCCGGTAGAGGTTCAGGGTTTCTTCGTTGTCTTCGAACAGATTGATCTGGTAACTTCCCGAGACCAGGTGGCTGAAGCGTACCCCGATCAGGCGGACCCGCATCCGTTTGTTGTAGAGCCTGCCAAACAGGTCCAGTATGCGGGGGATCAGCAGGTGATCTGCACTGGTGTAAGGGATGCGGAGCTGGCGGGTGTGGGTGCTAAAATCCGAGTAACGAATCTTTACCGCTATGCAGGCCGTGAGCTTTTCCCCCCGCCGGAGCTGGTAGGCCAGGTTTTCCGTCATGGCGATCAGTATACCCTTCAGGCGCTTTACGTCTATGGTATCCCGGTCGAAGGTGCGCTCGGTCGAAATGGACTTGCGCTCGCAGAAGGGTACTACCGGGCTGTGGTCGATGCCGTTGGCCCGCTTCCAGATTACCCTGCCCTGTTCGCCCAGTACCCGTTGCATCAGGTCGATCGGCATTTCCTGTACGGTGCGCACCTGCCGCACCCCCAGCGAGCGCAGCGTCTGGTAGGTCTTACTCCCTACCATCGGAATCTTGCGTACCGAAAGGGGAGCCAGGAAGGGTTTCTCGAATCCGTGGTCGATCTTGATTTGATCGTTGGGTTTCGCCTCTCCCGTAGCCACCTTGGAAACCACTTTGTTTACCGACAGGCCAAAAGAGAGGGGCAGGCCGGTTTCCCTTATAATTTTCTGACGCATTTCGGTAGCGTATTTGTAGCAACCGAAGAAGCGGTCCATCCCGGAGAGGTCTGCATAGAACTCGTCTATACTGGATTTTTCGAATATGGGGACCTCTTCTTTGATGATGTCCGTGACCATGTCGGAATAGCGGCTGTAGGTGCCGGCATTCCCGCGGATCACTACGGCTTCCGGACAGAGCTCCCGGGCCATCTTCATCGGCATGCCCGAGTGGACTCCGAAGGAACGGGTTTCGTAGCTGCAGGCGGCTACCACTCCCCGGTCGCTGGTTCCGCCTACCAGTATGGGCTTATGGCGCAGTTCCCGGTTCAGGAGGCGCTCCACGGACACGAAAAAGGTGTCCAGGTCAAGATGCAGTATGGTCTTTTCCACAGCATATTTTTGGGGGAATAAAAATATGGAAATAATCCGTTTTGTGGAATATATCCAATAATTATATTTCAACCATAACCGGAGCTCGCGTTGGCCAGGCCGCACGGGACCGAAACATAACGGGCTTAAATAAATAGGTAAAAGCAGAGGCTAGTCCGAAATCCTGTATATCTTTGTTATCGTGTGTGAGGTAAGGGACCGAAAGGAACCTTATCGTGGCGGACCTGCGAAGGAAAAGCAGGAGCCAACCAAAGGCTTTCCATCTGGGAGGCTTTTTTTGTATTTTTCAAATACGAACTGCGGGGAATGAGCGGATTAAATAGCGTCAGGGCAGTAAGGAAACTCCGCAGCAGGATTCCGGGTAAGGCCCGGCACAAAATCGAACCCCATGGCTGACATATTCGACATCATCAAGAGGCGCCGGTCCGTTTTTCCCGCACAGTATATCGACAAACCCATCCCCAGGCCTATAATCGAGAAACTCCTGGATGCTGCCAACTGGGCACCCACCCACAAGAAAACCGAACCCTGGCGGTTCAAGGTTATCACCGGGGACAAGCGACAGGAACTCGGGGAGTTTCTGGCGGCCACCTATGAGCAGACCGCCGAGAAGCCCAAGAAACTCAAAATGCGGAAGCTCAGGGAGAACCCCCAGAAATCCGCTGCGGTGATCCTGATCTGTATGCAGCGGGACCCGGACGAGCGCCTGCCGGCCTGGGAGGAACTGGCCGCCACGGCCATGGCGGTACAGAATATCTGGCTGGGATGTACGGAACTAGGCATCGGCTGCTACTGGAGCTCGCCGGGCCTGATATCCGAAATGCACCGGTTTATTCCCTTGCAGCCCGGGGAAAAATGCCTCGGACTTCTATATATGGGGTATTACGAACAGGAGATTCCCGAAGGCGAAAGGGGGGAGGCGACAGCCAAGGTAGAATGGCTGGACTGAGTTCACCCAAAAGACATCAAAAGTCAAGTGCACCGCACCTGGTCTGGACAATGCAGGCTTACCACAACTGAAGCCCGCCCTCACGGAACAGGAATGGCAACAGTTCCTGTTTGTATTCCCATACCTTAATGGTAAAGAAGGCAAAGAAAGACATGGTCAGCACAAACTTGAGGAAGGTGCCGGTGAGAAAGCCCAGGAAGGAGCCGAAGGCCGCCCGGAGTGCCTTCTTACGAGGAGTCTGATTAATCAGTTCCCCCACCATGGCACCGAAGAAGGGCCATACGATGATACCGAAAATACCGAGCACGAAGGGAAAGGCAACGGCAATCATCAGTCCTAGTAAGGTACCAACCATACCAGCCTTGCTGCCCCCGAATTTCCGGGTTCCCAGTGCCGGGATCCAGTAGTCCAGTATAGTAACTATAATCATGATACCGAAAGTAACTCCCAGTACCCAATAGTCCAGGGTTATGGGCTTGGTCAGATACAGTAAAAGCAGCCCTATCCAGCTCAGAGGAGGGCCGGGTATTACAGGCAGAAAGCTGCCGAAGACAGCGATCACCATGAAGATGAAAGCGATGATGAGCAGTGCAATATCCATGTCTGAATAATAAGTCTGAGTACAGTCAAGAACGTTACAAGGTAAACAAAAAATATACCCATTACCCGGGGGCTATATTAATTCGACATGAAATCTTGATCCAAAATCGTAAGTGTCAGAATGACAGATTTTTATAACCGTGGAAGTCCCATATGTGCCGCTTTTGCACGAGTTGGGCTCGTCACGGACTGCTGAGGTGCGGGGAGGCCTTGAGGCCTCACGGTACCGACTATATAGGAAAGTAGTAATTTTAGGGAAATTTAGGCGTATGCTCCGGGGGGCCGTTCTTGTTTTCCTCAATGTATTGCTGGTATCCTGTGATTATTTCAAATCCGAACAGGAACTGGCGGAGGAACGGGTTTGGGCGGCACTGAACGACGACAGCTGGGACACGGTGGATAGTTATCCCCTGTTCGATGTGTGTCCGGAGCAGGAGTCCCTGGAGGCCATGCGGGGTTGCTTCGAGCAGACCCTGATTGTATACCTGGCTTCGGCCATAGAGGGCCTCTCTTACGAGATCGAAGAGGACATGAACGAGCGGGTCTTCGTGGATTTTACTATCGACCCCGATGGGTTCATCAATCTGGATCAGATCGAGACCAATCCTACCGTAGAGCGGTTGCTTCCCAGTCTGAAGGAAGATCTTCAGGCCAGCTTCAGCAACCTGTTTGCGAGTCGAAATGCCGTCACGGTATCACCGGCAATCAAGAGGGGACAATACGTGGGGATTAAGGTGCGCCTCCCCATAATTCTCAGGACATAATGACGCAGGAAACCATCATTTTAGGTATTGATCCCGGAACCACCATCATGGGGTTCGGTTTGATTTCCGCGCGGGGCGACCACATGGAATTCATCCAGATGAACGAGCTGGTACTCAAGTCCTATTCCGACCCTTATCTGAAGCTTAAGCATATCTTCGAGCGTACCGTGGAACTGATCGATACCCATTGTCCGGATGAGATTGCGATCGAGGCTCCTTTCTATGCGAAGAACGTACAGTCCATGCTGAAGCTCGGGCGGGCACAGGGAGTAGCCATGGCCGCAGGGCTCAGCCGTCAGGTGCCGATTACGGAGTATATGCCCAAGAAGATCAAAATGGCGATTACCGGTAATGGGAATGCCAGTAAGGAGCAGGTTGCCGGGATGCTACAGGTGTTGCTCCAACTCAAGGAGCTACCCAGAAACCTGGACAGCACCGACGGTCTGGCCGCGGCCGTATGCCACCACTTCAACCGTAACAACGATCGCTCCCGGGAAGCCTACAACGGCTGGTCGTCATTCATTAACGCCAACCCGGACCGGGTTAAAAAGTAAACGCCCGCTATGGCAGGCATATATATCCACATCCCCTACTGCAGGCATGCCTGCCATTACTGTGATTTTCATTTCTCGACTTCCACACGCAACCGCACGGCCATGTGGGAGGCCCTGCTGAAAGAAATGCAAATGCGAAAGGAGGAATGGCGCTTCGGCCCGGCCCTTCACCTGTATTTCGGCGGGGGTACCCCTTCGCTCTTGCCCCCGAAGGTATTGCAGCAGCTGATCGCTTCGGCCCGGGAGCATTACGGATTGGTTTCGGAAGCGGAATGCACCCTCGAGGTCAATCCGGACGATGTCTCTCCGGAAAGTATAGACGGATGGAAGGCCGCTGGAATCAACAGGCTGAGCATCGGTATTCAGTCCTTTCACCAGGAGGATCTCCGGTGGATGAACAGGGCCCATGATGCGGAACAGGCCCAGAGATCCCTCGAGCTCGCTTCTGGCAGTTTTGACAACTATTCCGTTGACCTGATCTACGGCCTGCCGCATGCAAAGCCGGGGAACTGGGAGTCCAATGTGCGCAGGATACTGGACCAAAAGGTGCCACACCTATCCGCTTATGCGCTGACCGTGGAGGAGCATACCGTGCTGGACACTCGTATTCGCAAAGGTCAGGAGACTCCGGTTTCGGATGAGTCCGCCCGGGCCGATTTCGAGTGGCTGGTCGAAGTCATGGAAGGCCGGGGATACGATAACTACGAATTGTCCAATTTCGCGCTGCCGGGCTTCTACTCTAAAAACAACAGCGCCTATTGGCAGGGTAAACCCTACGTGGGCATAGGTCCGTCGGCCCATTCGTTCGATGGATACAGGCGAAGCTGGAATGTGAGAAGCAATCCGATCTATATTCGGGAGATCGGTGACGGGAGGGTTCCCCGGGAGGAGGAAGTGCTGAGCAAGCGGGACCGCTATAACGAATATGTGATGACTAGGCTCAGGACCCGTTGGGGCGTGAGTCTGCAGGAGCTGGAAGAATCCTTCGGACCTACCGCCCGGGATTATCTTAAAGAACGAGCGGATCGCTATGTTCGCGAGCATTTACTATTTTACGATGGGGAACGCCTGCTGGCGACCCGCAAAGGACGGTTTCTGGTCGATGGCATCGCCAGCGACCTATTCCTCTTGAATATAAAGGGATGAAGGCGCGGATAAACCACGGACATAATACCTGGGAGGTCGATTACGATCGCCCAGTGGATCTTTCCATACCCCTGTGTTCCGAGGGAGGAGTACAGGCATGGGGAGTGGGGCCCGCCCGAATCGAACCCTACCGCTTTGGGGGACAGACGTTTTCAGTTGAGGCCGGGAGTCCGGTGAATTTCTGCGAATTGCAGTTCGGTCCACATGCCCATGTAACGCATACCGAGACCAGTGGACACATCAGGGAGAAGGGGGAAACCGTTAATCGGGTACTTCCTTTTTTTCGGGGTCCGGCGCGGCTGATCAGCATTGAGCCCGAGGTCCATAACGGAATGGCCAGTATCGGTGCAGATCAGGTGATGGAAAAGCTCCAAACCGAGGTTACCGGAGCACTCGTGATTCGTACGCTGCCCAATTCCCCGGACAAGAAGAGTGCGCAATATACGGGCCGGAATCCCGCTTTTCTAGAACCTGAGGCCATGCAGTACATACTGAATTCAGGGGTTGAACATCTGTTGGTGGATCTGCCTTCGGTGGACCCGGAACGCGATGGGGGCGCCGTCCGGGCGCACCGGATTTTCTGGGGCGCTGATGATTTTCCGGAAGCCCGAAGTGGAGCAACCATAACGGAACTCATATATGTCCCCGGGGATATCCAGGATGGGGATTACTGGCTGGAGCTGCATGTGGCGCCCGTGGAATCGGATGCCTCACCGAGCCGCCCACTGCTGTTTCCCTTAAAGAAGATACTATGATGAACGGTTTAGTCGAGGCCTTACTGGGCGTTTTACTGGGAGTACTGATCACGTATTGGTTTGTACAGGAGCGGGGAAGCCGTCGTCGGCGTCAACGAACCCACGAGCAGGGTATGCTGATACTGGAGAAAATCAAAAGCGTGTGCAAGCTGGTGACCGTCGAGGGCGATTTCGCCGAGATCTATCGGTACGAGCACATCAAAGACGGGTTCATGAATATCCTGAGCAGCAAGAAGAAGGCACTGATCATTATTAATGCCAAGGCCCAGGTAGGTTACGATCTCAAGAAGATGCGCCTGCAGGCCGACGAGTCGCAGCGCATCATACGCGTGCAGTCCTTTCCGCAGCCCGAACTCCTTTCCGTCAGTCCCAACCTGCAGTTTTACGACATTAAGAACGGTCTGTTCAATTCCTTCTCTCCGGACGACCTGACGGACCTGAATCAGCGGGCCCGGGAATACATCGAGGAGAAGATCCCGGACAGCAGCCTGATGCATACGGCCCGAGCCGAAGCCCTGCAGGCCATACAGGTAATCGAGAAGATCGTCGGCACCATAGGATGGACCCTGGATTACAGTTCGCTCGAGCTCACGGAGGAAGACTGGATGTTACTCAAAGCGAACGGGCAAGCCACAACCGAAAGCGAAACCGATGAATAATGAAAGTCTGCGATCGTATTGCCTCTCGAAGAAAGGAGTTGAGGAGACTTTGCCATTCGACGAGGTGACCCTCGTCTTTAAAGTGATGGGAAAGATGTTTGCCGCTATGGGTCTGGAGTACGGAGAGCCCAGGATCAACCTGAAATGCGATCCCGACAGGGCGGTGAAACTGCGGGAGGAATACCCGGAGAATGCTTTACCCGGCTATCACATGAGCAAAAAGCACTGGAACACCGTGGTAGCCAACGACGGCCTGCCGGATGCACTGGTCCGGGTATGGATCGACCACAGTTATGACCTGGTCGTGGCGAGCCTGTCTAAAAAACTCAGGGAGGAGCTGGCTTCGTTATGAGTGTAAGAGTTTAAAAATGAACTTTTTATCGACTGTTTCGGAGAGAATTTCAAAATAAATGCCCCCATTTATCGTTCCTGGATTTAAGTATTTACCTACAAAAGTATGCCATTCGTCGAAGGAAAAGGCAATTTGACCCGGGTATGGACGATTGTAAGAATAAGATGTAAGAAATTTGTAGTATATAAAAGAGTATTGCCGTGACTGTACTATTCATAGAAGACGATATGATCGAGACGATGAAGCTTCATCGCGCTCTGGATAAGGTGGGTTCCAAACACAAAATACTCGAGGCGACTAATGGAGAAGAGGCCCTGGAGATCCTGAAAAACACCCTGCCGGATATCATATTACTGGATTTGAATATGCCCCGCATGAGCGGCATCGAGTTCCTGTCCATACTGAAGGCCGACGATAAACTCAAGTACCTTCCTACCATTATACTCACCACCTCGGAGAACCGCACCGATTTGCTCAAGTGTTTCGAAATCGGAATAGCCGGGTATGTAGTCAAGCCCCTCAAATATGAGGAATACGAAGAACGAATTCGAAAGGTGTTTGATTATTGGGAGATGAGCGAACTCATCAAAGCCTAACAAAAAACGGCGTTTCACAACATTCTTTAGTCCACGGTTAGGCCTATTCTTACATTTATTCTGGAATGCGACTCGCTTCCGGATGGACGTCTGAGGGTCTGTTATCCGTTACAGATCAAAAGGCAGCTGCCGGTAAAGTTCGCATCCAGACCTAAACGATCTTAGAGATGAAAGGACTGATCTTTACCGAATTCCTAGACATGGTGGAATCCGAATTCGGCCTGGCCGTCGTGGACGCCATAATCGAGCGTTCCAACCTTCCTTCCGAAGGGGTCTATACCTCCGTAGGTACTTACGATTTCGCTGAAATGCTCAGCCTGGTGACCGAACTCCAGAAGGAAACTGGCCTGCCGCTTCCCGACCTGCTCCGCAGTTTCGGGCATTACCTCTTCGGCAGCCTCAAGCGTGTCCATCCCGAGGTGATGAGCAGCTACGAATCGCCCATGGCGATGATCGCTTCCATAGAAGATCACATCCATGTTCATGTGCGCAAGCTCTATCCGGATGCGGAGTTGCCCACCTTTAAGGTGCTGTCCAGGGAAGAGACCAGCCTCGAACTGATCTATTCTTCCCGCAGGGGACTGGGTTATCTGGCACTGGGCTTGATCGAGAAGACCTTCGAACATTTCGGCAAGGAGGCCCGTATAGAAATGGAAGCCATGAACGAGGAAGGAACCGAGGTTAGGTTTGTGATACTTCAATATGCAGAGTGTTGATTACGAAATACTTGAACGTGCGCTGCAGCGTGAGCGAAAGGCCCGAAAACAGGCAGAAAAACTGCTTGAGGAAAAGGCCAATGAGCTCTATCAGACCGCCCGCCATCTGAGGGAAACCAACGAGAAGCTGCAAGTACTCATGGACGAACAGGGACCGGATTCCCTGGGGGACTTCATGAGTATCATCGACCCCTATGTGGTCATGGACCTGAATTCCCGGGTACTCAAGATGAATACCAGCGCCAAGGAGTTCCTGGGCTACGATCAGACCGAAGAAGAGGTTATACTATCAGACCTGGTGCATCCCGATTATGTGGAGTATACCCGGGAGTCCTTCCAGAACCTCATGAAGGTCGGGATCATTAAAAATTACAACCCCATTATTCGCACCCGTACCCAAGGTGAGCGATCTGTGAACATCAATGCCAGTGTAATCCTGGATAGGGAGGGCAATCCCATTGCCGCTCAGGGGGTACTCAGGGACGTCACCCAGGAAAGGGAGATCAAACGGTTGCTGGACCAGCAACGCAGGGAACAAGACATCATCGTGGAGAATTCCCCTTTAGGAATACTCCTGCTCGATCAGGAACAAATAATCAAAGCCAATCGCTCCTTTATTAAACTCACCGGATACGATATTAACGATATACGAGGCCATAGTCTGGACGATTTCTCGGAATCGGAGGAAATCATGTGGTATGAAAAGGAGCTGAAACCCGATACGGCTCCGCTCAAAGCGCATAACCGGGTCACCGAAGTGCGGAGGTTTACCCGAAAAAATGGCGGATACTTCCTGGGAAAGACCAGCATCAGCGAGGTACGGGATGCATCCGGGGCACTTCTATACAAGGTGGCTGTTATTGAGGACATTACAAGCGACCTGCTCGCGGACAAAAAACTCAGGGCCTCCGAGGAACGCATGGTTTCCCTGATTCGCAACCTGCAGACCGGGATCCTGGTGGAGGACGAGAACCAGCAGATTACGCTGGCCAACGACAAATATTGTGAGCTACTCGGACTCGAGATACTGCCCGAATCCCTGCACGGGCTGTCCGGTGAAACCCTGCGTCTGCAACAACGGGAAATTTATAGAGACGACGACATAGTCGAGAACCGACTTCGGTATATATTGCAGAAGAAGGAACTCGTTCTTTCAGACGAACTGATTCTCAAGGATGGGCGTACCCTGGAGCGGGATTATATTCCCATTTA
Source organism: uncultured Flavobacteriaceae bacterium (assembly GCA_964552195.1). Taxonomy (GTDB): domain Bacteria; phylum Bacteroidota; class Bacteroidia; order Flavobacteriales; family Flavobacteriaceae; genus CAZKAP01. The sequence goes on from CAZKFM010000014.1 coordinate 24,228, forward strand.
CAGCGGGGATACGTATAAGGGCCACCTGTGGAGTTATAATGATGTTACCCTTCGAAATAACTACCGCAGAAACCTGGAGGTACAGAAAGCCAAGTACAGCAGCATTATTGCCCATATGAACCTGGGACTCATCGAGGTGAGCCTGAGCGATACGGTAATTATGGTGAACCAGAGCTTCTGCCAGATGAGCGGCTTCAGCAGCCAGGAACTCGTGGGCCGGAAGCTGGATGAGTTCCTGCAGTTCGATCTGAAGAATTCGGAACCCTCGGATTATCAGAGCCAGTTTATTACCGACGACGGTTTTCAGTCCAGTGAAATCCGGGTATGCCGAAAGGACGGTGAGAAGCGCACCTGGTTTATCAGCGGGGCTCCAAACTACGGGGAGACAGGTAAGTACAGCGGGTATATTCTAGTGACCCTGGATATTACCGAACTCAAGGAATTGCAGACCCAGAAGGAAAAACTGCTTAAGGAACTGGAAGACAGCAATAGGGGCCTGGAGGAATACGCACATATCGTTTCGCACGATTTGAAGTCGCCCCTGCGGAGTGTGTCCGCCCTGTCCACCTGGCTGCACGACGATTACAAGGACCAGCTGGACGAGAACGGACAGTACAACCTGAAGATGATGCAGGAGAAGATCGAGGGCATGGACCGGCTTATCGACGGAATTCTGAAGTACTCCACGGTAAACAGTTCGACCCTGGATCAGACCGAATTCAATGTTACCGAGGTGATCCGGGAGATATCGGAGATTATCTATATACCCGATCACGTCCGGGTGCGAATCGTAAGCAACCTTCCCGTGTTACGGGCCGACCGCACTAAGATCTATCAGGTATTCCAGAACCTGATCGGCAATGCCGTGGTCAATATTGAAAAACCACAGGGCTTCGTGGACATAGGTTTCGAGGATCAGGCAACCCACTGGCAATTCTCGGTGGCCGATAACGGCGTTGGAATTCCCAGCGAATACCACGAGAAGATCTTCGAGATCTTTCAGTCCATAGGCAGCCGCGACCGATCGACCGGCATCGGACTGTCCATCATCAAGAAGATCGTCGATCGTTACCAGGGCAAGATCTGGCTGGAGAGCGAAGTCGGCATAGGTACAACGTTTTATTTCACCCTGAAAAAAGAATTGCAGTAAAACGGCGTTAATATACGTAAGAAAAGTCCCATTGAATCCCCCTAAACACCCATGAACGAACAACCGAACTTAAGCTATATCGAGGAAATCGCAGGCGGCAACAAGGAGTTTGAAAAGAAGTTTTTCGACATACTTCAGCTCGAGTTTCCCAAGGAAAAGGAATCCTACGACGAGTTCGTATCGGCCCAGGATTTCGAGGAGGCCTCCAAGGTGGTGCACAAAATCAAGCACAAACTGGGCATCCTGAGCATGAAGGAAGGCTATCAGCTGGCCATTGCCTACGAAAATGAGCTCAAGGCCGGAAATCTGGAGCTCCGGCAGAATTTCGATGAACTGCTCGAGACGGTACGGGAGTTCATCGAACAAATAGAAACGCCATGAGAGGGATTATAGTCGACGATGAAATGACTGCCCGGCAGATTGTCAGGGGCCTGTGCAGGCAGGTTCCCGGTATCGAGATCGTCGAAGAGTTCTCCGACGCCATACAGGCATTGAAATTCATGAATCACCAGGAGATCGATCTGATCTTCCTGGATATTCACATGCCCGGTTTAACGGGTATTGACTTCATACAGACCCTGAAGCATCCTCCGCGAATTGTACTCACCACTTCGGATACCCATTTCGCCATCGAGGCGTATGAGTACCCTTTCGTGGTGGACTACCTCGTCAAACCGATCAAGCAGGAGCGCTTCCTGAAGATGCTCGACCGTCTGGAAATTCATAGGAATGCCCTGCATGTCGGCACTAAGGCCACTGGAGTACCCTCCGATTCCGGTAATGAGGATCTCTATGTGAATATAGACCGCAGGCTGATCAAGATTAGATTCGACGACTTGCTTTGGATCGAGGCCAAAGGGGACTATATAGTAATCAAAACGGACAAGGAGGAAATCAAGGTCCATTCCACCCTGAAGAAAATCAAGGAAAAGTTACCGGCAGTTCGCTTTATACAAATTCATCGGAGTTATATCATCAACCATACCCGAATTATCGATATACAGGACAACAGTGTGCTCATAGACCGAAAGGTTATTCCGATCAGCCGATCGAACCGCCCGGAGCTGATGCAGCGTCTGAACCTGTTGTAATTAACTTATAAATTCACCGAACCATGGCCGTAAACATTCAAGAAAACAAGGGGATATTCGAACTCAGCGGAAGCCTGAGCGCCCAGAACCTGGGGGCGATACAGACGTATTTCCTTCTTGTACTCGAGCAGCAATCGGAGATTGTGATCAACGTGGAAAACCTGGAGGCCATCGACAGCAGTGCGCTGCGTTATCTTAAGGAATTACCAGCGATAGCGCGGGGTATGGAGGCCCGGGTCACCGTTGTGGGAACCGAAATTCCCCAACAGGTAGATACCCAAACCGAATAGTTCAGTCATTTCAGAGGCAACACCTCAGGACTGACACACAGGACACCCCCAATGTATCGAACCGGGCCCATCGAAGGTCCCGGTTTTTTTGTTTCCGGTTTTGATGAGGCACTTAGGCATTAGATTTTGAGGACTCACCCCCGGATTTAGGCATCCCATCGACAAAGGGTGCGCTCCCATCGGTGTATGACGTAAAATGCACCGATCACAACGATACACAAGTCCTTCACAACATAGAATTTAACCCGGTAGGGCTTTGTCTTAATTTCCATAGAAAATACCCTAGGACATGAAAATACTGGTAGTAGATGACAAGCAATCATTGAGTGAACTGGTCTCCCAATTCCTCGGACAGACCTACGACGTGACCGTTATGGACAACGGCCTCAGGGCAATTACCTGGCTTCAGCAAGGCAATTTGCCGGACCTGATTATCACCGATCTGGAGATGCCAGAAATGGACGGCTTCGAACTAATCAAGCAAGTTAAGACCAGTGGAATGTTCTCGGACATTCCAATTATCGTACTGAGTTGTCGTGACAACAGCGCCGACCGAATCGAGTGCCTGAAACTGGGTGCCGACGATTATCTGGTTAAACCCTTCAATCCTGAGGAGCTGCTGATCCGCGTGGACAAGCTGGTGGTACGCTAGGTCCATGTTTCGCTCTACTAGCAGGAGCCTCTCACTAAATCCGGTAACATGGAAAATGTTCTCACCGCCCAAAAAATGCGCCTCCTTTACGTGGGTAAGGCGTGGAACCTGTTCAGTGAATTCGCAGAGACCAACGATTCTCTGGAGGTTTACGTAGCGGAGAATCCATCTTCTGCCATCAAATGGCTGCACAATCAGAGCGAATTAATGGGTAAGCGCTGGGTCGATACGGCAAAAAATGTCGATGGCATCATCTGTGAACGTACCGAGCAACTGGGTTCCGTTGTGGAGATGAAGTCGTATATCGATTCGGTTTTTTCCGACAGTTCGGGTATACCGATCATCATTTACGGCCCCAGGGAATCCCGGGAAGAAGTCGCCGGTGCCCTGAATATGGGTTTTGACGATTGGTTTTCCAATACACCCCGGATAGAGCAGATCATGGAGCGAGTGCGCTTCCTGAAACAGCTCAAAAGCAATCTGATTGCCGAAGAGATCGAGGAATCCCGCCTGGCAGAACCCTATAAGATCGGGTTCTTCAAGCGGAGTTTCGATATCCTGGTCTCCCTGACGGTACTTTTACTGCTTTCCCCATTGCTTCTGATCACCATAGCCGCTATTCGGCTGGAGTCCAAGGGCAAGGTCTACTATATCTCCAAGAGGGTAGGCACCGGCTATAAGATTTTTAATTTCCTGAAGCTGCGATCCATGTATCCCGATGCGGATAAACGGCTTAAGGAATTCCAGCACCTAAACCAGTACAGTAACGAAGAAGAGGAGACCCCTGTTTCAGCTGAGTCAACCGCTCAGGAGTATTCCAACCCAAACTCAGGGGTAAAACTCTTCTCCGACGACGAGGTGGTGGACGAGAAGGCCTTCAATGAGAAACGCAAGGCCGAAGAGAGCAAGGCCTTCGTCAAGATCGACAACGATCCCCGAATTACCAGGGTGGGCCGGATCATCCGAAAACTGAGTATCGATGAACTCCCCCAGCTGATCAATGTATTGCGAGGAGAAATGTCCATAGTGGGTAACCGCCCACTTCCGCTGTATGAGGCCGAGATGCTGACTACGGACGAATACACCGAACGCTTTAACGGCCCCGCGGGTATTACCGGACTGTGGCAGGTGGAAGCCCGGGGACGGAGCAGTAAGATGTCGCCCGAGGAGCGCAAGCAACTCGACATCAAATACGTGGAGTACGCCAATAGCAAGTACGCCTTCTTGATCGATTGTTGGATCGTCCTGCGAACGTTTAAAGCCGTATTCCAGAAGGAAAATGTATAGGAATGAGAATATCGTATCTGATCATTCTGGGGTTGATATGTACCCGGGGTCTCCTGGCACAGGGGACCACCGATTTTTTGGAGGAAAGCCTCGAAAATCAGGATATCACTCATTTACTGCCACCCCTCGACACCCTGATCCAGAAGGCCCATGAGCGATCGAATAAGATACGCTTCTACGATGCCGAGATCAAGTACTGGGAGAACCAGAAAAAACTCACCAGGGCGCGCTGGCAGGATTACTTCTATCTCGAGGCCAATTACAACTACGGAATCTTCGACAATCTGAACAACCAGCAGCTGGCGGGTGACCCCAATTCCAGCCAGGTCCTGCTCAGCACAGAAGCCACTCGCTACACCGTCGGGGCTTCCATCAAGCTGCCCATCTCGGCCATATTTACCCGAAATAAACTGGTAAAGAGTTCAGAGGCCGACATCGAGAAGGCCGAATACATGAAGGAGTACGAAAAGGACCTCATTACCCAGGAGGTGATTGTACGCTACAATGAACTTATAACCGCCCAGCGGGTGTACTACATCTCGAATACCATAGTGGAAACCTATAAGATACAGAGTATACGTGCCGACAAGGATTACGAAAGCGGACTGATCACGCTTTCTGAACTCACCAGACTTACACAAATGCTCAACGAGGCCATTAAGTCCAGGGAGTCGCAGCGCGCCGTACTGATCCAGGCTCACCAGAACCTGGAACTGATCACGGGCACCGAACTGAGGATAATGTAGTATAATGAAGTTTAACCTGCTCTTCTTCGTCCGCATCCTGATGCGTCACCTTTGGTTACTGGTGACCATACCCATTATACTGGGTGTGCTCATCTTTACCCTGACCAAAGACGCTCCCAAAGAATTCGAATCCAAGGGCCGGGTTTTTACTGCCTTTGGCTCCGGTCCGACCATCGATCTGAACAATACCAAACTGGACTTCCGTGCGACCAACATCGCCTACGACAACCTGCTGAACCTGATTAAGTCCCGTACCACTCAGGAGACGGTGGCACTCAGGCTATTTACCCAGCATATGATGCAGGACAGCGCCAATCCTCAGATTATCGGTAAGGAGAAATTCGACGCCCTGATGGCCGAGGTCCCCGAGGATGTCAAAGCCCTGGTCGTCAAGGGGGACTACGAGCAGACCTATCAAAACTTCAGGGAGTACAAGGAGTCCAGCGCCAATAATTTCATCAACCACCTGATCAGTCTCAATCATCCGGACTACAGCGCGGATAAGATACTGGAGCGCACTAACATCCGCAGGGTCAACATGAGTGACTTTATCGACATCTCATTCACCTCTGAGGACCCGGCCATCTGCCGCAATACCCTGATCATACTCTGTGAAACCTTTATCGCCCTCAATGCCGAGATCAAGGCGAATCAGTCGGACCGTGTGGTGCGGTATTTCGAGGATCAGTTATCCAAGACGACCACGGAGCTCAATAAGGCAGAACGGGAGTTGCTCGAGTTCAATCGGGACAACAAGATCATGAACTATTACGAGCAGACCAAGCAGATTGCCATGCGACGGGAGACCTTTGAGCTGAAGTATCAGGAGGTACATCAGCGGTATGCGGCTGCGGAGGCCGTCCTGCCCGAGCTCGAGAAGCAGCTGACAACCACGGCCCGGCGCAAGCTCAATTCCAAGGAAATGATCGACCTGCGCAACCGGCTTTCCGACCTGAATTACCGCATCTCGCTAAAGACCCTGGAAATGGCCGGAGACTCCCTGGTCCGGGAAAGTGCCGGAAAGGAGCTGGGGGTGATGGAGATTCAAAAGAACCACATCAAGAAGGAACTCGAAACCAAGGTGGAGGAACTCTTTAGCATGGACAACGATGTCAGCGGAGTCAATACCACCAATATCCTGAACCAGTACCTGGATGCCCTGGTCAATTACGAATCATCCAAGGCAGAGCTCAATCTGCTCGACATCAAGAGGCTCGAATTCGATCGACTGACGGTACAGTATGCGCCACTGGGGGCGACCATGAAGAAGCTTGAGCGCAAGATTAATGTCGAGGAACAGGAATACCTGAGCCTGCTTCACAGCCTGGGCCTGGCTAAGCTGCGACAGCAGAATGTGGAACTGCAATCCAACTTGAAAATTTCGGACATGCCTTATCTGCCACTGGAGCCTAAACCCAGCAAGCAGATGATGTTGGTGGCCGTGGGAGTGATTTTCGGTTTCCTGATGGTCACTATGACGGTTTTGGTACTGGAGTTTCTCGACGGGAATATCAATACGGCGGCCCGGGCAGAAGATCGCACCGGCCTCAAGGTATCCTCCATTTTCCCGGTAATCTACTACGGCAAGCGTAAGATCGACTACGCATATATTGAGAATAAGGCGGTCAATGCCATCTCCCGAAACATCATGCTCAACCAGTTCCAGGTGAAGGAGCAGTCCGGACCGGTGGTGAACCTTTTCGTCTCGACTCAGAGCAATGAGGGAAAGTCATTTATATGTAACCATCTGATGCAGAAACTGGATGAGCTCGGATACAGTGTGATGTTCCTGACGTACGAAAAGGACTTTGACGATGCCGTTCCTCCCCGCTCGCATCGCCATGTTTATCAAGTAAGCGATATGCTGTATCGCATCTCTACCCTGGATGAATTTGGGGCTCAAGGCAGTCTGGGGGGATATCAGAATTACGATTTCGTTCTGCTGGAGATACCCTCCATTATCCGAAATCCCTTTCCGGTCAAACTGGCCGCATCCATGGACTTCACGTTTCTGGTGGTACGGGCCAACCGCTCCTGGAGCGAGGCCGACAAGAATGCCCTGGCCCTCTTTAACGAGGCTACGACCGGGCCCGAGCCCACGGTGATCCTGAACGGAGTGAAGATTCTGGAGATGGAGACCGTTCTGGGCGACCTTCCCAAGAGCCGCAGCCTGCTACGGCAGTGGGCTAAACGCCTGATACAGCTGCGCTTTTTTACCAAGAAATCAATCGTGTAGCGCCATGAAGAAACTAATCGCCTTAGTCCGGGAAAAGAATATCAGTTCGCTGTTTACCAACTTGCTGGTAGCGGCAATTGGCCTCTTCAGTTTCATGCTGCTCACGCGTATGTTCAGTAAGGAGCAGTTTGGTGACTGGGTACTCTACATTACCCTCGCCACCTTCGTGGACCTGTTGCGTTTCGGACTTACCAAAACCTCTCTGGTCCGGTTTCTCTCGGGTGCCAAACCTGATGAGCGGCCCGGATTACTGGGTTCCGGTTTCCGGATCAATATGTGGCTGATGCTGTGCATAGCCGTGCTTTGCGTGGCAGGCAGGTTTGCGGTACAGAGCCTGGACATCGAACTGACCTACGGGTATTTGCTTTTCCTTACCTGGTATCCCTTGCTGGGTGCCGCCAATCTGGGCTGGAACAACGCCACCGCGCTCTTTCAGGCCGAACAGAATTTCGAGAGGATGATGCTGGTGAGGCTATCCAATATCGGAGCCTTCTTCGTGTTTCTGGTGGCGAATTTCTGGCTGGGCCTATCCTTTATTGAAGTCGTTTACGTACACCTGGTCCTCAATGCGTTCTCCAGCCTCTGGTGTGCATTTAAAGGCTGGGACGGTATGCGCTTTTTGGGTCAGGCCCATCGCGAAACCGAGAAAAAGCTACTCTCCTTCGGTAAGTTCTCCATGGGCACCCTGGTGGGTTCCAGCCTGCTGAAGAGCGCCGATACCTTTATTATAGGTCTTAGTCCCATACTGGGTTCGGCCGGAGTGGCCATGTATGCCATTCCGCTGAAGCTGGCAGACCTTATGGGCATTCCACTGAGGAGTTTTACTATGACCGCCTATCCCCGCATGTCCAGAAAGTGCATAGAAGGCGACCTGGAAGGCGCGCGTAAGATATTCTACCAGTATTCCGGTGTGATTACTTTCCTGTTCCTTCCCATAGCTGCTCTGAGTTTCTGGTTTGCCGAGGATCTCGTACTCCTGCTGGGGGGCGATGAATACCGGGATTCCCTACCCCTGCTGAGTACGGTTTTCCGAATATTTACGGTGTATTCTCTGCTGCTTCCCATTGACCGCTTTACCGGGGTGCTGCTGGACAGCGCCAACCGGCCCCGGCTCAACTTGTATAAGGTCATATTCATGGCTACCGCGAATATTATCGTCGATTTGGTGGCCGTCTTCTATTTCCAGAGCCTGATCGCGGTTGCGATCGGTACGGTGCTCTTTACCCTGTTGGGACTGTTCCTGGGATTCTACTACCTGCGTAAGGTGGTACCCATCCACAGCGCTAACATCTGGACCGAAAGCATAGTGTTTTTCCGAAACTTTCAAACCCATCTGCCCAAGTGAGTAATCCTTTTTACCGGACATATGGTACAGACTTACTGAGGCAGCCGCTTCCTATGCTGATCCTGTTTTCGATGACGATCTGCAGCGGATTGCTTATAGCGACCAAGGGACTGCTGGTGGGTATAGCCGTTATCGTACTTCCACTTGCCGTGGTTTACGTGGTGAATCTCATGCTGAATCCGCGCATAGGACTGGTAACCATTATCATCTTCAGTTTTTTCGTCATCGGGCTTTCCCGTTATGTGCCGGCAACCTGGGGGCTGATCATCGATGGGCTGCTCCTTTTGATGTACCTGTCGTTATTCTTCAAGGAATTCCGGATACGTATCCCCTGGGACCACGCCAAATCCATGCTCACCGTACTGGTAGCCGTTTGGTTTGCCTATATATTCCTGCAGGTGGCCAATCCCGAGGCGGCCAGTATAGCGGCCTGGTTCTACGCCATGAGGGGGCTGGGCCTGTATCAGTTTCTCATGATCCCACTGATCCTGATCCTCTTTAACCGACCCAAGGATTTAGAGACCCTGATCGTGATCTGGGGTGTGATTTCGGTTCTGGGTACCCTGAAGGGTATGATGCAATTGTTTTTCGGAGTGGATCCGTTCGAACAGAAATGGCTGGACAACGGCGGACACGTGACGCACGTGCTGTTCGGAAAGCTGAGAATCTTCTCCTTCTATTCCGATGCAGGACAATTCGGAGCCTCACAGGGCCATACCGGGTTGGTTTTCGGCATACTCGGAATTTACTTGAGGCACAACCTCAAGCTTCGAATGCTGTGCTTTTTTGTCGCCCTGATGGGCCTGTACGGCATGCTGATTTCCGGTACCCGTGGAGCGATAGCCGTACCTGCTGCCGGTGGCATCATGCTGCTGATCCTTCGAAAAAACATCCCGTTCCTCATTCTGGGTGCGGTTATGGGCATAGGGGTATTCGTCTTTTTCAAGTACACCACCCTGCTGAACAACAACGCACAAATACGCCGGATGCGAACCGCCTTCGACCCCAACGACGCCTCCTTGCAGATCCGACTAGCGAATCAGCAAAAGCTCAAGGGTTACCTGGCCAGCCGGCCCATCGGAGGAGGGGTGGGGTCCACCGGCAACTGGGGACAGCGATTTACCCCCAACACCTTCCTGGCCAATACCGCAACGGACAGCTGGTTTGTCGCCATCTGGGCCGATACGGGTATAGTGGGGCTATACCTTCACTTGTTTATTCTCTTCTCGGTATTGATTACCGGGGCCTACAACGTAATGTTCCGCATCAAGGACTTCTGGCTGCAGGGTCAAATTGCGGCCCTGGTATGCGGTATGGCCGGCATCATGGCCGCCTCCTATGGGAATGGTGTGTTCGGTCAGTTCCCGACTGGTACCCTGATGTACATGACCATGGCCTTCATATTCCTGGCCCCGCGCTGGGAGAAAGAGCGACTGGCAGCCGAGGCGGAACGGGCAGATGCAGAGGCCCTTACAGATAACGATAATATACAGACCGCACTTCCGGCAGCCACCTAATACCCTATACTCATGGAACAGCCCTTAGTATCAATCATCACCATCAACTACAACCAGTCCGACGTGACCATGGACCTGCTCCGCACCGTCCGGAGTCTGGACTACCCGAATATCGAGGTAATCGTAGTGGACAACGCCTCACCCAATGACCGTCCCGACCTGATCAAGGAACGCTATCCCGAGATCAGGCTGATCAAAAGCCCCGATAACCTGGGTTTTGCGGGAGGGAATAACCTGGGGGTGAAAGAGGCCCGGGGCGAATACCTGCTCTTTATCAACAACGACACGGAAGTGCCTTCCGGTTTCGTTGGTCCGCTGGTGGAAACCCTGCAGAAGAATCCCGATATCGGAATGGTGAGCCCGAAAATCAAGTTCCACTGGGACCCCGAGCTCATTCAATATGCGGGCTATACTCCCATGAACCCCTATACCATACGAAATAACAGCATTGGTTACCACCAGAAGGACGACGGTCGTTTCGATACACCCATGGACACCGAGTCCATACACGGTGCGGCCATGATGGTTCCACGCAGCGTAGTAGAAAAGGTTGGCATGATGGCCGAGATGTACTTCCTCTATTACGAGGAACACGACTGGGCGCAGCACGTAAAACGGGCGGGCTATCGGCTCTACTATCAGCCGGCATCCTTTATACTGCACAAGGAATCCCTGGCCACAGGAAAGAACAGCCCATTGAAGACCTATTACCTGACGCGTAACCGCATCCTGTATGCGCGAAGAAATTTCAACCGCTGGCAACTGGCCGTCAGTCTGGCGTTCCAATGCCTGGTTTCCGTGCCCAAAAATATCGTTCAACTGGCGATAAAAGGCGATCGCCGAAACCTAAGTGCATACTGGCGGGGCCTGGTCTGGAACCTGAACCCCCAATACTAATTTTGGAATTAAACCCTGTGCCATGAAAAAACGAATCTATAACCTGCTGCTGACAGCACTTCTGCCCCTGATTGCCGTGGGTTGTCTGGGGCTTGATCCCGAAGAAGGCACCACTCCGGATAATGGCAACAATACGGAGGATCCCTCGGATCCCTTTTCCTCCCTGAACGTGGACGACACCTTTGACTACGCCACCGAACAGGAAATCCTCGTGGACCTGACGGCGCCCGAACTCCTGAGCAATGCAGTGTTTCAACTGTACACCCTTAAAAACGGGAATGACAGCCTCTTCATAGGTAAAGGAACCTTCGACCAAAACGGACAGTTCCGCAAGAAATACACGGTTGCCGTGGATAATGACAGCCTGATCGTGAGGTCCCAGTATCTGGGCATGATCGATCGGGTGAGTATCGCCATACGCAACCAGAGCGCTTCCCACTCTTATCTGGATTCCTATGAGGGTATGGGTGAAACAGGCAGTGCCAAAAAGCCCGTCATAACCCGTAAGGCCCAGGCGAGTGTGGCCGGGGCCAATACGTTCAACTACGGAGACACCTACAATGGCCAGGGAGTACCCGATAATCTGGCTTTTGCCGATGTGGTGAACCAGACCTTCCTGGACGATGTGAATGCATCCCTACCGGAGTATAAACCGGTGCCGACCTTTAATCCCGATTATCTGCTCGACGACAACGAAACCCGTGTGGTATTGACCAAGGAAGCCGATGTCTGGGTAACCTATGTGACCGAAGGAGCGGGCTATCGAAACGCCCTGGGGTATTATACCTATAACCTGGGCAATGAGCCAGAGTCAACCGACGAAATTGAACATACGATCATATTCCCCAATGTGTCCAACTCGGGATCGGGGGGCGGCCTGCTTCCCGGCGATCGGGTGTATCTGGGACGTTTCCCGGCCAATACTGTGGTGGAGTGGTTCCTGGTGTCCGATGGTTGGAACGGTTCCGGAGTAGGAAATGGCCGAGGGATCAAATATGGAAATCCCGACTTCAACAGTGAGACTACCCCTGAAAAACGCAAGCATTTGGTCGCCCTTTGGGACGAAGCCCGAAACATCAACATACTGTCCTTTGAGGACCTGGATCGGGATGGCAGTTCCGATGATGACTTCAACGATGCCATCTTTTTTGCCCGCTATAATCCGGTGGATGCCGTGGATACCAGTTTGTACCAGAAGTCCAAGGTAGCTGTGGACAGCGACGAAGACGGGATTAACGACAATCTGGACGATTTTCCATTCGATCCGGATGCAGCCTTCCAGAATTACAGTCCGTCGAACAATTCGGTAGGCAAAATGGTTTACGAGGATCTCTGGCCTAGCCAGGGGGATTACGACTTCAACGACCTCGTTGTGGGTTATTCCTTCGAGCTGGTTGCCAATTCGGATAACCTGGTATCCCGTATCGAAGCCAGTTTCGAAATCGAAAACATTGGAGGTGCCCTATGGAACGGATTCGCCCTATTCTTCGACCTTGACCCGAGTGTGGTGGAGAGTGTTGAGGGCCAGGTGATTAATAGCGACTACCTGACGCTGAACGCTAATGGCACCGAATCGGGTCTGCAGGCCGACGAAACCGTGATTTTCGTCATCGACAACGCCTTCAATGCCGAAGGGGATACCATCGACCTGACGATTACCTTCAATACCCCGCAGTCCACAGAAGATCTGGGATCCGTGCCCTTTAATCCCTTCATGGTGGTGAATCAGGATCGTACACGCGAAGTACACTTGCCGGACTATCCTCCAACAAGCAAGGCGGCCTATCTGGGTACGGAGGACGACTTCAGCGATCCCGCCATGGGCAGGTATTACAAATCGGAGCGGAATCTGCCCTGGGCGATGAACCTCTTTGGTGATTTCCAGGCGCCTCCGGAGCGCATTCCGATCATCATACAGTACCCCCGTTTCGAGGTCTGGGCCAACTCCGGAGGAACCCAGGCGCTGGACTGGTATTCAAACTGATAGAATGCAAAACTCACCCTTTTAGAAACCAAAGCCCGCCCTACCTATCGGCCGGTTTTTTTTTACAACTACTCTGCCCGATTTCACAACAATTTTTTTCCGGCTGAGCGGGGTAGAATCATCTTTATACTGCCATTATTAAATCAAATTCACATGAACGTTGCAATTGTAGGAACCGGGTATGTCGGATTGGTTACGGGAACCTGTTTCGCAGAAACAGGTATCAATGTAGTCTGTGTCGACATAGATGAAAACAAGGTAGAACGTCTGCGAAGAGGTGAAGTCCCGATCTACGAGCCGGGCCTGGATTCCCTGTTGCAGCGCAACCTGGAGAAGGGAAGAATTTCCTTTACCACCAGCCTGAAAAAAGGTATCAAAGACGCCGAGGCGGTATTTATCGCAGTGGGAACCCCACCGGATGAGGACGGCAGTGCCGATCTTCAGTATGTACTGGGGGTTGCCCGCGAGATCGGACAACATATGGAAGACTACCTGGTAGTTATCACCAAGAGTACGGTTCCCGTGGGTACGGCCCGCAAGGTACAACAGGCCGTGGAGCAAGCACTGGAGGAGCGCGGTGTGCGCATTCCTTTCGATGTGGCCTCCAATCCTGAATTCCTGAAAGAGGGCAATGCCGTTAATGATTTCCTGAAGCCTGACCGCATAGTGGTTGGGGTGGAAAGCGCCCGTGCCGAGAAGGTTCTGAGAAGGCTTTACAAGCCCTTCCTGATGAATGGACACCCACTGCTCTTTATGGACATACAGTCCTCCGAGATGACGAAATATGCGGCCAATGCCATGCTGGCCACCAAGATCAGCTTCATGAACGACATCGCCAACCTGTGCGAGCGTTTGGGAGCCAATGTGGACTGGGTGCGCAAGGGAATCGGATCCGACGCTCGGATTGGAAACAAATTTATCTATCCCGGAACGGGATACGGGGGTAGCTGCTTCCCCAAGGATGTACAGGCACTGGTCCGTACAGCGGATGAGGTAGGGTACGACCTGGAGGTGCTGAAGGCCGTTGAAGCCGTCAACTATCGACAGAAGAATGTGCTGGTCGATAAGCTGGTGAACTATTTCGGTGAGGATCTGAAGGGACGCACCTTCGGACTCTGGGGACTCTCTTTCAAGCCCAAAACCGACGACATGCGTGAGGCTCCATCCCTGGTAATCATCGAAAGGCTCCTGGAAATGGGTGCCACCGTTCGTGCCTACGACCCGGTAGCCATGGAAGAAGCCAAAAGAATACTGGGTGACCGTATCGAATTTGCCAAGGATGAGTACGATGCCTGCATCGATGCAGACGCACTCCTGGTCGTTACCGAATGGTCAGAATTCCGGGTACCTAACTTCCGCATACTCGAGAAATTGATGCGAAGCAAGGTTATCTTTGACGGCCGTAATATATACGACATCGAGGAAATGCGTGAACAGGGTTACGATTATTTCAGTATCGGACGGGACTCTGTGACGACTTCTGAATTGGAAGATACAGTAAGCGAATAAGCCAGTAATCCATGGAAATGCTGGTCTTTATACTCAACGCAGCGGAGGTGATGGTATTTATTTACTTCGCCTTCGCTGCGGTGTATCTCTATGTATTCGGACTGGCAGGACTCTTTCCCATTCGCCGCACGCGACTCGAAAAGCGACCGGTCTCCCCCCGAAACTACGCGGTGCTGATACCGGGTTACAAGGAAGATAATGTGATCGTCGATGTAGCCCGAAGGGCGCTGCAGCAGACCTACCCGCAGGCCTGCTACGACGTAGTGATTATCGCCGATTCTTTTCAGCCCGATACCATCAATGAACTTAAGGGCCTCCCCATAAGGCTGATCGAAGTATCCTTCGAAAAGAGTACCAAGGCCAAGGCACTGAACCGCGCCATGGAAGTATTGGGCGACGATTACGATGTGGCCCTGGTACTGGATGCGGACAATGTGATGGAAGAGGATTTTATCGAACGGATCGACCGCTCGTTCAACCGGGGTTTCCAGGTGGTTCAGGGGCACCGCATCGCCAAGAACCTCAACACGCCCATGGCCGTTTTGGATGGTCTGAGTGAAGAAATCAACAACCATTTCTTTCGTAAAGGACATCGGGTTGCCGGCCTTTCTTCGGCCCTGATCGGGTCGGGTATGGCTTTCGACTATGCCCTCTTCAAGCACAGGCTCAGGAACATTCACGCGGTAGGCGGCTTCGATAAAGAACTGGAACTGACCATGCTGCGCGACGGCATCCGGATCGACTACGTTCCGGAAGCGCGGGTTTACGACGAGAAGGTGCAGAAGGCCGAAGTCTTCCAGAATCAGCGTAAGCGCTGGCTCTCGGCACAATTTGTCTATTTCGGCAGGTTTGCGATGTCCGGTGTGAGGGAACTGTTTCTCAAGGGGAACATAGACTTCCTGGACAAGGTGTATCAAATGGTATCTCCGCCTCGGGTGTTGCACCTGGGCGTGGTGTTTCTGATATCCCTGACCTACCTGGGTCTTCATTTCCTCTGGCCCGAAAACCTCCTCTACGTAGATGCGCGTTACTGGGCCGGCACTGCCGTGCTCAGCGTACTCGCTTTTCTCTTTGCAACCCCCCGAAGCTATTACAGCCTCAGGACGCTCAAGGCCATGCTGACCTTGCCCAGAGCCTTCGGTATCATGTTCCTATCTCTGTTCCGGCTGAAAGGAGCCAATAAGCGGTTTATACATACCGAACACGGTACGCCCAACAAGGACACCGTCAATACCTAATCCCCCATCCGTCATGAAAATTGGCATAGAAGCCCAGCGCATATTCCGCCGAAAGAAACACGGCATGGATATGGTTGCCCTGGAGTTGATCCGTCACCTGCAGGAAATTGACCAGAAAAACGAATACGTGATTTTCGTCCGACCGGACGAAGACTCCGACTGCCTGAAACCCAGTCCGAACTTCAGGATCGTAGAACTCAGGTCCCCCTTCGGCTATCCGGGCTGGGAGCAATGGGAGTTGCCTCGTGCAGCCCGTAGGGAGGGGTGCGAGGTTTTGCACTGCACCAGCAATACGGGTCCTTTATTCTGCAAGGTTCCCCTGGTGACTACTCTGCACGACATCATCTATCTGGAAAGCATCAGCATCTTTCAGAAGGCGGGTACCTGGTACCAGAAACTGGGCAATATGTACCGCAGGTACCTGGTTCCTCCGGTTATCCGGCGCAGCCGCAAGGTCATTACCGTATCCAACTATGAAAAGGAGCGAATCAACAACTACTTTCATCTCGAGGATGGCCGCCTGGCCGCTATCTATAACGGCGTAGGCCAACATTTCAAGAAAATTACCGACCCACAGACCCTCAAGCGTATTCGCCTGAAGTACCAGCTCCCGGAGCTTTTCTTCTTTTTCCTGGGCAATACGGACCCCAAGAAGAATACCCGGGGTGTATTGACGGCCTTTGCCGAGTTTAATAAAGTCTATCCCGATCAGTACTACCTCGTGATGCTCGACTATGACGAGTCCGCGCTTACCCGTTTACTGCGCGAGATCGGTGCCCCTGAATTGCGCGAGCGCATCCACCTTACCGGATACGTACCCAATACGGAGCTGCCTGCGCTGATCAGTCAGTGCGGTGTATTCCTCTACCCTTCGCTGCGGGAAAGCTTTGGAATTCCCATACTGGAGGGCATGGCCTGCGGGGTACCCGTGATTACTTCCAATACGGCTTCCATGCCTGAGGTAGCCGGTGAGAATACGGCCCTGATAGTCGACCCCTTCAATCCCTCGGAGATCAGCCGCGCCATGCAGACGCTGGTGGAAGATACCCTGCTGGCACAAATGCTCGCAGAGAAAGGAATCGAACGCGCGCAGGCCTTCTCCTGGCAGCAAATGGCCAGGAACGTACTGGACCTCTATGAGGAGGTTTACAAGGAGACCCACACCCATTAAATCTACAGTTATGATAAGGGACCGAGACATCATCGTTATAGGCATACAGGCCTGGGATATCGAGATCGGAAGCAACGGCAAGAATATCGCAGCCGAATTCGCCAAACACAACCGGGTGTTGTATGTGAATCCCCCTGTGGATCGCATTTCCATGTTCCGGGAGCGCAAGACTCCGAAGATGATGCGCCGGTCAGAGATACGAAAAGGGCACAAGAAGAACTTGATTAAGCTGGGACATAATCTCTGGAACCTGTATCCGATTGAGGTTACCGAGTCGATCAACTTTATCGGACTGCCCGTTTTGTTCGACCTCTTGAACTGGGTGAATACCGTCAGATTCACCAATGACATCCAATATGCCATAGACCGTCTGGAATTCCGGGACTACATCGTATTCAATGACAGTTCCATGTTCCTCGGACAGCACATACGCAAACAATTGTCACCCGCCGCTTATGTGTACTATATGCGGGATTACCTGACCAAGAATCCGTATTGGAAAAAGCATGGCCAGCGACTAGAGCCGCGCCTGATCGCCGATGCGGATTGCGTGGTGAACAATTCAACCCTTTACGCCGAGTACGGAGCTCAGTACAATCCCCATTCCTATATGGTAGGGCAAGGCTGCGACACGGAGGCATTTGACAATGAGTCCCGTACGATAGAAGTCGCCGAGGACCTCAGGGAAATTCCCGGGCCGATCATTGGCTATGTGGGCTTTCTCAGCAGTCGCAGACTGAATCCGAACATCCTGGCACATATTGCCCGATCCCGTCCCGACTGGAATGTGGTACTGGTTGGGCCCGAGGACGAGGTATTTCAGGAATCCGAACTGCATCAATTGTCGAATGTAATCTTCCTGGGTTCCAAACCCGGTGAACAACTGCCCCGTTATATCGAAGGATTCGATGTGGCTATCAATCCACAGCGTATTAACGATGCCACTATGGGCAACTATCCGAGGAAGATTGATGAATATCTGGCCATGGGCAAGCCCGTGGTGGCCTCGGCCACCAAGGCCATGGAATATTTCGAGGATTACACCTATCTGGGAGAGACCCCTCAGGACTATGTGGACCTGATTGCCAAGGCACTCAAGGAGGACAATACCACACGGCAGAAGGCCCGCAGGAAATTTGGGCGATCCCACAGCTGGGAGAACAATGTAAAGGCCATATATGATTGTATACTCCGCGTAAAGGGAGAAGCCTTCGAGAACGCGGAGGTAGCTGAAACGACCCCACGGGAATTAACCCTTTAACCGCATCGAGATGAGTTTAGTTCAATCCATAAAGTCCAATCCTACCCTGAAGAAATGGGCCATCGGACTGATTACACCCAGCCGTAATCCGCGCCCGCGAAGGTGGGTTCGCTGGTTCCTCAACCCTCTGATTCATAAAAGGGGCAAGGGTGCCCGTGTTCGTTCGCGCAGCCGGATCGACGTCTTCCCGTGGAAGCGTTTCGATATAGGGGAACGGACCACCATTGAATCCTTCTGTACCCTAAACAACGGCTCCGGAGACGTGGTTCTGGGAGATAAAGTCCGGGTGGGCATAGGCAGTGTTATTATAGGGCCCGTGACCATGGGGCATGGCTCCGGCTTGGGCCAGCATGTATTCGTGTCCGGTTTCAACCACGGCTATTCGGACGCCAGTAAAAATTCCAGCGATCAGCCCTTGGATATTCGACCAACCGTTATCGAGGACGAAGCCCATATCGGTGCTAACTCTGTGGTATTGGCCGGAGTACGTATCGGTAAGCGCAGCCAGATTGGAGCAGGTAGCGTAGTAACCCGGGATATACCTCCTTATTCCGTAGCTGTGGGCAACCCGGCACGTGTAATCAAACAATTCAATCATCAGACAGGGCAGTGGGAACGCGTCAGCCCTGAAACTCGAAAGATACCTTATGAAAACGCTTGAAATTCTCTTCTGGCTGCTGCTGGGAATCGTATTCTATACCTACCTCGGCTACGGACTGGTCCTTTTTGCACTGGTCAGGCTTAAGCGATTCGTTAAAGGATTCGGACGAAAGTATGAGGTCCTGGATACCTACCAACCGGAAGTGACCCTCTTTGTCACGGCCTTCAACGAAAAAGATTTCCTCGATGCCAAGGTGCGCAACAGCATAGAACTGGACTATCCGAAGGAAAAGATGCGATTCGTCTGGGTTACCGATGGTTCCAATGATGGCACGCCCCAGCTGCTGTCCCGCTATCCCGAGGTTGAGGTATTTCACAAAGA
Organism: uncultured Flavobacteriaceae bacterium; assembly: GCA_964552195.1. Lineage (GTDB taxonomy): Bacteria > Bacteroidota > Bacteroidia > Flavobacteriales > Flavobacteriaceae > CAZKAP01. Next base: position 43,584 of record CAZKFM010000014.1, read on the forward strand.
CGAACGCAAAGGCAAGATAGCCGCCATGAATCGAGGGATGAAGTTCGTCAAGACCCCCATTGTGATCTTTTCCGACGCCAATACAGACTTAGGAAAGGATTCCGTACGGGAGATCGTCAGGCTCTTCGCCAACCCTAGTGTCGGTTGCGTTTCCGGAGAAAAAAGGATATACAACGGGGAGGCTGAGAATGCCGCCGGAGCGGGGGAGGGGCTGTACTGGAAGTACGAGTCCCAGCTCAAGAAATGGGATGCCGAATTGTATTCGGTCGTGGGTGCCGCAGGCGAACTCTTCGCCATCCGTACCGAACTCTGGCATGAGGTGGAAGGCGATACGCTGTTGGACGATTTCATGATTTCTCTGAGGGTAGCCATGCAAGGCTATACCATACAATACAACCCCAACGCATACGCCATCGAGCATGCTTCGGAAAATGTAAAGGAAGAACTCAAGCGGAAGATCCGGATCTCCGCCGGGGGCATACAATCGGTTGTCCGACTGGCACCCCTGCTCAACGTATTCCACTATGGAATACTGTCTTTTCAGTACATCTCACATCGGGTACTTCGTTGGACCCTAACTCCGCTGTCGCTCTTGCTGCTGATTCCTGTCAATGCCTTACTGGCTGCTTCCGAAGTGGGCGACTCCGCTCCCGGACTTTACAGTCTGATGATGGCCGGTCAGGTCTTGTTTTATGCCGTGGCCCTGATAGGATGGTCACTCGAGAGACGCGAAATCCGGGTAAAGGCACTGTTCGTACCGTATTACTTTTTTATCATGAACCTTTCCGTTTTCCTGGGATTTGGACGCTACATCAAGGGGCGTCAATCCGTGACCTGGGAACGGGCGGGACGCAAGGGTCAGCAAGCTCCGGTATCGGCCGAAGGAACCGAGAGTTTCGGGCCCGGCCGTTCTTCAAATATCGAAGAACAGGTGGAGAAGGAAAACGCGACCACAGCGTAGAAATTTACTGTTCGCTATAGGGGGCGGATTCGTTTTCGCCTTCCGTAAGCTCGGCCATTTGTGCTGAAGCCGGAACCGAGAACAAGAAGGTGCTACCTTCTCCCGGCTGGCTTTCTATACGCATTTCGCCTCCATTAATCCGGATAAATGTCTGGCAAAGTACCAATCCCAGGCCAGTCCCCGGCTCCTTGTTTGTTCCCAGTTTGCTGAAGTGCTCTTCCGGGTTCAGGATTTTGCTGATGTCCTCCCTGGAGATGCCCTGTCCGTTATCCATTATACGTACCCAGAGGAGGCCATCGGACTCCTGCTGGCAGTTTACCCGTATGCAGCCCGAATCCGGTGTAAATTTGATGGCGTTGGACAGGAAGTTTCTCAGGACCGTCTTGATCATGTTCAGATCCGCATAGACTTCAGTGCCCTCGGGCACCTCGTTTCGCATTTCGATGGACTTATGGTCACTGGCCAGCCTGAGCAGACGGAAGGTTTCCTCCACGACATCCCCAAGAGCGATGTTTTCCGGTATGGCCTTGAGTTGTCCGCTTTCGGATTTGGCCCAGCCCAGCAGGTTCTGTAGTAGGTTCAGGGCCTCGTCCATCGTCTTGAGCAGGCCGAATACCGTTACCTCTTTGAAGTCGTCGGCGGTGGGATCGATGATACCCCGCATGATGAAGTCCATTTTCAGTTTGGCCGCACTCAAGGGGGATCGCAGATCGTGTCCGATGATAGAAAACATGCGGTCCTTAAGCTGATTGGATTTCTCCAGTTTCAGGGCCTGGTTTTCGATGCGCTTTCGCGCGAAGATTAGGGACAAGTGGGTATTCATTCGGGCGATGAGCTCCTGTTCGTTAAACGGCTTGGTCACATAGTCCACGCCCCCGACTTCGAAGCCCCGGATCTTATCTTCCACCCCGACTTTTCCCGTAAGGAAAATCACGGGTATATCACCAAACCGCTTATCTTGTTTGATTTCCAGGCAAACGTCAAAACCCTCCTTATCGCTCAGGAGTACATCCAGGAGGATCAGGTCGGGTAGTTCGTCTTCCAGGTACTGCAAGAAGTCTACTTCCTGAGTTGCACCGCGGAAGATGTAGCCGTTCTTTTCGAGTATAAACCGGAGCAATTCAATATTGAGTTGCTCGTCGTCCAGCACCAGTATGCGGGACGGTCGTTCCTGAGTTGTTGACATGGATACCTGTATTGATAGGCCGTGTCGGGGCTTATTCGTAACTTGAATATGCCGCTGAAAAACACAGCTTTATCCTTACAACGTAAAAACTGCGTTTTACAACATATTTTCAAGCGGGCTTTTTGCTCGGGCTATATTTACTATAGCTAAATTTAACAGTCATGGAGTACATTTTGGTGACCGGAGGAGCCGGGTTTATCGGATCGAATTTCATCCCGTATTACCTGGAGAAAAGGCCGGATATTCATATCGTAAATATCGATGCCCTTACTTACGCCGGCAATCTTGAAAACCTCAGGGATGTCAAAGGACACGAGCGGTATACCTTTATCAAGGGGGATATCGTCGACCGTGCCACCATCGAACTGCTATTCCGGAATTACGACTTTAAGGGGGTGATCCATTTCGCCGCCGAGTCCCATGTGGACAATTCCATCACCAATCCGGATGCCTTCATGCAGACCAATATAACCGGGACCTTCAACCTGTTGGACGTGGCACGCAGTCACTGGATGCTGAGTCCCGGCATCTATAAGGAGGCGTATAAGAACGCCCGTTTTCATCACGTTTCCACGGACGAGGTATACGGTACTCTTGGGGAAACCGGACTGTTCCGGGAAGATACACCCTATGCGCCTAACAGTCCCTACAGTGCCTCGAAGGCCTCCTCGGACTTTATCGTGCGCAGCTATCACCATACCTACGGACTCAACGTGGTCACGACCAATTGCTCCAATAATTACGGCCCCAATCAGCACGACGAAAAACTGATTCCCGTAATCATCCGAAAGGCCCTGAACGGGGAAAATATCCCGATCTACGGAGATGGTTCCAACATACGCGACTGGCTGTATGTCAGGGATCACTGTACGGGTATCGCCCTGGCTTTTGAAAAGGGTCGGACCGGAGAAACCTATAACATAGGGGGAAAGAACGAAAGGAACAACTTGTACATAGCCACCTCCATCTGCAAGATGCTGGATCGCATGGCGCCTAAGGAAGGTGGGCCCTCTTATCAGGATCAGATTACCTTCGTTAAGGACCGGGCCGGACACGATTTCCGCTACGCCATAGATGCCTCCAAGATCGAGCTCGAACTGGGCTGGAAGGCCGAAGAGAATTTCGAGACCGGCATTAAGAAAACCGTGGCCTGGTACCTGAAGAAATATCAGACCAACACCACACAGAAACCCGTATAAACCGACCCTAGCACATTTATTATGAAAGGAATTGTATTAGCCGGAGGATCCGGTACCCGCCTGCATCCACTCACCCTTGCGGTGAGTAAGCAGCTGATGCCGGTTTACGATAAGCCCATGATCTACTATCCGCTGTCCACCCTTATTGAGGCGGGTATCTGGGAGATCCTGATAATATCGACCCCCCACGACCTGCCCTTGTTTAAGAAATTGCTCGGTGACGGCCGGCAGATCGGGTGTAAGTTCGAGTATGCCGTACAGGAGCATCCCAATGGTCTGGCCGAGGCCTTTATCATAGGGGAGTCCTTTATCGGTGACGACAAGGTTGCCCTGATTCTGGGGGATAACATATTCTACGGCGCGGGTCTGGACAAACTGCTGCAGTCCAACAACGATCCCGATGGTGGTATTGTTTACGCCTATCACGTAAACGATCCCGAGCGTTATGGTGTAGTGGAATTCGACGAGAACGGGAAGGTGGTATCCATAGAGGAGAAGCCCCAGCAACCCAAATCGAACTTTGCCATACCCGGAATCTACTTCTACGACAACGAGGTCGTGGAGATTGCCAAGAGCATTACGCCCAGTGCCCGTGGCGAACTGGAGATTACCGATGTCAACCGCACCTATCTGGAGCGGGGTAAACTCAAGGTGAGCATCATGGATCGCGGAACGGCCTGGCTGGATACCGGTACCTTCAACTCCCTCATGCAGGCGGCCCAGTTCGTCCAGGTTATCGAGGAGCGGCAGGGCCTGAAGATCGGAGCCATAGAGCATGCGGCATACAAGATGGGCTTTATAACGAAGACGCAGTTTGCCAAAATTACTGAGCCCCTGATGAAGAGCGGTTATGCCCGACGAATGATGGAAGTGCTCCTCTAAAAATCTCGCGATGAAAATAAGGACTACCGATATACAAGACTGTTATATAATCGAACCCCGGGTCTTTCAGGACGACCGGGGCTATTTCTTTGAAAGTTTCAACCTGCGCTCCTTCATCGAACAGACGGGGATTGAACCGGATTTTGTCCAGGACAACCAGTCCCTTTCGTCCAGGGGTGTGCTGCGCGGTTTTCATTATCAATCGGGTGAACACGCTCAGGCCAAACTAGTCCGCGTCCTCAGAGGAGAAGTACTGGATCTGGCGGTGGACCTGAGAAAGCATTCACCCACGTATGGAAACGTGGTGAGCATGGTGCTGAACGACTCCAATTTTCAGCAGCTGTACATCCCACGCGGATGTGCGCATGCCTTCCTCACGCTTAAGGACGATACCCTGTTCTTCTACAAGTGTGACAATTATTACAACAAGGCCTCCGAAGGGGGGATTCGTTTCGACGATCCCGAGCTCGCCATAGACTGGTCCATTCCCTCCGAAGAACTGATCATATCCGAAAAGGATCGGCTGCTGCCCTTCCTGTCCGAACTCAAACAAGAAATCTGAAACAACTTCCCATGAAAATTCTGGTAACCGGCGCCGGGGGCCAACTCGGCCAAACATTTAAAGCGATCAGTGAACTACCCGAGACCGGGGATTTGCAATTTGTGTTTCGGGAGGCTCGTGAGCTTGACATAACCGATCCGGAGGCGGTTCACCAGGAATTTTCGGAAGGCCGATACGCCTATTGCATCAACTGTGCGGCCTTTACCCATGTGGACCGAGCAGAGGATAAGCGCAAGGAGGCCCACAACATCAATGTAAACGGAGTGCGCTATCTGGCGCAGGCCTGTAAGGAGAATCATGCCGTGCTTATTCATATATCCACGGACTTCGTCTTTGACGGATTCCTGAATACCCCTTATAAGGAAACCGATCTCGCAAGGCCCATAGGATTCTATGGCGATACCAAGTACAAGGGGGAAAGGGCCGTGGTTCAGAATCTGGATGAATACTTTATTATTCGAACCTCTTGGCTGTATTCGGAATTCGGTTCGAATTTCATGAAGACCATGATCCGGCTGGGGCAGGAGAAACCCCGGCTCTCGGTTGTTTACGATCAGGTGGGGACTCCGACCTACGCCTACGACCTGGCTGCCGCCATAGTGCATATCATACAGGCCCACAGCATAGAATACGGTATCTATCATTACAGTAATGAGGGAGTGGCCAGCTGGTACGATTTTGCCCGGGCTATCTTCAACGACTACGGCATCGAGACGGATCTCAGTCCCATACTCTCGGAGGAATATCCGACCGCCGCTGAGCGACCCAAGTACAGCGTGATGGACAAGAACAAGATTAAGAAGACTTTCGGGCTGGAAATTCCGCACTGGAGGGATAGCCTCCGGGTGGCCCTGCAGGCACACGCCAACATGCCGGACCTGTAAACGCATAACTCAACTTGACTCTAATTCAAACGAAAGAGGCTATCCCACCGGATAGCCTCTTGTCATTTAGCTAAAACTCTGCGCCGCGGTTCAGGCAAGCGAATCGTTGCCGTTTCTGGCGATTTTGGATTGTGTTCTGAACTGCTGGCGATTTTTCATCTCGCGATAAAAATTGTTGATGGTGTTGCCCACGTCTTCCTGACCGTCCGGAGTCCGGAGATCGGTCATCCTCAGCGTAAATGGGTCAACGGAGAAATGCTCATTACCCGTCTCGTCATCCAGCTGTTCACGGCTATCATCCTCGGACCGATTCCTGTGGGCGTTCAGGATTATATTCTGATTCTTCAGCAACTGTTCACCGATATCCTTACCCAGTCGATCCATCTCCTCTACGGATGGCATATCGGCCAGCTCCTCTTCCAGTGTTTGGCCGGTACCTGTGGGTCCATTGTCCTCGGGATAGATTCTGTGGTCGAGTACGTTGCCGTCGTCATCCGAGTCATCGTCCCTGCGACGTGTGCGGTCCAGGTACCGCTCAATTTCCTCCTGATCGTGTAGCTTAATCTTGTTGTAAGTCCGCAGGAATTCGGAGGTGAGCTGAGAGCGTTCCTCCGGGCGCAGACCCTGAGTGGAGAGCTGCTGAAATTGCAAGGCCTTTTGCTGGTAGAAGGCGCGGTCCCGGTATGTGTCCAGGGTCCATTGGATCTTGTCGTTTTCCTCGTACTTGGCCAGCCATCTTTCGTACTGACCGGCAGGCGCGAGTAGCTTGGCCAGGATAGGAGCCGTTTCTATGCAGAGAAAGAGCAGCATGATGAAAAGGGATGGCGCCTGAGGCAATTCGTTCAGGGCCCGGATGCGGGCCATGAGGCCATCTACGTTGTCTATCACGGGTTCTCCCTGTACTACGGCGGCTTCATACTGGGCCATGAGTTCGCCTTTTTCCTGCTCCAGCTGGCTTACGCGACTCGAGTTAGCGGCCCTGATCACGCTGAGTTCGGCCAAAACCTCGTCGTATTTCTGTTTCTTTTCCCGGAATACGGGTCCTTTTCCTTTCAGTCCCGTTCCGGCGGTTCCTTCGGCCTCGGCTATAAACGTGGAGTAAAGCTCATTAGCCTGAGATTCCTTGTAGTCGATTTCGTTCCTGAGTCGGTTGATTTCGTAGTCCAGGGCATTGATTTCTGGTAGATACAGATTTCCTACCTGTTCCTTGTTCTGAATTCTCAGGTCGTTCTTCTGCTCCAAAAGGACCTGATCGATCTCCTTTTCGAAGATCTTCATCTCTAAAGGCTTGGAAATGACAATGGCGATAATCACCGCCAGCAAGAGACGGGGAATGGCCTGGGCCCAAATACCACCTCCTGCTGACTTGCGAACATGCAGGTCTTTGTAGTTGTGCGAGAAGGTCACTTCGTCGGGCTGTTCCACCTTATCGAGGTAGTCTAGCTCCTCCTGCTCCGTCTTGGTTTTGCGCTTCATGGTGGACAATATAAAGCGGTCGAGATTGAAGATCATTAACCCCCAGAGCAAACCGAAAGAAACCGAAGTAATCTGGTTTTCGAATATGGTGTAAAGGGCGTAACTAGCCGATAGAGCGGCCATTACGGCTGTAAAGAATACCACAGCACCTATACCTGCGTATTTGTACTGTTCACCACGACTACAATGTTTTTTGAGAATGGCCACGTTGGCCCCTGAGCAGAAGAGGAAAAAGCTTAACATGATCAAATAGTGTTCTAGCGTTCTTGATTGATAACGTATCTCGCCCCCGTTTAGTATACGGGGAAAATAAATTTATGATAAATATCAACTTGGCAAAAAGCCGGATTCGTTAATTAACAAATCCCTTAAAACAGTGGCTTTGGGGTGACTTAACCAAATCGAAAGGCATGCCATAAAGGCAGGCTAGAATGCGATTTGCCAACTCAATGCTGTATAGATTTGTTGACTGTACGGGTGGGAGTGTTACAGTCCTTATTGGCGGGTTTCGGGTTCTTCGCCGTCGTCCCCTGAGTTCAGATCTTCGGTATCATCATAGCTGTCCTCTTCGGACTCAGCCAATCTTTCCTGCTCTTCGCGTTCCAGCCTATCCGCTTCAGCCAATTCTCGCCTTTCGCGTTCGGCCAGCTCTCGTTCCAGTCTCTCTTCTTCGGCCAGTGCTCGACTTTCTCTTTCTGCCTGTTCGCGCTCAAACTTTTCCTGAAGGGCGATCGCGCGCTGTTCCCTTTCTGCCTCCTCGCGTTGCTCTTTTTCGAGTTGCCTGCGTTCTCTGGCCTTTCTCGCGTTGTATCTTCTGAGCTTGTTTTCGTCATTGCTGTATGCGATTTCGTCTAAGTCGACAAAATCGTGTTCCCAGATCGAATATTCCTTGTATCCCTCGAGGCCCTCGTCCCCCTGCAGCTCAGTCAGATAAATCTCCCGCTTTTCTATGATCGCCTGGGTCTGCTGCCATTTTCGGTGCTCCAATGCCAGAATTTCGCGGTCGTAATGCCCGACTGGCGAGAGAAGCTTGGATACGATAGGAGCGGTTTCGATGGCCAGGAAGAGCAACATGATAAAAACCGAAGGCCAGGGATTCTCCATCTTAACTATGGCTTCGATCCTCGCCTGCAGTCCGTCGAAGTTTTCAATTACCGGTTCGGCAGCGGCGACGTCTTGCTTGTAGACCGCTTCGATCTGTTCGATTTCGGACTGAAGATTAGCGATCAGCACTTGATTGGTCGCCTTCAGTTCCTGCAATTCTGCGAAACTCTGATCGTGTTTGGCCCGTTTCTCCTGGTAAATGGGGCCCTTACCGATACGCATGGTACCTCCGCTCCCTTCGGCCTCTGCTATATAGCTTTGGTATAAGGCATTCGTTTCGACCTGTTTATCGGTGATTTGATTCTGCAGCCTTTCGATTTCCCTGCGAAGGCGACTGAGTTCGGTATTGTAAAGTGAGCCTACCTGCTCCTGGTTGGCCAGTTTAAGGGCATTTTTTTCCACCTCCAGGATCTGGTTGATCTCCTTTTCGAAGATTTTCATCTCCAACGGCTTGGAGATCACCACCGCAATCACCAGTGCCAGCAGGATACGTGGAAATGCCTGAAAGAACTCCCTTCTCGGACTTTCAATGTATCGTATGCCTTCTTGTTGATCTTCCTCGAATACGTCCTCTTCGGCTTCTTCGATGATGTATTCAGTTTCCTCAATGTCTTCCTCCTCGATAACCCGTCCACTGGGATTTTTCCGCCATATCTTCTTCATGCTGGCGACCAGGTAACGGTCCAGGCTGAAAATCATAAGACCCCAAAGGATGCCGAATCCCGCGGCATAATAGGCGTTGTCGAACACCGTATACAAGGCATAACCTCCGGACAGGGAAGCGAATACCGCCGTCAGGAGCACAATAGCTCCTATGTTTCGGTGTTTTTTCTGCTCGTTATCCGGGCTGCGCTCCAAGGCGTGCCTGTCCGCTCCGGAACAAAAAGTAAACAGGGACCGGAAGGGTCGGGGGAAACTCATTGTATTGCGTTTATCGATTGATGACCAGGGGCTTATTCGCTCTGCGCAAAGTACTTATAAAAGTAAGGAATGGTCTCGATTCCCTTAAAAAAGTTCCATAAACCGAAGTGTTCGTTGGGTGAATGGATGGCATCGCTGTCCAAGCCGAAGCCCATCAGTATGCTCTTGATCCCCAGTTCCTCTTCGAAAAGGGCCACAATGGGAATGCTCCCTCCGGTGCGCTGGGGAATGGGTTTCACCCCAAATGTCTGTTCCATGGCCTTCGATGCCGCCCGGAATCCGGCATTATCCGTTGGGGTCACGTAAGGGGTCCCTCCGTGATGGGGGGTTACCTTGACCTTCACACCTGCGGGGGCGATGGCTGTAAAATGTTTGACGAACAGATCCGTGATCTGGTGCCAGTCCTGATGGGGAACCAGTCGCATAGAAATCTTGGCGTAGGCCTTACTCGCGATCACGGTCTTGGCCCCTTCTCCGGTGTAGCCTCCCCAGATTCCGTTGACATCCAGGGTGGGTCGGATCGATACGCGTTCGGGGGTGCTGTAGCCGGCCTCTCCGTGCACATCTCCAATGTCCAGGGCCTTTTTAAATTCCTCCAGGTCGAAAGGCGCTTTGGCCATTTCTTTTCGTTCTTCATCGGAAATGACCTCGACGTCGTCATAGAATCCCGGTACGGTTATTTTTCCGTCTTCATCGTGCAGGGCAGCGATCATTTCGGTGAGTATGTTGATGGGATTCGGCACTGCGCCACCGTAAATTCCCGAGTGTAGGTCGCGATTGGGCCCGGTGACTTCCACTTCCACATAGCTCAATCCGCGCAAGCCCGTGGTGATGGTTGGCACCTCGTTGGAGATGATCCCGGTATCGGATATCAGGATCACATCGCAGGCGAGCATCTCCCTGTGGTTTTTGACGAAAGGTCCCAGGTTGTCGCTGCCTACTTCCTCTTCACCCTCGATCATGAATTTCACATTACAGGGAAGTTCGTCCTGGGAAACCATGTATTCCAGGGCTTTGATGTGCATGAACATCTGTCCCTTGTCGTCACAGGCTCCGCGGGCGAAAATGGCACCTTCGGGATGGAGCTCGGTCGGTTTAATGACGGGCTCGAAAGGAGGAGAGTGCCAGAGGTTGATCGGATCCGGCGGTTGAACGTCGTAATGCCCGTATACCAATACGGTAGGGAGGCTGGGATTGATGATTTTCTCCCCGTAGACCACGGGAAAGCCGTCGGTTTCGTAGAGTTCTACTCGATCGCAGCCAGCCTTTTTCAGGGATTCTGAGACCCAGCGAGCGGTAATCATTACATCCTCATTAAAGGCGCTGTCTGCGCTGACGGATGGTATTTTGAGCAATTCAATCAGTTCGTCGGTAAATCGCTGTTTATGCTGCGCGATATAGTCCTGCACACTTCCCATATAATCGATATAAATTGATATCCGAAGGTAAAAAAAGAAGTTCAGGGCACCCGGACATCCCTTGGTTTTTTATCCTATATTTGTGCCCCGTTTCGCGGATGTGGTGGAACTGGTAGACACGCTAGATTTAGGATCTAGTGCCGCAAGGCGTGAAGGTTCGATTCCTTTCATCCGCACCAAAATATAAACCCTAGTAAATCAAGGATTTGCGAGGGTTTTTTCATTTAATCTTGTGCATATTACAAATCGCAGAAGTTATTTACCCGTTATAAGCGAGTATAAAAATGAGTGGACCGGTTACTGTATTAGCCCCTTAAATACCTGGACAGATTTTCTAAACCGGTTGTGTAGGTTTAAATTAGAGAATCATGTCAAAAAAGCGCAGAACATTTACCGTTGAGAAGAAGATGGAGATTCTTCGATTCGACGAGGAGTATGGAATGACGGCTGCTTGCCGGGAGTACGATCTCAGTCCTACGTTGTATTACCGCTGGAAGCATGCCTTTGATACAAAGGGCATGGACGGTTTGCAGCCGGCCTACCACCGCGTCGATCCACAGGATCGGGAATCGGAGAAGGAGAACGAGCGTCTTCGCAAGATCATTGCCAAGCAAGCCCTGGCGCTGGAGGTCAAGGGGGAGCCGTATACACCTGATTATGCAATGCTTCTGGGGTTTGTGGTCCAGAATGTGTAAGTTCGGTATTCCAAAGGTTCCTTTCTGGCATAGCGCACCCTAAGAATATAAACCGCATCTCCCTCGACAAGATAGGATATCCGGTAGGTATGCTTTTCGTAAGCCCTTGTATTTCCCTGGTTGTTCTTTTTAAGTGTATCCAGCTTATAGATTTCCGGATCGGTCGCAAGAATGTCGGTGGAATTGTAGATTTCGGTAATGACCCCAATGGTAGTCTCTATGGATTTGGACTCTTCCAATAAATCTAAAAAGGCCCGATTCAGGTCTGCATCGGCCCGATGTGTCCAGATTATTTTTTTGCCCATTTCTTGATGCGCTCGCCCATTTCTTCATGGGTGAAGAATTCCCCGCGCTCAATTTGGGCCTCAGAGGCTTGCAGTTCCCGGTTGTACTGTTCTACGCTGATGCGCTCACTATCCTCATGATAGATCTCCACAAGGGCCTTTATCATCCTAAGCAGCTTATCGTCTGCATGATCGATATAGTTGCGGAGGTCCTTTCTAAGGTCTACCGATGCCATCTTCTTCGATTTTTCACTCAATTAAAGGTACAAATATCATTCCATGGAATCCAATTTATTGTGTCCAAAGGAATGGTGCGCACCTCCAGGGATACCACCCCCCCCATTCGGGGATTCCAACTTGCATGGATTCGGTAAAGGTAAGGTCTCGCTGCACCTCAATGATGGCGCCCAACTCAGGGATGCTTAGCAAGGCCTCCTTTTGCTAGATTGGTAGCCTGCGTAGGCGCAAAATACTATTGAAGAACACAGAATAAAGAGATCCGAATAGCTTTTAAACATGTGCGGCAGGTCCAACAATTGTATTTTGGTACTTCTGGCGGTCAAGACTTAGTCCCTGATAGGCGCTGTCCGGTGTGGCCGGCACTTGAAGCCCTGGGATCCAGTAGAACGGGAGTTATGTGATTAACTCGGTGCCTGCTGGCGATCAGTTGCTTGTATTCATTTACCTGGGATACGCCACTCAGGAATTCAAGGCAAATGTGATTGCTGTACAGACCCTGCTACAATCGGTCGAATAGGTGCCCCAGGGTACAGAGCTAGACGAAGTGGTACTTACGGGACTGCGCCGCAACCGGCTTAGCCCCATAAACGAGAAGCAGACGGCCATCACCACCGAGGAAGTTTTGACCACCAACGACCTGGGTCGTTTGCCCGAAATTAATGTGGCTGAGGTTACGCATTGTATTGCCGGCATATCCATTGAAACCGATGGGTGTAAAGGCGGCTTCATCCCTTCGCCGTGCCGGTTTTAACCCAGACCACGCGGCTAGCCGAACCACTTGAAATAGATATTGATATAGTACAGTCCGGTGGCAACGAACACCAACCCGGCCAGGATGCGCATAACCTTTTCGATGCGGGTCACCGCCTTGAAATACAGGCCCAGCTTTTCCATGCTGAAAGCGATCACCAGAGCGAAGAGGATCACAGGCAATCCGGTACCCAGAGAATATACCACCGGCAGGGATAAACCCGCGGAGGCCGAAAGCGTCATGGGAATCAGCATAACAAAAAACAGTGCTCCGCTGTAGGGGCAAAAGGCGAGGGCAAACAAGGCACCCAAAGCGAAGGCTCCTAGTAGGCCTCTGGTCTTAAAACGATCGGACAGCTGTTGGAGGATATCCCCTCCTTTCAAAAAGTCCAACCGGATTACGTTAAGCATGATCAGGCCGAGCAGCACGAGCACAAAGCCCAAGTATTTCTCGCCATTGCCCTGGATTACGCGGGCCACCTCAAATTTGCTAGCTCCGAAGTAGATTATTGCTCCGATAAGGGTGTACGTGAACACGCGGCCCAGGGTGTACAGCAATCCGCTAAAGACCACCTTCCGTTTTTGGGTAATGTTTTTCGCAATAAAGGCCGTCGCCGAGACATTCGTCGCCAACGGGCAGGGAGCGATGGACGTCAGCAACCCCAGAGCGAAGGCCGCGAGCAATGGCGCTTCTGTATTCTGCGCCAGATCGTTAAGCCAGGACATCTTAACCCTTCTTAAACGCTGCAATTTCCTTCGAAAGTCCGGTGACAAACTTTTCCGCGTCCCCGGCATTCATAAACGCGAAGTCGGTCAGCTCTTTCTTGGCTCCGGTTTTCGGATTGTACAGGAACAGGGCCGTACCATAGGCTTGAAATTCTTCAGCGGTTTCCTTGTTTTCTGCATCGTCAACGTTAACCAGGGTGAACGGAATGCCGTCGAATTTGGCCAGGGTCTGCTTGCTGAGTTCTTCTATCTTCATACAGGTCATGCAGCGGTGCTCGGAATGAAACTGAATCAGCGCCACTTCAGCGTTGGCCGTGTTTACAGTGAGTTGTGGAGTCTGGGCCTTGCCGGAACAGGCGGAAAAGAGCACCACCACCAGGGCGCTTAGGGAGAAAAGAATGATTTTAATTTTCATGATATTTCGATTTAAAGGTTAGGGAGAGGCATATTTGATTAACGTACAGATGGGGTTAATTCTTTATCTTTTTTTCTTTCATTCTCTGCGCGGCGCCGAATGAATAGCGGATAGAAAAGTAGTCTAATAGTATAACGACTGGTTCTCGTTTTTCTTCTTTAAGAGACCTTTTATTGCTCGGTTGGGTTATCGCCGAATACCTACTTTTTAAGTACTTATAATAAGGCGTTAAAAAGAAAACCCGAAACGATTATGAAAAGCGTGACCACCACAAAATACACCCCGATCAGCCGTAAGGTCATGACTTTCTTCAGCAAGGTGGCCTCGGGGATAGACAGTCCAACGGTGGCCATCATAAAGGCGATGGCCGTCCCAAGAGGCACCCCCTTGGCCACAAAAACCTGAATTACAGGAACGATTCCAGCGGCGTTGGCGTACATCGGCACGGCGAGCAAAACGGCCAGCGGCACCGTCCACCACTGGCCACCACCGAGGTATTGCGCGAAGAAATTCTCCGGCACATAGCCGTGCATGGCCGCACCGATGGCGATGCCAATAATCACGTATACGAGCACCCCCCTGACGATACTCCAGGCTTCGTGGGTAATCGAGGGAATTCTTTCGTAGAAAGTGCGCCGGTCTGTGGCATAGGTCCCGGGTTTCTTCTTGTTCTCCAAAATCTTTTTCACCCAATCCGAGAGCCAAGGCTCCAAATTCAGTCGCCCGAGCACCCAACCCCCAAGCGTACCCAGCAGAATTCCCGAGCCTACGTAGATCAGGGTCGCCTTCAGGCCAAACATTCCGATAAACAAAGCAATGGCCACCTCGTTGACCAACGGGGAAGTTATCAGGAAGGCGAAGGTGACGCCCAGAGGTATACCCCCTTGTACAAATCCAATAAACAGGGGCACCGAGGAACAGGAACAGAACGGAGTAATGGCCCCGAAAATGGAGGAAAACAAATATTCCAGGCCGTAGAGTTTATTCCGCTGCAGGTAATTCTTGAGTCGATCCACCGGAAAATAGGCGTTGACCATGCCCATGAGGAAAACGATCACAAACAACAGGATCAGAATTTTTAGGGTATCGTACACAAAAAAGTTCAGCGCGGCTCCTAGCGAAGTGTCTGCCCCGACCCGAAATACCCCATAGATCAACCAATCTGCGAAGTGCTGTATGCCGTCAAACATCGGACTGTAATTAACAACAGGATGAATCGGAACAACAGGAGGAGTCACCCTGGGCAGCGGAAATCTCCCCCTTTACGGGAAACCCCTTCTGTACCCAACGCTCCATACCGTGGCTCATATTGTACACCTGGCGGTATCCCCGGTTTTGGAGAAATCCGGCGGCACGGTGGCTCCGTTGACCGTGGGCGCACACCAGGATTGCTTCCCGGTTCTGCGGTATTTCAGGGTAGCGCTCTTCGAACTGGCTCAAGGGGATGTGCAAGATACTTGGCACATCGAAGGAGAGCGCGGCAACCTCGGCAGGTTCTCGGACGTCCACCAACAAGGCGCCGTTCTGTATTCGATTTTGGGTAGAGGTTGGACAAACCTCTCGTACGGGGAGTATGGCATTCATGGTCTAGGCGTTTAGGAGGGCGACAATTTCGTCTACTTGGGCGATACGTCCCTTTATTTTTACTTCTTCGTCGATGACCAGCACGGGTGTGGTCAATACGTCATATTTAATCATCTCTTCGATTTCTTCGACTTTGGTTACTTCGGCTTCGGTACCGCTGAGTTCGATCGCTTTAAGTACGTTGTCGTAGGAGGTCTTGCATTTGGGGCATCCCGGTCCCAACACTTTGATATGTTTCATTTATTTTATTTAGTACATCGTAAATGAACGATAAATTAGACACACACTTTACGGCCATAATTCGGTGAATAGCCGCTGCGCAAGCTGCCAATTCTCCCGGTTCAGGCAATATTTCACTTTTGGGGGTTGAATAATTCCCTGAATCAGTCCCGACTCCTTCAGCACCTTCAGGTGTTGAGATATAGTGGATTGTGCCAGAGGAATCTGATCCGTTAAATCTCCGTTGTAGCAACAGGCCTGTTTGCTCAATAACCGAAGAATTTGCAGTCGAACCGGATGCCCCATGGCCTTAGCAAATCCCGCGATTTGGACATCGGCAACTTCATACTCGACAGGGGAATGGGTTCTGCTCATGAGCTATTAGTATATCGCAAATATACGATAAATGGAAATAGGTTTTTTATTGATCATTAAATTCTCGATTCTTTCTAAATGGATTCCCCGAGTTACGGCAAATGCCTCAGACAAGGAGGACGGATTCACAGCATGCCGGAAGCGAGCCGCGGCCGTCCAGGCCGCTAAATGAATATGATTACCTTTGCCGCTTCAAAAAACGAATTTCAGTCAAAACTGCTCATGAAACCGTATCTAAAACTTTTTGATTTTTCTACCCAGGTAGACTATCGCACCGAGGTACTCTCGGGACTGACGGTAGCTATCGCCCTCGTGCCCGAAGCTGTCGCTTTTGCCCTGATAGCCGGACTCTCTCCGCTGGTCGGGCTCTATGCGGCCTTTGTCATGGCTCTGGTTACTTCGGTATTTGGGGGGCGGCCAGGAATGATTTCCGGGGCCACCGGAGCCATTGCCGTAGTGATTGTCGCTTTGGCCAAATCACACGGGGTGGAGTACATCTTCGCCACGGTGATTCTCGCCGGACTGATTCAACTCACAGCCGGGTTACTCAAGCTGGGGACACTCATGAGGCTGGTTCCCCTGCCCGTGGTATACGGTTTCGTCAATGGATTGGCCATCGTGATCTTTCTCTCTCAGCTGGACCAGTTCCGGGACGCTGACGGCGATTGGCTTGGAGGGGTGACGCTGGGGGTGACCCTGGGTTTGGTGCTTTTTACGATGCTGATCATTTGGGGATTGCCCAAGCTAACCAAACTTGTGCCTGCCTCCCTGGCGGCCATTGTTCTGGTCTTTGGCCTTGTGGTTTTTCTGGGTATTGACACCCGAACCGTTGGCGATATCGCATCGATTGACGGAGGGTTTCCACCATTTCATCTCCCCCAAATCCCCTGGAATTTGGAGACACTGTCCGTCATTTTTCCTTATGCGGCGATAGTGGCTGGAGTCGGGTTGATCGAAAGCCTGCTCACCTTGGAGTTGATAGACGAAATCACCGAGACCCGGGGCCGCACTAACAAGGAGGCCGTGGCTCAGGGCGCGGCTAACATCCTTTCGGGCCTCCTCTCGGGCATGGGCGGTTGCGCCATGCTGGGACAAAGTTTGATCAATATATCGAGTGGAGCCCGGGCCCGACTCTCGGGCATCGTGGCCTCTCTGGCGCTGTTGATCTTTGTGATGTTTGGAGCCCCGCTGATCGAGCGCCTGCCCATGGCGGCCTTGACCGGACTGATGATCATGGTGGCCATCGGTACCTTCGAATGGGTCAGCGTGAAGATTCTCAATCGCTACCCGCTGTCGGATATTATTGTGATGATTTTGGTCATGCTGGTTACGATCTTCATGCATAATCTCGCTCTGGCCGTCCTGATTGGGGTGATTATTTCCGCCCTGGTATTCGCATGGGATAATGCCAAGCGGATTCGAGCGCGAAAGCGCATGGACGAAAACGGGGTCAAGCACTACGAAATTTACGGCCCACTATTCTTCGGCTCGATCAAGATGTTTAACGAGAAATTCGACGTTCAGAACGATCCCGACGAGATCATGATTGACTTTCGGGAGAGTCGCATCGCCGATATGTCCGCCATCGAAGCCGTGAATAAGCTCACCGAGCGCTACCACAAATTAGGCAAGAAGGTGTATATTGTAAACCTGCCGAGTAGCAGCCACAAACTGCTGATCAAGGCGGATAAGTTGGTCAATGTCAACATCGTCAATTCTTAGGCCGATCGCGTATCGCCTAACCGCAGTATGAAGGACAAGTCGCTCTTTATCGAAGCCGTCCAGGCCGAATTGCAAAAACTGGAGGAGTCCATCGGTATGTATCGGGATCTGACTCGTCCCGTTGCGCCGGACGATGCAATCGGACGGGTTTCTCGTATGGACGCCATCAACAACAAGAGTGTAAACGAGGCTGCACTCCGCGAGGCAGAGCAACGACAGCGCAAACTGAAACAGGTGCTCGCCCGGGTACACGAGCCCGATTTCGGCCTGTGCCGGAGTTGCGGGCAGCCCATCCCCGACGGCCGCTTGATGATCCGTCCGGAAAGTGTGTTGTGCGTGAATTGCGCCTCGCGTTAGGAACTTCCCCGCACCCGGGCATGCCCGTCTATTTAAAAATTCCCAGTAGGGTAGGTGCCAGATCTGCTACCGATATCATATCGTCTTTAGAGTTTCAAGCTGTTCGCAGACCGCTGTGGTGAGCATATTTGCACTGCCCTAATTCAAAGGGCTTTTATAGGAGGTTGCAGCCTAAGGCTGGCGTACAGTTGACTCAGGGAGGTCAGCTTTGAGAGCTTTGCAAGGAGACGCCTGCCGTTTTCACATGGTAACCGTGTAAATTTCAAACGCCATTTGAAATATGCACGGTTGGCAGCAGGTCTTTGGTCCCTTATCAAGCTGCGGGGCAAGATGGTAAAGGGGCCCGAGCCACCCGGGTTTACCGGGCGAACGACTGGGTAGCGGACCGAACCGTCTGAGCGCGAGCCGAACCATCCGGCAACGCCCGCCCGCCCCGGGTTCGTAACCCCGGTTACAGCGAATCGGCGCGCATTGCGTAACTTCGAATTTCATTGACCTGCCGGGCTCCATAAGTGGCCTTTGGCTATTACTTTCATCATGTCTAAGGATAATCCCCACGCCACTCCGGACAACGACCTGCTTATTGCCCAGTCGGCCACCCTGAAACCCATCGAAGACATCGCTGCCCGTCTGGGGCTGACCCGGGACGACATCGAACCCTACGGCCGCTTCAAGGCCAAGATTCCCCTGGAGACAGTGGACAGTTGGCCTTCCAGCGATCGGTCCCAATCCGGAGACGAGGCGCCTACCCGTTAGGGGCGGCTTGTCATGGTCACCGCGATCACACCCACCCCAGCAGGGGAGGGGATGACCACCGTCACCGTGGCCCTGGCCGATGGGCTTAACCGCATTGGGAAGCGGGCCGTGGCGGTGCTGCGGGAGCCTTCGTTGGGCCCAGTTTTCGGGATGAAGGGCGGCGCCACCGGCGGCGGCCACTCCCAACTGGTGCCGATGGAGGACATTAACCTTCATTTTAACGGCGACTTCGCCGCCATCGAAAAGGCGAACAACCTGCTCTCCGCCCTGATCGACAACAATATCTACCACCGGGAGCGCAACCTGGGGATCGACCCCCGAACGGTGCGCTGGAAGTGGGCGATGGACATGAACGTTCGCTCGCTGAGGCATATCGTCATGGGACTGGACGGCCGTCAGCGGGGCTTCCTGCAGGAGTCCGGCTTCCACATCACCGCAGCCTCGGAGGTGATGGCCATCCTTTGCCTGGCCCGCGATCGCTCCGACCTCAAGGAGCGCCTGGGCGGATCTATGTCGGCGACACCTACGACGGGCAGCCTGTTTTCGCTCGGGACCTGAACGCCCACGGGTCGATGGCCGCCCTGCTCAAGGACGCGATCAAGCCCAACCTGGTGCAGACCCTCGAAGGCAACCCGGCCGTCGTCCATGGAGGCCCCTTCGCGAATATCGCCCAGGGCACGAACTCGTTGATCGCCACGAAAATGGGGCTTCGACTCTCCGACTTCGCCGTCACCGAGGCCGGCTTCGGGGCGGACCTGGGCGCGGAGAAGTTCTTCAACATCAAGTGCCGCGCCGGGGGCCTGACCCCATCGGCTGTGGTGCTCGTCGCCACCCTCCGAGCCCGCAAATACCACGGAGGAGCAGACAAGAGGGAGTTGGCCCGACCGGACGCAGAGGCCGTGCGCGCTGGCCTTCCCAATCTGGAGAAGCACATCGAGAATATCCGATCCTTCGGGGTTCCACTAGTCGTTGCGATCAACAAGTTCGCCACCGACACTGCAGAAGAACAGCAGGTGGTAATAGACTACTGTCGTGCGTTGGGCGTAGCCGTCGAGCTCGCAGACGGCTGGGGACAGGGCGGGCTCGGCATGACGTCCCTCGCCGAGCGAGTCGCCGAGGCCTGCGCGTTGCCTGCGGCAGGTTTTGCCCCGACTTACCTGGCCGAACAGCCCCTTAAAGCCAAGATCGAGGCCGTGGCGCTGCAGATCTACGGGGCCGACGAAGTCGTGTACAGCACGTCGGCCGAGTCTGCCCTGCGCCGAGCGGAACGTTTGGGATTCGGAGACTTTTTGGTCTGTATGGCGAAGACCCAGTATTCGTTCTCCGAGGATGCCGGTATGCGGAGACGGCCACTCGGCTTCGCCCTGCATGTGCGTGAGGTAGAAATCGCAGCCGGGGCCGGGTTTTACGTGCCCATTATCGGCACGATCATGCGGATGCCCGGCCTGCCCGTTCCGCCCGCAGCCGAACAGATCGACATCGACCCGGATGGGCGGATAACGCGATTGTTCTAAGCAGATAGCCTGCGCCCATTCCCAAAGAAAATTCGGGTTAGTGGGTCACTCCACCTCCTTCCGGAACCGATCGATGCTGGTGTTGCTTCCGGTCACGTAAAGGATGTCGTGTTGTAGAATGCGCTCGTCGTTGCGCACGTTGCTGATCAATTCGCCCCCTCGGGAAATTCCCAGAATGTTGATGCCAAATCGGTTTCGCACGTCCAGATCGATCAGGGAGTGGCCCACTACAGAGCGGTCGTCCGTGCCCACCTTCAGGCAGGAGATGCGGAATTCGGGGAATTCGGTGGGCCGGAAGGTTTTTGGAGCGCCCCCCATTCCCTGAAAGACCCCGTAGTTATCCGAGCGCATCACGTCGATCAGGTGTTCGATGTCGCCTTCGGGCACCAGAAAGTAGTGGAGGGTTCGGGAGAAAATCTCGATGGAGGTTTCGAATTCCTCTGGAATCACGTCGTCCGCGCCAAGAGCCAACAGTTCGGGTATCTCCTTGATGTAACGGGTGCGCACCAGCAGTTGAATGGTCTGACTCACCGCGCGGATATTCCCGATCACCACCCGGGTGGCGGCCGGATCGGAAATCGCAATCACCACGACCCGGGCGGCATGCAGGTTCACCTGCTCCAGAATATGGGGCTGGGTGGCATCCCCGTAGAGAATCGGGACTCCCTGCTGTCGCTCGGTTCGGACCACATCGGCATTGAGTTCGATCGCCACAAACGGGATATTGCCGTAGGACGCCGCCCGTGCCAGATTCCGTCCGTTGATGCCGTAGCCGACAATCACCAGGTGGTTTTTCCAATCTGCCTCAAGGGTGCTGTTTCCCTCCGATTTACTCACCACCAGCCGTTTTTCCGCCTCCCGAACCGGACGCCAGCGCATCACCCCATCGGTCAGTTTGTCGGAGAACATGATCACAAAGGGGGTGAGCATCATGGAAGCAATGGAGACCGCAAGAAAATACTGATTGGTTTCATCTGACAGCAGCCCATACTGGATTCCCACTTTAGATAGGATGAAGGCAAATTCCCCCACCTGAAACAGCGCCAGTCCTGTGAGCAAGTAGGTCCGGGTCGGATACCCGAGCACGGCGATGGCCAGCGCGGCGATCACTGACTTGCCGACGAATACGGCGAGGAGAATCGCCAGGACATAACCCAAGTGGGCCACGAAGAACTGCAGATCGAGCAGCATACCCACGGAGATAAAGAAAAAGCTCGTAAACAGCTCACGGAAAGGGAGAATAATACTCGTCGCCTGATGGCTGTACTCCGATTCCGAGACAATCAGCCCCGCGAGGAAGGCCCCAAGGGCCAGCGATAGCCCGGCCTCCGAAGTGAGAAACGCGACCGCAAAACAAATGGTCACCGTCGCAATCAGAAACAACTCCTTATTGCCGGTGCGCGCGATACTGTGCATCAGCCGTGGAACCAAATAGCGGGCGCTTATCACCGTGATCGCGATCACGACCACCGTCTTTAGCAGCAGCCAGCCCAGGCTCCCCCAAACATCCCCGGTCTGCCCGGCAATGATGGGTACAAAAAGCATCATGGGTACCACAATAATATCCTGGAAGATCAAAATGGCCAGGGCGTTGCGCCCATGCGGCGCCGACATCTCCTTCCGGTCCTGCATCACCTTCAGCACGATGGCCGTACTGGACAGGGAGAACAAAAAGCCCGTGAACAGCGCCTCGTTCCAGGTCGCGCCCAGCGCGTAGTAAACCAGCCCCGACACCGCTATGGTCAATCCCACCTGAAGCGTTCCCCCAATAAACACCGTATTCTTAATGGAAATCAGGTTTCGAATCGAGAGTTCCATCCCGATGACAAACAACAGCAGGATAATCCCAATCTCCGAGATCACCTCGATCTCTTCCGAACCGTCCACCAACCCCAACCCGTATGGGCCGATTAGTATCCCGGTTAGCAGGAAACCCAGTATCGAAGGCAGCTTAAGGCGTTGTAGCCCCAAGACCACGGCCACGGAAAATCCCATAATTATCAGTACGTCCTGGAGCAGCGGTAGGTGCATAATTGACTGTAAGGCGACGGTTGATCAGGGCCCTACAGGGCCCTAGACGATTTCGCCCCAAATTTAAGTAATCGCGCGGTGGTAGTGTGGAATTATGCATTGGGTTCTGGCGGCGCGGGTTGAATTATGCATTGGGTTCTGGCGGCGCGGGTTGAGCAGGTATTCCCACCCTAATGTTCGTGTTAATACAAGGGTTTCGGCCGCAAACGATAGGAATTATACGTCAATTAAAGGAGTATTTGTAAAGGCGCCTCCAGGGCCGAATACTGCTGTTTAGTCCTTTGAGACGATCCCGATAGGTGACCGCCAGTTAGCGTTAACCCGACTTTTTTAACTTGCCGTTTGATAGTATTTCATTTCGGTCTAGACGCGCATTTTTTCCTGCCTTCCGTCCAACTCATAGGGTTGGATAAGCACTTCCACCGGCAAGTTCAGCAAGGCCGATAGGTTTCTGACCATATCTATCGTCAGGGCCCTTTTCCTGTTTAGTATGAGACTGACCGTGGTTTTGCTTCCAATCGCCGGGATGAGATCTTTGTCCTTGAGACCCTTTCTCTTCATCGTTTCTTTCACGGCTTCAATGGGTTCAGGCCAGGAAATGGGGTAATGTTCCTTTTCGTATTTCTCGATAAGGGTAACCAACAATTCGGCCTCCATTCCTTCAGCACTATCCGAATCTGCTTCGAAGATTAGAGAGAGCCGGGCCAGGGAGGTTTCGTACTCCTTTTCTGTTGTTATCGTCTTAGCCCATTTCATTATCGTATAATGGTTTAAGGTCTTAGAACAAGTCCACCGTAGCCGCATCTACTTTGTCATATTCGGAGTGGGTTCCGGCAAACTTAATAAACACCCACTGCCTCACGTAGCCGAGTTGAACGACTAAGCGGTATTTATTCCCTGCAATGTTAAATACTACCCGATTATTTTTTACCGGATCAGCATCGGGAAAATCCTGAACTACATCCGAGGGCTTTGACCACACCGCATGTTTCGTGACGGCGATCCAGGTTTCTATGCTTGATCTTGCATCCGGATGCCTGAGGCAAAACTCCGTTAGATTTTTGACAGCTATGATATTCTTCAAGGCAAGCGGACCATCTAAATGTAGTGAATAGTTTTCAAATTGAAAACTCATTTTGCAAAGATTTCCAATTCAAGGTATTCAAAGACGTAGTCGTGGCATGGTACAATAGCCAATTGAGTTTTCCCGACCCACTTTGGCCAACTGGGCAGATACTTATACTAGTCGGTAAAATGAAGAACAAGGTTCTTTTTGCGAAGTACGTATTCGATTGGAAATTCCGGTCAAACTGAACCACCCATTCCGGTTTAAACTGAGCCACCTGTTCCGGAGCAAAGTGAACCACCTATTCCGGACTAAAGTGAACCACCTAATTTAGGATTTATCGGGCTGTTGGCAGGCCTCTATCTTTT
>CAZKFM010000015.1:0-61108 GCA_964552195.1 uncultured Flavobacteriaceae bacterium
GCTTCTTTCCTTGCATAAAACTCAAGTTCAGAAGAATAACTACATCATCTTCACCTGTTTGCTATCTTTATCTTTATTCACAGAGTTGTGCAACAGGCACATAACCTATAACTCATAGCGCATCGCTTGGCTCTTTTTCTTAACTTTCTATGTAAGAAAAACACCCGGCGCTCAGCTACGAGTGATAGCCCGGACGTTGGGCGTAATTTGAGAGACACGCAATTTAAAATGATAAGTTAATTACCAAACTTTTTTACAATTTGGGTTAATATTTTAAGGCAAAATTAAAAATGAAAGACATTGGAACAATAATATCTATCATAACTGCATTCATAACACTTGTAGCAGTTGTTGTCGCTATTATTCAACTTAGAATTGCTAAAAAACTGTATAAGGTTCAGAGTAAGGAAATTTTCAATAAACTAGATAAAATTGAAAACAAATATGCTATTGACGAATCGTCATCATATGATATCACTTCTGCGATAGCACAGAAGAAAAGTATAAGATTAGGTTATGTCATATATCCACCATCGTGTATGAACGATGACAGTAATTCGAACAAGCCTTTTGGTATTGGACCTGATATTTTAGATTTAATAGAACTTAAGTTAGATATTAAATTTGAATGGGTTAAACAGGTGTCGTGGGCAAATATGCTTAGTGGCTTGAATGATAATGAGTATGATATGATTGGAACTTTAATTTGGGAGACTTTTGAAAGGTCTTCGCTTGCTAGTTTTTCAACGCCAATTTTTTTTAGTCCGATAAATATGTATTCAAGCAAGCAATTAAAAAATAAGCTTTCATTCGAAAAGTGCAAGATAAAATATAACAATCCTAAATTTTCTATCGGAGTAATTCCTGGTGAGGTTTCTGATACTATTAGAAAAAGTTATTTTCCGTTTGCAAAAAAAGTTGAATTAGATGAAAATGCTAAGAATTTTGAATTAGCAAAAAAATTTTCGAACAAAGAAATTGATTTATGTTTTCTCGAACCATACATAGCTCAAAATTCAGAGTTAGAATTATATTCGATTAATAAGACAGATACTTCCCTCTTATTAGATGATAGGATTTTATTTCCAAATTCTTTTCTATTAAGACAAAAAGACATTGCATTTACTAAAAAGCTAAATATTGCCATAAACGAATTAATTAGAGAGGGTGAAATTGATAAAATATTAAAAAAACACTATGGTGAATTAGTCATACAATATAGATATTGAAAACGAATAATCAATTAGGAAAATAAAAACTACGCCCAACAACAGTAACCGTTGCGCAAGCCCTCCCAACATGATGAAGTAAGTCAAAATCAGCCCCTCTCTAGGGGCTTTTTTAATGGCCCATCCAGAATTCAAGCTGGCGGGAAGTAGGTCTGAAGTGGCTTAACATGGCTCTTATAACCGCCATTGGAGCCGCCAAGTACCTGGGCAGGCTCTCCAAGAGCCTTATGGGAATAGCCGGACAAGTACATTCGTATACCGGTCTGAAGAACTATGATAAAGCTACCGAGTTAGCCGTAAAGATTAGAGAAGAAAATCCAGAATATGATCAACCTGCCTATTTAGAGGCATATATTGGAGAAACACTTTTGTTCGGGTACAAATTTGACGAAGCAGTTCCTTATTATGAAAAGGCTATGGAACTCGATTCCACATCACAAAATTTATTCGCAACCCGAGCAGTAACTACCACCTTAGGGTATTTGTATTTGCAATCAGGAAAAAAAGATGCAGGACATAGCCTTTTAAATCAGACTATAGAAAGACGCATGAAAGAATGGAAAGAGATGCCAGAGCGATGGGAGTTTAGTTTTGATATTGCTTCTGCTTATGCTGCAATGGATGATTTGGATAATGCATATCAATGGTTCTACACTTCGGTAATAACAGGATATCCAGGGCACTTGTGGAAAATGGATCCTGTTTTCTCTAATTGTCACGACAATTACGCCTTTCAACAACTAGTACATCAGGCTAGAATCAGGGTTGAAAGTGAATACTGAAAATAATCGGTGGCTAAAACCCATATAGGTCATTAATACGGCTACTATGCGACTGTTAACCCCCGCGGTCCTCCCTAAAATCATAAAAACCTTTCCACTTTTCAGACATGTCCTTCTTCATCCGAGCCTCACTTCCCATCTCGGATAGTTTCAGGAGGCTTGTTCCCTTTAGTTCTTCCGGCAGGTAATTATCTCGGACAAAATGGCCGGGATGGTTGTGTGCATAGTTGTAATCCGATCCGTAGCCCAGGTCCTTCATCAGCTGGGTCGGGGCGTTCCTCAGGTGGAGCGGTACCGGCAAATCCCCGGACTCCCGAACCAGCCTCAAGGCCTCGTCTATGGCAAGATAGCTGCTGTTGCTCTTGGGCGAACAGGCCAGGTAAACCGCGCATTGGGATAACGGTATTCGCGCCTCCGGCATACCCAGGGAACGCACCGCCTCGAAAGTGCTTTGTGCCAGGAGCAGGGCGTTGGGGTTGGCATTGCCGATGTCTTCCGAGGCCAGAATGATCATGCGACGGCCAATGAATGCCACGTCTTCTCCTCCGGCCAGCATACGGGCGAGCCAATACACCGCTGCATTGGGATCACTTCCCCGAACCGACTTAATAAAGGCGGAAATGATATCGTAGTGCTGCTCACCGTTCTTGTCGTAGGAAACCGGCACTTCCTGCAACAGGGTCTCCACGGCCTCATCGTCAATGGTAATGGTTTCGCGGCCTTCCGAGGCCTGAACGATCAGCTCGATGATGTTCAGCAATTTGCGGCCATCACCTCCTGAATGCCGGAACAGACCGCGGTTTTCGCTTATGTCGATCTTTAGAGCGCTCAGCCTTTCATCCTGGGTTAATGCCCGGTCGAGCAGGGCCTGAAGGTCTTCCTTACCCAGGGATTCCAATACGTAAATCTGGCAGCGTGAGCGCAGAGCAGGTACGACTTCGAAACTGGGATTTTCAGTGGTGGCTCCGATCAGAGTCACCCATCCTTCCTCCACGGCTGAAAGGAGTGAGTCCTGTTGCGACTTACTGAATCGGTGGATTTCGTCTATGAAGAGTATGGGGCTTCCTTTGCGGAAGAGGTCGGTATGCTTGGCCTTCTGGATAACCTCGCGTACGTCCTTTACCCCGCTCTGTATGGCGCTGAGCTGATAGAAGGTTCGTCCGGTTTCCTCGGCGACTATGCGGGCCAGGGTGGTCTTACCCGTACCTGGCGGACCCCAGAAGATCATGGAGGAAACCAGGCCGCTTTCGATTTGCAGCCGAATGGGTTTGCCCGCACCGAGCAGGTGCCGTTGTCCGATAAAGTCGTCGAGTTTTCGCGGCCGGAGCCGCTCCGCTAGTGGCGCATTCACAAATTAAAATTAGCGAAATTTGAATTCGGGCTTATGGAGAAGAGAACAGAGAAAACCGACTACCGCTTCCTGATCGTTCCGGTCATGGCCGTGCTTTCGATCTGGTTCGTCTTCAGTCTGGAAATCCGGCTGGGGGTGAACTGGAACGACTGGGGAGTGCTGCCCAGGACTGCAAAGGGATTGCGCGGAGTGCTCTTCAGTCCCTTCATACACGGGTCTCTTTCCCACCTCTCCAACAACACCATAGCCCTCTTTGTCATGCTCAGTGCCGTATTCTATTTCTATTCGGATAAGGCCTGGAAGGTGCTGCTTTGGAGTTTTCTCGGAAGTGGCCTGCTCACCTGGACCATCGGACGGGAGTCCTACCACATCGGGGCCAGCGGCATCATCTATGCCCTGGTTGCCTTTGTCTTTTTTAAGGGTATCTGGAGCAAGTACTACCGCTGGATCGCACTTTCATTGGGAACCGTATTCGTCTACGGCAGCCTGATCTGGTACATCTTTCCTATAAAGGACGGGATTTCCTGGGAGGGGCATCTCTCGGGATTCCTGACGGGCTTGCTATTGGCACTTACCCTGCATTTTAAAGTCACCGAACCGACCAAATATGTCTGGGAACGGGAGGACTACGATGAGTCCAGCGATCCTTTCATGCAACAGTTCGATGAGGAGGGTAATTTCCGTCCACTGCCTCCGCTTGGTCAGGAGGAAGACGACGACACCGCTTCGTCCAGCAGCACCGGAGTTCATGGAAGGTGGGTGTCCAACTCGACCCTCGAATCCGGAGGAAATTCTGAGCCTTCCCGAGGGGAAGCTAGTTAACCAGCCCGTTATTTGAGGTATTCCATGCCGCTGTCCAGGAACTCTTTGGGCGTATGTCCTGTGCACTTCTTGAAGTTTTTGTAGAAACTTACTTTGTTTCCGAAACAAGACTCCTGTGCCAAGGCCCAGTGCGTAAGTCTTTGGGTGTGCTCCTCACGGGCCAGGCGTATAGAATGCCGGATGCGGTACTCGTTAATCAGGTCGCTGAAGGAGATGCCCAGTACGCGGTTGATGGCCTTGCTGGTGACCACCGTATTGGAATTCACCCGCTCCGCGAGTTCACTCAGACTGAAGTCTTTCTGGAGATAGAGCTTATTCTCTTCGATTTCAGCTACCACGCGGTTGGCGATCTCGGTAAGCACGAAGTTCTCGCTGTTCGAAAAGGTCTGGGTAAGAAAATAAAAAGTATTAAGGCTTGAGCAGGGCGAGGTAACCTCGGCCGAAAACAACCAGGCCAGGCTCAGGAAGCCGATATCGTAGATGGCGAATATGCCCTGGATGTTATCGTCTGAGTACAGCATGCCAGTGGTGAACACGATCATCCAGAGAACCAGCACGGAAAGGAACAGCTTTTGGCCGTCGACGAACAGGGCAGGCAGGCCCCGGTTTTCCCTGATGATCCTGTAGGACTTGTAGAGGAAAACTCCGTTGACGAAGCAGACCGCGAAACAGAAGAGGTAAAACGGACGTATCGGTTTCCACTGCGAGAAATCGGCCCTAACGAGTTCGGAGGGGCTGTAATCGACTACCAGGAGGATCACGAAGGCAATGTATTGCAGGCTGGGCAGCAGTAGCCAGTCCGTTCGGCTAAAGGAGGCCCGTGCGTGTATGCTCTTCCTGATGGTAAGATACCACAGCGGGCCGATCACGAAGGCGGCCAGGTCCAGGAAGTACCAGAAATGGGGGAAGTTCATGTAGGTTTATCGCGAGAAAAAGAGTTTGGCCAGCAGGGCGCCCGAGAGCAGTCCGACCAACAGGAAGAAGTAGTGGTTCAGGTTTCGTTTCCCCAGGTTTTTTAAACCGAGGGCGGATAGCAGAAGAAATCCTTCAAAGGTTCCTAACAGGATCAACGCTCGCATCCAGTCCATAATCAAACCTGGGGATTTTAGGGTTTATTCTCAATTCGATCAGGACGTTAGGAGTAAATATTTACGATGGTTAACCTCCTCCATCCTGTTTTAACTATAGCTGGAAGACGTCTCCTCGCCGGCCTATCCTGAATCCTGCTTCGAGTACTTTCTGGCTTTCTATGCTGTTGGGATCCAATAGGGGGTTGGTGTGGTTGAAGTGGATGAAGATCACCCGTGATCGGTCTTCCCGTGCAAATTCCTTAAAGGTCTCCAGGCTTTCGATTACGAAGGGGTGGGGAATCTCCGATATGTCCCGGGTATTCAGTTCTTCCCCGCTGAAAAAGGTCGCGTCCAGAAAGGCGTAATCTACCTTTAGGACTTCGGACCGGATGTCCAGGTCCCATTTCTCCCATTTGTCGATATCCGGAATGAAAAGGGCGCTTTTGGTGGTGCCCTCGATCCGATACCCTACGGTTTCTGAGTACTCGTCCCGATGGGGGACCAGGACGGGGGTCACCCGTAGCTGCTGGGATAGGGCGATCGGCCTGCCTTCTTTCAGTTTCCTCAGGTCGATGTTTCCGAGTGAGACCAGCTGACTCCAGGGCCCGTTAGATTCGAGGAAAACCTTCATACGTGGCATCGCGTAAACCGAAATCTGCTTAGCGTTCATGGCTTCCCGTCCCAGATGCATGAGTCCGGTATAGTGCCCGATGTGGGCATGGGTAAGGAAAATGCCGTCGGCGACTTCCCTGCCGGAGCCGAGCCGAGAAAGGGTCTTCATTTGGGGTCCTATATCCGGGCTGGCATCGAAAAGATAGGATTTGCGGCTTTCGGCGTCGAACAGGCCGAGGGATGTAACCTGTCGGTCGGGATCGGGCCGTTCGAACAGGCCCTTGCAGCAATCCTTAGCACAGCCGATTTGCGGAGAACCCGCGTCCTGAACGTTGCCCAGTAAAACCAGGGAGGTCTGTTCGAGCCGGCCAAGCGGGGGAGCTTCCTTAGCCTTGCAGCTAAGCAGAAGCACCAGCACCAAAGGAATAATGAGGAATTTCGTCCGCATGCAGACTTCAACTAAAGGACCGCTGCCGCATAACCTCGTAGAGGACTATTCCGCAGGCAACGGATACGTTCAGGGACGAGATCTCTCCCATGATGGGAAGGTAAGCCTCTTCATCGGCCAGCTTCAGCAATGACTTGTGGATGCCCTTTCCTTCGGCACCCATGATCAGTGCCGTTGGGCCCTTCAGGTTGGTTTCAAAGAGATTGACATCCCCTTTCTCAGTGGCCGCTACGACGTGAATTCCGCAGGATTGCAGGTAATAGACGGCGTCCTTCAGATGATCGACCTTGCAGACCGGTATACGGAACACGGCGCCAGCCGAGGTCTTTACAGTATCTTCATTAATCGGGGCTGATCCGGTTTTGGGTACCACCACGACGTCCACACCCGCGCATTCCGCACTGCGTAGTATGGCACCGAAATTCCGGACATCGGTAAGCTGATCCAGCAATAGAATCAGGGATGGTTTATCCCGACCGGCTAACTCATCTATCAAAGGCTCGAATTCCCGAAATGCCACGGGGGACATCAGGGCCACGGCTCCCTGATGATTTTCTAAGGTCAGGCGATTGAGTCGCTGGACCGGCACATAGGAAGGGGTTATTTCCTTTGCCCTGAGCATGCCCTCGAGCTTGCGAAAGAGGGGGCCCTGCAATCCCTGCTGCAGGTACACCTTCTGTATGGGTTCTCCCGCAGCCAGGGCCTCCATAATGGGCCGGAGACCGTATACCTGCTGTTCCCTTTCGGTTTGTTCTGATTTCATGGCTTCAATTGAATGTGAGTTATGGGAATGGAATATTCGGGCCTGAATTCCATCAGGGCGTTTATCAGCTGAAAGCCCTCGAAATCGGGAACTTCAGATACCCTGATCGGGCATGCCTCCAGCCAGTGCCTATCGAGTAAAACGGAACGGTGGGTGCCTTCCAGCAAGGGGTCGGAAGGGGTAAACCACCTTCCCTTGAACAGGAAGGCGATATTGCTGTAGGACGTATCGGTGACATGACCGTTTCGGCAGATCAGTACGTCATCGCAATTCTTCTTCATCTTATACAGGCGATTCAGGGCACGGCGGTCATTGGATTTCAATTCGTATTGGATATCGTTAGCGGTAACCAGTTGCAGGCGGTTTACCTGCCTGGGCTCATAGGGCTCCAGGGTGTGGAGCGTCCGGCGACGATTATAGCTGATCCGAAGCTTGTGAGTTCCTTGAAGGGTTCCAGGTAAATCTACAGCCTCGAAGAGGTCGTAAGGGGGCTGAGTTCCGTACTTTTTAAGATAACTCCGTCTGAAGCGATCCCGGTGCGCTTCGGGCCGGATTATCCTTCCATCGCTAACGCAGACGCTTTCAAACAATGGGTAGGTATATCTTAGCCAGTAATTCACCATATTCTTCTTCTTCTTCACTCAGATGGGTAATCCCGCCACCGCTCCGGTAATAAAACTCCCCAGCTTTTTCCTCCAAAAACCGGATTGCGACGGCACACTCGACTCGCCTACCATCAAAAATACCAAATACCCCGGTGTAGAAGCCCCGCTTTTCTCCTTCGGCCTTTCGAATGATCTGAAGGGTCCGCTCCTTTGGAGCCCCCGAGATGGATCCGGCGGGCAACAGTTCACTTAGGAGGGAGGCAAAACGCTCCTGCCACTCCGCAGGCAGTAATCCGCAGATTTCTGAACTACTCTGTAGTATAGGTCCCTGGTTGGTCTCGAGTTGTTCAATATATCGGAAGTTTTCGACCCGTACTTGCTTGGCCACACGGGACAGGTCGTTGCGAATCAGGTCTACTATGGTGTTGTGCTCGAACTGTTCCTTGGGGTTTGCCATGAGGCGTTCCCGCGCATCGTCCAGTCGGGCATCTATAGTGCCCTTCATGGGACGGGAACAAATACGCCTGCCTTCAATGGAAAAGAACAACTCCGGGGAGAAAACCACGAACTCGCCGGGATAAAGGAGTTTGTACGGTGCATTGCTCATGTTATATACGGCCTCCAGATTTCCTTTAAGCCGAACTGGCGTACGTACGGTGAGATTCGTCAGAAAGGAATCTCCTCGTCTGAGGTGGTTTTGAACTTCCCGGAAGGCTCTTTGGTAATGTGTCCGGTGTTCCTCGTCTGTTAAGTATTCCATGAGAGGCCTTTCCAGTTCAGGGAGTTCTGACGGTAACCCCAGGCTGAGCAGATTCCGGAAGCTTACTCGGATACCCCGCTCCTGGGCCTCCTCCGGACTGTATATTTCCAGACGGGTACATTCGAAATCGGTGAGGAAAAGGAAAGGCCTGCCCTTCAGGAATCGCTTGCCAAACTGAGAATTGAACTCGGACCAGTGCACTGTAAATAATTCGAATATTCCATGCGATAAGCCGTTTTCTCCGGTCCCGGGAAGGCATATTGTCCCCCGGATTTCGCATCGGCTGCAAATGTAATGCAAGACCGCCTGAAACTCCTCAGAACAAGAGCGGGAGCGGGTGAATTCAAGAACGCGAAAAGCGCCCTAACGCCAGTGAGTGCGGGCTATTGTGACATGCCCGTAAAAAATTCGAAAAAAAACAGTAAGGATTTGATTTGTTGCGGAATATCGCTACATTTGCAGCCCCAAAATTGCGAGGGGTAGAGATTTTAATTTAGGTAATTAATGCCAACGATATCACAATTAGTACGTAAAGGAAGGGCAGAGCAAATTAAGAAAAGCAAGTCTGCCGCACTGGACTCGTGCCCACAGCGCAGGGGGGTATGTACCCGTGTGTACACTACCACGCCCAAGAAGCCGAATTCGGCCATGCGGAAGGTAGCTAGGGTGCGACTGACCAATGGAAAGGAAGTTAACGCCTATATTCCTGGAGAAGGGCATAACCTTCAGGAGCACTCTATCGTACTCGTACGAGGAGGCAGGGTGAAGGACCTTCCCGGAGTTCGCTACCACATTGTGCGCGGAGCACTCGACACTGCGGGAGTGGACGGAAGAACACAAAGGAGATCAAAATATGGCGCTAAGCGTCCTAAGAAATAGAACAGTAGCAGACCATGCGAAAAAGACAAGCGAAAAAAAGGCCACTTCTGCCGGATCCCAGATTCAACGATCAGCTGGTGACCCGTTTTGTGAATATGCTCATGTGGAGCGGAAAGAAGTCGGTTGCTTTTCAAATATTCTACGACGCTATAGATATCGTCGACCAGCGTAAGACGGATGAGGAAAAATCTGCGCTGGAACTCTGGAAAGATGCTCTCTCTAACGTGATGCCTCACGTGGAAGTGCGTAGTCGCCGAGTAGGTGGGGCTACGTTTCAGATTCCCATGCAGATACGTCCCGATCGCAAAATTTCAACAGCCATGAAATGGCTGATCAGCTATGCGCGCAAGCGAAACGAAAAGTCGATGGCCCAGAGACTCGCAGCCGAGATACTGGCTGCTTCTAAGGAAGAAGGTGCTGCAGTGAAGAAGCGTGTCGATACTCACAAAATGGCCGAGGCCAACAAAGCATTCTCTCACTTTAGATTTTAACCAACCACTGCCATGGCAAGGAATTTAAAATTAACAAGAAACATAGGTATCGCCGCCCACATCGATGCGGGCAAGACGACTACCACCGAGCGAATCCTCTTTTATACGGGGGTGAGCCACAAAATAGGTGAGGTGCACGATGGTGCGGCCACCATGGACTGGATGGAGCAAGAGCAGGAGCGGGGTATTACCATTACCTCCGCTGCGACTACCTGTCAGTGGAATTTCCCCACAGAAAACGGGAAGCCCACCGCGGATTCCAATCCTTTTCACTTCAACATCATCGATACCCCCGGACACGTGGATTTTACCGTAGAGGTAAACCGTTCGCTTCGGGTACTTGATGGGCTAGTGTTCCTGTTTAGCGCCGTAGATGGTGTGGAGCCACAGTCGGAGACTAACTGGCGTCTGGCCGACAATTATAAAGTGCCCCGTATGGGATTCGTCAATAAGATGGACCGTCAGGGTGCTAACTTCCTGAATGTATGCAAGCAAGTTCGGGACATGCTCAAGTCCAATGCAGTGCCTATAGTGCTGCCCATAGGTGACGAGGCAGACTTCAAGGGCATTGTAGACCTGGTTAAGAACCGTGCCATCGTATGGCATGAGGACAACTTTGGTTCGACCTATGATGTGGTCGACATACCCGAAGAAATGAAGGAAGAGGTTCACCAGTATCGCGCAGAGCTTATCGAAGCCGTGGCGGAATACGATGAGAACCTGATGGAGAAATTTTTCGAAGACGAGAACTCCATTACCGAGGATGAAGTCCATGCAGCGCTGCGAGCCGCGGTTATGGATATGAGTATCATTCCGATGGTTTGTGGTTCTGCCTTTAAGAACAAAGGGGTGCAATTCCTGTTGGATGCGGTTTGCCGTTACTTACCCTCCCCGCTGGATAAGGATGCCATTGTGGGTATCAATCCGAACACAGATCAAGAGGTCAAGCGCAAGCCAAGCCCCGACGAGCCTTTTGCAGCCCTGGCCTTTAAGATTGCTACGGATCCTTTCGTGGGTCGACTGGCATTCTTTCGAGCCTATTCGGGTAAGCTGGATGCGGGTTCCTATGTGCTGAACAACCGCTCGGGCAACAAGGAGCGCATATCACGAATCTACCAAATGCACTCCAACAAGCAGAACGCTATCGAATCCATATCCGCCGGAGATATTGGTGCGGCTGTTGGATTCAAGGATATAAAAACAGGGGATACCCTCTCCGATGAGAAACATCCGATTGTACTTGAAAGTATGGTATTCCCCGATCCGGTAATCGGTATCGCCGTGGAGCCCAAGACCAAGGCGGATGTCGACAAGCTGGGTATGGCCCTGGCGAAACTCGCCGAAGAGGATCCTACCTTCCAGGTCAAGACTGACGAGGCTTCAGGTCAGACCATCATTTCAGGTATGGGTGAGCTGCACCTGGATATCATCGTCGACCGACTGAGAAGGGAGTTTAAAGTTGAGGTCAATCAGGGGCAACCCCAGGTCGAGTACAAGGAGGCCATTACAGCCTCTGCTGACCACAGAGAGGTCTACAAGAAACAGACTGGTGGTCGCGGTAAGTTTGCGGACATCGTATTCACCATGGAGCCTGCTGGCAAGGAGGAGACGGGTCTGATAT
This sequence comes from uncultured Flavobacteriaceae bacterium, assembly GCA_964552195.1. Classification (GTDB taxonomy): domain Bacteria; phylum Bacteroidota; class Bacteroidia; order Flavobacteriales; family Flavobacteriaceae; genus CAZKAP01. Next base: position 11,434 of record CAZKFM010000015.1, read on the forward strand.
TCGTTAATGAGATCAAGGGAGGTAACATACCCAAAGAGTATATACCTTCTGTGGAGAAAGGCTTCAAGGAGGCCATGAAGGCAGGACCCTTGGCTGGTTTTGAAATGGACAGCATGAAAGTGACTCTCAAGGACGGATCGTTCCACCCCGTGGATTCGGATTCCCTGTCCTTTGAGCTGGCCGCCAAGCTGGGTTACAAGGAGGCTGCCCGAGCTTCTAAGGCCGTACTGATGGAGCCGATCATGAAAATCGAAGTGTTGACGCCGGAAGAGAATATGGGTGACATCGTGGGTGACCTGAACCGAAGAAGGGGCCAGGTGAACAATATGGACGATCGAGCCGGGTCCAAGGTGATCAAGGCGGAGGTACCGCTATCCGAAATGTTCGGTTATGTAACCGCGCTGAGGACACTTTCTTCGGGTCGTGCGACATCCACTATGGAGTTCTCGCACTATGCCGAAACACCACCGAACATTGCGGAAGAAGTTATTAAAGCAACAAAAGGAGTAGTAGCGTAAGCAGGGAAATATGAGCCAGAAGATTCGAATTAAACTGAAGTCATACGACCACAACCTGGTCGATAAGTCTGCCGAGAAAATCGTCAAGACTGTTAAGACTACCGGAGCTGTCGTTACGGGGCCTATCCCGTTGCCTACGCACAAGAAGATTTTTACCGTGCTGCGTTCACCACACGTGAACAAGAAATCACGGGAACAGTTTCAGCTGAGCTCGTACAAGAGGCTGCTGGATATATACAGTTCTTCTTCGAAGACCATTGATGCGCTGATGAAGCTTGAGCTTCCCAGCGGGGTCGAGGTGGAGATCAAGGTCTGATCACAGGCCGCGATGGGGGCGGGAGCGCCCCCGGACATGTCCTGAGCGTTTCGCGAGGGAAAAACGGTGAAAGAAAAAGAATCTGGGTCTCAGAGGGTTTTTTCTGGACCCAATTTTTTTGCTAGAGAGTAAATATTTAAAAACAAAACAATGTCTGGGTTAATAGGACGAAAAATTGGAATGACCAGCGTGTTCGACGAGAACGGAAAGAATATTCCGTGTACCGTTATACAGGCCGGTCCTTGCGTGGTAACCCAAGTCAGAACCGAGGAGGTGGATGGCTACAGTGCCCTTCAGCTCGGTTTCGATGACAAGGCAGAGAAGCGAAGCAACAAGGCCGAGGTTGGCCATTTCAAGAAAGCAGGATCTTCTCCGTTGAAAAAAGTCATGGAATTCCGGGATTTTAGAGGTGAGCACAATCTGGGAGACACGTTGAGTGTGGATACCGTATTTATAGAAGGCGAGTACGTCGATGTGGTCGGTACCTCAAAAGGAAAGGGCTACCAGGGCGTGGTCAAGCGGCACGGTTTTGCAGGGGTCGGTCAGTCGACGCACGGACAGCACAACCGGCTGAGGGCTCCCGGTTCTATTGGTGCAGCATCTTATCCTGCTCGCGTTTTCAAGGGAGTGAAGATGGCAGGACGCATGGGTGGAGAGCGCGTCACGGTTCAGAACCTGCAGGTTATGAAGGTTATCCCTGAAAAGAACCTGCTCGTATTGAAAGGGGCCGTACCGGGCCATAAGAATGGATACATAATGATCACGAAGTAATGAAGCTAGCTGTTTTAAATATCCAGGGAAAGGAAACGGGTCGGCACGTCGAACTCGATGATGCGATCTTCGGTGGCGAGCCCAACGAACACGCGATCTACCTTGATGTAAAGCAATATCTGGCTCATCAGCGTCAGGGTACGCATAAGGCCAAGGAGCGAGCTGAGATTGCGGGTAGTACCCGTAAGTTGAAGAAGCAGAAAGGTACGGGAACCGCTCGTGCCGGTAGCATAAAGTCTCCTGTTTTTCGCGGAGGTGGACGAATTTTCGGTCCGCGTCCCAGAACATACAACCAGAAGGTTAATAAGAATGTAAAGCGGGTGGCCCGACGTTCTGCCCTGGCACTGAAATCCAGGGAAAAGGAACTCTTTGTGGTCGAAGACTTCTCTTTTGATACTCCAAAGACCAAAGACTATCTGGAATTCCTGAAGTCTATGGGGCTGGAGAACAAGAAGTCACTGCTGGTATTGGATCAGGAGAATACGAACGTATTTTTGTCTTCCCGAAATCTACCTCATTCACAGGTGGTTACAGGCAGCGAATTGAATACGTACAAGATTCTGAACGCCAATACGCTCGTTCTGTCTGAAGGAGCCGTGGAAGGAATCGTATCGAATTTGTCAAACTAAAAGCAGTCAGCGATGGGTATTTTAATTAAGCCGATTATAACGGAAAAAGTTACTGCCGATAGTGAGCTGTACAACCGCTATGGATTCTTCGTGGACCCCAAGGCCAATAAACTGGAGATCAAGAAGGCGGTAGAGGATACATATGGAGTAACGGTTAAGCAGGTGAGGACCATGAACTACGGGCCAAGCCGCAAGACCCGTTACACCAAGACCGGGATACAGTCCGGAATGAAAAGTGGATACAAAAAGGCTATAGTGGATGTGGCCGATGGTGACATCATCGATTTCTATAGCAACATATAAGCTTGAGTTATGTCAGTTAAGAAGTTAAAACCGATTACTCCCGGCCAGCGCTTTAAGGTGGCCAACGGCTTCGACGCGATTACGGACGCCCGACCAGAGAAGTCCCTGCTCGCCCCACTGAAGAAGACAGGGGGTCGAAACCGGGAAGGAAAGATGACGGTGCGCCACCGGGGAGGTGGACATAAGCGTCGCTACCGGGTAATCGATTTCAAGCGGGATAAGTTTAATATGGAGGCCGAACTGACTTCCATTCAGTACGACCCCAACCGGTCCGCCTTTATCGGCCTGCTGCAGTATGCCGATGGTGAGAAGCGTTACGTGATTGCCCAGAGCGGGATGAAGGTTGGACAGAAGGTAGTGTCAGGTTCGAACATACAGCCGGAGATTGGCAATGCCATGGCGCTGAGCGACATACCGCTAGGAACCGTGATCTCCTGTATCGAGCTGCGTCCCGGACAGGGGGCGGTTATGGCTCGAAGTGCGGGCACATTTGCCCAGTTGATGGCCCGGGACGGCAAGTTTGTAACCATAAAGCTTCCTTCAGGGGAAACCCGGATGATATTGGCGACCTGCATGGCAACCATAGGGGCGGTATCCAACTCGGATCACCAGCTGCTGGTATCCGGCAAGGCGGGAAGAAGCCGCTGGCTGGGTAGAAGACCAAGGACACGTCCTGTTGCCATGAACCCTGTCGATCACCCCATGGGTGGTGGTGAGGGTCGCGCCTCAGGAGGTCACCCCAGATCCAAGAAAGGTATACCGGCCAAGGGCTATCGTACTCGTTCGAGGACCAAGGACAGCAACAGATACATTGTAGAACGCAGAAAGAAATAAGTAGGGATTTATGGCACGTTCACTAAAAAAGGGACCATATGTTCACCATAGCCTGGAAAAGAAAGTCCAGCAGAATATAGCATCCGGGAAAAAGACGGTGATCAAGACCTGGTCACGGGCGTCGATGATAACCCCCGATTTCGTCGGACAGACAATAGCCGTGCACAATGGACGGCAGTTTGTTCCGGTGTATGTAACGGAGAACATGGTCGGTCACAAGCTGGGGGAGTTTTCTCCTACCCGCTCGTTCCGCGGCCATGCCGGAGCTAAGAATAAAGGCAAAAAATAAGCGCGATGGGAAGCAGAAAAACATTGATGGCTAACCGAATCAAGGAGGAGAAGAAGCAAATGGCATTCGCCAAGCTGAACAACTGCCCGACTTCTCCCCGCAAGATGCGTCTGGTAGCAGACCTGATCCGCGGCGAGAAGATTGAGAATGCGCTGGCCATCCTGAGGTTCAATCCCAAAGAGGCGTCCCGTAAGCTGGAGAAACTGCTGCTTTCGGCCGTAGCCAACTGGGAGGCAAAAAATGAGGATGGGGACATCGAAGAAGCCGATCTCTTTGTAAAAGAGGTACGAGTGGACGGAGGCAGGATGCTAAAGCGCCTGCAGACCGCACCACAGGGAAGGGCGCACAGAATCCGTAAAAGGTCCAATCACGTGACCCTGGTTCTAGGAGAAAAACAAGTAGAAAACAGCGACAACTAGGAATATGGGACAAAAGACAAACCCGATCGGAAATCGCCTGGGAATCATCAGGGGTTGGGAGTCGAACTGGTACGGTGGTAACGACTACGGCGACAAACTGGCCGAAGACGATAAGATCCGTAAATATTTGGCGGCCCGTCTGGCCAAGGCGAGTGTATCCAGGGTTATCATAGAGCGTACCCTCAAGCTCATCACCATTACCATTACCACCGCCCGCCCCGGTATTATCATCGGTAAGGGAGGACAGGAAGTGGATAAGCTCAAGGAAGAGCTCAAGAAGATCACGGGTAAAGAGGTTCAGCTGAACATACACGAGATCAAGAGGCCTGAGCTGGATGCTAACCTGGTTGCTGCCAGCATTGCCCGGCAGATTGAAAGCCGTATTTCGTACCGACGGGCCATAAAGATGGCTATCGCGGCCGCCATGCGGATGAATGCCGAGGGGATTAAGATTCAGATTTCCGGCCGACTGAACGGGGCAGAAATGGCGCGTTCGGAGGCATATAAGGAAGGACGTATTCCTCTTTCTACGTTCCGTGCGGATGTGGATTACGCTTTTCATGAAGCCCACACCACCTACGGACGACTGGGAGTTAAGGTTTGGATAATGAAAGGAGAAGTTTACGGTAAACGAGAGCTCTCGCCGCTGGTGGGCCTCAATCTGGGTCAGAAGTCCGGTAAACCGGATGGAGGCAAGCGCAGGGAGCGTCGTCGTAAATAATTTAAAGGCAAGGAGCTATGTTACAGCCGAAAAGAACAAAATTTAGGAAAGCCCAGAAGGGCAGGATGAAAGGCATTTCGCAAAGGGGCCATCAGTTGTCCAACGGGATGTTCGGGATCAAGTCCATGGACTCCCAGTTTATCACCTCCCGTCAGATCGAGGCCGCCCGTATTGCTGCAACCCGTTACATGAAGCGACAGGGACAGCTGTGGATTAAGATTTTTCCGGACAAACCCATCACCAAAAAGCCTCTCGAAGTGCGTATGGGTAAGGGTAAGGGGGCGCCTGAATACTGGGTGGCCGTTGTGAAGCCGGGACGAATCATGTTCGAGGTCTCCGGTGTGCCCATGGAGGTAGCTCAGGAAGCACTGAGACTGGCAGCACAGAAGTTGCCCGTCAGAACTAAGTTTATCGTTGCCAGAGATTACTCTGAATAAATACAGGTAGAATGAAACAGGCTGAAATTACAGGTCTTTCCATCGAAGAATTGCGTATCCAGGTGGCTGAGAATAAGAAGCGACTGGAAGACATGACTATGAATCACGCGGTGACTCCTCTGGATAATCCCATGCAGATTCGCACTTTGAGGAGAACGGTAGCTCGTTTATCTACCGAATTGACTAAAAGGGAAAAGAATAACGGATAGGGTCTTATGGAAGACAACAGAAACTTAAGAAAAGAGCGCATTGGCGTTGTGACCAGCAGTAAGATGGAAAAGTCCATCGTGGTCTCAGAGGTTAAGCGAGTGAAGCACCCGATGTACGGAAAGTTCGTACTGAAGACCAAAAAGTACGTTGCTCACGACGAGAAGAATGACTGCAACGAGGGTGACACTGTCCGTATCATGGAGACTCGGCCGCTGAGCAAGACCAAGTGCTGGAGACTCGTAGAAATTCTAGAAAGAGCTAAGTAATGGTACAACAGGAAAGCAGATTAAAGGTAGCAGATAACACCGGGGCCAAGGAAGTCCTTGCCATACGCGTGTTAGGGGGAACCAAGAGAAGGTACGCCTCCCTGGGAGACAAAATTGTGGTCTCTGTAAAGGAAGCCGCTCCGAACGGTACCGTTAAGAAGGGATCGGTATCTACGGCCGTAGTAGTTCGTACGCGCAAGGAAGTGCGTCGTCCCGACGGTTCGTACATACGCTTCGACGACAATGCGTGCGTACTGCTGAATCCGGCTGGCGAGATGCGGGGCACAAGGGTCTTTGGACCGGTTGCCCGTGAACTCAGGGACCGGCAGTTTATGAAGATTGTTTCACTGGCACCTGAGGTGCTGTAATAACCCAAACCATGAAAACGAAGATCAAAGTAGGAGATACGGTAAAGGTTATCAGCGGGGGTAACAAAGGCAAAGAAGGCACCGTGGTAAGTATCGACAAATCCAAGAATCGGGCTGTCGTGGAAGGTGTGAATCTGAAGTCCAAGCACGAGAAGCCCAGTGCGACCAATCCTCAGGGCGGAATCGTAGAAAAGGAGGCCCCCATACACCTGTCCAATCTTTCTCTGCTAGATTCCAAATCCGGAGAGCCTACCAGGGCTGGCTACGAGCTGAGGGACGGCAAGAAGGTCAGGGTGAGTAAGAAATCAAACGAAGTTATTTAGTCATGAGTTACGTGCCAAGATTAAAGAAGGAGTACGAGGAACGGGTCATCGGAGCCTTAAGGGAGGAGTTCGGTTACAAGAATGTAATGCAGGTTCCCCGGCTCCAGAAGATTGTCATCAGCCGTGGGGTAGGAGCTGCCGTGGCGGACAAGAAGTTGATAGAATATGCCGTGGACGAATTGACTAACATCGCGGGACAGAAGGCAGTCTCTACCATATCCAAGAAGGACGTGGCCAGCTTTAAGCTGCGAAAGGGAATGCCTATCGGAGCCAAAGTAACGCTGAGGGGTGAACGGATGTATGAATTCCTGGACCGTCTAATTACAACGGCTCTTCCAAGGGTGAGGGACTTTCAGGGAGTAAAGGCTAATGGCTTCGATGGCCGGGGGAATTACAACCTCGGAATCACCGAGCAGATCATTTTCCCTGAGATCAATATCGATAGAATAAACCGCATCAATGGTATGGATATCACCTTCGTAACTACTGCGGAAACCGATAAGGAGGCGAAATCACTGTTAACTGAAATGGGGCTACCCTTCAAAAAGAACTAGAAATGGCAAAGGAATCAATGAAAGCGCGAGAGCGCAAAAGAGAAAGACTGGCCGCAAAATACGCTGCGAAGCGAAAAGCCCTGAAAGAGGCGGGTGACTATGAGGCATTACAGAAGCTTCCCAAGAATGCTTCGCCGGTGCGCCTGAGAAACCGTTGTAAGCTGACGGGTCGTCCTCGAGGCTATATGAGGACTTTCGGTATTTCGCGGGTAATGTTCCGGGAAATGGCCAACCAGGGATTGATCCCGGGAGTTAAAAAGGCGAGTTGGTAACGAAGAAATTGGAGTAATGGTAACAGATCCTATAGCAGATTATTTAACCCGTATACGGAACGCCAGCCGTGCCGGTCACCGGGTAGTTTCGATTCCCGCTTCAAACCTGAAGAAGGAGATCACCAAGATTCTCTTTGACCAGGGGTATATCCTGAGTTACAAGTTCGAAGATGAGGGTCCGCAGGGGAACATTAAAATCGCCCTGAAATACGATCGGGAAACGCGAAGTTCAGTCATTCAGAAACTGGAACGGGTGAGTACCCCGGGGCTGCGCAGGTACGCTAGTGCCGACGAATTACCGCGCGTACTGAATGGTCTGGGTGTGGCGATTATCTCGACCTCACACGGAGTAATGACCGATAAGCAGGCCCGTAAGGAAAACGTAGGAGGCGAGGTCCTCTGCTATGTTTATTAAAATAAGAATTGCGTCATGTCAAGAATTGGAAATGCAATAGTTGAAATTCCGGAAGGGGTCACTGTCAAGATCGGAGAGGAGCAGATAGAGGTCTCAGGCAAACTGGGTACTCTGGTGCAGGAATACTCCCGTGTAAAAATCACTCAGGAGGATGGTGTACTGACGGTGGAACGTCCCAGTGAGAGTAAGTCCGACAAGGCTCTGCACGGTTTATACCGTTCGCTGATCAGCAATATGGTAATCGGTGTATCTCAGGGCTGGACCAAGGAATTGGAACTGGTCGGAGTAGGTTACCGGGCCAGCAACCAGGGTCAGAAGCTCGACCTGGCCATCGGGTTTTCCCACAATATTGTAATGGACATTGCTCCGGAAGTTAAGGTTGAGACGCAATCGGAAAAAGGGAAAAACCCCCGCGTAAAGCTCTCCTCCCACGACAAGCAGTTGCTGGGACAGGTAGCGGCAAAAATACGTTCATTCAGGAAGCCCGAGCCTTACAAAGGAAAGGGGATCAAGTTTGTGGGTGAACAAATACGAAGAAAAGCAGGTAAGTCTGCATAAGTATATAGACGGATGAAATTAAATAAGAGCCAACGAAGACTGAGGATCCGAAGGAGGATTCGCAAGATTTCCACAGGGACCGAGGCGCGTCCCCGCCTGTCTGTTTTTCGCAGTAACAAGGAGATTTACGCCCAGCTCATTGACGATGTAAAGGGGGTTACCCTGGCTGCGGCCTCTTCCCGGGATAAGGGATTTGAGGCGAAGGGGACCAAATCCGAGATCGCCAAGGAAGTGGGCAAGGCTATAGCCGAAAGGGCGCAAAAATTAGGGGTAACTTCCGTGGCATTCGACCGGGGTGGAAACCTCTATCACGGAAGAGTTAAGTCGCTTGCGGAAGGTGCAAGGGAAGCTGGATTAAATTTTTAAGTAGGGCTAATGTTTCAGAATTATAAAAACGCCGAATCAGTAAAACCGGGAGGCCTTGAACTGAAGGACCGACTCGTCGGTGTACAGCGGGTTACCAAGGTAACTAAGGGTGGACGTGCATTTGGATTTTCTGCCATAGTAGTGGTAGGTGACGAAAACGGTGTAGTAGGTCATGGCCTGGGCAAGTCTAAAGAGGTAGCCACTGCCATTTCCAAGGCCGTAGAGGACGCCAAGAAGAACTTGGTGCGCATTCCCATTCAGAATGGAACACTACCTCACCAGCAGAAAGGTAAATATGGTGGCGCCCGGGTGTACATTCAACCCGCCTCTGAGGGTACAGGTGTTATCGCGGGTGGTGCCGTTAGGGCAGTGCTCGAAGCCGTGGGTGTGCACGATGTACTTTCGAAGTCCCAGGGATCATCCAACCCTCATAATGTGGTCAAGGCTACTTTTGACGCATTGCTGCAGCTGAGGAGCCCGGAAATGGTAGCCAAGCAACGAGGCATCAGCCTGAATAAAGTTTATAACGGCTAGACGATGGAAAGGATTAAAGTAACACAGGTAAAAAGCGCCATCAAGCGCCCCAGGAATCAGAAGCTGACTCTGGAGGCTCTGGGCCTGGGAAGAATAGGTAAGACCGTTGAGCACAATGCAGAGAAAAGTATCCTGGGTATGGTGGATACGGTAAGGCATTTGGTGACGGTAGAAGTAATAAAGAACTAAGCTATGAACCTTAGCAATTTAAAGCCCGCAGAGGGCTCGAGGAACCGGGTTGGAAAGCGAGTCGGTAGGGGAGAAGGATCCGGAAAAGGTGGAACCTCCAAGCGAGGTCACAAAGGTGCCAAGTCCCGATCGGGTTATTCCAAGAAGATCGGTTTTGAAGGTGGCCAGATGCCCCTTCAGAGACGTGTACCCAAGTTCGGTTTTAAGAATGTGAACCGCAAGGAGTACAAGCCGATCAATCTCGACCGACTGCAGGATCTGGTGGACCGAAAGGGGGTTTTCGGAGAGATTACGCTGGACACGCTGATCGCTCATGGACTGGTTGGATCGAATGATCTGGTCAAAATACTGGGTAGCGGTGAGGTTAAGGCGAAACTCAAGGTTAGCGCGCACAAGTTTAGTGACAGTGCGAAGAAGGCCATAGAGGAAGCAGGTGGCGAGGCCATCACAGTTTAAGCGTGCGTACGTATGGATAAGTTTATAGATACACTCAAAAGCATTTGGAAGATCAAGGAACTTCGGGATCGGGTTTTGCTTACCCTGGCCCTGTTGGCGGTGTATCGATTCGGTGCACAGGTAGCGCTGCCCGGAGTTGATTCGAATCTTCTTGCGGAATATGCCGCAACCACAGAGCAGGGAATCCTGGGATTGCTCAATGCCTTCACGGGTGGTGCCTTCTCCAAGATTTCCATTTTCGCCCTGGGCATCATGCCCTATATATCGGCATCTATTATTGTTCAGCTCATGGGTATTGCCATACCCTATTTACAGAAACTGGACAAGGAAGGTGAGAGTGGTCGCAAAACCAAGACCCAGATCACACGGTGGTTAACCATCCTGATTTGTCTGGTTCAGGCGCCTACCTATTTATTGAATCTGGGTACGCTCGGGGTTCCCGATGAAGCCTTCATACTGGGCAAGGGTTGGGACTTCCTGGTTCCGTCTGTGATTATACTGGTAGCGGGCTGTATTTTCGCCATGTGGCTGGGAGAAAAGATCACCGACCGTGGCATCGGAAACGGTATCAGTATCCTGATTACCGTGGGTATCATAGCCACCTTCCCACAGTCCTTCTGGCAGGAAGTAATTTACCGGAATACCGGTGATAACGGTGGGCCCATGCTGATCCTGGTGGAGGTGATCATTTGGTTTGTGGTGATTTTAGCCTGTGTGCTGGTGGTCACGGCCATACGACAAATCCCCGTTCAGTACGCACGGAGGTCGGCCTCAGGCGGTTATGAAAAGAACGCCATAGGTGCCCGTCAGTATATACCGCTGAAACTGAACTCTTCAGGTGTAATGCCGATCATATTTGCCCAGGCGATCATGTTCGCTCCGGCCCTGTTGGGTAAGAGCATCAATGACACTTCTTTTGGGGCATGGATGGAGACCAATTTCAGCGATATCTTTGGATTCGCTTACAACACACTGTTCGCGATCCTGATCATCATATTTACCTTCTTCTACACGGCGATAACCGTGCCGACGAACAAGATGGCGGATGACCTGAAGAGAAGCGGTGGGTTCATACCGGGAATTCGCCCGGGTAAGGAAACCGGCGACTATCTGGACCGTATCATGTCATTGATCACCCTTCCTGGCTCGATATTCCTGGCCGCCCTGGCGGTGCTTCCTGCGGTATTCAACAAGGTGATGGATATGCAGGCCGGATGGGCCATATTTTACGGCGGTACCTCCCTGTTGATCATGGTGGGGGTGGCCATTGATACCATTCAGCAGGTGAATTCGTATTTGCTGAACAGGCATTACGACGGTCTGATGAAGACTGGAAAACAAAGAAAATCAGCATAAATGGCAAAGCAAGCGGCTATAGAACAGGACGGAACCATCATAGAAGCGTTGTCCAACGCCATGTTCCGGGTCGAGCTGGAGAATGGCCACATCGTTACGGCACATATCTCCGGAAAGATGCGTATGCACTATATAAAATTATTGCCTGGTGACAAGGTTAAACTCGAGATGAGTCCATACGACCTGACCAAGGCGCGAATTACTTACAGGTACTAGAAATGAAGACAAGAGCATCCATTAAGAAACGCAGTGCGGATTGCATAATCGTACGACGAAAGGGAAGGTTGTACGTAATCAATAAGAAGAATCCGCGATTTAAACAAAGACAAGGATAATTATGGCTCGAATAGCAGGTGTTGATATTCCAAGGCAGAAGAGAGGGGTCATTGCCCTGACCTACATTTTCGGTATCGGTAAGAGCCGTGCCCAGGACATACTGGCCAAGGCCAAGGTGTCCGAGGACAAGAAGGTGAACGACTGGCAGGACGACGAAATCGGAAGAATCCGGGAAGCCGTGTCTGAATTCACTATAGAAGGGGAACTTCGTTCCGAGGTACAGCTTAACATCAAGCGTCTCATGGACATTGGCTGCCAGAGAGGGATTCGCCATCGTGCCGGACTGCCGCTTCGAGGTCAGCGAACCAAGAACAACAGCCGGACCCGTAAAGGAAAGAGGAAAACTGTCGCTAACAAGAAGAAGGCGACCAAATAACAGGTGATCCGATGGAACGGACCGATATCTAAAGTAACGGTCGTCCAGGAAAATCCAAAGCAGTTAACATGGCAAAGGGAAACACAAAAACGGTCAAGAAAAGGAAGGTAGCAGTAGATGCCACGGGTGAAGCCCACGTCGTAGCCTCCTTCAACAACATCATCATCTCACTCACCAATAAGAAGGGTGATGTGATATCGTGGTCTTCAGCTGGTAAGATGGGGTTCCGCGGTTCGAAAAAGAACACTCCTTATGCGGCTCAGGTAGCTGCTGAGGATTGCTCCAAGGTCGCTCATGAGGCCGGCCTGCGCAAGGTCAAGGTTTATGTAAAGGGGCCAGGTAATGGAAGGGAGTCGGCCATCCGCACCATACACAATTCCGGCATAGAAGTTACCGAGATTATAGACGTAACTCCGCTGCCTCACAACGGTTGTCGTCCCCCAAAACGAAGAAGAGTATAAAGTAACATTCCGGGAGTACATCTCAGATTATCGAAGGATAAGCCTTAATTCATAATCGTACCTCCGTTTAATTTTCAGTTATGGCAAGATACACAGGTCCAAAAACCAAAATCGCCCGTAAGTTCGGCGAACCTATTTTCGGGGACGACAAGTCCTTTGAAAGGAAGAAATATCCTCCCGGCATGCACGGCAATAACCGTCGCAGAGGAAAGCAGTCTGAATATGCCATCCAGTTGATGGAGAAGCAGAAGGCAAAGTACACCTACGGAATACTAGAGCGTCAGTTCCGTAACCTCTTTAAGCAAGCGAACCGAAGCAAGGGAGTAACGGGCGAGGTGCTGCTTCAACTGTGCGAGAGCCGTCTCGACAATGTGGTATTTCGCATGGGAATTGCCCCCAGTCGCCGCGGAGCGCGACAACTGGTTTCTCACCGGCACATAACAGTGAACGGGGAGGTCGTTAATATTCCTTCCTACTCACTGAAGCCTGGTGATGTAGTCGGAGTTCGCGAAAAATCAAAGTCGCTACAGGTCGTCCAGGATTCCCTGGATAACAACTCCAGTGTATACGAGTGGCTGAGCTGGAATAGCGAGAAAAAGGAAGGCACCTTTGTTAATGTACCGGAACGTATCCAGATTCCGGAAGCGATCAAGGAGCAGTTGATCGTCGAACTTTATTCCAAATAATTAAGCAGCTTTATGGCATTATTAAACTTTCAGAAGCCGGATAAGGTAATTATGGTGGACTCTACGGAGTCAGAGGGCAAATTTGAGTTTCGCCCGCTGGAGCCCGGATACGGTCTTACCGTTGGCAATGCACTGAGGAGGGTCCTGTTGTCTTCCCTCGAAGGTTTTGCCATTACCTCGGTACGAATTGATGGTGTGGAGCACGAGTTTTCCGTAATTCCCGGTGTAGTGGAAGATGTAACGGAGATCATACTGAACCTTAAGCAGGTGCGCTTCAAGCGACAGATCGACGATCTGGACAGTGAGGCTGTAGCCATTGCCGTGAGTGGGAAGGAACAGCTGACTGCAGGAGACTTTTCGAATTTCATCTCCGGTTTTCAGGTGCTGAATCCGGACCTGGTGATCTGCAATCTGGATCCCAAGGTGTCAATGAACATTGAACTCACTATAGAAAAGGGAAGAGGATACGTACCCGCCGAGGAGAACAAGAAGCCTAATGCACCCATAGGAACTATAGCCGTTGACTCCGTGTTTACTCCGGTAAAAAACGTAAAGTACAGCATAGAAAATTTCCGGGTAGAGCAGAAAACCGACTTTGAAAAGCTGGTTTTTGAAATCGTTACGGATGGATCCATAGCCCCTAAGGATGCCCTTACTGAGGCAGCTAAGGTGCTGATTCATCACTTTATGCTGTTCTCAGACGAACGGATTACACTGGAATCGGATGAACTAGAGCGCACGGAGACCTACGATGAGGAGTCCCTGCACATGCGACAGTTGCTCAAGACGAAGCTGGTGGATATGGATTTGTCGGTTCGGGCCCTGAACTGCCTGAAGGCGGCGGAAGTAGATACCCTGGGAGACCTGGTATCCTTCAACAAGAACGATCTGATGAAGTTTCGGAACTTCGGTAAGAAGTCACTGACCGAACTGGAAGAACTGGTATTAAACAAGGGATTAAACTTTGGGATGGACCTGTCTAAGTACAAACTGGACAAGGACTAATCCGATTCGAAAGAAAGGAAAATGAGACACGGTAAGAAAACCAATCATTTAAGCAGGACGGCATCACACCGCAGGGCCATGCTGGCGAACATGGCTTGTTCGCTGATAGAGCACAAGCGCATTAATACTACGGTTGCTAAGGCCAAGGCACTCAAGAAATTTGTAGAGCCCCTGATCACCAAGTCCAGGGCATCCAGTAATCCCACCACGGAAAAGGGAGTACATAATCGCCGCGTGGTATTCAGCTACCTGCGAAGCAAGGAGGCTGTGACCGAATTGTTTGGTCCGGTGGCGGATAAAGTAGGTGAACGTGCGGGAGGGTACACCCGCATTATCAAGCTGGGTAATCGACTCGGGGATAATGCCGATATGGCGATGATCGAGTTGGTAGACTTTAACGAACTCTACACGGCCGGAGAGAAGAAAGCCAAATCGACCCGACGAAGCCGAAGGGGCAAGGGAAAAAGTTCGGATGAAGAAGAAAAGCCGGTAGCTGCTGCTGAGGCTGTAGTTACGGAGACTGCCGAGGAATCGGATACCTCAGAGGTTGCAGAGGAGGAGGTAGTCGATGCCGCCGGGGAGGCTGACGTTCAGGAGGAACAATCTCTGGAAACGGAGGAAGAGCCCCAAGAAGAAGCGCCTGAGACTGACGATTCCCAAGAAGAACAGGAGGACGATCCGAAATCGTAATGATGTGTTATTAAGTGTTTAATACAATTGAATGGATACGTGAAAGCGTATCCTTTTTTTGTGTTTATTTTTAAGGGAATTTTGAGTGGGGCAAAAGAATTGTCCCGTACATGCAAGGAAAGAATCGAATGAAGTACACAGCCAAAAAGGACGCCGTGGTTATGCTGGAAGATGGAACGATCTTCTACGGTAAGCTGATCGGTGAACTCGAGGGCACGGCTACAGGTGAGATCTGTTTTAATACGGGGATGACCGGGTATCAGGAGATCTTTACGGATCCTTCTTACTGTGGGCAGATCATGGTGACCACCAATGCTCATATCGGAAACTACGGGGTGCGTGACGAAGAGGCGGAATCCGCCAGGGTTCAGATAGCCGGATTGATCTGCAAGAACTTCAGCCATGAGTTTAGCCGGCCAGGAGCTACAAGAGGGCTTTACGAATACCTCAGGGAGAATAAGCTGGTTGCCGTTAGCGATGTAGACACGCGAGCCCTGGTTGCCCACATCAGGGAAAACGGGGCGATGAATGCCGTGATTTCAAGTGAAACCGGTAATATGGCAGGCCTGCGGCGAGAGTTGGAAGCCGTTCCCAGTATGGCAGGTCTCGCACTGGCCTCCAAGGTCACTACGGATACGGCCTATACCTATGGAAATGAGGATGCCGAACTTCGGATTGCCGCTCTGGATCTGGGAATCAAGAACAACATTTTGCGCTCCCTGGAGAAGCGCGGAGCTTGTATCCGCGTATTCCCGTATGGAACGAGCCTGGACGAAATGAAAGAGTGGGGTCCGGATGCCTACTTCATTTCCAACGGGCCCGGAGATCCCGAGCCCCTGGAAGAAGCCGTTCAGACAACCCGGGAGATGCTCGAGAGCGGGAAGCCCTTGTTTGGTATTTGCCTGGGTCACCAGGTGCTGGCCCTTTCTCAGGGGGTATCCACCTACAAGATGCACAACGGCCACCGCGGGATTAACCATCCCATCCTGAATCTCATGACCGGCAAGGGAGAGATCACGACACAGAATCATGGATTTGCAGTATCCGCTGAGGAAGTGGCTTCCTCTGCAAATGTGGAAGTGACCCATACGCATCTGAACGATCAGACTGTGGCAGGCATCCGTTTGAAAGACCGTTCCGCTTTTTCCGTGCAGTACCATCCCGAAGCGAGCCCGGGACCTCATGATTCCATGTACCTGTTCGATCAGTTTATCAGCGAGATTAAAAAGCACAAGCATTCTCAGACGAATGAGAAAACAACATAAAAAGTACAACCTGAAAATCAATAAAAAATGAGCATTATAGTCAGTATCCACGCACGTCAGATCTTCGATTCCCGGGGTAACCCAACCGTAGAAGTCGATGTTATTACGGAAAACGGCTGGGTGGGCCGGGCGGCAGTTCCGTCAGGCGCTTCGACCGGTGAACACGAAGCCGTGGAGCTGAGGGACGGTGGCGAACACTACATGGGTAAGGGGGTTGCTCAGGCCGTGGAAAATGTCAATACGGTGATCGCAGAGGAAATAGTGGGGATGTCAGTATTCGAACAGGAGCTGATCGATCAGACCCTGATCGAACTGGATGGAACCCCGAATAAGGCTAAACTGGGAGCCAATGCCCTGCTTGGTGTATCCCTGGCCGTAGCCAAGGCCGCCGCTGAGGAATTGGAAATGCCTCTGTATCGGTACATAGGTGGGGTGAGCGCCAAGACCTTACCCGTGCCGATGATGAACATCATTAACGGGGGATCCCACTCCGATGCGCCCATCGCCTTCCAGGAGTTTATGATCATGCCCGTCAAGGCGCAGAGCTTTTCCGAGGCATTGAAGATGGGAACCGAAATTTTCCACAATCTTAAAAAAGTACTCAAGGGCAGGGGGCTTAGCACAGCCGTAGGCGACGAAGGCGGATTTGCACCTGAACTCGATGGCACAGAGGATGCCCTGGACACCATAGCCAAGGCCGTTGAACAGGCCGGTTACCAGATGGGCGAACAGATCATGATCGCTCTGGATTGTGCAGCCGCCGAATTCTATGTGGACGGCAAGTACGATTATACCAAATTTGAAGGAGAAAAAGGAGCGGTTCGCACTTCTGAGGAACAGGCGCAGTACTTGGCCGATCTCTGTGAGCGTTACCCGATTATTTCCATCGAAGATGGCATGGACGAGAACGACTGGGACGGTTGGAAGATGCTTACCGATAAGATCGGCGATAAGGTGCAGTTGGTTGGAGACGACCTGTTCGTAACCAACGTGAGCCGCCTCTCGCGGGGCATAGAACAAGGTATTGGTAATTCCATACTGATCAAGGTAAATCAGATTGGAACCCTGAGTGAGACGATCGCAGCCGTAACCATGGCGAAGAACGCTCATTATACCACCGTAATGTCACACCGATCCGGCGAAACCGAAGATAACACCATAGCCGACCTGGCCGTGGCATTGAACACGGGTCAGATCAAGACAGGATCGGCCTCCCGCAGCGATCGGATGGCCAAATACAACCAGCTCCTTCGGATAGAGGAGGCCCTTGGGAACACAGCCTACTATCCTCAGGAAAAGGCATTTAATGTTAAGAGTTGATAATACTTTTGAAATGGACAGAGCCCTGCATAATTTTGCAGGGCTTTTTGTACACGACAATAACATTCACTATTTTAAATCGTTGAGGAATTAAAACCTCTTACCCTCCTATGAATCGCATCTTATTTGTATCCGCTGAAAATGACGGTATTGCCAACTGTAAAGCGGGAGGCATGGCCGATGTGGTACGCGATATACCGCGTCACATATCGGAATGCATGGACGCGGCTCATGTAGTGGTTCCGTCTTATGGGCGATTACACCAGGGGGGGAGGCTGATTACTACCTTGCATTTTCCTTTGAGGGGAGAGATCTTCGAAGCTGAAATCTATCAGGTCAAGCCCAAAAAGGAATACCGGGAGCTCAAGCACTATGTGATTCACCATCCGGAGATTACCGCCGGAGGCATTGCCCACATATACCACGATGATCCGGAAGAGCCTTTCTATAACGATGCCATTAAGTACTTCATCTTCTGCACGGCGGTGGCCGAGGCCATTAAGAAGGGGTTGTTCGGCAGCCTGGACATCGTGCACCTGCACGATTGGCATACCAGCACGGTATTGTTTTTGAGGGGTTTCCATCCTGAATACCGTCCGCTTAAGCCGATTCGGTTCGTATACAGTATTCACAATCTGGCCATACAGGGCATTCGGCCCTTCCGTGATAATTACGCCTCGGTGGACAACTGGTTCCGCGATGTTCCCTATGACGAAAAGTTAATCCGGGACGAACGTTACACGGATTGTATCAATCTTATGGCCGTTGGCATACGTTTGGCAGATGCAGTTCACACCGTCTCACCTTCTTACAAGGAAGATGTCATGCGGCCGAGCTCTGCCCCCGAATTCATAGGGGGTGAGGGTCTCGAGAACGATCTGTTAGAGGCCGACGCCCAGGGTCGACTTTTCGGTATACTCAATGGCTGCAATTACAAAAAAATCCGACGAGCCAAGAAAGGACAACTGTTTTTTAATATCGTCCGGGTTTTGTTTCCCTGGCTGCAGGAAGAGTCCAAGAAATACAAGTCCGATTTTCTGGCACATACGGGGGAGAAGATCACCCCCTACCTCCAAAAGGATCCGGAGATTATTGTCTCCAGTGTGGCACGGCTCACCGAACAGAAATTTTACTTCTTCAAGAAGAGTCCTGAGGCCCTGGATCAGATTCTTCACAGGCTCAAGCGTAAGAAGGGAGTATTCATTCTCCTGGGCACCGGTGCACCGGAATACGAAGAGCTGTTCCGGCAAAAGAGTTATGAGCACTCCAATTTCATTTTTATTAATGGTCAGTCCGAAGATGTGATTGATTCACTGTATCTGGAATGCGATCTGTATTTCATGCCAAGCCTGTTTGAGCCCTGCGGAATCAGCCAAATGCTCGCCATGAGAAACAGTCACCCGTGCCTGGTACACGCAACCGGAGGACTCAAGGATACCGTGGAGGACATGGTAACCGGTTTCCAGTTCGATGGCGAATCCTACGAGGAGAAGATAGAGCAGATGCTAAATGCGTTTGATAAGGCCCTGGACCTGTTCTTCAACCAGAAGAGGGTTTGGAACCGCATTTGCCGGCAGGCGGGTGCACAGCGCTTTACCTGGGAGCACTCCGTTGAGCAGTACTACGACCTGCTCTATCAGTTGACTCCTACCGAGCGCAATCTTGAGCTTAAGCCCATCGAGAGCCAGCAGCTGAAGGTTTCCTAAATTCCGATAAAGCGGTTGAATCGGGAGATTCGATCATCGCTTTGTATCTTTGCGCAACCTTAAATTGAAACGCAGAGTATGTCGGAAACAGCCAAATTAGAATACAAAGGAAACATCTATGAGTTGCCCGTGATCGTGGGCACAGAGAACGAGACCGCCATCGACATCAAAAGCCTGAGGTCAGTATCCGGTCTCATAACCCTGGACCCTGGGTATAAGAATACCGGGGCCTGCGAGAGTGCCATCACCTACCTGGATGGGGAAAAGGGAATATTGCGCTACAGGGGCTACACCATTGAAGATCTGGCCGAAAAGGCGGGTTTCCTCGAAGTTTGTTTTCTGTTGATATTTGGTCATCTGCCTAACACCGATGAACTCGAACGGTTTCATACCGATATTCGCCGGGAGTCCATGGTGGACGAGGAGATGAAGAAGATTTTGGACGGCTTCCCCAAGTCGGCCCATCCCATGGGAGTCCTTTCCTCACTGACATCAGCCCTGATCGCCTTTAACCCGGTGGCAGTGGATCCGCGTTCGGAGAAGGACATGTATGCCTCCATCGTCAGGATACTCGCTAAATTCCCGGTACTGGTGGCCTGGACACTGCGCAAGAAGAAGGGCCTTCCGCTGGATTACGGAGATGACGCACTCGGCTATGTGGAGAATATCCACAAGATGATGTTCAAGCTGCCCAATAAAGAATACCAGAAGGATCCTATTGCGATCAATGCCCTTGACAAGCTTCTTATCCTGCATGCAGATCACGAGCAAAACTGCTCCACCTCGACGGTGCGAATGGTAGGTTCTTCCCATGCCGGTCTATTCGCTTCACTTTCTGCTGGAATCTCCGCACTTTGGGGACCACTCCACGGTGGTGCCAATCAGGCCGTACTGGAGATGCTGGAGGCCATACAGGAAGATGGAGGAGATACGGCCAAGTATATGGCGAAAGCCAAGGACAAAGACGATCCGTTCCGCCTGATGGGCTTCGGGCACCGTGTTTACAAGAATTTTGACCCCAGGGCACGAATAATCAAGAAAGCCGCCGATGAGGTACTAGGAGCTCTGGGGATCGAGGATCCCATATTGGAGATTGCCAAGGGTCTGGAGCGCGAAGCGCTGGAAGACTCTTATTTTGTCGACCGCAAACTGTATCCTAATGTGGATTTCTACAGCGGTATCATCTACCGGGCATTGGGTATCCCAACCGATATGTTTACGGTGATGTTCGCTTTGGGCCGACTGCCGGGCTGGATCGCTCAATGGAGGGAGATGCGCCTCAAAACCGAGCCCATTGGTCGTCCCCGACAGGTTTATGTTGGAGAGAATCAGCGGGACTTTGTTCCCTTGCAAAGCCGTTAGTCGGCTTCCGGAGGTACTGCCTGACTGTTTTCCTTAAGAGATTCACTGGCCCGGTACAGCATTTGAAGCAGTTGCAGCCTATAGTAGTCCTCGGCCTCGTAGCGGGCGCGGTACTCGAGTTCGCTCTCGAGTTGTCTGTAATAACGAAAGAGGTAGATGCTTGCTCCCAGAGGGGAAAGTTCACTGAGCCGATGCTGCAGTTGCTCCTCGGAGGATTCCAGTACAGGCCCCAATTTGTTTTTCATTTCCGATCTCTTGCGAGGGTCCCATTCTCCTGTCAGGTCCTGTAACTGCATGGTAAGTGCACTGAGGGGTATGCTATCGGATATGGGAATGAAGGTGAGTTCTCCGCAGCTTACATCCGGATTGAGGTCGCAACGGGTTTCCCATTCCAGTCGAACAAAGAGATAGCCCATCCCCAGGAGTGCGAGTGCAAAAAAAAGAAACAGAATTCTTAGAAAACCCATCGAAAACTAGACTAAGGGCATAAATTGCAATTATAAGTACCCTTTTTCAGTTTAAAGTTAAAACAAAAAACGATGAAGGCTGATACCCTGAAACTGGGGATACACAACGAGACGGGTTGGCTAGTGAGTGTTGTACTGGGGACGGCAGAGGCCACTGGGCCCCCTCCGAGACCTGAAGAAGCCTACGACCCCAGTTCGCGGGCACATCTGATGGCCGGTACGTATCCGACCGTGGAGGACATGCAGTCCGAACTCGCCGGATATGAGGCCGTGTTGAAGAAGCACGGAGTGGAGGTCTTTCGTCCGCGAGTTATCGAGAACTGCAACCAGATTTTCGCCAGGGATATTGCCTTTGTTGTGGATCATACGCTGTATCGATCCAATATACTTCCCGTCAGGGAGGGTGAAATACAGGCCCTGGACTACCTCACAGCTGCGCTGACTGCTGAGCAGGTCTGTGACTTGCCGGAGGAGGTTCATGTGGAGGGTGGTGATGTTATGCCGTGGAAGGATTACCTCTTCATCGGAGTATATAGTGGGTCGGACTATCCGGATTTTATCACGGCCCGTACGAATCGGGCGGCTGTGGAGTACTTCAGGGAGAAATGTCCCCATCGAAAAGTAGTGGGCATAGAATTGATCAAGTCCAATACCGACCCCGAAAAGAATGCCCTTCATCTGGATTGCTGCTTTCAGCCGGTAGGTCGGGACCGGGCGATCATGTGCCCACAGGGTTTTCGCAATCCTGAACAATATCGCTGGCTGAGGTCGCAGTTTCCGGAGGATGGGGTGTTTGAGGTCAGCCCCTCCGAAATGGCCCGGATGTACTGTAATATTTTTTCAATTGCAATGGATGTAGTGGTTTCGGAGATTACCTTTGTCCGGCTGAATAACTGGCTGGAGGAGCAAGGATTTAAGGTGGAGGCCATACCCTTCTCGGAAATTGCCAAACAAGGTGGTTTGCTCCGGTGTACCA
Source organism: uncultured Flavobacteriaceae bacterium (assembly GCA_964552195.1). Classification (GTDB taxonomy): domain Bacteria; phylum Bacteroidota; class Bacteroidia; order Flavobacteriales; family Flavobacteriaceae; genus CAZKAP01. The sequence goes on from CAZKFM010000015.1 coordinate 33,188, forward strand.
CCCTTCCTCTGCGCAGGGAGGATTAGCTACCGTTGTCCGGCTAAACTTTAAACCATTCTTATTTTCTTGAAAACCGTGATCCAGCAGACCGCCTCAAACGTACTTATGGTGCGTCCGGCCACCTACCGCATGAACGAACAGACAGCGGTCAATAATTATTTTCAGCACGAAGCCGGGAAGCTTTCCGATACGGAGGTGGTCACCCGGGCACTGGCGGAATTCGACGGCCTGGTGCGCGTACTAAGAAACGCGGGTATTGGGGTTATTGTTTTTCAAGACACGGATGCCAGAGACACTCCCGACGCCGTCTTTCCTAACAACTGGGTTTCCTTTCATGAGGACGGGACAGCTATACTCTACCCAATGTTTGCCGAAAACCGGCGAAAGGAAAGAATCGAGGAGGTCATCAAGCTGGTCGAAGCTAACGGTTTTCATATCGAGAACATCATGGACTACACCTCGGCTGAAGACAGTGGTATCTTCCTCGAAGGTACCGGGAGTATAGAACTCGACCGGGTTAACGAGCGTGCGTATTGTGCCCTGTCGGAGAGGTCCGACGAGTCACTCTTCATGGAGTTTTGTGAAGATCAGGGATACTGGCCCGTACCTTTCCACGCCTTCCAATCGGTCGAAGATCAGCGATTGCCCATTTATCACACCAATGTGATGATGTCAGTCGGGAGCAGGCTCGCTATGGTGTGCCTGGATTGCATAGACGATCCGTCGGAACGCAAGAACGTGCGCCGTCATCTGTTGGATTCGGGCAAGGAGATCCTGAGTCTTTCAGAGGAGCAGATAGCGCATTTTGCTGGCAATACACTGGAATTACAGAATGACCAAGGCGAGCCCTTTTTCGTGATGAGTACCAATGCCTACCAGACCCTGACCAGCACGCAAAGGGACCGTATAGAGAGGGAGGCGCGCATTCTACACAGTCCGCTTGATGTCATTGAACGACTGGGTGGAGGAAGTGCTCGTTGCATGCTGGCAGAGATCTTCCTGCCTCGAAACGCTGCCCTTTGATGGGAGTGTTATTCCCTATGAATCTCCCCAGAACAGGGAGCGAATAAAGGAAACGGGGAGGAAAGCCATGCAAAGGGCTAACGGCAGAGAGGTGACGATCAGGAGCTTCTGAGTGGTGTCCAGGACATCCAGATTGGGCCGAAGCCCTGACAGGAAAAAGATACCTACACACGAAAGGCCCAGGAAAATCGTCCAGGACAGCTTTAGCCTATCTGGGGGCTCTTTTCGGGTCCTTGCACTGAATACACTCAGGACATAAATGGCCGAATCCACTGAGGTAATCAGGAATCCGAATAACAACAGCATGGACAGCGCATTGAGTCCCTGCCCTAACGGGTAGCTTCCCAGGAAAATAAAGAGGGAACTGAAAATCGATCCGAATTCACCGGGTAATAGCTGTCCCTGATCAATGAGCGCGAATGCGCCCTGGCCGAATACGGTGAACCAGGTAAAGGTGCCCAGAGAAGGCACCAGCAGGACTCCCAGCATGAATTCACGAAGACTCCTTCCCTTGGAAATGCGGGCAATGAAGATACCGGTAAAAGGAGCCCAGGCGATCCAGAAAGCCCAGTAGTAATAGGTCCAGTCGGTGAGGAAACCAATTCCCGGATTGTAATTGCCCCAAGCCAGGCTTAGGGGGACGAAATCAACCAGATAGTGAAACACCGCCTTGGAAAGAGGAAGAAAAATCCCCAGGGGATCTCGCGCAAGCCATACGAATAGCAGAAGGCCTATGGTCAGGCGGATATTCCATACCGATAACCAGCGTATTCCTCTGCGAATTCCTTTGTAGGCTGAGTACCCGCCAATCGCACAGATCACAGTAATGATGATGATGCCCCCAATCAGGGTAGGGCGGATACCCATCAGGTAATTCAGTCCGCCCGATATTTGTCGGGCTCCCAGTGATACGGATGCCACCACCCCGAAGACCGTGGTCCATAAAGCGATCAGATCCAGGCTCCATCCCAGCCGGGATCTCAGCTGGGTCTGTGCAATGGCACTGCTGGGCAGACCAGGCTGCCCATGACGATACATGGCCCAGCCGACGAGTACCCCAAAGAGCCCATAGAATGCCCAGGGTGTCAGCCCCCACTGGAAGAAGGTATATTCCAGTGCCAGTATCCCTGGGTCCCGAGCTCCTTCCAGAGGGGGATTTACCCTCATGTATACGGGTTCCTGTACGGCCCGGAGCAGGATGCCGGCGCCCATACCCGTACTGTACAGCATACTGATCCATGCCCAGCGACTAAATTCCGGACTTGATCCGGGATTACCCAGCTTCCGACGACCCCAGGGCCCAAGGGCAATGAACAGCAGAAAGAGTACGCATCCCAGACCCAGATACAGGTAGTAATGGCCAAATACATTTCGAATCCACACCGAGGCCTGTCCGATTGCGGTGTTCAGTTCTTCTGTAAAAGCCAGGCTGATCAGAGCGAAAATAAGTATACCACCCAGGGCCGTTCGAGTGAACAGACTCCGGGAGGTGGACGGGTTCCTCATAGTACGAGTATAAGGAAAATAAGGCAGACTCCCTATGGATCAAATTGAGGGAAACCGTCTCAGGGCCTTTCAGCGGCCTGGAATGATCGTATGGCCGCATTGGGTTCTATGGTGGAAACCTCTTTCCAGAATTCGGGATCGTAACGGGACATATAGGTTGGCTTAAAGGCTTTTTTTTCGCTGACACCTTCGAACTCGGCAGGGGAAATGGCGTCTACCTCGTAGACCACCCATTGCAGGATTTCGAGATTGTCTGCGACCAGGTCCAGTTTCATGGACAGTTCGTTCTGCTTGCGTCGGCCGTGCACATTTTTATTCTTCTCGACGATCTTCAGGGGGCGGCGTACCCCAAACTGGGATCCTTTAGTGATTTCGCCGAATTTCAAAACGTAAGTGCCATCCGGGCCCTTGCCAAAACGGATGCTTCCTCTGTGCAGCGTCGATCGGAACATGAATCCGAGCAGTCGTATGTTTCTCAGACGCTTTACATTTTCGAAATCCATGCGCATAATCGCGAAATCCTCCATTCCTATATACAAACGTCCCTCGTAATCCGCCGTCCTTTTCGGGACAAAAGAGAGTATATAGACGCCCTGTCCGTCCATTTCCTCATAGCCTTCCAGGCTGAAATCGTAACGTCTTGCCTTTTCGATAACGGGCAGTTCCGCCTCATCCGTAAACCGGAAGTTCTGGCCCTGAGAGGACAGGACCCCTTTAATTCCATTGAAGAAGAATTCGTTGCCTTCCTCGTTGATTTCTTCCTCCAGGTCTTTCGCCTCCTCATAATCGGCCATAATACTATCCACCGGGATTTTGGTTCCGAATATTCCGGATTTTACCTTGATGTAAGAATCCCTTTTAACGTTTTCGCGGAATATGGTTTCGAGTTGTTCGGTCAGGTTTTCCAGGGATCCATCGTTGGATTTGTCGTAGAGTTCTGCGCCCTTGATCAGCCGGAGTTTATTCTCTCCTGCTCCCTGATACCAGTCGCCCAGGGCTTCCTTGTAGTATTCGGACTTCTTGGGCAGGATGCCAACGACACTATCCAGAAAGGGTTTGGTGAGTTCCGGTATCGTCGTTTTTTTGAATTCAATATCGAACCGGGTGAAATTATTCAGGTCGCTTTTTCGTATGAAAAAACGGCTTTTCTGATTGCCCTTCCCGTAATTATCGTCGAAGCGCGACCAGGTGTTTTCCAGGATTTCTTCCACCGAAAGTTCCTTGTTGAAAAGAAAGACCCCCTGCAGGTCTATGGCTTTGGGCGATACGGTAATCAGGGTGTCCAGGGGATCGACCAGGGCGATACGCAGCTGTTCATAACCCATACTTTCAATCCGGATGGAATCGTACACCTCCTCCCGAGGTCCGAAAACAATACGGAATCGGCCTTCCTCATTGGAGATTACCCCTTTTTCTTCTCCGTAGATGATGGATGCATAGGGAATACCTTCCCCGGTTTTAGCATCTACCAGACGGGAGCGTACTTCGGTTCGAACATCCGGTTCGTTAGCGGAAACCTCAGGCATTTCCTGTGCAAAGCAAAGAAAAGGGCAGAGCGCGACAGCCAGTAACAGGCTACCCGTAAAGTTGGGTATGGGTATTTGGATCATGGCAATAAGGGGTTTGGGCCGGCGAGTCTGCGCAACATGCCGGAAAATATAAAGTGATGAAAAGGGCTGACGGCCAACCAGTAGAGTCGTCCTCTCAGACCCCGGGGCCTGAAGGTAGCGATCTGATGGAGTACGCCATTTTCGATACGGAATTCGAGCCAGGCCTCTCCTGGAAGCTTCATTTCCGCAAAAAGCAACAGTCTCTTACCGTTCCTGTCCGCCAGCAGGACTCGCCAGAAATCCAGGGCGTCACCCGTGTAGATCTTATCGGGGTGGGTGCGCCCTCGGCGAAGCCCTACGCCACCGCTTATTTTGTCCAGGAATCCCCTGAGCTGCCACAACCAGCTTCCGTAGTACCAGCCCTGATCTCCTCCGATCCGCCAGATGCGTTCGAGGGCCTTGTCTTCCTCGTCTACCGGTCGTTCGCGCCGGTCGCTGAAAACCCCGAATCGGGGCACCTGTATATAGGATTCCAGGTTAGGGTCCACCCGGCCGCTGATCAGACTGTCTTTCCAGCTGCTGATTACCGTATTCTGTTCGATTTTTTGAAAAGCCAGGGCGATGGCTTCCTGATAGCTCAAAGGCTGTATGCCCAGGATTTTGGCCAGATCGTTATCTCGTGCCACGACTTCGGTCCTCATGCTATCCACCAGGTTGACAGCCAGTGAATACGAGGTAGAAGTCACAAAGTACAGCCAGTAGGCGGATAGCCGGGGTGTCATTAAGGGCAGAGTGAATATTCGTATACGAAAGCCACGGGCATTTCCGTAGAGTTCAAGCATCTGTTTGTAGGTGAGCACATCCGGCCCGGCGATGTCGAAGGATTTTCCATAGGTTTCCGGCAAGAGCAGCACCCCGGTCAGGAAGGATATGACATCGCGTATGGCTATCGGTTGAGTTCGTGTAAGTACCCATTTGGGGGTGACCATAACGGGGAGCTTTTCCCCCAGGTCCCTAATGATCTCGAAGGATGCGCTGCCCGATCCCACTATTATTCCTGCCCGGAGTACGGTCAGCTCATAGGGTCCCCCGGCCAGAACTTCTTCGACCTGCTTCCTGGACGCCAGATGAGGGGATAGTTCGCTTACATTGACTATGCCACTTAAATAGATGACCTGCCTGACCCCGCACAGGCTCATCAGACGAATGAAGTTTTCCGCCGATTGTTTCTCCTTTTCCTCGAAGCCGGAGGTCGATGAGGCCAGGGAATGAACGAGATAGTAGGCCGCATCCATGGGGCCCAGGGCCTCTATCTCCGGGTCGCTTTCCCCCACAGGATTCAGTAGGTCCCTTTCGATGATGCGAATGGATTTCCTTACCGCTGCATCCACAGACAGCCGGTTGCGGTCCCGGACCAGGCAGGTCACTTCGTGTCCTGCTTCCAGCAAGCGGGGAAGCAACCTCATGCCAATATAACCGTTTGCACCGGTGAGGAAGATTTTCATAGCATTTCTTTTACGAGTAGTCAATGTATACTCCACTTCCGTTTATAGACGTACGGCCAGTGGTTTTGTTACTCAACCCGGATTGGGTCCGTCTTCCGGATGCTGGGTGAGTTTGTGATCCACCAGTTTCCTGAAAAATCGATGTACCTGTTTGGTCCGGGCCTCCACCTTTACGAAGTGCGGACTATCGTGTATGGAATAGACCTCGGATTCCCCCTTGTAGATACTCAGCCGATAGTAGGGAATTGCCAATACATAGGATTCATGACGCGCCCGGAATCCCAATAGTATGCCCTTAGGCCTGAGTTCGATATTGCAGTAATTGATGGAATTGTCTACGAGCAAAAGGTGATAGATGGCATGGCTGCAGGATTTCATGACGAGTCTCGGTGAGCCCGTGCCTCCCATTTTCCACCGATCCTTCAGCATATAGGGTTTGCCGACCAGCTGAGTGATTTGTCTCTGAATGTCCTTGTCGTTATGAGATACTCTGAATATGGCCATTTATACTGCTAAGGGTTGTCTGAATTTGATCATGTTCCCGTCCTGGTCGAGTATGGCAAACTCCCTCATGCCCCAGGGCTGATCGCGCAAGGGACCATTCGGATGTACCACCCCCTGGGCGGACATTTCATCGTACAGGGAATCAATCCCTTCCACATCGATATAGCAACTCGTATTTTCGGGATGTATGCGATCATTGCATTTCCAGAAATGAATCACGACCTGAGCCCGGGCCACAATGGCGTAATTTTCTTCTTTCCACCCGAGTTTATCAAAACCCAGACGGTCTCTGTAGAAGGTGACGGTTTTATCGATATCCAGTGAGGCGAATACGGGGATACCCTTGCTTAACGTGGGCATAGCTTTTTTTTCAAAGATACGGCTTAGGGCAGGGTCACTCAAGGGGTTGAGGCCTAAAATCCGTAGTTTTGACGGCTGTAAATCACAAGATGAAAGCGATAACGGATAAGATCAGGAATGCCGTCAGAGAGGCGGTACTCGAAAAGCGGCAGGTCGATCTGCCAGCGGTGGAATGCCAACCTACCAAGAAGGAGTTTGAGGGAGAGGTGACTGTAGTCATCTTTCCAATGCTTCGCCATGCCAAGGCCCGGCCCGAAGAACTGGGGGTGGAGATCGGTACCTATCTGCAGGAGCGATTGGAGGAGGTATCCGGTTTTAATGTGGTGAAGGGGTTCCTAAACCTGAGCCTTTCCGATCGCTTTTACCTGGATGCACTGGCCGATATGGCCTCTGCCTCCGATTATGGAAAGGCCCCTGCCTCGGGGGAAGCGGTTATCGTCGAATATTCCTCGCCCAATACCAACAAACCCCTGCACCTCGGTCACATACGGAACAACCTGCTCGGATACTCGGTATCGGAAATACTGAAGGCTGCGGGCAAAAAGGTGTATAAGACTCAGATCATCAACGATCGGGGGATCCACATCTGCAAGAGCATGTACGCATGGAAAGTCAGTGGTAAGGGAGAGACACCAGAAAATACCGGACGTAAGGGTGACCACCTGGTAGGCAGTTACTACGTACTCTTTAATCAGCTGTATTCCGGAGAAGTCGAGCAAATGGTCCGTGAGGGCATGGACCGTGAGGAGGCCGAAAAGAAGGCCCCTTCTCTGCTGGCTTCCCAGGAGATGCTCAGGAAATGGGAAGCCGGGGACCCCGAGACCGTCGAACTCTGGAAAACCATGAATGGCTGGGTATATAAAGGATTCGATGAAACCTACCGAAGACTGGGGGTGGATTTCGATTTCCTGCTATACGAGAGCGACACCTATCTTCTGGGCAAGGATCAGATACAGGAAGGGCTGGAGAAGGGCGTGTTCTATCGCCGGGAGGACGGCAGCGTCTGGATCGACCTGACCGATGACGGGCTGGACGAGAAGATTGTACTGCGCGCCGACGGCACGGCTGTATATATGACTCAGGACATAGGCACTGCCATCCAAAGAGTAGAGCGGTATCCCGATGTAACCGGTATGGTATACACCGTCGGAAACGAGCAGGAATACCACTTCAAAGTACTGTTTCTGATCCTCGAAAAACTAGGGTATCAGTGGGCCGATCAGCTGTATCATCTGAGCTATGGAATGGTGGAACTACCTTCCGGAAAAATGAAGAGCAGGGAAGGAACCGTGGTGGATGCGGATGACCTGATGGCGGAAATGAAAGACACGGCCCGGGAAATCTCCAGCGAACTGGGTAAACTGGAAGGGTATACCGAAGAGCAGAAGGATAACCTCTACGAGATCATTGGGCTTGGGGCACTCAAGTATTTCATTCTCAAGGTAGACCCCCGCAAGCAAATGGTTTTCAATCCCGAGGAATCGGTAGATTTTCAAGGAAATACGGGGCCTTTCGTACAGTATACCCATGCCCGGATACAGTCTATATTGAGGAAGTACGGCGGTGAGCCCGACGCGGGTTCATTGGACCGGGAACTGACCCTGAACGAAAAGGAACGCGAAATGCTGGTGCAGTTGCTACAGTTTCCTCAGGTTGTACAATGGGCCGCCGAGCAGTATAGTCCGGCTCTGGTGGCTAATTATGCATACGAACTTGTGCGCACATTCAACTCGTATTACCAGCAAGTGACCATACTCGGAGAGCCGGACGAGGGAATCAGGAAGCTTAGGGTGCTGCTATCGGCTCAGGTAGCACGTGTAATCCGGTCGGCCTTTCTGCTTCTGGGTATAGAGGTGCCAGATCGCATGTGAAACGCCGCTGTCTTTACAGAAAAAAAACGCCCCTTCGATTCCGAAGGGGCGCTTCCATAGCAATTTTAAGTAATTACAGATAAATGTTTTCTAGGCTTCTTTACTGGTTGCCAGACCAGCCAAATTGAAGATGACCAGTCCGAATCCGATCTTGTTCACGGCATCACCGATGTTGTAGATTACATCAATATTCAGACCGGTGAAGATACCCTCATACCATCCTGGAGTACCTGCCATATAGCCTACAGGATAAATGGCCCATCCTACGAGTACGAACCAGCACAGCGTTTTGTGAGCCGAGAGTACGGCTCCACCCGCTTGAACAGCCAGCTTTTTGGCCGGACCGAACCAAATAATATAAACGATAATGAAGTAAGCCACACCGGAAATGAATCCCCACAGAGCGGCCTGATCGCGGTAGATGGTCTCACCGAGATATCCGGTTACCAGCATGACCACGGACCACAAGATCAGATTCCACATCAGGGATTTCTTGGCACCGGCTACTTTTAGGATGAGGTAAAATTCCACACACATCAGTGGCACGGTCAGTACCCAGTCCACATAGCGGAAGAAGGTAGGTGATTCCGCATTTACCGCCCAATAGTCCCTCATGTACCAATAGTGTACGGCGGCGATAAAGGTAATCAGCCCTGATACCAGAACCGAAGTCCTCCACTTGCGGTCGAAGGAATTCATCGACAGGAAGAAGAAGGCCGAAGCAGCCATCATGGCCATGGTCCCTACGAAAAACGTAAAGCCCACATAATCGTCAGTCGCGATGCGCGAAACATCAGCAAACATCGCAGGAATGGATAATAGAGTATTCATGAATTATACGAGTTAAATTGTGATAGTTTATTATAATGTCGCTCAAAATTAAACATTTTGCATTAATTTGTTCAAGAAAGCTTTAAAAAATATAAACAGAAATTTGTGATTTTCACCGCTTCCAAGCAGTACGCACTCGTTTTAACCCTGGTATGCCTTTGGTTATCAGCGTATTTATCTCAAGAATCCCTGGAGTGGATCGGGTATGTTGCGATTGCCTCATTGGGTATTCTTCACGGCTCGAATGATCTTCAAATTTTAGGTGTCATTTCGAGGGATATTCCTGCCCTGCAAAAGTTCCGGTATTACCACCTGGCCTATGCCGGTGCCTCGGTGCTGATCCTCGCGGTTTTCTATCTATTTCCCTCGGCCTCGCTGTACTTCTTCATCGGAATCAGTGCCTACCATTTCGGTGAGCAGCACTACGAATACACCCGTGGACGACCCTTCTGGAGAATACCCCTGTATGTCGGGTATGGATTGTTGATATTTGGCATGCTATTTTATACGCAGTTCGATGCCGTGGACCCTATCGTATCCGAAATCTTAGGGCGGGGAATTCCCAGGGAATACTACCTGTGGGCCATTTTCGTCAGTGGAGGGGTTATGTTGATTTCCTGGGTCGGCAGTTACGCCCACCTCCCCAGGCAGTATCCCGTATTACTGCTGGATCTCTTCATACTTGCACTCCTTTTTCTGGTTTTCCGGGAGGTTAGCCTGATCTGGGGATTTAGTCTGTATTTTATTCTTTGGCACAGCCTGCCTTCTCTACGCCATCAGATTCGCTTCCTGAGCGGTGAGTCCAACTGGAAGAACTTCCTGGCTTATCTGAGCGGTGCCTGGCCCTATTGGCTAATGGCCATTGCGGGGGGTGTGGCGATGTGGTTTATTGGCAGCCGGTATTGGGAGCATCTGCTGACCATTTTGGTGTACTTCCTGGCGGCTATCACCTTCCCTCATGTGTTGGTGATGTCCTTTGTGCACCGGAAGGTAAGCGAGAGCGATCCATCGGGTGCCCCGGAAGGCCCGTAAAAACATTTTAGAATCGCACCCTGAGACTGAGGTCCGGAGTAATACCCAGGGAGAAGTTGTCTACCTGAACCAGCTGATCCTCCTCCCCGATGCGGTAGTAGCGATCGAGTATATTCCTTCTGTTCGTCAGGTTGAGTACGGACGCGCTCACCGAGGCCATTATCCGGTAGTTGATGGGGAATCGGTAAGAGACCGAGGCATCGAATCGGAGGTAGGAGGGAAGCCGGGAGCTGTTGGTGGGGCCGAAATCTATGCTCGGGGGCACCGAGACGGGATCTACTCCCTCTGCTGGGGTATAGGGCCGTCCGGATCGCCATCGCCCTCCCAGGCCGAAGTACCAGCGGTTCCAGCTTACCGTACTGCCCCAGGAAAGGGCGTGCCGCACATCCTGCTGACCGGGAAAGGTCTGGGGGACCAGATCGGGAAATTCAAAGGTATTCTGGTTAAAGGCATAGCTAAGCCAGTGACTGTGAACCCGGTTGCGATAATTGATCAGTGCTTCAAGGCCCTGAACCTGATACCCGCCAATTTCCCCGTTGAACTGATTGAAATTCTGAAACCCCTGGGTGCTGGTGCTTATGCCAGAAACTTCCTTGGAAAAAAGCGAAAGTGAACCGTACCATTCATCCCTGGCATATTCCAGCCCCACACTGAATTGCTCGGAAGTAACCACGGGAAGGCTCGACTCATTGGATAGGATCCACCTTCGTTTCTCTATGCCGAGGAAGTTTTGTTCCAGGTCGAGTAGCTGTTGAGTTACCTGGCTCTTCGATTCCCCCTGTACCTGCAGGTGGAGGTGAGGAGTAAGGCGGAAATGGGCTGAAAATCGGGGTTCGGACAGTATCCGGCTGAAGGTATTCAAATTTTCATAGGCATTGAGTCTGAGGCCCAGACGACCCTTAAAGAAGCGCCCCTTTGAGGCGAACTGCAGCTCACCAAATACCCCTTCCGAAATAATTACCCCTTTAATGCGGGAATTGAATGGGGGTTGGCTGACCTCGGTAAGGTTGGCAATACCGGTCTCCATGATTTCGTACCCAGCCGTCAGCTTGCTGCGCGAACTGAGTTCATAGGTCAGCTGAACGGCCAGCTTGCGTTCGAGTACGTCGTTCTTTTGAAACAGCTGCTGATCGCTTATGGTGTCCAGAGAATTGGCCTGTAGTTCATAATCCGTCTGATAGAGCAAAACCCGACTGCTCAGACGCCGGTCCCATTCGCTGATCAATTCCGCTCCGATGGACAAGTTCTGCTGGTTCAGGCGGCTTTGCTGTCCGAGGCTTACATTCTGACTGTCCAGGCGGTTTTGTATACCCAAAACTGAAGCTCTGAACTGGTGCTGATTGTCGATGTCCCAGTAGAAACGGGTCGAGAAGTCTCCGAAATAGAAGTCTTCCAATAGCCCCAGTTGCTGCAGGTCCAGCTCCGAGTCCTGAAAGACACGGCGCCGGTATTGTTCGTAAACCGGGGAGCGCCAGACATCGGTGTAGGAGCGCCTCAGCGACCATTCTATGCCTGTATTGCTTCCCAGGGGATTCCTGCCGTAGGCATCCGCGCTGATCATGTTCAGGCCGCCGCCGCCGCTGTGTTCCTCGGGGGTTTCCTCAGAACTGTTCATGAGGATCATTCCGCTAACTCCGTCACCATGGCGCGCAGGGGTTCCGTTCTTAAAGGCGATTACCTCTTGGGTGAGCTGAGGCTGAAAGGCAGAAATCAGCCCGAAGAAGTGTCCGGACTGATACATCTTAATTCCGTTCCATAGGATCAGGTTTTCCGCATGGGTGCCGCCCCGTATGTTGAGGTCGGAGACCCGCTCCTGATAGCTCTCAATACCGGGCAGTGCCTGAAGAACTTGCAACACGTCCGCGTCCGTGAGACCGGGCAGGATACCGAATTCATCGGGTCGAATTCGTGTGGAGCCCTCCTCAGTGGATTCTATACCGCTCGTTATCAAGGGAAAGACGATTACTTCCCTCAATCGCTGTACCTCTTCGGCCAATAGGATTCGGCTGCATTCTCCATCGGCTGCCTTCAGTTCCATTACCTTGAGATAACGCGGAAGAAAACCCAGGAAACGAATCTTCAGGGTGGCTTCCGGGGAAACGTTTTCCAAGCGGAAGTAGCCGTTTTCGTCCGTCACTATTTTACGATCATCCGGCAGGATTTCTACGGTTGCTCCCCCCATGCGATTGCGTGCGTAATTATCGAGTACCTGACCGCACACCGACATAGATTCCAGCTTTCGTATCACATAGTATCCGGCTTCCATTTCCTCGAAACGCAGAAGGGTAACCTCTTCTATATGCCTTAGGGACTCTTCCAGTTCCCAATTTCTCTGATGGGTGATTTCGAGGCCGGCAACGTCTTCGTCCAAATAGGTGAAGTGCACCTCATGTCTGGCTTCGAGCTCCCGAAGAAAATCCACCAATGACTGGGCGGTTTCCTGGGCGCACAGGCCTGCATGTACTAGCAGTAATAAGGGAATCAGGAGATAATGAGCATTACTTCCTTTGGTTGGTAGCCCCATATAAGCGCACTTGTCCTTTCTCAATAACGTAGGTGAGTTTCGTGGGCGCGGTTATGTATTCCAAAGCCTGCCTGAGATTATCGTGCCTGAAGGTACCTGTAAATCGTTTGTTAGCAGCTACATTTTCGGTGACTACACGCACATTGTACTGCTGTTCCAGTTCTCTCAGGACAATCTCAAGCGGTACGCTGCGAAACGTACTCTCCTTTTCTATCCAGGCCGGAACCGAGCGACTGTGTTCAAATTCCCATACTCCTTCTCCGGCCAGAACCTGAAGGCTGCGTCCCGGGGTCAGTTCGTAATCATTACCCTGGTAACGGACCGACACACGGCCTTCGAAGCAGTCAACTCGGAACAGCTGGTCCCGCTGCACGACATCGAATTCGGTTCCCAGCACGGTTACGATCCCCATAGAAGTCTCAACGGAGAACCGCTGGCCTTTTTCGACGTCAAAGAATGCCTGGCCCTGCAATCTCACCATGCGATTCTCATTCCAGTTTTTTTCGCGGAAAGAAATTTCGGTTCCGGCATTGAGGGTAACCTTCGAATCATCGGGTAAAATGGCCAGTTCGCGTTGGGCAGCACCGGCACTTACCCGGGTGTCACGGGGCAAAAGCAAAAAGTAGGAAACCCCCAGTAGGATAGCTATGGAGGCCGCAACCCTGAGGAAGGAGCGACGCGCGTGTAAAGGCCTTACCGGTGGCTCTTCTTCCGAGGAGGGCGCTGCATTACGGGATTTGGTTCCTGCTTCACTTTGCGTTTCGGATCGACTCTCTTTGATCCTGTTCCATACTTCTTCTTTGCGGAAGTCTGACTCAGTTTCGAGTCCTTCCGTCGCAGCTTTTATTTTCATGTAGGTAGCAAAATCCTCGGAAGCTTCGAATTTCTCGAGCTCCTCGCCCCGGAGTTCTCCGGCCAGCCATTTTGCCAAATAATGATCTTCCACTGCTTTGGGTTTTGCTATACAACAACTTAAGGGTGAAATACCCTACCGACTATTCTTAACTATTATATATTGCCGATTTTCTCCTTAAGGAACTTTAGGGCCAGGTGCATCCTTTTTTCTACGGCCTTTATACTGATCCCCTCGATTTCTGCGATCTCGGCATACTTCTTTCCTTCTATTCTATGCAACAGAAAAGCGGTTCGCTGCCCCTCGGGCAGGGCATTGATGGCCGCTTCCAGACGCTGCTTAAATTCGTTCTCCTCGTATTCGTATTCCGGACTGATCTGCGTAGCATGGGTTACGTGCATATCCGCATACTTCAGTCGGATCTTTTCCGCTTTGATGGTATTGAGATAAAGATTGTTGGCTACGGTGTAAACGAAGGATTTGGCCTTTTCCGGAACGACATCCGCACAGCGTTCCCACAGTCGGGTAAACGCTTCCTGTACGGCATCGTGTGCCTTTTCCTCATTACCGTATTTATAGTATATGTATTTGAATACGGCCTCGGAGTGCGCACTGAATATCCTGCTGAAGACGTTCTCTTCACAGACGTTATTCATGGAAAACGGATTAGATCGAAAAGGTATTGAAAAAAAAACGAAAAAATGGGTAGGGTATTTTGTGGAAGAGTTGTTTTACCATCGAAACTTGAAACCCCAATTGAGTCATGAAAAAATTCTTTAACATTCGCGCAAGCCTCATCAGCTTCTCGGCCCTTTTGCTTCTGATGTCCTGTCAGGAGGAATTCGAAGATATCAACAGTTCGGCCAATGAGGAGACTATGGAGGCCGGTTCACAAACGGCAAATCTCATGGTCAGTATGGCGATTATGGACGGATCCTACGACAACATAGTCGATGGGTCTAGTTGTTTTGCCGTTCAATTTCCCTACACCGTGCAGGTTAATGGCATCGAAATCATCATAGATGAGGTGGGAGACCTGCAGGAAATCGAGGCCATATTCGACTGGTACGGCGATGACGATGACCGCATTGAAATTGAGTACCCGATTACCGTTACTTCGGAGAATTTCGAAGACATCCTGATCAACAGCGAGGACGAGCTGGAAGATCTGCTGGACGAATGCGAAGATGGCGAAGGTGACGAAGATGATATCGAATGCATCGATATCGTTTATCCGGTTACCATGTACACCTTCGATCTTTCCAATGAAGTCACTGAGACGTTTGAGATAAACAGCGACCGTGAGCTTCACCAATTCTTTAAAAATCTAAATTCCCAGATCCTGGTAAGCGTTGATTTTCCTGTGGAATTGGTCACCAAGGATGGCTCCACGATCACAGTAAATAGTCTGGTTGAGCTCGCACTGGCCCTCAGTCAGGCACGGGATGATTGCGACGAGGACGATGATAACGACTACAATGACGATGACGATACGGAAAAAGACCTCAAGGAACTATTACTGGAATGTCCCTGGGCCGTTCACGAACTGGTAATTGACAGGCAACATCGGGAAGCAGATTACCAGCGGTACCTGATCGATTTCAAAGAAGATGGTTCGGTGTTTATCCTGGATGAAGGACAGACCTACCAGGGCTCATGGTCCATTGAGATCACCGAGCGCAATCCAATGGTAATCCTGGATTTCCCTGATTTTCCGGATCTGAACATCGAAGGAATGGTATATCGCACCCGGGAACGAATCATCAAGATTTATGCGGGTGAAGGGAAGCACCTCAAACTGCGCAAAAGGTGCGACCTCGATGACGATGACGATGACGATGACAATGACGACGGAGACGACGACGATGAAGAAGACAACTTCTCAGACAATGCAGCCAAGGAAAGACTGAACAACCTGTTAAAAGATTGTCCCTGGGTGTTCCGTAAAATACTGAGCGATGGAGTTGAGCTGCCCGGACTCGAAGATTATGTCCTGTTTATCAAACCAGAGGGTCAGGTAGAGGTCTTAAATGAAGAGACCAACGAAGTATTCCAGGGTACCTGGTTTATCGAAGAAGCGGAAGCCAGTACTGAGGGAGCCCGATTCTTCTTCAATCTGGAAGTGGCTGAGATACCCGAACTCAATTTCAGAGTCCCTGTTAGGCGATTCGTTAATGGTGTACTGGAAATGGAGGATGTCGGTATCGGATTCAAGGTATTCCTGGAGCGCCGTTGTAATGCGGACCGGGATGGAGATCTGGTCGAACTGACTCAGTTCCTGAAATCCGCAGACTGGAAGGTGGCTACCTACGAAATCAATGGAGACGATGTAGCAGCCCAGTGGGAAGGCTATGAGTTCGACTTCGAACGCAGCGGAGAGCTCGACGTGGATGTCAATGATTTTGAAGTGGCGGAAGGAAAATACCGTGTAGCTCGCGGAGAAAATGGAGGACTGAAGTTGATCCTGGAATTCGACGAGGAGACCCCGTTGCCCGATTTCAACTACTACTGGGATATCGTGGGTGAAAACCTTACGGAAACTTCCATCGAAGTGGTCAAGGAAACTGCTAACGGCTCTTTGCGCGTGGTTTTTGCAAAGATCGGGGATGATGATGATGACGAGTATAGTCAGGCCGTTGCCGCCCTGCTCGATTACCTGGTGTCTTCGACCTGGGGGATCTCAACCTTCAGCATGTTCGGAAACGATGTGACTGCCCAGTACGACGGATTCGAATTCAACTTCGACATGGAAGATGTCGTTACGGTTACTTATGGAGAGAACACGGTAACAGGATCTTTCGAAGTGTACGACCTCGGTGGAGGCGAGCTGAAGCTCGAACTCGATTTCGAAGAGGGTACGGCGCTTTCCGATCTGGACCGCTACTGGTATTTCGATACCGAATCCTTCAGCCCCGAGTCGCTGGAGGTAACTGCCGAAGATGGTGGACTGGTCGTTCTCTTTGAGGTACTCAACACGAATTCGACAGATTAACTTTTTTGCCCCAATTCTGTCCTGATGAGAGGGTCGGAGGTTCAAGCCACCGGCCCTTTTTCTTTTTTCAGGCGTCGTTGGGATTTGTACTTTTGCAATTCATATTCCAAAGAATCCATAGTGCATGTTTGACAATCTGAGCGAACGTTTAGATAGCGCCCTGCATTCGTTACAGGGTAAGGGCAAAATCACCGAACTCAATATAGCCGAAACACTGAAGGACGTGCGTCGTGCCTTGCTGGATGCGGATGTCAACTTCAGGATAGCCAAGGAGTTCACCACTCGCGTAAAGGAAAAGGCACTAGGGCAGCAGGTACTGACTTCATTGCAGCCCGGTCAGCTGATGGTCAAGATCGTCAAGGACGAACTTACCGAGCTCATGGGGGGTGAAGTAGAGGAACTGGACCTCAAATCCTTCCCCACCGTAATTCTCATGTCCGGCCTTCAGGGCTCGGGTAAGACCACCTTCTCGGGAAAATTGGCCCTGCATCTGAAGTCCAAAAAAAATCGCAAGCCCTTGCTGGTGGCCTGTGACGTGTACCGCCCGGCGGCGATCGACCAGCTGCACGTGGTCGGGGAGCAGATCGGTGTTCCTGTCTATTCGGATAAGGACGAAAAGGACCCGGTTGCCATCGCAAAACGCGGTCTTGAGCAGGCGAAAAGGGATGGACAGAGCGTGGTGATCATAGATACCGCCGGTCGACTGGCCGTGGACCAGCAGATGATGGAGGAGATCTCCAACATCCATAAGGCAGTAAACCCTCAGGAGACCCTCTTCGTCGTGGACTCCATGACCGGTCAGGATGCCGTCAATACGGCCAAGGCCTTCAACGATGTGCTGGATTTCGACGGAGTAGTACTCACCAAACTGGACGGGGATACGCGCGGGGGTGCGGCCCTTTCGATCAAGTCGGTGGTCAACAAGCCCATCAAGTTTATTGGTACGGGAGAAAAAATGGAGGCGATCGATGTGTTCTATCCCGACCGTATGGCCGATCGCATTTTGGGGATGGGTGACGTGGTTTCCCTGGTCGAGCGGGCACAGGAACAATTCGACGAGGAACAGGCCCGGAAGATATCGAAGAAGATTGCCAAGAACCGTTTTGGTTTCGACGATTTTCTCTCCCAGATCCAACAGGTCAAGAAGATGGGGAATATGAAAGACCTGATGGGGATGATTCCCGGCGCAGGTAAGGCCCTGAAGAACATAGATGTGGACGATGATGCCTTTAAATATATCGAGGCCATGATCCACTCCATGACCCCGGATGAGCGGGCGAACCCCGCTAAAATCAATTCCAGTCGCAAGAAGCGCATAGCGAAAGGCAGCGGACGTACCGTAAAGGACGTGAATCAGCTGCTCAAGCAATTCGATCAGATGAGCAAGATGATGAAGATCATGCAAGGCGGCGGCGGCAAGCGCATGATGCAAATGATGCAGCAAATGGGCGGCCGCGGATAGGCTGCACGTTCACCTAAACATTCACCTATGACCCTATTAGACGGAAAGGCCGTCAGTACCCGTATCAAGGCCGAAATCACCGCGGAAGTCCAACAGCTCAGGGAACGCGGACAGAAGGTACCGCACCTGGCGGCAGTCCTGGTGGGCGATGATGGTGCTAGTCTGACCTATGTAGGGAGCAAGGTGCGATCCTGTGAACAGGTTGGCTTTCGATCCACACTGATAAAACTCGATGCCGACATCAGCGAGGAATCGCTGCTGGAAGAAGTGAATAGGCTGAATGCCGATCCGGAAATCGACGGGTTTATCGTACAGCTTCCCCTGCCTCCGCACATTAATAGCCAGAAAGTACTATTGGCCGTAGACCCGTCCAAGGACGTGGACGGCTTCCATCCGGAGAATTTCGGCCGTATGGCACTGGATATGGATTCCTTTATCCCTGCCACTCCTTTCGGAATCGTCGAATTACTCCGGCGTTACGAAGTGGAGACCGAGGGAAAGCACGTGGTGGTCATTGGAAGGAGTAACATAGTCGGACGACCCATCAGCATACTCCTGAGCCGAAAGTCGAGCCCGGGTAATGCCACGGTTACCCTGACCCATAGCCGAACCCGGGATATGGCCTCGTATACAAAAAATGCGGATATCGTCATATCGGCCCTCGGTATCCCCCGGTTTCTCAAAGCCGATATGGTCAAGGAGGGCGTAGTCGTGATCGATGTGGGCATTACCCGGGTAACCGATTCCAGTAGAAAAAGAGGTTACCGCATCGAAGGTGATGTGGATTTTGAGGAAGTCAAGGAAAAGGCCTCCTTTATCACCCCGGTTCCCGGAGGCGTCGGGCCCATGACCATAGCGATGCTGCTCAAGAATACGCTGCAGGCCCGACGGAAACGATCTGGGTCATAGGGCCGACAATGGCTAGTTAAACGAGCGAATCAGGTTGAAACCAAAGTAAAAGTCGCCCGTGCTCCAGTCTCCAACCGATTGTCCGAGGACCCCACGCTCGCCCATGGTTTGCGTACCGCTCAGGACAAGCTGAAAGATATGTCCGCCGGTTTCAATAGTCCAACCTACCGATAATGGATTACTGAATGGACTACCCTCCGCACGGTTGAGGTGTGCTGCGTATTCGGCCATGATGGTACTTCGTTTGCTAATCCGCAGTCTGGCGCCCCCTCCCAGAATGAACTGGGTATTCTCCTGCGGAGCATATAAAACGGTGTTTTCATGAAGCAGGCTGGCATTGAGCAGTACGGAAAAACGGCTGTCGAAACGGTGTGAGACCAGCAATTGGGTAACCAGAGCCAGGCGATCACTGAAACTCACACCGGGTAAAGTAGACTCATTGAACTGGGTGTCTATGGAGAGCAACTCGTGTAGGGCTACAGTAAGTGGGAACCCTTCCTCCTTCTGCCGAATCAGCACCTCCTTGGCGTACAGGTCATAGGTCTTGCGAAAGGTACTCCGGCTTGCCCCCACGTGCAGGTTATCCGAGATCCCATAGGTAAAGGTCAGTCGGCTAATGGCATTATCCATACCGAAGAAATCGGCCAGTGGCTTTTGCAGGCTTCCGAATCGGTGCGCAACGCCAAAGAAGAAAACCCCCCGGCCTACGGTTTCGGTCGTCTGCAGGTTAATGAGGCGTACACTCTTAAAGGTCGAAAGGGCGACTTCCGGGCCGCTGACGGTATCTTCCCTGGATTCCAGTTCGTTGAGGAGTTCGTCCTGGGCCCTCAATTCGGCGGACGGCCACATGAATAGTGAAATGGTAAAAAGGAGGCCACCGCTAAGGAATTTCGAAATTTTCATGGGAGGGGATTTAAAGAGATTTAGGTAAATTTTACCACAGAGTTGGTAATAATACGTCCGACTTAGGAGTTGTTTTTAACTTAAACGCGGGTTGAATTCTATTTATTGAAAATACCGAATCATGAACGCCAGAATATTACTCCTATCTATAACCCTATGTATGCTGATGCCAGTCTGTTCTCAGACCTGGTCTACCCGGCAGGGCCGTATCGATTTCGAGGCCTCGGTAGCCGGATTTGAGGCTGTGGAAGCAGAAAACCAGGAAGTTGCTGTACTGCTCAATACGGCAGACAACAAGTTGGCTGTTCTGGCGCGCGTTTCTGCCTTTGTATTCCCAAACGCCCTTATGCAAAAGCACTTCAATGAAAATTACATGGATTCGGATGAATTCCCCCGAATGACCTTTAGCGGGGGTTGGGAGGATGAATTGGAGACCAGGCGGAAGAGCTTATCTGGTAAGCTAACGATTCGGGGAGCCACTCGTGAGGTAGAAGTCCCGGTTGAAGTAAAGCGCTCCGGGCAATATATCGGACTTAGTGGGACCTTCACGGTTCGCCCTGAAGACTACGGGGTCGAGGTCCCCCGAGTCGTCCGCATGAAGATTGCCGAGGAGGTCCGTATTCGCTTCGATTTTACCCTGGAACCCGACCGTTGACTTTTTTCTGAAACCACATTCCACCTTCAGAAAGAGCGGGCAAATAGCATCTCTGGATTTCGAAAGGATTTGAACTCCAATGCATTGCCTGAAGGGTCCCGAAAGAACATGGTCGCCTGCTCCCCAGGCTTTCCCTCGAAGCGTATATAGGGTTCGATCACAAATCGAATGCCCTGCTCTCTGAGGCGGGTTGCCATGTGATGAAAGTCTTCCCAGGGAAGCACCAAACCAAAATGAGGCACGGGCACTTCTTTTCCGTCAACTGGGTTAACCATGGTGTTGTCTTTCAATGTAGGATCCACATGGATGACCAGCTGGTGTCCGAAGAAGTCAAAATCCACCCACTGGGTATCGCTGCGACCCTCGTTTAGGCCGAGCACTTCCCGGTAGAACCTTCGGGTCTCCTCAATTTCCCGAACCGGAATAGCCAGATGGAAAGGATGTAATGCATTCATATCGAATCGTTAATTATGGTTTGTAAATCCGGATGGGTCCGCGCTTTCTAATCGCAATGGGCGTTCGCACAGGAAGTCCGTCACGCATTGGTGTACGTCACGATGGTGCAGGGAATGTCCGTAACCATGGGTGAGCACGAGCTGGCTGGAATCCCAGTGCTGTTCGAGTTCTACCGCATCGGTATAAGGGATGGTAGGATCTTCCAGGTCGTGAAGTAGCAGACCGGGGACCTCCAATCCCCTCGAAAACTCGATGGTGTTGAAGTCATAGACCGACCGTCCCACCATTTCCAAAACCCGAGCCTCGAGGGATACTCGAACATGCGATCGCAATCCCAGCGCTTTTTCGTACTGATCCAGGATGTAGGCAAAATGTGTGGGTGCGCCCAGGGTAACGATCTTACCTACATCGTCGGAAGGTTGCTCATGCAGATCGTACAGTATGGCCATGCCTCCCATCGAATGTCCTATTTGGTACTCCGTTCCCAGTTTGTCCCTCAGCTGACGTATCACCTTTGCATAGAGTGGAACATGCAGGTAGCTCCCTCCGGAACCGCCATGGCCGGGGGCGTCGAAGGCATAGATATCGAAGCCTTCCTGCTGCAAATGAGGGATCAGGTGCTTCCAGCGGGCACTGTTGCTCTGCCACCCGTGAGCAAGCAGTATACCAGGACCGTCTCCGGCCCATCGGTATACCTGAATGGGGAAACCTTCGATATGTTCGACCCCGTGCCGAGCACTCTCCAGGATTTTTTTTTGCCGGTCGCTTAGCCTTCCTGCCCGAACGGTACTGAATACCCCCAGGGCACTTTGGCCTGCCTGGACGGGCGCAAAAAAGGCCCAAACGTTGAGGTAGGCCCCATACAAACGGGGTAAAACAGTTTGCAATAAGAAACCTCGCATAAAGTCCTACCAGCTGATGGTGATAAACTCCACCTTGGCGTCGTCCGGAATTTCCACTGCCTCCACAGGTGCAGCGGGTAATCGCAGACTTTCGGGTAACTCGGATCGGGGAATAATGAGCTGAAACCGCTCGTTTTTGACATCGGCGCCGACCCTGAAAACGCTGGACCGAACTTTACCGATCTCGTATTTCTTTGAGAATTCCCCGAAGGTGGACCCCGGTCCCAGGCCATCCTTGGTGGTGTAGAGACCGTTGACTATCCTGATGGATCCAATTTTACCTATACTGTCCCGGTGGGGGCTAATAACCAGCAATAACGAATCCCTGGATCGATATACCGAATAATTATAATACGAGGCACCGAACTGAAGTTCGACGGAATCCCGAACGACCGAGTCTCCGGGAAACAAATTTTCTACCTCTGCGAAGTCCGTATTCCGTTCTACGGGTCCCACCCGGGAACTGTCAAAGGTGTAGGTGTCGTCCTTTTGGCTACAGGAAACCACGACCAGACACAGGCAGGCCGTAATGAGTTGGAAAGGCCATTTCTGGCCGGGAAGAGGAGATGACAGTTTCATAGACTATTATTTCAAAACCTTTCGCAAAATACCGAAAACCCCGCGTATAAAGGTCGCGCTGGTCAGTACTTTTGTGACCGGGTCGATGCGACGTGAACGACTGCTCCGGCTTCGGGTTGTTTCGCGGCGCTCCCTGTCTGCTTCGCGTTCTTCTTCCTTTCGAATCTCTTCAATCTTTTTATTGAGGATCTCGTAGGCCGATTCACGATCGATATCCTCGGCGTATTTGGGCACCAGTGCAGAGGCGCGCACCCGGTCCTGTATTTCTTTTTCTGAGAGTATGTCCATTCGGCTTCTTGGCGCCCTGAGCAGGGTGGCAGCCAGAGGGGTGGGCCGACCCTTCTCATCCAGGACGGAAACCAGTGCTTCCCCGATACCAAGCGAGGTGAGTTCGGAGGCCGTATCATAGAATTCCGATAGGGGATAGTTTTCCGCGGCCTGCTTGATCGCCCGTCGATCCCGTGCTGTGAAGGCTCTCAAAGCGTGCTGTATCTTCAGCCCCAGCTGGGCCAGTATGGCTTCCGGGACATCGGTGGGATTTTGGGTCACAAAAAACAGGCCGATTCCCTTGGAGCGGATCAGTTTCACCATGTTTTCCAATTGGTCCATAAGCGCATCCGAGGCTTCCCTGAATATGAGATGGGCCTCGTCTATAAAGATTACCAGCTCGGGCCGGTCACTATCGCCCTGCTCCGGTAAGGAAGCGTAAATCTCCGCCAGCAGGCACAGCATAAATGTCGAGAACAGTTTGGGACGATCCTGTATATCGGTCAGCCGAACGATGTTGATATACCCCCTCCCATCCTCCGAAAGCCGGGAGAGGTCCTGTACATCAAAGGAGCGCTCACCGAAGAAGCGATCTCCCCCCTGACCCTCCAGCTCGAGTATCCGTCTGAGGATGGCACCGGTGGATGCCGTGGAAATACGGCCGTATTCGTTTTGGAGTTCTTCCTTTCCCTCCCCGGTAGCATACTGCAGGATTTTCTTGAAGTCCTCCAAATCCAGCAGGGGCAGGCCTCTATCGTCGCAGTATTTGAACAAAACGGCCACGATGCCCTGCTGGGTATCATTAAGGCCGAGTATGCGGGAAAGGAGCACGGGCCCGAATTCCGATACTGTCGCGCGGAGTCGTACTCCCGGCTCTTCCGAGAGGGTGAGTAATTCTACCGGAAATGAGGAAGCTTCGAAGTGTAGTCCTATCTTCTCGTGCCTTTCGTCTATCTTGGGATGACCCGGACTGGGCTGGGCCAGACCGCTCAAATCACCCTTGACGTCCATCAGCAATACGGGTATGCCTTTATCGGACAATCCTTCTGCCATAACCTGCAGGGATTTGGTCTTTCCCGTTCCGGTCGCTCCCGCGATAAGGCCGTGGCGATTCAGGGTTTCCAGAGGGGTTTTTACAAAGGCCTGAGAATAGGTGAGCCCTTCGTGCATGGCCGATCCGAGTATCAGGGATTCGCCCTTAAAGGCGTACCCGTTCTCCATTTCCCGGCGAAATTCCGGTCGCTCCTCCCGAACTTTTTCCATTGGTACGGTTTTCAGTAAAATTAGCCGATTTTTTTGGCCCTCGTGCTGCCGTATCTTTGCGGCATGGAAGCTAAAGACTTCATGCCGCTGGTCGACAAGGGTGAGATGCTACCCCTGATGGAGGCCTTCTACACCATACAGGGTGAAGGCTATCACAAGGGAGGTGCGGCTTATTTTATCCGGGTAGGAGGCTGTGATGTCGGGTGCCATTGGTGTGATGTCAAGGAAAGCTGGGATCCTCAGCGCTGGCCGCCCACATCCATTGAAGACATCGTTAGCGAGGCCCGAAAGCATTCCGATACGGTAGTGGTAACTGGGGGGGAACCGCTGATGTGGGACATGGGGCCCCTGACCCGATTGCTGCGGGAAGCCGGGATGAAGATACATATTGAAACCTCAGGAGCCTATGCGCTTACGGGCACTTGGGATTGGATTTGTCTGTCTCCCAAAAAGAACAAGCTTCCCCTGGACGAAGTCTGCGAAAGGGCCGACGAGCTCAAGCCGATCATCTACAACAAACACGACCTGGTTTTTGCCGAAGAGCAGGCCTCCCGGGTCGGAAAGGATTGCAAATTATTTTTGCAGCCTGAGTGGAGCGTAAGAGAGAAGGTCATGCCCATGATCGTCGAATACGTCATGGCCCATACCCGTTGGAAGGTATCGCTACAGACCCACAAATACCTCGGGATTCCCTGATATCCCGTTACCGATAGGCTCTTTTAGTTTGCCGGTCTGCCCCCGTTGGCCTCCATATCCGCCAGGCAGCGATCGCTGAATTCAGGTATACTGGCCATCCCCTTAGATACGCGTTCCTTCATGGCCTTAGCCATACCGGCACCGAATTCCAATTCGGCACGCATCAGGCAACCCGCCGTGCTGCAGTGGCTGCTTGAAGAGGGATCCTCATGATCGATACCGTCTGCAAATGGACTCCCGATGTTCACCAGTCCGAACAGGTGCCCAAATTCGTGGCGAAGAGTCGCCTTTTCGAAATCCGTAAGCGGAACACTCAGAATTTGGGAAGCGGTCCTTATGGTGCTTTCGAAGATTACCATGGAAGTATTCCTGTAGACGGCCCCAAGGGAGACCAGCCCCTGATCCAGATCATCACCTTCGGCCGGCGCATCTGCGAAATAGATATACAGCGTAAGGGTAGAGCCGTCGTTGTAAAAAGTTCGGTTATTTTCTTCGATCTGACGAATCTCCTGAAAGGTCAGGCTTTCCTGTCCCGGCGAGGCCATTGCCTTGTAGTTGAACTCTATGTCGTCCTTAAAGGTAAATTCTCGGATAAAGTCTTCCAGGTCGCTGAATACCTGATTGGACGGCCGGAATCCCGTGACATACTGTACTTGAATGATCAGACGATCGTAATTATCGTTGCTGAGGAAATCGTTTGCCGAATCGCCGGGTCCCAGGAGGTTTAGCGCCTTTACTCCGGTTACCTGACTTCCGCCGCCACCGCCATTTGTGCCTGCTCCGGAGTCATCCGAGCAGCCAGAGGTAAGCAGGGCGATTACCCCAAGAAAGACCCATAATTTTTTCATTTCATAACCTTTTACTGTTCAACGGGCTTAGGCGGTTCAATATTACTTTTTTGCAATGCGCAGGAGGAAGCCAGATTCGGTATTCCTCCCCAGGATTTCGAGCACACCTCCAGCCTTCTCGGTGGCATGCTCGATCAGGTCTTCCCCGGCAAATAACCAGGGGAAGGGGCGTCCTTTTTTGCCCTGATACTCGAAGGTGTACATGAGATTGCCATAGTACGACTTATCGAAGGCGGTTCTCTGGTCCAGTCCGAGAACCAGGTCAAAAAGATATTCCAAATCTGTGGATTCTGCCAATATCTGACCTCCGGGTTTAAGCAGGTTTAGCATCCTGACGATAAAATGTGTTAATCGGGTGGAGTCACCGGCCAGTCCCAGTCCGTTCATCATAAGTAAAATGGTGTCGTAACTGCCCGGGTCGGTTTCCCAGATATCACCCAGCAAAACCCGTTCCAATCCTCTGGCACGACAGACCTTTACCGCACCGGGGCTGAGATCCACCCCCGTACAGGAAAGGCCACGGTTTTGAAGCCAAAGGGAATGTGATCCGGCACCACATCCGATGTCCAGCACCTGGCCCCTGCACTGGTCTAGGGCATATCTTTCCAAATCGGGCATGCTTTCCCGGGTACGGAAATAGTATGCAACGGGAATACGATCCTTATCTCCGAGTGAGGAGATCGTGCTGATCCTGGCGGAATGCCGGCCATTATAGTAATCCATCAGCGCAGAGCCGTACAGATCTTCATTTCCGACTTTCAATTTTTCATTCATGGCCATTGCACCAGGTTAACCTCTCGTATTTCGTAACTTTCCCTGTATGAATCCTGATTTGTCCCAATTAAAAGCTCTGGCGACCTCCCGCCGAAAGGCACACAAGAAACTCTTCCGTTCCATCGCTGCAAAGACCCCAAGGGACCTGGATCGACGCATGTTCGAATGGCACGAGGAGGTCTTTGACGAAACCGACTGCCTTCAGTGTGCTAATTGCTGCAA
Source organism: uncultured Flavobacteriaceae bacterium (assembly GCA_964552195.1). GTDB lineage: Bacteria > Bacteroidota > Bacteroidia > Flavobacteriales > Flavobacteriaceae > CAZKAP01. The sequence goes on from CAZKFM010000015.1 coordinate 59,675, forward strand.
GACGGCCGGGCCGCTTCTCCTGACTGCCGATATTGAACGCATGGCCAGGAGGCTTAAACTCAAGGTTTCGGTATTTACGGATACCTACCTCAGAAAGGACGAAGATGGCGATTGGGTTATGAATCAGCTCCCTTGTCCGTTTCTGCAGGAGGATAACAGCTGTCAAATGTACGATATACGGCCCAAGGCCTGTCGGGAGTATCCTCATACCGATCGCAGGAAGATTCATCAGATTGCGAATCTTACGATGAAGAATGTTGCCATCTGTCCGGCGGCTTTCCGCATAGTCGAGAAGCTGAGAGAGGCCTGGCAGGACGGTACCCTGAGCTGAGGGTTGCGAAAAGGGGTGCCGGAGCTTATATTTGAAAGTATGGAAGCGCTTATTGATTATTTCACCCATATACCCTCGAGTCACCGTTCGATTATTCTGGTCGGGGGAATCACCCTGTTCTGGACCCTGGAAGGACTGGTTCCACTTTTTCGCTTTGACTATCGCAAGTGGAGGCATGCCTGGGTCAATTTCTTTTTCACCTTCACCACCATAGCGGTGAATTTCGGCCTGGCTTTTATACTTCTGTGGTCATCCGACCGTGTAGTAGATCTTGAATGGGGTCTGTTACCTGCACTGGAACCCCTAAGTCTGGGGTGGAAGGTATTTGCCGGCCTGCTGGTGATGGATTTCGTGGGGGGCTATTGTTCGCATAGGTTCGAGCACAGCGTTCCCAGGCTGTGGATGGTACACTCGGTTCATCATACCGATCACGAGGTCGATGTGACTACGGCCAATCGTCACCATCCCCTGGAGAGTGTAATCCGCTTCTCATTTACCACTCTGGCAGTCTGGCTGGGAGGAATTCCTATCGGCATAGTGCTGTTATACCAATCCATGTCGGTGGTGGCCTCACAGTACACACATGCCAATATCGGCATACCCGACTGGCTGGACCGGGCCTTCAGTGTGCTGCTGGTTACGCCCAATATGCACAAGGTTCACCATCATTACAAGCTGCCCTATACGGATTCGAACTACGGCAACATACTGTCTGTCTGGGACCGTCTCCTGGGTACTTACCGTTACCTGAAACCCGCGGACATACAGTACGGGGTGGATATTTTTCCGGACGAATCGGAGAACCGAAGTATCTGGTTCCTGCTCAAGCAGCCTTTCCTGAAGATTCGTAAGCCCACCGAATAGTTTAAGCGCCTTACCCCCGGTCCTTACTTCGACGGTCAAACTGGAGTCATTAGGCGAAGTGGAGATTCTTAGTAATCCACCTTGTTTTTTTTACACTTTTAGGCACGTCCAAAGCATTACTATTCTGCAGTAAACCGAGATAGGAAACCAGGCTAGGATGAAAAAGGACATCACTGAAAAGTGGAATTGAAAGCTACCCTGTTTTCGTAGTGTTTAAAAATAAAGATTTATAATCATGT
>CAZKFM010000016.1:0-58403 GCA_964552195.1 uncultured Flavobacteriaceae bacterium
GCGTGGCACAATGAATCCGAAATGGGTGGCACAAATCGAACCGAGTTAGCCAAAAGGCATAGGCATCTAGGATTTCCGTTCTGTAGGTACGATTAAAGCGTTCGATGTATGCATTCTGAGAAGGCTTGCCTTTTTGGATAAAGACCAGTTCCACGGGTTTTTCCTGAGCATCACACCAGTCTTGTAGCCGCCCAGCTATACATTCCGGGCCATTGTCCACACGAATCTTCTCCGGCAGACCTCTCCATTCCTTGAGTCGGTTCAGCTCACGGATTACCCGATGGCTGTTGATACTGCGGTCCAGGGTGATCTGCAAGGCTTCACGATTGAAGTCATCGATCAGATTAAAGCTGCGAAACTTCGAGCCATCCGAGAGGGCATGTGTAATACCCCCCGGAATTGAAACCGTTGGTTAAGTTTAATATCTTTAAATCAACACCACGGAAAAAATGGGAAAAAGCCGAAGAAAATTTACGGGAAAGTTCAAGGCCATGGTGGCCATCGAAGCACTAAAAGAGCGGGAGACGTTATCGGAGTTATCCAAGCGATTTGAATTGCACCCCAATCAGATCAGCCAATGGAAGCGCGAGTTTCTGGATCGCGCTGACCAGGCCTTTGAGGGGCCGTCAGCGGCTCCAGAAGGCAAGGACTGGGAACAGGAGCGCGCCCAACTCTTTCAGAAGCTGGGGGAGCTTCAGATGGACAACGACTTTCTAAAAAAAAGCTTAAACAAAGCCGGACTGTGAGCGAGCGGATGGGATATATGGAACGAAAATACCAGATCAGTCTTTGTACGCGTAGCTCCTGTTTCATGAAAGTTTTGTACGAAGGCTTCCCTGTTTTTCGGACAACTTAAAAATCAAGTAAATTTAAGTGCCGCCTAAAGTAATTTTCTCATTCGTACAGGAGCCTCCTAATTTCATTCCGAAGGTTAAAGGCAATTAGACCTTTTTCAACAACAAGCCAGCCGCTATAGCGAAGCTTACCATCCTTAAGTATCAAGAGATGCGGGTAGGTATTAAAGCCCAATGAATTTGGTTGATCTTTGCTCAGAGCGTAATATTTGGGGAAACTATAGTCCAGACTATCAACAATGTTTATGGATACTTCCATACTATCGTTTCGCACAGGTACAATAACCGAATAAAACTTCACTCCTTTATGGTTACGAAATTCATCGTAAATCCGTTCGTAATCAGGAAATTTTTTAAAACATTCAGAGCAGGCACGGTTGTAGAAATCGATGACCGCTATTCCTCTGGTGTCCACAACTACCGTATCCAAATTCACATCAATGAGTTGGATTTTTTCGAAATCCCTGTTTTGATATGGGCTGGGGTCGTGGAAGTACATGTACAAATTTGTAAAACCACAACTACTAAAGATAATCGCTAAAACCCCTGAAATTGTTGGAATTAACCACTGCTGCTTCTGATTAAACCAAAAACCTAATCCAGTGTAAAGTGGGACGCCAATTAGAAAGTATCGGGTAAAATTAAAACCAGCGTAAGATGAGACAAAAAGAAAAACGAGTACGAAAAAGCCATTGATCTGAAAGTATTCCTTTAACCTAGTCGAAAAAGAACCTCTTTTGGGTAATAATGCACCAATTAAGAATGCAACAACAAAGGCTATCAATGACAACCATCTGCGGTCATTAGTGATAAATCCATAGGCTAAATAGTAAGCCGTAAATATGCCAAAGTACCGAATAAAAGAAAGAAATCCTTTCGACTGCAAAAAATTCGTAAATTTCATAAAGGAAATTGTTACAAAAATATAAGAATTACTTCGATTATTATTACCAGTGTAAGATTTCAACAAGTAATCTGCTAAAATGTCTGAAGAAGTTAATTTGATATTTGACCAAAAAAGCTTATTACCCATGAAATCAAAATACTTCTTCTCCGCAAAGGAAAAGCCGCTTGAGAAGATATAATTGCATATTAACTAGAATCTTGATAACCTACGAATTACTTTCCCGTCTGATCAGTTCTTAAGATGTCAGTCTGAAGGCGATAGTACTTCAATAGTAATTTACTTAAACACTAATTGTTACTTAAGATTTTTATCTCCTTATTCATTTCGATTTGAGAAGCTGTCTAAAATAGAAGACGGCTGTTAAGCATTTCGATATTGGAAATAAGCATCCGTAAGAGTATTCAACTAACTGTGTCAACTAAAATAGTTTAACTTAAAGGAGACACAGAAAAATGAAAGAAAAAGAATCGTTTGATTTTGCAGCCTTCGAAGCGGAAGCGTTGTCAAAGCTTCGTGAAGGCAAGCCTTTAGAAGGGAGCGATGGGGTCTTGGCTCCGTCATTGCTATTCAAATGTAGTAGGTCCAGCCCGAAACAACGAAAATCGCAACTCTGTCCAAGACATAAGGGGCTAATACATCTGCCGCTTGAGTTTCCCGGTTGCTGGATTTCGAAAGGAGTAGTATACATACCAGGATTTTTGAAGGGCTCTTTTTCGTTGGGTAGGGGTGAGCTTGGACCATCGGGTGATATCCACTCCACCGGTGTAGATTTTAGGCTCCGAATAGTTCGGTTTCATGTGAAAAACGTATACCTTTTCTTCAAGGTACGCAAAAAGGTTTTTGGGCAAGGCCATAAAAAAACAGGTTAACCGAATACAACTCGTACACTGTTATCCTGTTACCTGTAGTAGCGGGAGCTGGATTCAATTTTTCGCTGCGCTCCAAATTGAGCCAGAAGGGGAAGCTTGCACAAGGATTATTCCTCTTCAAGTCTGCTGCGCAGCCTATTTTCCGTTTTCCCCATCCTTCCCTGAAGCAAGCTTCTCTCGGATCAGTTCAACGAAAAAGGCACCCGATTGGATGCCTTGAAAAAGAATAAACCTTGTAGCGGGAGCTGGACTCGAACCAGCGACCTTCGGGTTATGAGCCCGACGAGCTACCTACTGCTCTATCCCGCGATGTGAGTTGCAAATATACAACTGTTTTTTAGAAAGCAAAAAACGTTCCAAAAAGAGTTTTAATGGTCTTGATTACAGTTATTTAACCTAATACCGGTGGAGGAGGGGCAACATTCGGTCAAATCCGGGGTTCTAAAAAAGTACATACCTTCGAATCCATGGAATTTATCAACGAATTGCTGGTCAGCATGATATCCTATGCCGAATGGGGCATGCTGTTCCTGCTGGTCGGAGGGGGGCTATTTCTTGTCTTCTATTCGGGGTTTCGTCCCTATCGCTATTTCCGCCATGCCATCGATATTACTACCGGTAAGTACGATACCGGTCATGCGACGGGGGAGGTTTCCCACTGGCAGGCACTGGCCTCGGCGGTTGCGGCCACGGTAGGGCTGGGTAATATTTCCGGTGTTGCCATCGCCATTTATCAGGGGGGTCCGGGGGTGGTATTCTGGATCTGGATTACGGCACTGATTGGAATTTGCATCAAGTTCTATTCCTGTGCCCTGGCGGTCATGTTCCGGGGGGAAGACAGCACTGGAAAGGTGCAGGGCGGCCCGATGTATTATATGGTCCATGGAATCGGCAGGAATGCCAGGCCTTTGGCCGTATTCTTCTCCATCATCGGTCTCATCGGATTCCTGGGGGTTTTTACAGCCAATCAGTTTACCCAAACGGTGATGAATGTGCTGACACCACCTGCCTCCACGGGTGTGGGTACGGACTTCAGCTGGAAGCTCGGTATCGGTATCGTACTCGCGGTTACCACTGCCCTGGTGATTTTTGGGGGATTGAAAAAGATTGCCCGGGTGGCATCGACCATCGTACCGGTTATGGTGGTCTTGTATTTCGCCGTGGTTCTCTTCGTGATGATACGTTTTTCGGATCAGATTATTCCATCCTTCGAACTCATTTTCACCGAGGCCTTCAACCCGAAAACGGCTACTGTGGGAACCCTCGGGGCCTTGATATTTATCGGGGTGCGCAGGGCGATGTTCTCCAACGAGGCCGGCCTGGGAAGCGCTCCCATGTACCACGGGCAGTCCAAGACCGACCAACCCGTACAGGAAGGCCTGGTCGCCATGCTGGGTCCCTTTATCGATACCATCGTGGTCTGCACACTCACCGCCCTGGTGATCCTGCTCACCGGTGCGCATCTGGAAGCCGAGAGCAACGGCATCCTGATGACGCTGATCGCATTCAAAAAAGCCCTGTTCGGATTCGGGGATATACTGCTGTTGCTTATAGTAGCGGCCTTCGCCTTTTCGACGCTGTTTACCTACTCCTACTACGGTGTCAAGTCCCTGACATTCCTGACCAATGCGAAGACCGGGACTTATTTCAATTACTTCTATGTGGCGACCATAGTTTTGGCCGCAGTCGTATCGGTAGACCTGGTGATCAATCTGATCGACCTGGCATACATCCTTATGGTGATCCCGAATATGATCGCCGTGCTAATCCTGGCGTCCCATGTAAACCGGGCCGCAAAGAAATACTTTGACCAATTCCGCAATGAGCGAACATAAATCGGGTTTCGTCAACATCATTGGCAACCCCAACGTGGGTAAATCCACCTTGATGAATGCCCTGTTGGGCGAGCGCCTTTCCATTATTACGAGTAAGGCACAGACCACCCGCCATCGCATATTGGGCATTCTGAACGAAGAGAACTATCAGATCGTGTTTTCCGATACCCCGGGTATAATTCAGCCCGCCTATGCCCTGCAGGAATCGATGATGGATTTTGTGCAAACCGCCATCGAGGATGCGGATGTGATTCTGCTTATGGTGGAACTGGGCGAAAAGGCCATCAAGGATCAGGCGTTGTACGATAAGATTCGCAAGGCTCCCGTACCCCTGTTGGTGCTGATCAATAAGATCGACTTGGGCGACCAGCAAAAGCTGGAGTCCGCGGTGGCCTACTGGTCCGAGCAATTCCCAGATGCCCCCGTTTATCCCATATCGGCGCTTGAAAAATTTCAACTGGAAGAAGTCCTGAATTTTATCGTGGAGAAGCTGCCAGCGGGCCCGCCCTACTTCCCCAAGGACCAGCTTACCGACAAGCACGAACGCTTCTTCGTAAACGAATCTATACGGGAGAAGATACTCTTGCACTACAAGAAAGAGATCCCCTATGCCGTGGAGATCGAAACCGAGTCGTTTAAGAAAGAGGCGGATATCATCCACATTCGCTCGGTGATCATGGTAGAGCGCGATACCCAGAAAGGCATACTGATCGGCCATCAGGGCAAATCCCTCAAGCGGGTTGGCACCGAGGCCAGGAAGGATCTGGAAGAATTCTTTCAGAAGAAGATTCACCTGGAGCTCTATGTAAAAGTGAACAAGAACTGGCGCAGCAACGACCGGCAGCTGAAGAGATTCGGGTATAAGGGGTAAAATGCGGGCCTATGGACCTAAAATTCCTGACTGCACCAAGTATCTGAACTTTTAACTATTATTTCTGTCTTTTTGGATAATATGTTCACGCGAGATTATTCGCAAAGGCTGCTGCCATTTGCTCCTGTTCCCGACGGGAGATTCCAATGCTCTGGGCGTCATTTGGCCATTGACTTACGCTAGAGAGCACCTGATTTAAGATGGTTTCCATCTGAATCGCGTCAAGCCGGAAATACTCACCAACACTTTTGGCTAATTCAAAGTCCAGTGCATTACTATCCATATCAATGTTCAGTGAAAGCCCACTCTTATCAATGGATGGATTAATGTCAAAAGCAGGTGACAACTTCCAACCCTCAGGGGTAAGAGCAAAGCCGTGGTTGCGCAAGTGATCGTCCGTATTCGAAATCGCAATACTAAAGACGATTCTCCTCCATAGTTGCTCCAGGTCTTCGGTGATCTTGACTCCATGGTTTTGGATAAATTCGGCCATTTCCAGGTAGCTGGCGGGCTGGTCTCGAATACTATCTTCCGTATTTCCCGTCATGGTCATGGCAGAGGCAAAATGGACTCTTTCGCCCCGCACCCGGTCGAATCTTTGGGTGAAGAAGGTATGGTGTTCATGGTTGATTTTATCGATCCTTGAAGGGGCCATGTGAATTCCGGCCTTCACCGCGAGTCGATAAGCTAGGTATTCCCAGGCGGCCTTGTCGATGGGATCGTTCTTGGCCGGGAATTTGGCGATCCACAGATTCTGCTTTTTATCCAGAATATTGGCCTTGGGCCTTGCTCCTCCTAAAGAAGATCCCGGTGCCATGAGAACGTTCAACCATATGTGGGCTTCGTCCATGGTTTCGTCCAATTCCAGTCTTCGGGCGGCTTCTTGTAAAGTGCCGACGGACGACCAGGGTGGTGTGGGGTAGGTCGTACTGTCGTCAAGGAAAGGGCCTTTCGGGTCGGTTTTAAACCGCAAGCCTCCCATACGGGTTTCATCAAATACCCCCAGAAGATAATCGACTTCATAGAGCGTTTGTGGTTTATCGCCCTTTAATCTTGAACGATTTGCTTCCCTACGATGCATCAATGTCCTCCCCCAGCTATCCGGCATACTATCCAGAAACAAGCCAAAATTCTCTTTATTGTTGGGGTACTGTGGGCCCGAGAAAAACTGAAGATCAGGATCCATTAACCACATTTCACGAGATCTTAACCAATCCGGGTGGTACTCAAATTGAAATGCCTTCCTGCCTTTAGCGAAGAGCGCAGAAAGTGTGCCCATCAGTTTGGGTTCGGACATTCCCAGCCAATGGGCATATACCAATATGTCCAATTTGCCACTTGACATTTTAAAGAAGGTCCAAATCCTGTAGTTTTCTGCCCAACACATCATCCGCCGCAATCTTCAGGAAATCTTCCTGAAGTCCCAGTACCCGGAGTACGTTAAAATAGGCTCCGAACGCTACACTGGGATTGCCGGATTCGATCAGATAGAGCGTACTACGTGCGATATCCGCTCTTTCGGCGACTTGCCTGGTGGTTAGCTTTCTCCTTTTGCGGGCCAGTTTAATGTTCTCCCCCACCTTGTGAAGGATGTCGAAATGCCGGGGGAAAACGACTTGTTTCTTAGTACTCACTGCATATTATGATTGATATATCATACAAAAATAGATAAAAAGATTGAAATAACAATCATACATAATAGATCTCTTATTCGGCTGACTCGATTAAAACAGGAACCCATATCGAGAGACGATAAGCTAAAGCAGATTCTTGGCCTTAGACCTCGGGCCAGTCTCGTATGCTCTTCATCGACCATTTGGCGTACCTTTGCCCATTCCAACATCCGGATATGGGAGCCATCGTAGCCATAGTAGGAAGGCCCAATGTGGGCAAATCCACCTTCTTCAACCGACTGATTCAGCGCCGGGAGGCCATCGTGGATGCGGTCAGTGGGGTCACTCGCGACAGGCATTACGGTAAGGCCGACTGGAACGGCAAGGAATTCACCCTGATCGATACGGGCGGATATGTGCAGGGCAGCGATGATATCTTCGAGCAGGAGATCGACCGACAGGTGGAACTGGCCATAGACGAAGCCGATGCCATCATCTTCCTGGTGGATGTGGAAGCCGGGGTTACCGGCATGGACGAGGATGTGGCCAAATTATTGCGACGGGTGGACAAGCCCATATTCCTGGCGGTAAACAAGGTGGACAATCATCAGCGATCCGCCGATGCCGTGGAGTTCTACGCCCTGGGACTGGGGGAATATTACTGCATTTCCAGTGTGAACGGTAGTGGAACGGGAGACCTGCTCGATGCCGTGGTGGAAGTGCTTCCCGATGAGGTGGAACCCGAAGACGACCTGCCCCGCTTCGCTGTGGTGGGTAGGCCCAATGCCGGGAAATCGTCCTTTATCAACGCCCTGATCGGGGAGGAACGCTACATCGTTACCGACATAGCCGGGACCACCCGGGACAGCATCGATACCAAATACAACCGCTTCGGATTCGAATTCAACCTGGTAGATACGGCCGGGATCCGAAGGAAGAAAAAGGTACGCGAAGACCTGGAATTTTATTCCGTGATGCGCTCGGTAAGGGCTATCGAGCACTGCGACGTCTGCATCCTGATCTTCGATGCCGGCCGTGGCTTCGACGGTCAGGTGGAAAATATCTTGTGGCTGGCCCATCGCAACAATAAGGGGGTGGTGATCCTGGCTAATAAGTGGGATCTGGTCGAGAAGTCTACCCACACGGTTCGGGACTACATCAAACAGATCCAGAAGGCCATTGAACCGTTTACCGACGTTCCCATCTTGTTCATTTCAGTTCTGGAGAAGCAACGCATTTACAAGGCCATAGAAACCGCCGTTCAAGTGTACAAGAACCGAAGCAAGCGCATTCCCACCTCACGCCTGAATGAGGTGCTCCTTCCCATCATCGAGAACCAGCCCCCTCCGGCCTATAAGGGCAAATACGTCAAGATCAAATTCATCACCCAGCTTCCCACGCCCTATCCGCAGTTTGCCTTCTTCTGCAACCTGCCCCAGTACGTGCGGGATCCCTACAAGCGTTTTTTGGAGAATAAGCTGCGGGAGAATTTTGACTTCAACGGGGTGCCGGTGACGATTTTTATGAGGAAGAAGTGATCATGTGACCTAATAAATCTGGTTTGAAAAATCCGTCTTCGACTCCTTCAGTATTTCTTCCATTGATTCACTTGTAAAGCCGCTCTTTTCAGCTCTTTCTAGTTTAGTCTTGAGCCAATCTATTTGGGCTTGTTGTTTTCTCGCTTGCCGGATAAGATCGTTTACAACTTCACTTTTACTTGAATACTCCTTGCTGTCCACCTGCAGTTTTAGCCATTCATCATTAGGCTCGGTCAGGGAAATGCTTTGTCGTGCCACAACTTACTATTTTGGTGCAAAATAGCACCAAAAACGAATCGCACCAAAGATGATGTGTGAATCGCATATTACTCTTGTCGATAGTTTTTCGATTTGGTAGTTTAAAACAACCCGATTTGACTGCAATTCCAAAGCACGTGATAGGGTATGTTTCTATTCCGAGGCCATCCGAAAACGCACCCGTCGCTGAATGCGATTGCCCTGGGCATCCACGACGGTGAGCACATATTCCCCGGGCTTGGGCGATAAGGCCCATTCGTGGAAGGTCTCCGTAGTGCCCAGATAGGTCTCGTCCAGGTACCAATAGATCTGCGTATCCGGGTTTTGGTGGGCCAGGGAAAAGACCACGTCCCCAGGAGTACCGCCCAGATCAACAGGTATCAGGACATCCTCTCCTGCCGTAGGGAAAATAAAATCCATAACCGGTTGATTCATTCCTTCGCAACCTTCCTTCCAGGGAGGGATGCGCTGATAGTCGTTTCGGGTTCGGGCAAAGTAGTACGACTGGGTACTCGGCAGCTGAAAGTACACTAGGGATTGCATGTCTTCGGAGGGATAGCAGTCGGCATTCACCCGCAGTCGGCCTGTCCGGTCCAGGAACACCTCCTCGTGAAGGCTGCAGGGCCTGGAGCGAAGTCCTTTTTTCGGAATACTCTGCATGAGGTAGTCGCTGCACAACGGCCCAGCCAGCCAGCCGCTTTGGGCACAGGTATTCGCCTGAACCCAATCGTCAGGAGCCTCGAACCATCCGCTCTGGGGCAGCTCCCCGAGGATGTCGAAGAATAGCGGGGCAGCGGCACGTATGCCGGTGAGACCTGCCCGACCTTCGCCATCGGCATTTCCCACCCATACTCCGATGGCGTAACGGGGAGTGACCCCAATGGCCCAGGCATCCTTGAATCCAAAGCTGGTTCCGGTTTTCCAGGCAATCGGCTGGGATTCCCGGAAGAATTCCCATTGCTGCTCGGCTCCGGGACGGTTCACGTTTCTCAGCGCCTCGAAGGTCAGGTAGAGGGGAGCGGCCTTCCACGGGCTGTTTTCGGGGTTTGGAAGTCTCCGAAGGCTGAGGTTGGAACCGCCAAGGAATACATTGGGCTCCCGGAAATCATCCGAACGGTAATCCCGTTGCTTCGTATAATGAACCAGCCGGTCTGCCAGGGCGGCATAGGTTCCGGTGAGTTCCCAGAGGGAGAGTTCGGCCCCACCGAGTATGTAGGCCAGACCGTAGTGTTCGGGTCCGTAAGCCGGTTGAAGACCGATGCCGGAGAGGGAGCGATAGAATTTTTCCAGCCCGTATTCCCTGAGTGCCCTCACCGCCGGAACATTGAGCGAACTGGCCAGGGCTTCACTGGCCGGAACGGCTCCCCGGTAGGTGCGATCGAAGTTTTCGGGCCGGTAACCACTGAATGAGGTCGGAATGTCAGGTATTAGGCTCTCGGGCAGCAGTTGTCCGTTCTCCAGCGCGGCAGTAAACAGCAGGGGTTTGAGCACACTGCCCGTACTTCTCGGGCTTCGAATCATATCCACGTCAGGGCTGTGACGATCATCGGCCGGACTGTTCCCGACATAGGCCAGCACTTCCCGGGATTGGACATCCATGACCAGGACGGCCATGTTGTGAATGCCGCGGGTCCTCAGGTCGCGATGTCGGCTCTCCACCCAGCGGTTCACCCGTCGCTGCAGGTCGGCATCCAGGGTAGTGATGCTTTGCTGATCCGCAGATATGGGGGTGCCCGTATCCCCGGATTTTGGTACTTCGCGCCGCTGCGCCCGTACCCATTCCGTGAGGTGAGGGCTCAGGTCGGGCAGGGGGCGGGGTCGCTCCGGAACGGGCTCAGCCAGGGCCAGTTCCAACCCCAGTGAATCCAGGTGCCCTTTTTGATGAAGGCGACGCAGCAGTCGATTGCGCTTTTTTTTGAGGGCGCCCGGGTTACGCCCCGGGAATATCAGTGAGGGCGCATTCGGGAGAACGGCCAGCGTGGCGGTCTGCGCCCAGCTCAGCCGGTTCGGGTCCACCCCGAAATACCTCCAGGAAGCCGTTTCCAGACCCACTACATTGCCTCCATAGGGAGTGTGTGCGGCATACATGGCTAGGATCTCATTCTTGCTGTACCGCCATTCGAGTCGGGTGGACCAAAGCAGTTCAATCAGCTTTTCCCCATAGGTTCGCGAGCGGTTCTTTCGGCTTAAACGTATAAGCTGCTGGCTGATCGTACTCCCGCCACGTCGGGACGGACGGGTGAGATTGTGCCAGACCGCTTTGACAATCGAGACCGGGTTGAAGCCCGGATGATAGTAGAAGTATTCGTCTTCGAATAGCAAAACTGAGGTCCGGTAGCGATCGGGCAGTTCGTTTACTTCTGGAAACCTCCACTGTCCGTCATCGGCGATCCGGGCACCCATTAACTCCCCGTCACGACTCTTTACTACCGTACAATAGGAATCCGTGAACAGGGGATCGGGCAGACAGTTCCACCACAGCAGCATGGAAATCAGGAGAAGCAACAGCCCCCAGGTGGAGGCCCTGCTGATTCGCTGTTCCATCAAAAACCCAAAGTCAGCCCATATCCCACGTACACCCCAGAGGCGCATACCGATACGTCCCGGGTTGCTTTCGGTTCCCGACAGGGATGTTCGCTCCTTCTTAATCATAGCCCATCCGGAGCAGTCCGGGATCGATTTATTATTGGACTACTTCGACATATCGGCCTTCGGTTCGTGCGAAGAACCGGTTATCGTACATGCCCTCCACCTGTACACCCGGCAGGTAGTAACGGCCCAGATAGGAGGCATTGATCCGCAGGGTAAAGGTCCTGGAGGCACCTGGTGCCAGGTCAAAATAGTACAGCGCCCTGTCGTCGCGAATATCCGTGTAGTCGGCAGAATTCCCCGATACAGACCCATTGGCGAACCGGGTATTGACAATTTCCCATCCACTGGGAACGATCTGGCTAAGGGCCACATTCCAGGCCTTGTTCCTGCTCCTGTTGGTCACGACCACCCGGGCCGTCAATTCCGATCCTTGTCGCAAGGACGTAGGCTGAATACGAGCTCCGCTTCCATCCAGGAAGGTGACCTCCGCGCTGAGGTTTCGCTGTTCTGACTGTTCCTGTCCCATTTTGGGTCGCCCTCCCTGGGTCACGGTAACATACACTCTGTTCTTACCTGTATTGTCCAGGATTAGTTCCTGGGTTTCCTGCGAAGCTTCCAGCGAACGGCTGGCCAGTGGCTTGTCCGTGCTCACTTCTACCCGGTTACCCCGGTATACCAGTGATGTCTGCAGGGCCCGGCCGCCGTTTTTGATCACCATTTTAGATAGTGACATCAGGGCATAGGCCGTTTCCTGGGTACTCAGCCAGCGGTCCGATGCCAGTGTGCGCGCCAGCTCCTCGGCCGTAATACGCACCTTGGAGTCGTCCAGCAGGGTGTAGGTCTCCAGGGCCATGGCCTGGTTTCGGAAAGCCGAACCGTAAGAATAGCGATTGTAGGAGCGTTCGGTGAAGGTAGCACTAGCGCCTTCCAGCAGAGAAAGGGCGGCGCCTTTCTTTCCGATGAGGGCATAGGCGGCTGCGAGACGAACTGCCGCAGCATCGGTCAATTCCCGGGTTTCCCTAAGACGGTTCATGGCCGCAAAATCGGCCTGACCAGCCAGGGCAAGGGTATACAATCGGTAAGCCTGCGCCAGCATGCCCCAACCGGAGTTTGCCCGCGGATTCCATTCCCGGCTGGCTTTCTTCTGATAGCTCAACCAGTTGTTCAGGAAGGTGAGCGGCAGCCGATATCCCTTGGATTTGGCTTCCAGCATAAAGTGACCGGCATAGGATGTGCCCCAATCATTGGCAATCGATCCTCCGGGCCAGTAGGAAAGACCTCCGTCCGGCGCCTGATAACTGCCCAGTCTGCGGATGGTTTCCTGTATGTTCTCTTCGATTTGCTTCTTGCGGTCGTAGGTCACATCCATCAGATCGTTCAGATAAAGCTGGGGGAAAGCGGCGGAAGTGACCTGTTCCACACAGCCGTGCGGATAGGTGACCAGTTCGTTCAGCCGGCGTTCCAGATTCATCGGAGGCAGGGTGGAAAATTCAACATCCAGGTTTTGGGTACCCGCCTCTCCAAAGGATTCCAGGTTGAGTATCTGGCGACCTTCGGGTTCCAGTTCCACCGTAGTTTGCCGGTGCGACATGGGGTTGGGGTTGTAAATGGCGACTTCGGTTTCGTCTGAAGCATTCTGATCGCCTCCACGAGCCTCCACCCGTATTTGGGTGCGGTCATAACCGGGCAGAACCTCGAAGGTAAAGGGAACGATCTGCTCACCCATTTCGCTGAACGCAATGGTCTTCTCGTTGCCATCCAGGGCACGGAGTCCGGAATCGGATTCCACCCGAACCCGGACATTCCTGATGGAGGGATCCATTGCGAATAAGGTAACCGGCAGGGTCAGGGTCTCACCGGGGGAAAGTTTTCGGGGAACCGAAGTGAGCACCATGAGCGGCTTGCGGACCGGAGTAGTCTTATCCGTACTCCCATAGGCACTGGCCGAATTGGCGGCGATCAACATGGTCCGGACCGAACCGATGTAATTGGGCATTTCGATCTCATGACTGGCCTTCTGCCCTTTGCGCAGTTCGAATGGCCCCAGGAAGCGCACCATGGGCTTGAACCGCTGTGCTTTCTGGTTTTTGGGCGTTTCGGCTCCGTCACCACCCCCGATCGCATATATATTTCCGGCACTGATCGAATAGGCGCCCATAACGAGGTCGTAGATATCGAAGGTCTTTACACCCAGCGCACTCCGGCTGTAGAAGGCCGAGTGTATATCGGGTGTGGCGAATCGCGTCAGGTCGAGCAGTCCTTCGTCTATGACGGCCAGGGTGTAGGTCATGGCTTCCTTGTTCTGCTCGGATACGCGTACGGTGAATTTCTCTTCGGGGGTGAGTTCATCCGGCATTTCCAGTACCGGTTTGAGCACGGTCTTTGGATTGTCTACAAGGACAGGAACCACGCCATACAGCCTCATGGGCCGGTCGTTTTCCCGGGTGCTGTGGGGTTGCAGTAGCGAAATGTTCACATACACGTCGGGTGCCATCTCAGGAGTAGTGGGTATGCGTACCTCGGTCTGTCCCTCCTGGGTAGTGATCCACTGTTGTGAGAGTACCTCCGTACCGTTTTCCACACTCACCAGGGCATACCCCTTAGTGGCCGAGGGGAAGCGTATTTCGATGTCCTCCCCCAGGGTATAGCGTTCCTTGTCGGGTGAAAACACCAGCATCTGAGTGCTTCCTGATTCACCGTCGTCCGGACTACGCCACCAATTCTTGTAAAAATAGGTGGTTCGGCCCGTAGTGTGACCCGATTGCCGGTCCCTTACCCTGACCAGATAGCGGCCGCCATCCTTATCGGGGATCTGCAGATCAAACTTCGCCTTACCATCTGTACCGGTACGTAGTTTGATGTTCTTGTAGGGTTTGTGGTAGGTTGCGTCCTCGTAGCGGGAAAGATTATCCCTTCCCCGGTTCCACCACCACCTCCAGGCAATCTGAAACACTTCGACTTCCAGGTCCCTTCCGGAAACGGGTGTGCCCTGATCATCCAGACTGACGGCCTCGAAGGTGTGGGATTCGTCGGTGTAGAACGAGCCGTATTCCTTGGGCTCGGGAGATTTCAGGCCCACGAAGTAATCGTAGGGGGCCAGATCCTGGGTCTGTACGTCCTGCGAAAAGTCACCGCCCCCTTCTTTGACCAGGGTAGTCAGGGTCATGCGCAGCATTCCGGGAGCTTTAGCCACTTCAGGGATTTTTTTCACAATCCGGTCGCGTCCCTGACCGTCGAGTTTCCCGCTGGCAAAGGACTCCTTGTAGCTGTAGAAGGAGCGGACGGGATCGGTAAAGGTATACTTAGGATAATCCGGAAATGGTCGGGCCAATAGGCTGTATTCGGCTGAAATGGTATAGTCCAGATTTCGCGCAGGGGCACCGTGCAACCAAAGGGCCTCGATATCTGCATTCGCCGAGGCTCCCGCCCTAACGTACTTCCGATCGAAATCGAGTTTTATTTTGAGTCGGTTGGGTTTGACCGTAGCCACCTTAAGGCTTTTGCCGAACTCGGCCCCACCAACCTTGATCCGGGCATACCAGTTGCCCGTAACTGCGGTTTCCTCAGTGGGAATAGGGAAGTAGTAGAGGGGTTTTCTGGGTACAGCCGTGTATTTGGGGTCGAGCTGTACCGGCCGGTCCTTTAGGACGGTCCGTTGCACCAATCGTCCCCGGGCGTCCGTTACCTCCAGTGCTACCGGATGGTTCGCCGGAAGGGCGTTGGCCGCATCGTCCAGTGCAAACGTCAGATGAATCGTTTCTCCCGGCCGGTGTACGCCCCTTTCGGTATAGAGGAAGCCTTTAAGGCCTTTGTTCAATTGAGTGCCCTCCACATCGAAGTTACTGGTGGATAGCGCGTTTCCATCTTTGAGAGCGGCATAGGCGAAGTGCTGATTCTTTCGGGCCACGGCGAAGGCTACGGCTCCTTCCGCATCGTAGGAGGCGAATCCCTGTCGGTCGGTTCGGACCGTTCCCAGAAGCTGTTGCTGGAAGTTGTACAGTTCGATGTCAACGCCCTGTTCCGGAGCCGCGGATATCAAGTTGGAGGTAGCGAAGTGGTAGGACCGGTTGCTCCCCTTCTTGACGATCAGACCCAGGTCGCTTCCGAGGACCGTTGCCGTGGCCTCCCGATCCTGGTTGTAGTAAGCCCGGTGACAGGGGTTGTCGCGCTCCCTCCAATTGTAATAATTGTCGCGCCATTCCCAGCGCTCATCGTCCCAGTACTCCTGTTCCCGTTCCTCCTCGGCCTGTCGTGCCAGATAGGCCTCTTCCACGTCCATTTCCTCCAGGGGCTCATCGCAGCGATAGGAGGTATGCTCCCGCTCGAAGCGGAATTCAATGCGGTACAGCGAGCCCGGACGCGTTTTAATGAACTCGGAGAGATCGAGGGCATTTGCCATCCACTGATCCGGCCTGATGGCATCCTTCTCCTCCAGGTTCAGCTTTTTATAGGCCACCCGGCGACCAACCCGCTTCAGGTAGGAGGGGTAGGGATTGCCGAGTTGATTCTCCTGCAGATATTGCAGCATGTTGTCCTCGAAAATCTCAATAACCCGAACCTCGATTTCTTTCAGGTTTACGGTTTCGAAGAACACAGGTGTGCGATCGGCACCGGGAAGGATAACCCCTTTGGAAATGAGTCGTACGGCGGGTTTAGTCTGGGTAAAGGCCAGAATTTCCCGAAAATCCTGCTTTAGACGATTTCCGTAGGCGCTCTTGACCGCCTTCATCACCTGAACCTTTACATTTCCCTTGGTGTTCTCGGGGTAAATCCGTAGGATGTTTCCATCTATTTCGGTGCGCAGGTCGGACTGGTTTCCCACCCTGACCAGACCATTGAGATTCTGATTGGGCGAAATGGGTTCGGAAAAGACGATCTTCAGTATGGCGACGCTACCGTTGTCGATATAGGCATCGAGTACGGTAAAAAGGTTCTTGGCCGGGATGTCGATTACATCGCTCCCCCGGGTCTCGGCACCCACCGGCGAGCCATCCCACTTCAGGGTTAACTGACTGTTCGAATCGGCCCGCCCGATTCCGGTTATGGTAAAGGTGTAGTAACTCGCATCCGTATCCAGGTTGTCCCACTGCACCTGCGGATCTTCTCCGGGCTGACTGATCTTCAACAACTCGCTGACCTTTTCCGCCGGTATGAGATCAGAGGCTTCCAGCCGGCCGGTCATGGTGAACTGTTCCTTGTTCTCGGAGGTGAGGGGGTCCAGTTCGATTTTAAAATCAGGTTCCGGGGTGCGGAAGGAAAACCGGTAGGTGCTGAATTCTTTTTCTACATCGGGCAGCAACTTGTTGAGCTTAAGGCTCACGTGATATTCGGTATTCGGCGCGAGATGCTCCCCGGGTTCAAATATCAGAATTCGGCTGTTTTCTACCCTCAATACACCGGAGACAGAGGGCCTGATGTTGTAAAACCGGGAGTCGATCTCCTGCCCGGGCTCGGCGTCCTGCAGGTCCCTGGCCAAACCGATCTCGATGGGAGCCGCAATACTCAGGTAGCCTTGCGGGTGATAGTTGACGTAATCCCGGAATTCGTACAGGTCGTCGGAGCCCGCCTCTACGGTTTTCTTACAGGAATTCAAAGAAAGTAACAGGACGGCTGTCAGGGCGAGACAGAAGAATTTTCTCATGGTCAGGTTTTGAATTACCCCTGAAGTTACGCAACTGCCAGGTTTGGGGCAATTTTAATGTGCGGGTCCCGTATTTTGGCTATCAGGCGGATGTCGGTAGTCAGGACCTACCAGCCCCCGGAAGCGCCGCCGCCGCCGCCCATACCACCGCCGAAGCCGCCTCCGAAGCCTCCACCGCCGAAGCCTCCTCCGGAGGAACCCCCGCCGAAGCCACCGCGGCCCATGTTACTGAGGATGATGACGTCCCAGATATCCGGGCCCCGTCCGCCCCGGCCTCCCTTGCCGCCGTAGCGGATAATCAAGAAGAGAATGAGCAGCACGAACAGCCCGAAAATGATGAGCACTACTATGGCTTTGGCTTTATTAACGGGACTGGACTCGGCTGCAAACTCGCCCTCCAGGACCTGAATGATCGCATCGGTCCCCTTATCCAGTCCGGCGATGTAGTCCCCCTTTTTGAATTCGGGTATCATGACGGTTTCGATGATGCGACGGCTCATGGCATCGGTAAGACTGCCCTCCACCCCGTAGCCGGTATTGATACCCACCCTACGGTCGTCCCGTGCCAATAAGACCAGTACACCATTGTCCTTTCCCTTTTGTCCGATCCCCCATTCGGTAAGCCAGTTCGCGCCCAGGTACTGTATGTTTTCCCCTTCTGTGGATGCTATGGTTACGACTACGATTTGCGTAGAGGTGGTATCGGCATAGCGGATGAGCTTCTGTTCGAGAGCGGTCTTTTGCGAGGCCGGGAAAAGCCCGATGTAGTCGTATACGCTGGTCTGGCCTGAGCCGGCCGGCTTTTCGGGTATCTCGAACTGGGCATATGCCAGCCCGGTACCGAGGAGCCAAATTCCGGTCAGTAAGAGAGTCAGTGTATGTTTAACCGCGTGATACTTCATTGCTTAATTCATCTTTGTCGTCCTCCTGCCAGGGGAAATGCTTCTTGAGCTCCACTCCAGCCTTGAGGACTCCGGCTATGATGCCATCCTTGAACCGTCCTTCACGAAAGTGCTCCTGAATGACGTTCTTGGTCGATTCCCAGAAGTCTTTGGGGACGGCCCGGTCGATGCCTTTGTCGCCGTAGATCACGAATTTGTGATCCTCCACGGCCACGTAAATCAATACCCCGTTGGATTCTGCCGTCTGATCCATCTTGAGCATATGAAATACCTGCTGTGCCCGACTAAACGTATCTATGGAGGACCTGGCCTCGATATGCACCCGGATTTCTCCCGAGGTATGATCCTCTGCCACCCGGATGGCGGCTACGATTTCCTGTTCTTCCTCACGGGTGAGGAAGTCTTCCACTTCCGACATCGACTAGAAGTTAAACTCGACTTCCGGTGCCTTCTCGGCTCCTTCATCGGCCTGAAAGCCATTCATCTTTTCGAAGCCAAACATTCCCGCCAACAGGTTTCCGGGGAAGTACTGTATGTGCTTGTTATAAGCGTTTACGGCCCCGTTGTAGCGATCCCGGGCCACATTGATACGGTTTTCGGTTCCTTCCAGCTGGGATTGGAGTTCGAGGAAATTCTGGTTGGCCTTGATGTCCGGATAGCGCTCCACAGTCACCAGGAGCCGGGAGAGGGCCGAACTCAGTCCACTTTGCGCCTGCTGGAAGTTGGCAATGGCCTCAGGGGACAGGTTTTCGGCATTGATGTCCACGGAGGTGGCCTGCGCCCGGGCCTCGATGACATCCTTCAGGGTTCCGCGCTCGAAATCTGCGGCTCCCTGCACCGTCTTAACCAGGTTGTCGATCAGGTCGGCTCGACGCTGATACGAACTCTCTACGTTATTCCACTCGGTTATAGAATCTTCGCGCAATTCGATTCCCTTGTTGTAAAATCCCCCGGTAAATCTCCATAGGATAATCCCGATAATCAGGATCAGACCGACGATGATAACTAGTTTTTTCATGATAAAATGGTTAGATAGTATTCGTTTTCGCAAAGTTAGTCGAAGTGCTCGTGTCCTACAACGCACTACCTTCTGATGAGTAGAAGGACAATGGTATTTGTTACAGTGTAAGTGAGGGACCGAATCAGATTCCTTCCTTGATACGTATCAGTTCGGTGCGAACCTTCTGCAGTTTTTCGATTATCTGGAAGTTGGTGAGCGCCTGCTGTTTTTCCTCCTTCAGATGGATTTTGGCGCCTTCCAGAGTGAAGCCCCGCTCCTTCACCAGATGGTGTATGAGCTGAATGTTGCGGACATCTTCCAGGGTAAACTTGCGATTGCCCCTGGAATTCTTCCTGGGCTGAATCTGCTCGAATTCCTTTTCCCAAAAACGGATCAGGGAGGTATTTACCCCAAAGGCTTTGGCCACTTCGCCTATGCCGTAGTACCGCTTTTCGGGCAGATCGAGGTGCATTTAATCCATGGATTGATTCACTCGCTGTGATAGCCTAAGCATGTTCTCGAACTCCTCGGTCGTAAGGCTTCCGTAGTAGAAGTTGATGGGATTGATGCGACGACCGTCCTTAATGATTTCGTAGTGCAGGTGCGGGGCCTGGGAACGGCCGGTACTACCTACAAAACCAATCAGGTCTCCTCGCTTTACCTTCTGGCCGCGACTTACATTGTACTTGCTCAAATGGGCGTACAGGGTAACATAGCCGAAACCGTGATCGATGCGTATGTGTTTTCCGTAGCCGGTGGAACGGCTATCGGCCCTTTGCACCACTCCGTTTCCGGTGGCGTAAATGGGCGTCATACGGGGTGCCGTGAAATCCATGCCCTTATGCATCTTGCGTGCCTTGGTAAAGGGGTCGGTTCTCCATCCAAAACCGGAGGCCAAGCGTTTGAGATCCTTGTTCTGTACAGGCTGTATGGCCGGGATGGACTGCAGCAGTTTCTCCTTCTCGCTGGCCAGTTTAACGATCTCGTCGAGAGATTTGGACTGAATCACCATCCGCTTCTGAAGCTGTTCCAAACGCTTTGTGGTTTTGATTACCGTGTCGGAGCTTTTGAACCCTTCCAGACCCTTATGGCGGTTGACTCCTCCGAAGCCTGTTTTGCGTATGTCTTTAGGTATGGGGCTGGCTGCGAAGTAGATGCGGTAAATGTCGTTGTCCCGCTCCTCGATATCGGCAAGGACTTCTTCCATCTGCTCCATTTTCTTATTCAGGATTTCGAACTGCAATTCGTAGTTCGAGACCTCGCGTTCGAGCAGGAGTTCCTTGGGAGTAACGATGAAGTTGGCGTTCAGCAGTACTATAAGTCCGAGCAGACCGAAGAGTCCTGACCCGAGTAAGAAGAAGAAAACTTTGAGGTATTTCGTGGACTTCTTGGGGTCGATCTTTCGGTACGACAGTGTATCCGGATCGTAGTAGTACTTCACCTTATTCATGAACCTAGGGTAATTATTCTAAATTTGGCCTGTATTTGGTAATCGTACAAATATATAAATTGTTTTATACTGCGTGTTAAAAAACGCTTAAGGTGCTGGATATATGAACTCTAAGGAGGTGAGATCGCGGTTTTTGAAATTTTTTGAAGGCAAGGGCCATCAGGTCGTGCCTTCCGCCCCGGTGGTTCTGAAGAACGACCCCACGCTGATGTTTGTCAACGCCGGGATGAATCCGTTCAAGGCGTACTTTCTCGGCCAGAGCAAAGCGCCGGACTCCCGGGTTGCCGATGCCCAGAAATGCCTGCGAGTAAGCGGCAAGCACAACGACCTCGAGGAAGTTGGCCGGGATACGTACCACCACACCTTCTTCGAGATGCTGGGCAACTGGAGTTTCGGAGATTACTTCAAGGAAGAGGCGATTTCCTGGGCCTGGGAATTGCTAACCGAAGTGTATAAGCTGCCTAAGGACCGATTGTACGTCACGGTATTCGAAGGAAGCTCGGAGGGCGATCAGCTTGAAATGGACCGGGAAGCTCAG
The DNA here is from genome assembly GCA_964552195.1 of uncultured Flavobacteriaceae bacterium. GTDB lineage: Bacteria > Bacteroidota > Bacteroidia > Flavobacteriales > Flavobacteriaceae > CAZKAP01. Next base: position 20,869 of record CAZKFM010000016.1, read on the forward strand.
AATTACTGGAAAAAATGGGTCCCGGAGGACCGCATACTCCTCGGCTCCAAGAAGGACAACTTCTGGGAAATGGGCGAGCAGGGACCCTGCGGTCCGAGCTCGGAAATCCATATCGACCTGAGGCCCGAATCCGAGAGGAAGAACAGTCCGGGACAGGATTGGGTGAATAAGGATCATCCTCAGGTGGTCGAGATCTGGAACCTGGTCTTCATTCAATACGATCGTAAGGCCGACGGCCATCTGGAGGAACTTCCGGATAAGCATGTGGACACCGGCATGGGTTTCGAGAGGCTCTGCATGGCCCTGCAGGGCGTATTGTCCAACTACGATACCGACCTGTTTGTACCCCTAATCCGTGAGATCGAGACTATAACACATTGTCGCTATGGCAGTTCAGAAGAAAAGGATATAGCCACCCGTGTCATAGCGGACCACCTCAGGGCCGTGGCTTTTGCCGTTTCGGATGGGCAGTTGCCTTCGAACAATGGTGCAGGTTACGTAATCCGACGCATCCTTCGCCGCGCCGTACGTTACGGCTTTACCTTCCTGGATGCCAGGGAGCCCTTCATTTTTCGTCTCGTTCCTGCCCTGGTCGAAATTATGGGCGAAGCCTACCCCGAATTGAGAAACCAGCAGCAGCTAGTGGAAAACGTGATCCGCGAGGAGGAGCAGTCCTTCCTGAAGACACTGGAACAAGGGCTGGTCCTGCTGGACAGTGTGATGGAAGCTGCCGGCAATAAGATCGTGAAGGGTGAAAAGGCTTTCGAACTCTATGACACCTTTGGTTTTCCCATAGACCTGACTGCACTAATCCTGGAGGAGAAAGGCTATACGCTCGATCGGGCAGGCTTCGAGAAATCGCTTAAAGCCCAGAAGGACCGATCCCGTTCAGCGGCGGAAATCTCCAGGGGAGACTGGCACGTCATCGCGGAGAGCAATGGGCAGGAGTTCGTCGGTTACGACCGCCTGGAAGCACTGGTGAAAATTGTTAAGTACCGTCAGCTCTCATCGAAGAAGGAAGGAGAGCAGTTCCAACTGGTATTCAATCTGACACCCTTTTACGCCGAAGGCGGTGGACAGGTGGGCGATAAGGGTTATCTCGAGGCTAATAATGGCGATGTGGTTTACATAACGGATACCCTTAAGGAGAACGATGAGATCGTACACATTACCGACAGTCTCCCGACGAACCTGGAGGGGTCATTCAGGGCCGTGGTTGACAGCAAACAGCGTCAGAGAACCTCCTCCAACCACACCGCTACCCATCTGTTGCATCAGGCCCTGCGCGAAGTGCTCGGAACACATGTCGAACAGAAGGGTTCGGCCGTGCATAGTAAATACCTGCGATTCGACTTTTCCCATTTTGCCAAGCTCACGGCACAGGAGCTCCGGGAAGTGGAGAATTTCGTCAATGCCAGGATTGAGGGGGCGCTTCCCCTGAAGGAGGAGCGCAACATCCCCTACGAAGAGGCCCTGGCCGAGGGTGCCATTGCCCTGTTCGGCGAGAAGTATGGCGATCAGGTACGCACCATACGCTTCGGGCAGTCGGTGGAACTCTGCGGGGGCACCCATGTCCAGAACACCTCCGAACTCTGGCACTTTAAGATTACTTCAGAGGGCGCCGTGGCTGCTGGAATTCGGCGTATAGAGGCGATTACCTCGGATGCGGTTAAGGATTTTTATTTCGAGAACAACAGAGCCTTATTTGAGATCCGTGACTTGCTGAACCGAACTCAGGACCCGGTCAGGGCAGTGAAGGATTTGCAGGAAGAGAATGCGACCCTGCGCAAGGAAATCGAAGGGATGAAGAAGGCACAGGCCAAAGACCTGAAGAAGGAGCTGGAAAACCGGATCAGTGAGCGGGACGGCGTACAGTTTCTGGCCACTGAGGTCCCGTTGGATGCCGGGGGAATGAAGGATCTGGCTTTCGGCCTGCAGGAGGTCTTTCCCAGACTGTTCATGCTTCTGGCCTCCCGTCAGGATGGCAAGGCCCTGCTGACCTGCAGTATCGCCAAGGAGCTGGCCGCTGAGAAGTCCCTGAACGCGGGCCAGATCGTTCGCCAGCTTGGAAAGCACATACAAGGTGGGGGAGGAGGACAGCCCTTCTTTGCCACGGCAGGGGGTAAGAATCCGGATGGCATACCCGCGGCCCTGCAGGAGTTTGAATCCCTGTTGGAGGAAGCGGTTTCCTGAGGGCTTGAGCCCTGCGATTTTTCCTGATGGCTTTCTGAGTTTTTCATTTCTTAACGCTTGAATTCCTGCGTTTTCTGGAGGGAATTGTAACTTGAGGCCTTATAAAATCGCTCTATGAAGAATTTTTTCATCATCCTGATAACGGCTGCACTGGCCATATTTGGTTACCGCTATTACGAACGCGAAATAGCCGGAAAGGCCCGGATTGTCGAGGAATCTGAACTCATCGAAAAGCAGATGAAGAATGTGGCCAAACTGGTAGTGACCGAGGGTCATTTCGCCGAGGTGTACAATTTTGAAGATTCCAAAGAGGTCTTTGGTCCCTGGATCAAGGCCAAAAAGCGGGCCCTGGTGGTGGTCAACGCCGATGTGACCATTTCCTACGACCTGGATAGGGTAGAACTCATCTTTGACGAGCAGAACCGACAGGTATCCATCAATTCCCTGCCGGAACCCGAGATTCGCCTGAATCCCGATTTTAAGTATTACGATATGTCGGCGGATTTCTTCAATCCCTTCGAGGGAGAGGACTACGAAGCCATAAAAAAGTCAGTCAGCGAGTCCATCATGAAGAAGGTGCTGAAGTCCCCCATGTACACCAATGCCGAGAACAGGCTGGTGAGTGAGCTGGGGAATTTCTTCGTGATCACTCGATCCATGGGCTGGACGCTGGTGTATCAGGAAAAGCAAATCGAAAGCGCCGACGATTTCAATTCGGAACTGTTACAGGATAACGGGGAGGCTGGAGTGCCCGTGCCTATAGTCGAATAAACATTACTCCTGCATTGCCAGGTTGAGCAGGTTGAGACCATTCTGTATGGGTTCTGCTACCGCGGAGTCGGTTTTGGCTCTTTCGGTCAGGCTCTCCAGTATTTCTTCCTGATAAACCGAAATGTCGTTTTGTATGAGTAACTCGAGGGCTTCCAGCTGCAATAGCCATTGATTCTTGTGATCCCTTAAAATCTCCTCGGTCAGTTCCCCGAGTTTTTGCCGGGATGCGGCCCGGGTTTCCCTGAGTTCCCTGATTTCAGCATAAAGCTGATGCATGCGCTTTTCACGGGGATCTTTTAAGATGCGCGGTGGCGTAGGCGTCAGGGTATGGGTTACCATATCGAAACTGTTTTGATCGGCAGGGCCGTTATAGGCCGAAATGACCTTCTTGCCAATCGCCAGGTCGAAACAGCCATCTCTCGGACTGAACAGGGTCTGATCGCCATGTGAAACCACGCAGTCGCTCAAACGCACAAGCAGTATCTTTCCAGCTATATCCCTGATTCCCGTGATTACATTTCCGCTAACCGTAATGTCTCCCTCGAATTCCAGGGAGATCTCCTTGCCTTCGTAGATGCGATAGGCCTGCAAATCCCTCGGGCTCATATCTTCGACCGCCAGGTTGATCCCTTTGAGTTTTCCAACGGGGGTGCAGTATCCATTGGGATAGCACTCCGTACCGTGTCCGATGAGCTCACTACCCTGGTGAGCCAGGGCAACAGGACCCAAGCAGCGAACAAAAACAGGTTTGCCCTCGTGGGTGATCACTTCTTCGAATACACCGGATATCTGAAGTCCCGTGGAAAGCTCTATGGTTCCCAGGCTGCGGGAATCAATAAGTTTTCGAATTCCGGCAACTCCTCCACGCCTAAGGGCCATGGTGTCGGCGAATTCCTCCAAAACCTCGTTGAGGTAGGCGAAATCCGGGGTGACGAACAGCTGCGGTTGAGGCTTGGTGATGTCGAATGAGACTTCGGCCGCATCCAGGGAATACGGAATTTTGCGTACGTTGCTCGTCATGCACCACTTGCTCTCTCCAATCGAGGATAGTAGTCCGGCGCCGTAAATTTTAGGATCCTCCAGTGACCCCACCAGGCCATACTCCACCGTCCACCAGTGAAGATTACGGATACGAGACATCTCACTGGGTTCTCCCAGCTCGGATTGCAAGCGGTCCACCCGGGCCTCGACTTCTTCGATTTTCTCAGGTGCTACCCCGTGTTGTTCCTTGAGTATAGAAAGTTCCCTGATGGCGTGGTACATCTCCATGTCTTTGCCGCTGGAGATGGCCTTGGAACCGATAGCTCCGAAGCGGCGAAGGTATTCGGCGTATTCAGGATTAGCGATGATAGGTGCATGACCTGCCCCTTCGTGGAGTATGTCGGGTGCCGGTGTGTACTGTATATGTCCGACCTGTCGGATTTCCGAGGCGATCACGAGGACCTTATACGCCTGGAATTCCATGAAGGCCGAAGGAGGTATAAAGCCGTCAACGGCCACGGCGGCCCAGCCGATTTCCTTCAGTATGCGGTTCATCCCGTACATATTCGGGATATAATCGATGGAAATGCCGGTGCGGTCGATGCCATCCCGGTAGCTCTCGTGGGCCACGGTGGGCAGATAACGCACGTTCTGTCGCATTACAAATCGCCAGACCGCCTGATCCTCAGGTGTGTAGTGTTCGTAATCCTGAGGCTTTATAAATTGTTTCAGGTGGGGCGGTAAGCGATCGATCAGCGGATTCGATTCGTAGTCCATACTCGTAGTTTGCCCTCTAATTTACTGAAGTTAGATGGCTCGGCCATAGCCATTCTCGCCCCGCACTATTTAGTTTCGGGTGGATACTTGTCCAGTATGCCGTGTACAAACTTGCCGATTCGTTTTTCCTTGCGATCCGGGTTCCGTCCGTCGGTCAGGGGTCCGCTACCTCTTCCCTGCCAGATCAGCTGTTTGTTTTTGGCGTCGATCAGGTCAATAAACAGGGCACCCTCTGTGGTCACGCTCACATTATTATTGGCCGCCGGCCCCCAAAACCAGGGGTTCCAAAAACCCTGCCATCCCCAGCCCCAGCCAAAGAAGTTGTTGTAGACATCCACGCGTTCCCTCTCCCGGGTAAAGATGCTTACCAGTATATCGGGCTGCTCGGATTTAACGAAACCCTTGGCCTGCATTTCGCTATCAATCGCCCTCAGGATGCGTCGCTTATCCAGATCGGAGATCTGCGCCTGGTCAATTCCGGTTTTATAAAATGCGTAGGTCTTGTAATCGCTAAAAGCCACTTCTTTGTCGTAATCGGAAATGACGCGTATGGAGGTGCAGGAAGCGAGCAGTAAGCCGGCTATGGCCAGCGCGTAGAGGGAATTTTTCATGATCGAGAGGTAAATTAGAGTTCTAGACTTACTCGTAATCAAAAATAGTGCCGTTTGAAGGAAAGCCAAAGGCTAAAATGTGTGTCGAGTATGGAGTTTTCGGTCTATAAGGCATCCTTCCTGGGATCGAAGCCATAGGGGCAGTGTCGGCATCCGCTTTTGCAGCAATATCCGCGTTTGAGGTGGTATTGTTCGGTAAAAACGCGGTACCCCTCCTCCGACATGTAATAGTCTCCTTCTTCTATGGGAATGTATTCTTTCACGGCACCACAAAAGTACCCCATTTCCTGCATAATCCTACCTTCGTCGATGGTTCGCGCCACTCATAGTACAGCTGTTGGAATTCAGAGATAAAAAATTATATTCGTTTCAGAGAACCTTATGTATGATCGTTGTATTCAGGCGAATTTTCCCGTACTCCTATGTCGGACTATCCGTTTGGCCCTTCATTTTCCTGAGAGATCGGGATTTGTTGCGCGATCCGGTTCTGATCAACCACGAACGCATACACCAGAGGCAGCAACTCGAGATGCTCCTGCTGCCCTTTTACATCTGGTACCTGACCGAATGGCTTTACCGTTGGATGCGCTGCAGAGATCCTTATCAGGCCTACCGGGATATTTCTTTCGAGCGTGAGGCCTATACGCAGGAGGCGAACCCTGCCTATCTAACCCAGCGCAAGCCTTTTAGTTTCCTGAGATACCGCTGATCTGAAATGAGTGATCAGCTCCTCACCGTCCCGACCGAAGCCGTCTCATTGCCGGAGTTCGACAGTGCGGGCTGGCAGGTGCACCTGCGCAGGGAGGATACCCTGCACCCTCTGGTATCTGGGAATAAGTTCCGCAAACTCCGATATAACCTCAGGGAAGCCCAAGAACGCAACTGCCATACACTGCTCACTCTGGGAGGGGCGCATTCCAATCACATACTGGCCGTCGCAGCGGCAGCCTGCGAGCAAGGTCTGGGATCCGTTGCCTGGATACGCGGCGAGGAGTTGAACGAGCAGTCCAACGATACCCTGAGCGAAGCTGCGGCTCTGGGTATGCGCATGCATTTCGTCTCCCGTTCTGACTATGCGGTGCTGCGCCTCCGCAAATGGCATGATTTCTGGAGTAAAAAAGGAGGTGCATGTCCGAAACTTCTCCAGGCTTTTGGTGAGAGGGAACCTGCTTTTTGGGATGGAGTATATTTTCTTCCGGAGGGAGGAACCAATGAACTCGCCGTACAGGGATGCCAGGAAATCCTGAGGAAAGGAGATGAGGACTACGATCTGATATGCTGTTCCGTAGGTACGGGTGGAACGCTTTCTGGACTGATCCGTGCCGCTTCAGTTCATCAGCGCGTACTGGGCTTTTCTGCCATCAAGGGGACAGCCGGTCTCCGGGCGGATATTAGTAAATTTACCCCGAAGTCGAATTGGGAGATTACCGACGACTATTGTCTGGGTGGATATGGCCGCGTACCGGACGAACTGGTGGACTTTATCAACCGGTTCAGGAGGGAAGGCAATGGCCCGCTGGATCCGATTTACACCGGAAAGATGATGCTCGGTTTAAGCATGATGGCCCGGCGAAAAACCCTGCCGTCAGGCAGTAAAATACTAGCGATACACACGGGTGGCCTTCAGGGCATTCGCGGAGTGAATCGCCGACGTAAAATGGAACACCGTTCAACTATAGATACATGAAGAATCGTTCGATTGTTGTCTTTTTTGCCATGTTGACGCTCCTTTTGGGGAGCTGCAAGGGAAAGCGTTCATTTGCCGAACGCGTGGCCGATGATAAGCGGGAATCGCCCCCGACTGAGGCCGCCGAGGTGCGCAGGTACGAAGGTGCCGAGGTGAGTCCGGGCCTGATGAGACCCCTGCCTGCCGATGACGGGGTGTTTAAGAAATTCGAGATCGGTTCGGTGGAGGAGTATATTACAACTTTTGCCAGTATCGCTCAGGACGAGATGATCGCCTTCGGAATCCCGGCCAGCATCACTCTGGCTCAGGGCATACTCGAGAGCGGGGCGGGACAGGGCATGCTCACCCGCAAAAGCAATAACCATTTCGGTATCAAGTGCCATACGGACTGGGACGGTGGCCGGGTGTATCACGACGACGACGAGGCCGGCGAGTGCTTTCGCAAGTATAACCATCCCATGTATTCCTTCAGGGATCACAGTGTGTTTCTGACCTCAAGGGCCCGGTACAGCTCCTTGTTCGATTACAGCCGCAACGATTATCGGAGCTGGGCTTACGGGCTCAAGAAGGCCGGATATGCTACGGATCCCAACTATCCCCAGAAGCTCATCCGTCTGATACAGGAATACAAGCTCTACCAGTACGATCAGGAGATGGTCGACCGGGGATTGCCGCTCAAGCGGGTGGTTAAACCGCGTGAAACCATTCGCTATGTGGTTCGTCAGGGAGACACGCTGTATTCCATATCCCAGAGGTACTTCGTAACCGTAGATGAACTAAAGGAATGGAACCGTCTCGATGGAAGCACCATAGACATCGGTCAGGAGCTGACCATAGAGGTTGAGAACAAATAGTGCATGTCCGGCACCTAAATCCAGGATCATTCATGAGATATCAGAGAAGCAGTGCCCTCTTTCAGGAGGCCAAAAAATACATACCCGGCGGAGTGAACTCACCCGTCCGGGCTTTCAAGTCCGTGGGCGGTGAGCCCATATTTGTTCAACGCGCCAGCGGAGCCTATCTCTATGACGAGGACGGCCACCGCTACATCGACTACATTTCCTCCTGGGGCCCTCTGCTGTTCGGGCACGCTCACGAGCCCGTGGTCGAGGCGGTTATTGAGCGCGCCAGACTGGGTACATCCTACGGCACACCGACCGAGCTCGAGACCGAGCTCGCACGTCTTGCGGTGGACATGGTTCCGGGCATCGACCGCATTCGTTTTGTAAACAGCGGCACCGAGGCCTGCATGAGCGCGGTTCGTCTTGCCAGGGGTTTCACCGGCCGTGAAAAGATTGTCAAGTTTGCCGGCTGCTACCACGGGCATTCCGATGCCTTCCTGATACAGGCCGGGAGCGGGGCACTGACCTTTGGCAGTCCCAACAGTCCCGGTGTAACCCAGGGAACGGCCCAGGACACCCTGTTAGCCGAATACAACGATCTGGAAGGCGTGGAACGGCTTCTAAAATCCAATCCCGGTCAGGTGGCTGCCATTATACTCGAGCCTGTGGCCGGCAATATGGGGTGCATACCGCCAGAATCCGGCTTCCTGCAGGGACTCAGAAACCTTTGCGATGAGCATGGGGCTCTGCTGTTGTTCGACGAAGTAATGACGGGTTTTCGCCTGGCACCCGGAGGGGCCCAGGAAGTCTTCGGTATACAGGCCGACATCGTGATGTTCGGCAAAGTCATAGGAGGGGGATTACCCGTAGGTGCCTTTGCCGCACGAGCGGAGATCATGTCCCACCTGGCTCCGGATGGACCGGTTTACCAGGCGGGAACCCTGAGCGGAAACCCTCTGGCGATGAGTGCAGGCCTGGCCATGCTCACCGAAATCCGGAACCGACCCGAAACCTTCGAACAGCTGGCCGATAAAACGCAGACCCTCAGGGAGGGGTTGGAGTCGGTGCTGAACGAGCGGGGGGTCGCCTATCAGGCCAACAGCTTCGGCAGTATGTTGTCCATACACTTTACAGACGAACCCGTACGGGACTTCCGCTCCGCGGCCAAAGGGAACAACGAGCACTTCAACCAGTATTTTCACGCCATGCTGGATCGGGGAGTGTACCTGCCCCCTTCCGCCTTCGAGAGCTATTTTCTGAATAATGCACTCAGCGAAGCGGACATCGACCATACCTGTCAAGCGCTCAAGGAATACTACGATACGGGAGTGCGTCAGGCGTAAAAGGAAAGCCGCGCATGAAGCGCGGCCTTCCCAATCAACAAAAAACACTACCTACTTCTGCCATCTCTCGGCATTCTCTTGCCGGCTCTAGCCTTTTTTCTTTCGCGGTGCATCCTGCGGAAAGCTTCGTACTGTTCCTTGCTCAGGATGTCCTTCATGGACTGCTGATAGGCGATCTGCTCGTCCAGTTTTGCTGTCTCCCGCTGATACCAATCTTCGGTGCCGAGGGAGGCGGGCTTCTCCTCGGTTTTACGCTGCTGCATGCGGGCCTTGAGTTTTTCCGCCTGGTCCAGGTGCAGTTGGTACACGTCCTGTCCCTGTTTCTCGTTCAGTTCCAGGGCCAGGATTAATCGTTTGGTCTGCAGATCGGCAATCTGCTCGACTGTTAGTTTTTCGAGCCTCGCTCTTCGATCCCGGTTCCCGTGATGGGGCTGGGCCGCGACACTTAACGCGGCCAGGAGGAATACCATTCCTAAAAAATTTCTCATGACTGTATGGATTATGATTTCTTAAACTTGGACGAAATCAGAATCACCGGGTTTAAACGGTCAGGAGTAATTTTGAGACAATGGGCTAAGGAATGCGTGAACTCTGTTTATTCCAGGGGAAGCGTTGCTTCGTCTTCGTACACTTCGTCATCGTCTTCGACCTCCAGATCTACGACGGTATCCTCAACAGGCAGGGGCTGCAGGTCGGTTTTTTGCTGTTCGTACATGTGATACAATACAGCAGATGCAACAAAAGCAAGCAGGAAGATGCCACTCTTCAGTTTGTAGGTATTCATGATAGTAACGATTTGGTGTAACCAAAATACGTCGAATGAACGAATTATTCATTTTTTTGATGCGAAAACCCCTACAACTGTAGGTGAATGGACAATTACTTCCGACAAATGGGATTAGCTAAACAATTGTTAAACCGAATCCTCCGGGTGTAACGTTCCGGCTTCTGAATAGTCCTATGGGTGTATCGAGTCAGTAAACGATGCGGTACGATCATCAATCAATCATCAACGAAACAATCAAAAAATGAACAGTCTTTTAATTACTTTCAGCAGCCTGATATTGTGTTGCGGTTCGGTGGATTACTTGAAGAAAAAGGTAAACCCTGAATTTGATCTGAACGAAATTGTATATATCGAAGAAGATTCCACCGTGCTGGAATTCGACACTTCGAAGTACCTGCCGGAGGGTTTTGATCCCTACGTTGCTTATGTGGATCTCGATGCGGTGACCTACATCGAGGAAGACCTGGTTGAACTGGGATTTGACACGGCAGAGTACCTCCCGGCCGGCTTCAATGCCTACGAGGCCTATTTCGATATACATTCCATCGAATACATAGAGGAGGATAATACAGAACTCGGATTCAACACGGCAGATTTCCTGCCCTGGGACTTCGACCCGGAAACGGCTTACATGGACATCAGCACTATTGAATTTATCGAAGAAGACAGCATGGACCTGGGCTTCAATACAGAGGATTACCTGCCGTCACACTTCAATCCTAACGAGCCTTATTTCGACCTGAATAGCATCGTGTACATCGAAGACGAGTGCGAATTCGAAATCGATTGTCCGACTTACCGCTATCTTCCTGAATCCTTTGATCCGCACGATGTGGAATTCAGTCTGGACTCGATCAATTACATAGAGGAAGAAGAAACCGAAGATCTAAGCGATTACATCCAATACCTGCCCGCGGATTTCGATCCGTACGGGGTGTAAGTTTTCAGCAAAGGACAGGTTCATATTTTTAGAGTTAGTTAGTTATAAAAAGCCTCCCGTAAGGGGGGCTTTTTGTATGGTAAGAGCCCAGGCAGACGTGCTCCGATGAACTGCAGGAAATAGCCTTGTAAACCACAATAAAATCAGGTTTTACAACCATTTTTTCCCTAAGTGCATAAGAAAAGACATCTTTGAGGCTATATGATTTACTCAGAGGACTTTAAAAATCTCAAGTTATGCACTTTCGAATAGCGGGCATGTTCCTTGCCCTTCTCACCCTATTAGCTGCCCCCCTGAAAGCACAGGATTACAGGGAGTTTATAGCCCTGTTTGAACTCTACAAACAGACCGATGGGCCGAACTGGAAGCACAGTTGGGATCTGGGCGCCCCCGTCAGCGAATGGCACGGGGTCGAAATCAAGGATGGGCATGTGGTTGGACTCGACTTATCCGGTAATAACCTGGAGGGAAAAATTCCATTTTCCATTGCCAGCCTTGAACACCTAAAGAAAATAAACCTGGCCAATAATCGTATTGAAGGCCGCCTGCCCCGGGGTATTGGCAAACTGGCCAGTGTGGAGCGGGTGGATATGTCAAATAATCAGCTGAGTGGAGTACTTCCTTCAGCGATTACCCGGCTGAAGAATGCCAAGGAGATCAACCTGGCTTCGAATCAATTTTCCGGCACCATCCCGGAGAATATTGGGGAACTCAAAGGCCTCAAGCAATTGTACCTGTCCAAGAATTATTTCGAGGGCAGCCTGCCCGAGTCCATAGGGGAGTTGGCTTCCCTGGAAATTCTGGACGTACAAGCAAACAATCTGACTGGTGAAATACCTCAGAGTCTTACGGAAATGGCTTCGCTTACGGCACTGCGCATACAGCGGAACCGCTTCACGGGCGATATCCCCAAGGGCTTTTCCAAACTCAAGAAACTTAGGGAGCTCCACATGATGTCCAACGATTTCAGCGACTACACGGCCCTGATGGAGATCCCCAAGAATCAGCTGGTGTCATTCGACCTGATTGACGGACCCAGCCAGTTCCTGCAGGACCCTGCTTCTCTGCCCTCTTCACTGGCCGATCTCAAGTTTGAGGACGAAGAAGAATAGTCCGTCAGAGCCCATATAGTGCGGCTTAACAAACTTTAACAGCACCGATACGATTTATTGAGACTGTACATTTTCCGAAGAATTCATACTAACTGCGCAAGGGCTGCTTCATAACCTTCAGGTTTCAGCAGCCCTTGTTGATTTTTCCTGCTAAAACCGCAAATAGTGGCCCATGACAGACTGAAGTGTCATCTTTCTTTTAGCGTGGAGAGGTCGTAATTTTGCACTGTCATTAATCAAAGAACGAATTAAGTCATGAAATATTTAGCTGCTTTTTCAGTCGTGCTTCTCACCACCATAGCATTTCCACAGACTCGATTATCTGCTGAGGCTGAGGTGTTGGCAAGCATAGAATTTATTGAAAGCGAAAACGATTTGGAGCTGGGTTTTGAAACCGCTGCGTACCTGCCCGAGGATTTTGATCCCTATGCACAGGTACATGCGCTGCACGCTTTCCACTACCTGCCCATGGAGGAAGAGTGCGAGGTGATCAACGTGAAGAATCTTCCTGCGAATTTCGATCCCAACAGCGCGCGATAAAAAAACCGTTTACACTAGATAACAAAGGGAAGCCTCTAATCCGGCTTCCCTTTTTTTATATTCCGACCGAGGGTAGTATCCACTGAAACAAAAGGATGAGCAGCAGTATGGAGCACAGGTTGAGCCAGACCCCTGCGCGCATCATCTGAGGTATGCGTATGTGACCGCTGGCGAAGACGATAGCATTAGGTGGGGTGGCCATCGGAAGCATGAAGGCGCAACTGGCGGCCAGAGTTACGGGAATCAAAAGCCTGAGCAGAGGAAGGTCGAGTCCCTGGGCAATACCTGCCACTACTGGTGCCAGGACGTTGACCAGGGCCACATTGCTCATTACTTCCGTCATGCCCAGCATCAACACGATTAGCACAATGGCGGTGCCCAGAGGAGGGAGGGATTGGGCTTCGATAAAGGTAGCAATCGCATCGATCAGTCCTACCTCGGACATGGCCCTGGCCAGCGCAAGTCCCCCTCCGAACAGGATCAGTATGCCCCAGCTGAGCTTGCGGGTATCCTGCCACTCCAGGACCGCCTTCCAGTCCCGTATTCGATAGGGTAATGCGAAAAGTGCCAGTGCCCCCATCAGGGCAATCAGGGTGTCGCTAATGCTGAGTTCAGGCAGCATGGCATCGATGGGGCTCCTCAGTACCCAGAGTACAACCATCAGGCCGAATATGCCAAGAACCCATTTTTCCTCGGTTCGCATGGCTCCCAGTTTTTGTATTTGTTCGTCGATCACCTCGGCCGGGGTATCCGAACCCGTATCGGTCACCGGATACATCCAGCGAGCGATTACCCAGTAAACGATCGTCAGCATAACGGCCACAAAGGGTATGCCCAGCATCATCCAGTTCAGAAATCCGACCTCGATCTGGTATTCTTCACGCAGCATACCCACCACAACCGTATTCGGAGGGGTCCCGATGATCGTAGCCATGCCCCCCGCATTGGCAGCAAAGGCGATCCCGAGCATAACGCTAAGGGCCAGATTGGAATGCTTCTTTCCCGTTTCCTTTTCGAGCAGGTCCAGTACCGATAATCCGATGGGCAGCATGACCACGGTGCTCGCCGTATTGCTGATCCACATGCTGAGCAGGGCGGTAGCGAGCATAAACCCCAGGACAATGCGCCTGGGAGTAGTTCCGGTTGCCCTGATAATGGCCAGTGCTATCCTGCGGTGCAGGTTCACCTTTTCCAGGGCCAGTGCCAGCACGAAACCGCCGAAGAACAGAAATACGATGGGGCTGCCGTAGGAGGCTCCCACTTCGCTCATGGGAAGTACGCCGAGTAAAGGCAGGAGGAGCAGGGGCAGCAATGCGGTGACCGAGAGCGAAACCGCCTCGGTGACCCACCATACAATCATCCAGACGGCCAGGGCAATTACCTTATCGGCTTGATCGTCCATCAGGGTAATGGGCAGCAGTCTCAATATCAGGAATAAAGAAGGGCCTGCCCACCAGCCGATTCGTTGTCGTAGCCTCATTGAAGCGCGATTGATTTACGACCGTTCAGGCCGTTTACATCAGATAAATCTAGGCAATTCCTGTGAACGCATTAGGGGAAGTCCTTATCAAGTGCGACCTATAGCAGTACCACGTCCAGGGCGTCGTTTTCCTTGATCACCTGGGCCAGCTTGTTCTTTGTGAGTTCTTTAATTGCCTTGTCCCACTTCTTGTTGGAAAGCCCGGACTGTTCCTTGAGCTCTTCGAGAGCCATGCGCTCGGTTCCCTGAAGCGCTTGCAGGACTTCTCTGGCCTCGTCGGTCAATTCGACGGCCTTGCGCTCCGGCTTCATCTGAGGGAAAAATAGGACCTCCTGTATGCTGGCCTGATCGGTAAGCAGCATGCACAGCCTGTCGATCCCGATGCCGATCCCACTGGTGGGCGGCATGCCGTATTCCAGGGACCTCAGGAAGTCCTGATCGATAAACATGGCCTCGTCGTCACCTTTTTCCGATAGTCTAAGCTGCTCCTCGAACCGCTCGCGCTGGTCAATGGGATCGTTGAGCTCGGAATAGGCGTTGGCGATTTCCTTGCCGTTTACCAGGAGTTCGAAACGTTCGGTCAGATGGGGTTTCTCACGGTGTTCCTTGGTCAGCGGACTCATCTCCTTGGGGTAGTCGATGATGAAGGTGGGCTGCACGTAGTGATCTTCGCATTTTTCTCCGAAGATCTCGTCGATCAGTTTACCTAGCCCCATGGTCTCATCTACCTCGATGTCGAGCGACTTAGCGATACGGCGCACTTCTTCCTCGTTTTTTCCTTCGAGATCGTGTCCGGTATGTTCCTTTATGGCTTGCAATATGGGTACCCGGGGGTAGGGCGCCCTGAAATCTAAGGTACGGCCACCTACGGTTACTTCCGGGCGGCCACAGGTATCAACCGCGACCTTTTCGAGCAGTTGCTCTGTGGTCTCCATCATCCAGTGATAGTCCTTGTAGGCCACGTAGAGTTCCATGACGGTGAATTCCGGGTTATGGGTACGGTCCATGCCTTCGTTCCGGAAGTCTTTGGCGAATTCGTAAACCCCGTCGAATCCGCCTACGATCAGGCGCTTGAGGTACAGTTCGTTGGCGATTCGCAGATACAAGGGGATGTTAAGGGCATTGTGATGGGTAACGAAGGGTCGGGCCGCAGCACCACCCGGTATGGCCTGCAGTATGGGGGTTTCCACCTCCAGATAACCGCGCTGGTTAAAGAATTCACGCATGCTCTGGGTGATCCGCGTGCGCTTCACAAAGGTCTCCCTGACCTGAGGATTGACCACCAAGTCTACGTAGCGCATCCGGTAACGCTGCTCTGGATCGTTGAATTCGTCGTAGACCTTGCCTTCCGCATCGGTCTTGGGAAGGGGTAAGGGACGCAGTGCCTTGCTCAATAGGGTGAATTCCCTGACCAGCACGGTCTTTTCCCCGACCTGAGTGGTGAAAAGCTCGCCTTTTATGCCTACTATGTCCCCGATGTCCAGGAGCTTTTTGTACACCTCATTGTAGAGGGTTTTGTCCTCGCCTGGAGCGATTTCGTCCCGGTTGAAGTACACCTGAATGCGGCCGCTACTATCCTGAATCTCGGCAAAAGAGGCCTTCCCCTGAATGCGACGCGACATGAGCCGGCCTGCCAGTATAACCTCGCGCCCTTCTTCGAAATCGGCATGTATGTCTTCTGCCCTGGTGTTAACGGGGTAAAGTGCTGCCGGGTAGGGGTTAATCCCCAGTTCTCTAAGCTTTTTCAGCTTGTCGCGGCGCACCTGTTCCTGTTCCGATAATTGCATATCCGGGTTTTAGTCCGCAAAAATAATCCAATTGCCGATTAGTCCGTGTTCGGTGCCTCAGTAAAGCGAAATACCTCAGCTCGAATGTTCTGTTTGATGCGTGAAATAATGGCCGTAAGAAAATAATGCCTTTTGGGGGTAAGCCTGTAACTTTGGACTTGTTTTTGCGTCCTATTTTTAAGACAAAAAACGAGGGCATTATGAGTATCTGGCGCATTCTTCTATCCATTTTCCTTCCTCCACTCGCCGTGTATGACAAGGGTTGTGGTTCGATTATAATTGTACTACTTTTAACCATCGTCGGGTGGGTCCCTGGCACCATAGCTGCCCTGGTGATCCTGAACAAACCCGAGCCACAGGTTCAATAAGTAGTATTATGAAAACATTTTCTTCTCTGTGCAAGCTGTTTGCCCTTGCAGTACTGGCGGTTTTTGCCTCCTGCACTCTAACGGAACAGGTTTACATTAACGAGGACGGAAGCGGTCAGTACCGACTGGGGTACGATGGTTCTGGCATGATGGCCATGATGGCCGACATGGGAAGTTCGGACAGTACGTCCTCTACCAAAGACATGGATACGACCGTGGTGTTCCGGGAATTACTGGAATTGGAGAAGGATAGCATAGCTCAGCTCAGCCAGGAGGACCAGGAGGCTCTAAAGGCGCTGGAACCGTACACCATGGATTTCATTGTCAGTGAGAAGGATAAAAAGATGATGTTCGACCTCAAGAGGGACTTCAGGGATCTCAGTGAACTCACCAACGGTTTTCGCGATTTCCAGAAGGCGATGAGCATGGGAGACAGCCTGCAGCAGTCTCAGGAGTCCAATCCTTTCGCCAACTTTGGTCAGGGCAGCGAGGTAACTTATTCCTTCAAGAAGAACACCTTTACCCGCAATGCCGCTATACCCACAGCGGAGGACATGAATATTTCGGAGAACGACATGCAAGGGATGGAAATGATGCTGGATGCTACCATGTACAAGCTGGAGTATCATTTTCCGAGGAAGATCAAATCGACCACACTCGAGGGGGCAACATTGTCTCCGGACGGAAAGACACTAAATTTTCAGATCAGCCTGTCGGATGTCATGAAAAATCCTGAGGCCCTGAATTTCGAGGTGGAGCTCGAGAGGAAGTAGCATGACAGGAGCTGCATCCCAGAAACAGGTCCGATTCCGGGATCTGGGTCGAAAGGAATATAAGGACACCTGGGAATTACAGGAACGCCTTTTCCGCTCCTCCCTGGATCGCAAAATCAGGAACAAGCGCGAAAACGCGGGAGAAACACCGGAGCACTACCTCCTGCTAGTTGAACACCCTCCGGTCTATACGCTGGGCAAGAACGGCGATATGTCCAACCTACTGGTATCCGAAGATGAGCTTAAGCGCAAAGGGGCTACTTTCTTCCACATCGATCGCGGGGGAGATATCACCTTTCACGGCCCCGAGCAGATCGTTGGCTACCCCATACTTGACCTGGACGAATTCTATACCGATATTCACCGTTATCTGCGGGAACTGGAGGAAGTCATCATACGTACCCTCGCCGATTACGGCCTTCAGGGGGATCGGTCTAAAGGGGAAACCGGCGTCTGGCTGGATGTGGGTACGCCCGCGGCCCGGAAGATTTGCGCCATGGGCATACGCGCCAGCAGGTGGGTGACCATGCACGGTTTTGCTTTCAACATCAATACCGATCTGTCCTTTTTTGACCTCATGGTGCCCTGTGGCATACGGGATAAGCAAGTTACTTCGCTGCAAAAAGAACTGGGCCGTCGAGTGCCTCTCGATGAGGTCAAGGCCGTACTGCTCCAGCACTTCTCTGAGGTACTCGGGGTGAAGTTGGTCCTTTCAGAAGTGGAGCATCCCGCGCAATAATGCAGTTTACTTCCACTCGTTCAGAGGTCCGGTATTATAGCTGATAAACCGTAATGGCATTACCGGCATCCTTGATCACCGCTTCCAGCTGACCGTCCTTGTCCATGTCGGAGAGGTCTATACCTGAATTTCCGGAGATGGGGAATCCCGGGATGGTTTCCGCCTGACTGTTGAACAGGTAGCTGTTCTCGTTCTGTATATCGGTTATGGACACGTATATCTTGTCGTTTACGTAAAAGATGTGTGGAGCCGTGTAGACCCCTACATCGAGCTCTGTCTTCTTGCCTTTGATATTAAGGTAATAGTCGTTCATGATGGCCAGGGTCTTCTCCGTGGCAAACCAGAGGTGATCCTTTTCCAGGTTGAAGTCTGTGGTGGTCAGCTTTCCGCTGGCATCCACCTGATGGAGTACACCACTTCGGTCAGTAACAGATATCTTGTTCTTGTAAAGAAAGACAGGATTATCCGAGAAATCGATCTTCTCGTTAAGGCTGATGCGGTCTTTACCCGTTCGATGGGTGATCTTGAGTGTGCCATCGGACAACTGAAATACCAGGAAGTCCCTGTTGTTCAGTCGTACATGCACCGGGGGCTGTATCACGTCTGAGGTGACTCTGGAGAGTTTGAAGCCGCTTACACTTTTTCCCCGTCCGTCGAACATGAATACCTTCTTGCCCTGGGTCACCAGGAAGCGGTAGTTTCGGTTGTTGTCGTAGTCGAATACCGCCAGCGGATTCAGGTTGCCGCCAGGGAACTCCATATCAAAGGGCTGCACCAGACGGCCCTTTCTATCGAATATCTGGAAGCGGGAGTCGGTGCAGAATGCGAGCTGGAGCTTTTTGTTGCGATAGAGGTCGACCTGATGAATGCGGCCGTTAATCTTAGAGTCGAGCTTGCGTTTCCAGAGGATATCGCCCTCTTCGCTGATCAGGTAGAGATTGTTGTTGATATCCTGGACCACAACCTCTTGTTTGCCGGTGTAATGATTGACGACAAACTGGGGCGTGGTGGCTGCCTCTGCACCCAGCAGTACGCTCCATTGCACATCGGCCTTGCTACTTGAATTCCGGGTGGTCAGAGGTGCAAACTGTGATGTGGAGTGGTAGAATCCCTTGTCCTTAACCAACTGAAAGGCGAAGCTGTATTCGTCGTAGTTCTCATCCTGGAAGTCGTCGGCCAACTCCGCGCCGAAGGAGCGTTCAAGGATGTCCGAAACCCGTGCTGAGCGGGAGACAAAACGGACGCTGCTCTCTTCGGCCAACGACAGGGCGGCGGACTGATAGGCCTGGGATTGCCGGAAGACCGTTCCCTGCTGATAGTGCGTGATGATTTCCTGCATCTTGGACAAGTCGCTGGTGAAGATGGTGGTGTTTTCGAAAAGCACGCAGTATTCAGCCTGGAAATCCCGGATCAGGGGGTCCAGGGATTCCTTAAACCAGTCGTTGTCCGGCAGCAGGTTGATTTCTATGTTCTTGTATCGCCGGGTATCCACGCGGTGGTTGAGTATAAAGGTGTTCACCTGGTCAACCCCGTAGGAGCGGAGCATGATGCCTTTCTGGTCGCCCATATACATGATTCCGAGTTCTTCCAGAGTCTGGAACAGGCTGTCGTTGCGTACCACCTTGCGTTCCAGCAGGGCTTCCTGATTGGCCGCAAAAACCTGAAAATCCTGAAAGTGGACACTGAGCACGGCTTCGGAGGTGTTGGGGGCATAGTCGGATACCTGCTCCCGGTCTGCCACGCTTCCTTCGAACAGGTCCACCCACTGCAGGGTGGAGTCGCTTGGGGTAGTGACTCCGTTCAGTACTAGCCCCTGGGGCCGGGGTTCCATGTCCAGGGATACCCAGTTTGCGAATTCCGAGACGTAGTTCAGCGAGGCCGGATTGAGTTCGTTTCTGAAGAGGTAGGATGTAAACGTCGGATTGATGATCAGCGTGGCATTCTTTCGGGGATCGGCAGTCTGATACATCTTCAGGAAATCCTTAGGCATACGGGTCGAAGGGCCGGTGCGAATCAGTTTTTCGAGGATTAGACGGGAGCTGCTGAGCAACAACAGGTCCTTGTCCAGCATGGCATAAATTTCCTCGTCGCCGGCCGTGTATTTCTTCATGACCTGTTTCTGGTAGTTGAGCGTTTCTCCCTTGCTGTCCGAAAGGCGGGAGCGATCGAAGAACTGGGTCTTATTTTTGGCTACAATTAAATACGAAAGGCGACCCAGTCCCTCTTCATACAAACCGATCAGGATCTCCCCATCGGGACGAATGGCCCTTAGCCCATCGAGTTTTTCCAGCACAGGACTGAGGGATTCCATGTTGGCCGATTTCTCAAAGAATGGGTGAGTCTCCAGAGTATTCCTGAAGTCGTCGAAGTTGTTTACCCGGATCAGTACCGCAACGTCTTCGGGAAAATAGGACAGGGCCAGTGGCACTTGAGTTTCCTTGTCGGTGCAGGAGAAGAAACCTATACATATACATATGAGTATCCAGCGCAGACGCATCATAGCCCTCTGTTTTAGAACAAATGTAGCCTAAATAGGAAAATCTCAACAGGGCTCAGTCGGGAAAGAGTCGGAAGCTTTTCCTGTGCCAGGGGCAATGGCCATGGCTTTTTATGGCCTTCCGGTGATCGGCCGTGGGGTAACCTTTATTTTGGGCCCAGCCATAAGCGGGGTAGTCTTCATGCAATCGGATCATGTAAGCATCCCTGTGTGTCTTGGCCAGTATGGAAGCTGCGGCGATGTTAACAAATCGGCTGTCGCCTTTCACCGCTGTTTGGTGGGGGATTCCGGGATACGGGTGAAAGCGGTTTCCATCCACGGCCAGAAATTGTGGGGTGATAACCAGGTCCTTCACACAGCGGTGCATGGCGGCGATGCTTGCATTGAGAATGTTCAGGCGATCGATTTCTTCAGGCAGCACATGCGACACAGACCAAGCAATGGCATGTTCCTCTATGAGTTTACGTAATTCTTCCCTGCGCGCAGCACTGATCTTTTTGGAATCCGTTATGCCCTCAATACTGTGCTTCTTGGGCAGGATAACCGCGGCGGCCGTGACCGGTCCGGCCAGGCAGCCCCTTCCAGCCTCGTCCAGTCCGGCCTCTATACGTTGGGTGATTTGATTTTTCAAGGTTTTTACGGGATGGTGTTGGTAAAATAGTTTTTGTGCATATTTGTCAAATATTAAGGGAATCTTAAATTAACGGCAAATCTTTTGAAAGAAATCGACTGAAGGCCTTTGGCATTGCTTTTTTCATAGTACGCCACAATAATTTCAATATTTATAGAAAGTTTTTTGGTTGATTAACTATTTATTAAGATTTTCGTGTTTGACTAATTCAAAAAAACGGTTTATGAAATTATCGCTTAGACAGGTGTTGTTCGCTTTTACGGCGCTCTTCACCTTACTGTCCTTCGGGCAGACGATTACGGGAAAAGTATCTGATCCTGACGGCCTAGGCCTTCCGGGTGTTGCCGTAGTGGTTGTGGGAACGTCTACAGGAGTCCAGACGGACTTCGACGGAAACTACTCCATTGCCGCCACCCAAGGACAGGTTATCGAGTACAGCTACCTGGGCTTTAAAACGCTTAGGAGAACGGTTACCAATGTAACTGTAATAAATGTTATGATGCAGGAGGATGCTCAGGCGCTTGACGAAGTAGTGGTAGTAGGTTATGGTACTACCAGTAGGGAAGCTTACACCGGTACGGTAAAGACGGTAAAGGCGGAAAACCTCGAGATCAAAAACACCACGAACGTTTCCCAGGCATTGATCGGGGAGGCTGCAGGTGTTACGGTAATTAACGGTTCCGGTCAGCCCGGCTCGGTATCTACCATTCGTATACGAGGTTATGGTTCGGTTAACGGTAATCGTAGCCCGCTGATCGTTCTGGACGGTGTGCCCTATGCAGGTTCCCTGAACTCGATTAACCCAACGGATATTGAGTCCACTACTGTACTAAAGGATGCGACCGCAACCGCGATCTACGGTGCACGTGGTGCCAACGGTGTGGTTCTCATCAATACTAAGCGTGGTTCTTCCACGGGTGAGGGTATCGTTGAGGTCGATGTCAAGACCGGTGTGAACATGCAGGTTATTCCCCGTTACAATGTAATTCGGGATGTGGATTTATACGCCAATGTGGTTTATCAGGGCCTTTACAATAGTGGAGTTATCGCAGGAAACGATGATGCGGGGGCCATTGCTTTTGCTAATTCTCGCTTCTTCACGTCTTCCGTAGTTCCTGTAGGCTACAACCTTTGGAACGTTAATAGTGCGGCGGACCTATTTGATCCTGCGACCCGTACTATTAGACCGGGAATCGGACGAAAGTACACGCCTGAGCTTTATGAAGATTACTCATTCCGCACAGGGTACCGTCTGGAGACCAACGTTCGCTTCAGTGGTGGTGACGATAAGAACCGCTACTTCTTCTCCGCGGGTTATCTGGACGATCAGGGTTATGCCATTAATTCGTTCTTCAAGCGATACACTACACGTCTTAACGTGGATTCCAAGATCAAGAAGTGGCTGCGTGTTTCTGCTAACATTGATTATACCTATGCCGAGCAATTGGCAAACGGTCAGACTGCCGGTTCGGAGAACCTGTTCGAATTTGCCGATAAGATGCCACCTATATATGGGGTATTCCTGCGCGACCTGGATGGAAACATAGTAGAAGATCCTTTCTTCGGCGGTCCTCAGTACGATTACGGTGGGGTTTCCGGTATTCCCGATGGGGAAGGGTCTGCTCAAGTACGTAATCGTACCAATGCGGATAATCTGAATCCGGTTGGTTCTGCAATTTATGACTTTAACGGTTACGAGCGTCATGCAGCCAATGGTAACTTCCAGATGGATGTAAACTTTACGCCCGACCTGAAGCTCGAGGTCCGCTACGGTGCCCAGTTCCAGCAGCAGCGAACCAAGAACCACGATAATCCGTTCTACGGAACGGGCCAGCCCATCGGGGGTAGCCTGATTGTTAGCAACGACTGGACTTGGAGCCAGAACTTCCTGCAGCTGCTGCGTTACAACAAGGAATTCGGCAAGCACAGCGTGGAGGCTTTGGTAGCCCATGAGAGCACGGACACCAAGTTTACGGAGTCTGCTCAGTCTGCCCAGACCATGGTTAACCCGTTCGTTCTGGAGCTGAACAACTTTGTGGTAAATACCACAGGTCTGGCTAACGGTAACCGCGCAGGATTTACACTGGATTCGTATTTCGCCCAGGCGAACTACAATTTCGATCGCAAGTACTTCTTCTCAGCTTCCGTTCGTAGGGACGGTTCTTCGCGATTCGCGAACGATAAGTACGGTACTTTCTATTCTGTAGGTGGATCCTGGGTGCTTTCCAATGAGAGTTTCCTGGCCAACAACGATTTGTTCCCCTTTCTGAAGCTCAAGGCTTCTTACGGTACAACAGGTGACCAGGATGGTGTAGGATTCTACGCGGGTCTGGTAACCTTCGGTGTAGGTAATGTTAACGATGGTATTTCCCTTACGGTGAATGCTCCGGGTAACCCTGACCTGACCTGGGAGGAAGCTCAGCAGTTCCAGACCGGTATCGAAGCGCAGATCGGACGTTTCCTGGATGTGAATGTGGATTACTACCGCAAGACCACTACTAACCTGATCTTTAACCGACGAGTTGGACCTTCTCAGGGTATTGCCCTGCTGCAGGTTAACGACGGTGAATTGCTGAACCAGGGTATCGAATTCGATGTGACAGCTCACCTGGTAGATCGCGAAGATGTCGAACTGGATCTGAACATTAACGGTCAGAGCATCAGCAACGAAATCCTGACGATGCCTATCGAGCCGGCTACCGGAGAACCCCGAGTGATCGATAATTCGGTTACTCCTTTCGCCTATTCCGAAGGTCGTTCCATCTTCGATTTCTACCTGCGGGAGTGGGCAGGAGTTGATCCAGATACAGGTCAGGGTCAGTGGTACCAGTACTACAATGATATCGATGGAGACGGTACCTTCTCTGCCGGAGACGAAACCATACAGAACCTGTTTGAGTACCAGAACCAGCAGGCCGAGGAAGGTAATGCAGTGAATCTGCAGCGCCAGACCACCTTTACATACGGTAACGCGACTCAGCTGTACAACAACAAGTCTGCGATTCCCGACGTATCTGGTGCCTTCCGTCTGTCAGGTCGCTACAAGGCATGGGATTTTGCTGCCCAGTTTACCTACCAGTTCGGTGGATGGGGACTGGACAACCAGTACTCTGAGCTTATGAACCAGCGATTTGGTATCACCAGCTCGAATTACCACTCCGACCTGCTGCAAGCCTGGCAGAACCCCGGTGATATCACCGACGTGCCACGAGTTACTGATAACTCAGATCCGAACGTAGGTTCCGGCTCCACCCGATGGTTGACGCGCACTGATTTCCTCGGACTGAACAACGCCAAGATCGGATATACGCTTCCGGCCCGTTACCTGGAAGGTTCGTTCCTGAAGGGAGCTAACTTCTGGATATCAGGTGATAACCTGTTCATTATGACCGCTCGTAATGGATTTAACCCATCTACTTCGGAGACTGGTGCTTCAGGACGTCAGTTCTATGCTCCACTTACGACGTTAACTTTGGGTGCAAGACTTAAGTTTTAAATAAAAATTGTACAAATGAAAAAGGTAATTTATGGATTATCGCTGCTAGCCATAGCAGGACTGACTTACAGTTGCTCAGATGCCTTTCTGGAAGAGCAACCAACCGAGTTCCTAAGCCAGGAACAGGTTACCGAAGCCGCCCAATTTAATCCGGAGGTGGTGGAAGGTTCGATCACCGGGGTGTACCTGAACCTGATACAGACGGGTACGGGTGGAACGACTAACCACGACGACTTCGGCCGAAAGGGTTACGATATCTACTCCGATATGCTTTGTGGCGACATGTCGCTGCAGGCCAGCGCATTCGGATGGTACCGTGCTCAAATCACCGAGTTCCAGGCACCTCTGGATTTCACCTTCTCCCGAAATCGTATGCCCTGGAGGTATTACTACCGGGTGATTCGCAACGCCAATCTGGTTATCGACGCTTTGGGTGGGGACGAAAATGTTCCTCAGCTTCAGGAGAACCAGTGGATCATGGGGCAGGCCAAAGCACTTCGTGCTAACGCCTACTTCGGACTCACTCAGTTCTATGCCAGGGATTACAGTCCCAACGAGTCGATACTGCCAATCTATCGTCAGGGAGATCAGCCGAATCAACCCAAGTCCACTATGGGCGAGGTATACGACCTGATTGAATCGGATCTCAACGATGCGATTACGCTCCTGAACGGATTCTCTCGTTCATCGAAGAATCAGATCAATCAGGATGTTGCCCGTGGAATCCTGGCTTATGTGCTAGGGTCCAAGCGTGACAGCTGGCAGGACGTTGCCGATCTGACAGCGACCGTTATCAACGGTGGCGGGTATGAACTGATGTCTGCTACAGACATAACAGCCGGCTTTAATGACGTCAGCGAGCCCGGATGGATGTGGGGCTTCGACCTGACTCTGGATATCGGTCTGAACCTGATTTCCTGGTGGGGTCAGGTGGACTACTTCTCGTTCTCCTACGCTTTTGTAGGGGACCAGAAGTCCATCGATAAGGACCTGTACGATCAGATCCCCGCCGATGATGCCCGTAAGCTGCAGTGGGGTGCCGAAGACGGTCCTACGCCCCTGATGCCGGTAAACAAGCTTTACGACGATGATCGGGTACCATTTGGGGCCTCTTCTTTCGCCACGGCGGACTATGTATTTATGCGAATCGCTGAGATGATCTTGCTGAATGCTGAGGCTAACGCGCGACTGGGTAACGATGCCGCTGCACAGAACATGCTGAAGATGCTCCTCAACGAGCGTGTACCGGATGCTTCTTATGTAGACGGTTTGACAGGTCAGGCGCTGCTGGATGAAATCTATCTGCAGACTCGTATCGAGCTTGCTTTCGAAGGAAAGAGCTTCCTGGCTATGAAGCGTAACCAGGCTACAGTAACTCGTGGTCCTAACCACCTGAGCTTTGTAGGTGTTCCTATTTCTTACGATGACGAGCGATTCCAGTTCGAGATTCCTCTGGACGAGATTCAGAACAACCCGTTCATCTCAGAGCAGAACTTCTAAGAATTTAGAATTTGTCATAAGAAACCGCCGGGATTTTCCCGGCGGTTTTTTTATGTACAGAGGTCTGGAAATAGTTGAGCTCGTGTACTATTGAAATTTGGGCCTGAAGAGGTATATATTTAGTAATTGGAGGCCAGTGATTGAACCAAGTCCTGCCTATGGGGCTAGAGAACTCTGGAAATTATCCCAGTTTATTGCGGCCTGGCCTTACAACAAGGGAAAGCCAAAATCTAAAACGAGTTGGTTAACGGAAAAAGACTTGGTGTCTGGACGTACTATAATGAAAATGCAGTGTTATTAATGATGGTAATTTACAATGAGAACAAAATCGTCTCAACGACAGTATAATAACGTCCTACACACTCCTATACGTAGAAGTTTGCTGGTAGGTGTTGGATTATCAAATACCGTAGTCAGTAATTACGTATTGCTTTATTCTTCGCTTTCATAGACCTTCAAAGGCCCATTATTGGTGGCCACCAGCAGTATGGTCTTGTCCTTTAACCTCAGAGTAGTGATACGGCTTACCTGATCGTGTATGGGATCAACACCCCAATCGCACAGGGGATAATACGAGTTCTTATCCTTCATGACCAGGCCTTTCAGCGAGCGATAAGCCCCGTGATAGGTGTTGACACGCTTTGAATTCCCTGCTGTGATTAGCCCGGTATCCATGGGGTGGAAGGCAGTGACCGGTGCCAATTGAAAATCTTTAGGCAGGCTGACGAATTCCCCGAATGTACCCTCATCATTGCGGAGGTAACCGGTAGAGAAGAGGTCCACCGTATAAGCTGCGGCCAGGCCAAGTGATCCGTCGGTCATGACGCGTTCGATGTCTTGTCCGGCAAAACTGGCATAGTCTGGAAAACGCTTCAGGAGCACAGGCATCTGACTGCCGAGTTCCGTACGTGAGTTGACCGGATAATAGGTGCCTCCCCGGTTATAGGCCAAAACGGTTTCCCATTTGCCATTGAGATCAAAATCGGAATGGTACATGCGCAGGGGGCCGTCTGAATAATAGCTGAACTTATTATTCTCACCCCAATTGCCCAGGAGCATATCCCGATCGCCATCGCCATCTGCATCATAGGAGGCTACTGACATCCAAAGTCCATGGAGTTCGTCCGGGAGCTCGGCAGGAACCAGTTTACCCGCTTTGTTCAGGTAGATCCTGGGGGCATCCCATTCGGTAGCGACCAGCAGATCGATTGCTCCGTCCCCATTGACATCCTCCCAGATTGCGGCATTGACCTTGGACTTCAGTTCGAAGTCATTAACGGATGTAAAGACTCCTTTTCCATCGTTTCGCAGCAGGCTGGATTCCACGTTAAGTCCGTAGTTGTCGGGATCGGACAGGTTACCCACAAACAGATCCTGATCGCCATCACCATCGTAATCTCCCGCGGAAACCGTGGTGGTCAGTAAGAGATTGAGGGGAATGCGATTCGCAGAACGTACAAAGGTTCCATCCTCGAACAGGTAGAGTCGGTCGTCTTCGTACCTCTTGTTGCGCGAGCTGTGAATTCCGGAACCCACGTAGAGGTCCAGGTCGCCGTCCCCGTCCGCATCGAATAACTCGGCTGCATTATCCTCGTATAAGGAATCCTTTTCGATGGCCGGGAGGTCGGCCTTGACCAGTGTGGTCCCGGTGTTCCAATAGAACGCAGCCTTAGCTCCGGAAGCATTGCCCAGAAAGAGGTCCTCGTATCCGTTGCCATCTACATCGCCCACTGCGACGGCAGGCCCCAGAGTAGAGACCCGGTAGGGAATCAGTTTATCCGTGAAGAAATCGTTGTAATTATCCTCCTTGTGTTCAAACCCAACGAGTTTACTGGGCTGGAACGGCCCTTTGGTTCGGGTATTCCGTCGATCGCGTTCTCGTGTCCGGGTGGAATCGTAGCGCAAGCTGTGGTGTGTATTTGAGGCGGTACCGGCAAAAGTCTGAACCCGGTTATCCGGCCAATACACCCTTATGGAATCTATGATACTGTCTTTGCCCAGCCCGAAATGGAGCCGATTTTCCACGGCGGATACGAAGCCGCGCGAGGCCATCAGCTGCATGCTGTGTGGTCGCTTTCCGGCGTACAGTTCCACACGTGTGCCCAGCCCGTTAGGATTGCCTTTACGGTACTCGAAGTCCAGGGAAACATAGTTGCCAACCCCGTCGCTGTCGTTGCGGTAAACCGCAGCCGGACGGTTGAAGTTGTTGACCACCAGATCCAGATCGCCATCCCGGTCGAGGTCGCTGTACACCGCGCCATTCGAAATCTGCGGCTCCTTCTCCATCCAGATACCCGTTTTGGAACTGAAGCCCTGCGGCCCGCCCTGAAAGATCTCATTGGGAACCGTACCTCCCGGCATTTCGGTGATGGACTGATAGAGCCAGTCCATTCCTTCTTCCTGTGAGCGGTTCTTGAAGGCCGAGGATACGTATTTGGTGAAATCCATGCCATTGGGGCGACGGAGTATGCCATTGGCGATAAATACGTCCGGATAGCCATCGTTGTTGTAGTCGGCTATCAGGGGCCCCCAGCTCCAGTCGGTATCGGCCATGCCGTTGATCAGGGCGACCTCCTGGAAATAGTCTCCCGATGGATTCAGATGGAGCATGTTTCGTGAATACTGATCCTTATAACCCAGGGCCCTGAGCCGTTCCTGCATATTAAACATGGCATCGTCGCCTTCGGTTTCCTTGAGTACACGCTCGCCTTTGGGAAGCATATCCAAGGTGATCAGGTCCAAATATCCGTCACCGTTCAGGTCGGCGGCATCGCTTCCCATCGAGAAACGACTCATGATGGAAAATGCAGATTCGTGAGCCTCCCGGAAGGTTCCGTCCTGATTGTTCAGGTAGTAGTAGTCATCCTCGTGGAAGTCGTTACACACGTAGATGTCTTCCCAACCGTCATTGTTGAAATCGGCAATGGCTGCGCTGAGGCCATAGCCATTTACCCCTCCGAAAATACCGGCCTCTTCGCTGGCGTCTGCAAAGGTCCCGCCTTCATTTTTGAGGAGTACATCCCCGACCAGCGGCTGCCGCTCATACCGCTTATCGGCCTCACCGAAGGACAATACGGTATGTATGGCGTGGTTCACTATATAGGCGTCCAGATCGTCGTCCTTGTCGTAATCGAAGAAATAGGCCTGAGTGGAATAGCCCCGGAAATCCATGCCGTATTCCGCCGAGCGTTCGGTGAAGGTCCCGTCGCCATTGTTCACGAATAATTCGTTATGGCCTTCGAAATCGAGCAGTCCAGATACGGCGCATACGTATATGTCGAGCAATCCGTCCCCATTGATGTCCACCATGGTGGCACCGGTATTCCAGCTGGCCGTTCCGCTCACCCCGGCGGCATCCGTCACGTCCTCAAAAGTCAGCCCCCCGCGGTTCAGGTATAAGCGATTGGCTTCCTGGTTCGAAACGAAGTAGAGGTCGGGCAGGTTGTCGTTGTTCACGTCGCCGACGGCCACACCTCCCCCGTTGTAGAAGTAGATGTACTTAATGATGTTGTGTTCTTTATCCTCGGTAACCGTATTGGAAAAGTCGATCCCGGATTCGTCGCTGTCGATCCTGCTGAACAGATAGTCGGCCGGGTCTGCTTCTTTGTCGGAACAGGAGACAGCCAGCAATACACCCAGCAGTACTGTGATGAAGGCGCTCTTTCTCATGCATTTGGTTTGTATAGGAAAGGTATGAATTATATATCCTATAACGGTAAACCGGCCCGACTATGCAGAGAAGCGAAAGGCCGGTAGAAACCGGCCCCTTCTTTTTTGTGCGGGATAACCGGACTAGAGCACCCTGAACTCGAAGCGGTCGGACACGCTGCTATTACCCTGGGCATCCCGGGTGACGATTCTCCAGTAATAGGTGGTGCCGGAACTCACGGCTATGGCTCCGCTACTGGCCGAGGTAAAAGTACCCTCTGAGCTCAGGTTGTCCGGATCGGTACCGAGCAGTAATTCGTATTCTGTTATATCGTCGTCCAGGTCGCTGCCTTCCCAGCTAAAGGTGACTTCGGTGGTTGAGGCCTCCAGATTGGCTCCGCGAGCCGGAAACGTAGCGGTGGCCGGAAAGGGCGCGAAACTGGTAATCCCGGGACCTTCGTTAAAGAAACGCGCTGAGGAACTCTGGGCCGTAGCTGAAGTCCCACTGGCCCGGGAGATAACGAACCATTCGTAGGGCGTACCCCGGTCGATCTCGATTTCCAGGCTGTTTGTCGTACTGGTGCGGGAAAATTGCCCCCCGCTCTCCAGGTTGCGTACGGTTACCGAGTAGGAGTCAGTGTTCTCGGCTGCCGACCACTGGAAATTCACGATACTCCGCGTATCACTTACGATGGTTCCCTCATTGCACACGGTATTGTCTGCGGGAAAGACCAGGGTCGCAGCGGATGGGTCGGGCACGGGATCGGGATCGGTCCCGTTGTCTCCTCCGCCATTACCTCCGCACGAGATTAAAAGAGCCGACAATAGACTAACTATTCCAAGGCGGTGAATGATCGATTTCATGAATAGGGTATTATTTGTTTTTAACCAGTTTGAATACTTTTCGTGTGCGCTGGTCGCTCACTTCCACTACATAAACGCCGTTGCGAACGGAATTTAAATTTAACTGAATTTCTCCATTGGACACGGGCATGGTCTTGCCGAAGACCAGGGATCCAGCCTGGGAATATATGCGCACTTGTATAGGTGTTTCGCTCTCGAACTGAAGCCCGGGTACGATGTGGAGCCAGTCGCTGTTCAGGGGGTTGGGGTAGAACAGCAGGTCCTCGGAGATGACCACCGTTTCCTTGTAGACGCCCTGGCAGGCCTTGTCGGTGCTAACCTTTACCCGATTAACGGGGGACTCCAGGTCGAGCTCGAAGCGATCTTCAGTCGTAGAGAACACTTGGTCGTTGACCTCGATGAAGTAACGCTGGGCCCCGCTAAGATTCAGGGTGAGCCGGTTGGAAATATTATCCACCTTCGAAGCCACCCCTAAGGCTGCCGGCTGGGTAATCACCAGATCGTAACACTGCTGGTAGCCCGCTTCGCCGACCACGGTAATGCAGGCGGAGTAACTTCCTGTAGAAAGGTTAGTGAAGCTGGCCGTTTCGGTAAAGCTCTCCTGTCCGACCTGACCACTGCTGCTGCTTAGGGTAACCTGATAAGACAGTGCCGTATTCTGGGCCGTGATGGATATGGAACCGTCGTTTTCTCCTATGCAGGAGAGTCCTGTGGTCTGCAGGGCAAAATTGTCGCTGCCCAGGGCAAATATGGCGCAGCCATCGGTATCGACCGTACTTCCCATGAGCGTGCCCGGGCACAAGTCCAGATCGTTCTGCACTCCATCTCCATCCACATCGGGATCGCAAATATCCCCTACGCCGTCCCCATCCTGGTCTTCCTGGCCGGGATTGGGCACCAGCGGACAGTTGTCCTCGCTGTCTGCTATGCCATCGTTATCGTCATCCAGATCGCAGACGTCGCCTTCTCCGTCCCCATCCGTGTCGAGCTGATCGGTATTCGCAGTAAAAGGACAGTTGTCTTCCTCGTCCAGTATGCCATCGTTATCGTCATCCTCATCGTCCAGAAGCCCGCTAATCACGATATCATCTATGACCACCCCTTCGAAGTTCAAATTTGGGTCGGCGTGGAATACCACCCGGAAGACGATTTGAGTCTCCTGGGTAAGGTCTGTCTCACCCAGGTTGGCGTTGGCGGTAAAGTCATAGGCGTATTCGGTAAGGTTGGGACTGACACCATTCCATTGGGCACCCACACAATTCTGACAGTCCTGGCCCGTGGTTTCCGGTGTTCGGTCGCTGTTATACCAGTTGGGCTGACTGTCCACCGTTCCCAGTACCGACCAATTCTCGCCCTGATCCGTGGAATACTCCACGTAAACGATATCGAAATCCTGTTCCAGTTCGTAGGCCATCTGGAAGCGAAGTACCGGATTAACAATGGAGGAGAAATCGTAGCACTTGCTGAGGATAAAGGACTTGGTCTCATCCACATGATTTCCGTCCAGATTCGTTCCAATAGCGTTGGTACCGGAGCTGGCCGCATTCAGCAGGTTGCCCGCAGGTGGCCCGATTTCCCATGCCGGATCGCCTCCCAATTCGTTAAACGCAATTAGTGAGGTCTGAGCGGATTCGAAGTCGGCCACTTCATTGGCCGAACCGGTCACATTCAGGAAGATCTCCGAACTTCTGGAATTATTGGATGTGAATTGATCCTCGGCCAGCACTGCGGTGACCGATATACTGACCCTTCGCTGCTGGTCTGTGGTGAGTTCGGGTAGCTCGACCTGAACCTCGCCGCCCTCGGGCGTGAGTTCCTGATTAACAGGGATCTCCTGTACGCCATCACCGTAATCGTACTGCAGGGTAAAGGCAGTAATGGACTGCAATCCGATGTTCCGAACCGTAACCGTTGGGGTAAGGCTGCTACAGAACTGTTCTCCCTGTCCCGGGCTGATTTCGGCCAGTTCGAGGTCGAAATCGGCCTTGGTGATCGGAACGGAGGATTTCCATATGCCCCTGCCATAAGTCGATACGAAGAGTTCCTCGGTTTGCAGGTTGATTTCCATGTCGGATATGGGGGTCACAGGCAGGTTGTTATTATAGGCTTCCCATTCCGTCATGCTGTCATCCCTGCGGAAAACACCCAGATTGGTCCCCAGATATACCGTATTCAGGGGATCGCGAGCCTGCTTGACCACCGTGAAGAAGGCCAGATCACCCAGGTTCGCAGTTAGATTTTCGGGTTGTCCCGGGGCGTCGAAATCCACTTTGAATACGCCCCGGGGGACTCGATTCTGAGGGTTTTCGTTCGGGCTGGCGCCTACATTGGGAATAAAGGTGACCAGGGCCCGGGATACGGTAACGTACACCACATTCGGATTGTCCGGATCAATGGATATGGAGGAAATTCCGCTGTTGAAAAGACGGCTTTGGGTAAAGGTCTGCCCGCGGTCTTCACTCCTCAGCAGCCTGCCTCCCTGGGCCACATAAATAATGTCAGGATTGGTTTCCACCACCTCGATATCCGTAAGCATATTGGTTCCCAGATCGTCTGTAAGCCGCTTCCATTCGCCGCCGTTGAGCTGATACAGGCCATCGAAACCTCCGTACACCCGCCCTTCCAAGTCGACTTCCAATGGGGTGATCCAGCGACCGCTGATTTCTTCGCCATCTTCGTCCTCGGGAGCACTTACTCCACCCAGTGTCTGTCCGCTGTCGGTAGTGATATAGAGCAGGCTGCCGTTTTGGACAAAGCCATAGACGATGTTGTTGTCCCTGGGGTCGAACTCGTAATCCATCCCGTCCCCGCTGGTGTATATAGTCCACTGATCGTTGTCCAGCAGGAACCCTGAGTTGTCCTGGGTGCCTCCTGTGATTTTAGCGGTATTGTCGTTGGCCACATCGAAGCGGTAGAACTGGCTTACCACCAGTTCGGCGGTCAGGTCCGTGAAAGTGCTGCCGCGGTCATCGGATACATAGAGTCCGCCATCGGTACCCGTGAACAGCCTTCCTCCGAAGAACTTGATCGTGTGTATATCCACATGCGTATAACTCAGGCTGAAAGCACTGTCGTTATTGGTGATTTTCGAGAAGGAAGTCCCCCCGTTGGTCGTACGCCATATGTTCAGGCAGCCCACATAGACCGTATCCTCGTCCTGGGGATCTACTTCGATGGCAAAGGAGAAATCGGCTTGTATGGATTCCAGTACATCCACATCATTGGCGGTACGGGCAAAGGTCTCGCCAGAATCCTCAGACACGTATAACCCTTGATACTCGTAGTTATTTGATCCGGTATCAGCACTGAGCACATAGACCTTATCGGGGTTGTCCGGGGTCACGCCTATGGCCAGGCGGCCTGAGGACTCTGGCAATCCGGCTTGATCCATCTGAGTCCAGTTTTCTCCGCCATCGGTAGTCTTGTGAAATTCCCTGGGCGTTACGGCATACACGGTATTCGGGTCTCCGGGTTTGAGTTTGAAGTCCCTGAAATTGCCACTGCGCATAAGCGTCCAGTTGTCGCCGGCGTCTGTAGATTTAAAGATCCCTTCGGTGCTACCTACCCACAGCACATTGGAGTTGGTGGGATCAATAACGATTTCGTTCATGACCGAGTACTCGTTGATCTCACTGGCGTTAAGCCCGGTTTCGTTCCAGGTGGTACCGCCATCGGTACTCTTCCAGACGCCTATGCTGAATGTAGTGGCGTTATCGTCGTCCCCGGTCGCCAGGTACACCGTGTTCGAATCATTGGGGTCTATGGCAATCCCGGAAACCCCGGTCTGAGGGAAAAAATCGAAGATGGGTGTCCAGCTGGTGCCCCCATCGGTACTCTTCCAGGCCCCGCCTGCCGGTGCACCGGCAAACATGATGTCCGGATTATTGGGGTCCACGGCTACGGCGTTAATGCGTCCCTGTCCCGGCCTTCCAATGATGCGGGTTCCGGTATTGACCGGCCCCAGGCTGCTCCAATTGCTGATGTTGTTTTTCCTGACCTGTGTCTGTATGCGATTGTAGGTTTCGGTGAGTTCCTTTGAGGTGGGCAGGGTACCATCCTCCTTGACGAAGTGGCTCCATAGATTCTCCCAGCGTTTAAAAGGCTTGTAGCCGCTTCCCTTGGCGTACTTGTCCCTCTCTTCTTTATCCGCATAATAGGCTTCGAAGGCCTCGACTATTTCCTGAAAGGTTTTAGGGGAATAATCCATTTCTGAACCTCTCAGCGAATCCGCATCACTGGCGTACCTCAGGTCCCAGGGGGCTCCGGGGATATGCTGAGCATTGACAACGGAAATACTAGCCCATAAAATGGTACTGAGAAGAGGAAGAGTAAATCTCAATTTCATAGCAAAAGCAATCTCAAAGAGGCTGAAAATACGACCAAAAATTAAATTTTTTCTAAAGTTACCTTCAAATTGGGCGCTCCTTCGATGAACGGTAGCCGGGTACAGGTGATTCTGGTTACCTTTGGGCCGCTGTGCGCATATGCCCGTATAATAACGGTAATTTTGAAAAGGCCGTATGGGCTGCAAGGCACAGCATTGGTTGGCAGGAATGATACGTACGATACTTTTATGTGCAGGATGGTTTCTCCTGGGGCTTCAGTTGCTAACGGCCCAGCAGAAGGATTCCGTCGAGGCACGTCAGAAAGACAGCCTAAAGCTGACCGGGACGGCTACACGGGACAGTCTGGTACTCCCGCCATCAGGCAGTAAGGACTCTTTGCCCCCGGTGCAACAGCGACTGGACAGCCTGCGCAGGAGAATACAGGCCAGGGACAGCGTTTTGGGCCGGCAATTATCGGATAGCCTGGCTCCCGCTGCCCGTTCCAGGGACAGCGTTCTGGGCAGCGCCAAAGACAGCACCGGACTCGATGGCCGACGGGAAGACAGCATACCCGGACTCGATGCCGACAGCACGCAGGCCTTGATCAAAGGCCTTTCCCAAATGGCCCAGCAGAAGAAGAAGGATTCCATCACCATTCGGAACTACAAAATCATATCCCAGCAAAGGGACACCAGCTACCTGGATACTACCCAGGGGCTTCATAAGGAATACAAGTATAACTACCTGAGGCGGGACCTGTTCGAGCTCATGCCGTTTGCGAATATCGGAAGGCCGTACAACCGGCTCGGGCGGGACTTTCGGCAACAGGAGGCCGTTCCGGTCCTAGGGGCTCATGCTCGCATGCAGGGCTACATGGAAAAGCGGGATTTCAAATACTATCACGTGGCGACCCCCCTGACCGAACTGATGTTCAAAACGACGCTGGATCAGGGGCAGTTCCTCGATGCGGAGCTGGCGATGAACCTATCGCCTTACCTGAATGTTTATGTTGCCTACCGGGGTTTCAGATCCCTGGGGAAATACCGTTTTGAACAGGCGGAATCCGGAGCCTTCCGAACGGCGATCAATTACTTTAGTCCGAACGGTAAATACGAACTCAAGGCGCACTATGCCTACCAGGACCTGGAGAATGAAGAAAACGGTGGCCTCCTGAATTCCGAGGTGCAGTTCGAATCCGGGGACGATCAATTCCGGGACCGCTCGCGTATAGACGTAAATATCACCAACGCCTACAGCCGTGTGCTGGGTAGAAGATATTTTATCGATCAGCGGTATAATCTGGTTCGCGCCAGCAAGGACAGCCTGAGGCCCCGGAAAACCCAGCTGACCGTAGGCCATGCCCTGACCTACGACACCCGGTACTATCAGTTTACTCAGACCAGTGCGAACGAACTGTTCGGTACCGCGGCCTTTGTGACCCCAATCAGCGACCGACCCAAGAAGCAGGAGCTCAACAATCAGTTCCTCCTTGAGTTTAACAATCCCATTCTGGGTCGGATTACCGGACTCGCGGAGCATTACTACTATAATTATTTCCTGCAGAGTTTACTGATTACGGATAGTGGGATTATTCCCGGGCGGCTGGATGGACAGGAGATACTGCTGGGGGGTGAGTATCGGAACCGATTGGGACCATTGAGCATAAGCGGTAAGGTTCGAATACCCGTTCAGGGCGAGGTTACCGGAAACCTACTGGAGGGGGAGGCCAGGCTGCGACTGGCCGAGGGTTTAACCGTGGGTGGAAGTGCTCATCTTTCCAGTCGGCAGCCTTCCTTCAATGCCTTGCTCATGCAGAGCGATTATCTGAATTTTAACTGGAATAATACCGAAACCTTCAATAAGCAGCAGGTTCAGCAACTCGTGGGCTTCCTCGAGTCCAGACGATTCGGTAACCTCACCGCATCGGTAACCCGCATGCAGAATTATACCTATTTCGCCACCCAGGCCACGCCTGAGCAGTATGCGGAACGTCTGGCAACGGCTAGCGTGGCTCCGTATCAGGAAACCGATCCGATAACCTATCTCAAAGTAAATTACGACAAAGAGGTGCGATTCCTGCGTTATTTCGGATTAAGGACACGCTTTCAGTATCAAACGGTTACCCAATCCAATCAGGTCCTAAACGTACCGGAGTTTATCTCGAGAACTTCGCTCTACTGGGGCAAGGACATCTTCCGTAAGGCCATGTATCTGCACACCGGTGCCACGGTCAAGTATTTTCCAAAGTATAATATGGATGGCTACCACCCCCTGCTGGGCGAGTTCTTTGTCCAGAACCAGGAGGAAATCGGTGGGTTTCCCATGGTGGATATCTTCGTGAATGCCAAAGTTCGGCAGACCCGGATATTTTTTAAGCTCGAACACCTGAATTCTTCCTTCAGTGAGAACAACTTCTTTTCGGCACCGGGGTATCCCTATCGCGATTTTGTAATCCGCTTTGGGGTTGTGTGGAACTTCTTTTCCTGAGTCCGTAGGGAGGGACCCCGGCAAGGTTTTTGTCCGTTGCGGATGAACGAAAAATCACAAGCATTTCTGTAAAACCGGAAGCTCGACGAACGGTATGTTTTTATCGATGAAATGCAATTCTGATCCCTTAATTGCTGTCGGGCCTAAGTTGATTTAAAAAATATTTCCTTGCATAAATCCGCGTAAGTATCAGATAAACAATACTTTGGTTCGGGTCAACGTTGATGAGAAGAAAATAGTGTCAAAAAAATTGATTTTTCGTTTGGTGGAGACTTAAAAGCGTGCATATATTTGCACCCGTTTTGTTAGAGAGTGAGATAAAGAGAAGGAATAGAGTCCGGCTAAGAGGTTGGGCT
>CAZKFM010000017.1:0-36857 GCA_964552195.1 uncultured Flavobacteriaceae bacterium
TCAAAGTGGCACCATTTGACCGAAACAGGTGGCACCATCACTCCGAAATAGCCAATAATTTTAAACATCTTATAAGTTTTATACCCTAAAAGGTGTAGAGATGGAAACATGGAATAGATCTAATCCTATCGCTCAATTTACTCGGAAGCGAAGAAAGGAGCTTAACCTCACCCAAGTTGAACTCTCAGATACTACTGGAGTTGGACTTAGGTTCGTGCGTGAATTGGAACAAGGAAAACCCAATTTGATGACCGACAAAGTCAATCAAGTACTGTTATTCTTTGGACATGAGCTAACACCAACACCTATAAGTGATGCGACAAGGAGAGATTTGGGTAAATAAAGACTTAGCCGGCATATTGGTCGAGGACGAGGAAGGTTATCATTTTAGGTACTCCGCTGCGTATTTGGAGCAGGAAAATGCAATTCCCGTTTCCCTAACACTGCCTTTGCAAAAGGAAGAATTTCATTCAGACTACCTGTTTCCATTTTTTGACGGATTGATACCGGAGGGATGGTTATTGAATATCGCCTACAAGACCTGGAAACTGAATCCGCGTGACCGTATGGGGCTTTTATTAGCCATCTGCAAAGATTGTATCGGCAACATAAGTGTATTGGAAAAATGAGCAACTGTCTAGCCTGTCAAAAACCGCTTTCCACTGAAGAGCAACTGTATCATCATAATTGTCTGAAGGCTTTTTGGCAAGAAGACACGCCAGTATTTGAATTGGAATATGAACTTTCGCAAATTGAAGAGCTGGCCAAAGAAAATGTGGCCCAACGCGTTATTGTAACGGGAGTTCAGCCCAAACTTTCGTTGGGTTTCACCCAAGAAACCAATCCCATGTTAACCATAGTTGGTGCATTAAATGGCAGATATATCTTAAAACCGCCTTTCTCCGAATACCCTCAAATGCCCGAAACAGAAGCATTGTCCATGCTAATGGCAAAAGCATGCGGCATTGATACGGTACCCTTTTTGTTAATTCCGCTTAAGGGTGGCCAGTTGGCTTATTTAACGCGCAGAATAGACCGAAAAGCAAATGGAGACAAGCTGGCAATGGAAGATGCATGTCAATTCACTGAACGTTTGACAGAGCATAAATACCGTGGTTCTCATGAGCAAATCGCAAAAGGTATCATCGCCTTTAGTAAAAATCCACTTTTTGATGTAGTCCGGTTTTATGAACAGGTTATCGCATCCTTTT
Organism: uncultured Flavobacteriaceae bacterium; assembly: GCA_964552195.1. Classification (GTDB taxonomy): domain Bacteria; phylum Bacteroidota; class Bacteroidia; order Flavobacteriales; family Flavobacteriaceae; genus CAZKAP01. Next base: position 1,212 of record CAZKFM010000017.1, read on the forward strand.
TGATAGGCAACAACGACATGCATTTAAAAAACTTCTCCCTGATCTCTGCAGATGGAAATTCGTACTCTCTAGCCCCAGCTTATGATATGATATCTGCACAATTACTAATTCCTGATGATGCTGAGGAGTTGGCACTTACCCTGAATGGTAAAAAAAGAAAACTTACCAAAACCGACTTTGACACCGCTATGGAAAGAGCCCGAATACCAAAAAAAGCTATTGAAAATCTCTGGAAAAGAATGATGAATGGGGCAAAAAAGTGGCCTGATCTTATTGACAATAGCTTTTTGAACAAAGATCAAAAAAGACTATTTAGAAAATTAATTGAAGGGAGAATCAACATTCTCATGTCTGATATGAAAAAAGAAAATTATGGATAACCTATGACCAGACCATGAAACATTAAAATTTTCCCAACAGACTGTTTTCCCGGAAGCGTGAAAATTGCTGAGATGAAAACTCCCCCCAACAACGGTAGTGTAGTTACCTAGATAATTTATACATTAAAGCAGTAAGGAAGATTTGAATCGATTCAAATCGACCGAACGTCAAATGTCCAATAGGAAGTACTATGCTACATACCGCACAAGGCAAATAACCCAATAACAGAAACACGTAAGGATGAAGAGATTGCTTACCGCAGTGACTTTGGCAATTGCATTTTCAGGATGTAAAACTGAGGCGCCCTCAAGAAATATAGTAACGACCGATATTGTCAACTTTTGGGAAGTCTACGACCATATCGTGACGACCCAGGATTCTGTGTTGCAGCGGACATTTCTCGATAGCCTTTATTTTCAAAAGGGAACAGCGGGTCTGAATGCAATCAGACAAGCAAGAAACTATACTTCACAGGATTACTTAGACGCCATTAATAACTACCCCGAATTTTGGAAAGCAATTAGAGAGAAAACACTGAAATCAGACCGGTTGAGCACCGATCTGGATGAGGCAGTTATCCATTTAAAAAAAATATACCCTGGCATTAAACCAGCAAAAATCTACTTCACGATTGGTGCTCTGCGAACTAATGGAACGACCTTGGACAGTTTGGTCCTTATAGGCTCAGAACTCGCATTGGCGGATAGAAATACACCAACCCACGAGTTTCCAGATAATCTATCACATCTCAATAGTTATTTTAAATCCGATCCGGGCGATAACATAGTATTTCTTAATATTCACGAATACATTCATACTCAACAAGGGACGACTAGGGGCTATAACTTGCTGGCTCAGTCAGTTCTCGAGGGGGTTGCCGAATTTATAGCCGAAAAAGCGTTAAACGTTAAATCCCCGAATCCACAAATCGCATTTGGCAGAAAAAACGATGCTCGAATTAAAGAGAGTTTTGCGCTCGAAATGTTTTCCCCATTCTTCTACAACTGGATTTGGAATAGTGACGATAATGAATTCGGGATGCGCGATTTGGCTTACTATGTAGGCTATAAGATTTGTGAGAACTATTATAACGCTGCCCCCGACAAAAAAAGAGCGATAAAAGAAATGATTGAGCTCAACTATAACCATGAAACTGAATTGATCAAGTTCGTCGAGAAGGCGGCTTATTTTGACGAGCCGTTACATATTTATAGAGAATCTTTCGAGAGCAGCCGACCTAAAGTAGTCGGAATTCAGCCATTTGAGAACAACAATAAAAGGGTTGATCCTAAAACCAAGTTCATTACGATCGAGTTTTCTGAACCTATGAATCAGAGATTCAGAAATTTTGACTACGGACCCCTAAGAGACGATGCGTTGCTGAGAATTACAAATGTAATTGGGTGGTCCGATGACGGAAAATCGCTGACCATTGAAATTGAAGATTTACAGCCGAACAGTCATTATCAGATCACTGTCGGGTCCGGATTCAGATCTCTAAGCGATATACCTCTTAAAGAATTCCTAATTGACTTTAAAACAAGACCGGAATAGCATCTGCGTCCCGCACACCCTGAATTCCGAGTTCTGAAAAGGACATAGCAATGTAGGAACCCCATATTTAACACCTCAAATGACATCCACCCAACACCTTCTCCAAGCCGCCTTTCACGATTTTTCGGGCATGTCTGAAGAAGCCTTCAGCTTATCCTCCAGCTACTGGCACGAAAAGCCCTTTAAAAAAGGAGAACTCTTTAACGACTACAAAAACGTCTGTAAAGAGCTTGGGTTCGTAGTGCAAGGTACATTTCGATCGTACATCATAGACCACAAATCCGGTGATGAAAAAAATTTGTTCTTCTTTTCTCAAAATGGCTTTGTAACGGCATACAAGAGTTTCGTGAGGCAAATTCCCTGTGAATACTATACCGAAGCCTTAACCGATGCTCATATAATATGCATCAACATTTTCGACCTCCAGGACCTCTACAAACAATCCCACGAATGGGAATGCTTCGGACGACTCATGGCGGAGATGGCCGCTAATGTCGTCATTGAGCGGATGGAAAGCTTCTTGCTGAAATCTCCGGAAGAGAGATATGTAGAACTTATTAAGAACCACCCTGAACTTCACCATCAGATTCCGCTGTACCATATCTCATCCTATTTGGGCATACAGGGGCCATCGCTAAGCAGGATAAGGAAAAGAATCGCAAGCCGATAGCGATTTTAACCTGGGTTAAGGAAATCGTCTACCTCGTTTCTGAGCTTTGTCTTGTAATTAAAAAACACAAGCACTATGAAAACATTAGTCATTTTTTTAACCATGGGTCTGGCGACCACTTTACAAACATTTTCACAAACAAAAACAGGTAGTACTATGGAAAAACCAATTTCATCAAAAACAGTCGTTTTCATACACGGACTATTCCTAAACGATCAGAGCTGGTCCGATTGGGAATCTTTCTTTAAGGAAAAAGGGTATACCACTTATGCGCCGACTTTTCCCGGTCATGATGGGGCCCCTTCAGCACTCAGGAATAATGCACCTGATGGTTTAGGGGAGGTCACTTTTACAGATGTAGTCAACAAAATGGAAGCCTTTATAGCCACATTACCCGAGAAACCAATACTCGTGGGACACTCGATGGGAGGTTTAGTAGCTCAGAAACTCATTGAAAAGGATTTGGCAGAAGCGGCTGTAATCATCAGCAGTGCACCTCCGAAAGGAGTAATTACTTTAAAATTCAGCTTTGCCAAGTCCAATCTGGGATTACTGAATCCGCTCAAAGGCAACTCCGTACACCACCCTACAAAAAAGTGGTTTCACTTCGCATTTGCCAACACCTTATCCAGGGAAGAATCGGATAACTTTTTTGATCAGTACGCAGTGCCAGAGAGCAGAAACATTCCCAGGGAGACTTTAGGAAAAGCAGGGAAAATTGACTTTAAAAAGCCTCATGCCCCCATGCTTTTCATCTCCGGAGGAGAAGATCACATCATTCCGGCTTCGTTGAACACCTCAAACTTCAAGCGATACAAGGACGACGGAAGCATCAGGGAGCACAAAATCTACCAGGATCGCGATCACCTGATTGCGCTCGGGGAAGGTTGGGAAGAAGTTGCTTCTTACGCATATGACTGGTTAAAGAAGCATTAGAGCTAAACCTGCAGGCCGAATAACTGTTTGAATATGGCCACTAAGTGAATTGAGCCTCTTGACCCCGGGAGGCTCAATTCCTGTTTAACCCTATCTCAAAGCCCAACCACTAGTTGTGTGTACCTTTTTGAGAATTAGAAAAAAAGGAATCCACCAAACAAAATCATTGGTAATCAGGGTATACGCAAATTCGGCAGGCACAGTCCCGTTGAGGTAGTTGAAGATAAAACCCAGTGGGCCAAAAATCTTTCCCAGGAAACCCACGGCTACTATAGGCCAATGCCGGATGGGATCGGAACTGGCCCACCAATACCCTAAACCGTATACTCCAATCACCATCCCCATCCCCTGCCAAATCATGGGATGATTCAGCGGTTCCATGCCCGTTAAATGGAAGAAGTGTCCTGGGAACAGAACCACCCAGGCTCCCCAGAGGATATTGTAGACCGCGGCTATCTTTAATGTGGTATTCATCCACTTTGGAAATGACTCTCTATTTACCATATCAATCACACTCTAATTCATCTTAATAGTAAGAAATCCGAATCATATTATGGGGCAGGGCCACCAGTTTGTCAACCCTAATAATCGCATGGCTTCCCACCAACCCATTAATCGAATCCTTATAGTACTCGATCCACTGTAAAACCCTTATCGGGCGAACCGAAAAGGCAGGGCCGTGCTGTACTTCACCCTCTTTATTTGTGTAAGAAAATCAACTCAAATCACATAAGCATTTACGGAAAAATACGTTATCCGATCACCGTTATTCCATTCCTTCTCAGCCTGTTTAAAGTCATTATTATAAGCAGCTTTAGTGAAACACCTCTGGAGTTCGCCAACATTCAGAACACCGTATTCGAGAATGCCGCCGTAGTCCTGGCTTTGGTCAGCAAGGATGTAGAAGTGATCCATATCAACCGTACTGCCCTGAAAACCCTGGGTAAGGAAAAGGAAGACGTGCTGAATCGCCTGGGGGGAGAAGTATTCAATTGTGTAAACGCCTGGTCAGAAGGACGAGTAGTCTGTGGACAAACAGAAAAATGCAAAAGCTGCGTGCTGCGTAACAGCGTCATGAGCACATTTAACAAGGGAAAAGTTCATTACAAAAGGGAAGGATTCCTCGACCTCGATGTGAATGGAGAAACCAAACGGCTAAAGTTCCTGCTTACCACAGCCAAAGTACATATGGGTGTCAAGGAGCACGTGCTGATTACCCTGGAGGATATCACCGAGCTCAAGGATAAAGAAATGGAATTAGAGGAGACCATCGCCACCAGGGACAAATTCTTTTCCATAGTCTCCCACGATATGAGGGGACCCATGGGTTCCATGCTCGCCCTGTCTGAGATCATCCAAAACGACGATGGCCAGCACCAGCAGGAATACTTGCAAATGATGCACAGGGAAATCGAACACACCTAAAAGTTATTGGAGAACCTGCTCACCTGGTCAAGAGCCCAGAAGGGGCAGATCACCATGAATCCCAAACATCTGAATGTCAGGACCATAGCGGCCGGTACCACCGCCCTGCTTACGGGTACGGAGGCCAAAAAGTCCATACGGATCATCAACGAGATTTCAGAAAACCTCGCTATTAACGCAGACAAGAACATGTTTACTACAGTGGTTCGCAACACGGTTTCCAATGCCATAAAATTTACCCCGCAGCGGGGACAAATTATACTTCGTGCCGAACCCGCCGGAGACTTTGTACTGGTATCAGTAACCGATACGGGCGTGGGTATACCCGACACTATGAAGGATAAACTGTTCGACATCAAGATCAATACTGCGGCTTCGGGTACCCATGGGGAGAAAGGAACCGGTTTCGGACTCGTCCTCTGCAAGGACTTCGTTGAAAAGCACGGCGGTAGCATCTGGGTCGAGAGCAAGGAACACCAGGGGACCACGGTTTACTTTACCCTGCCTGTTTCGGGTCTTCCTTAGGTCGAAATATGAGGGCTCCCTAGTGCATGAATCGGGAACCCATTCCATCTTCTATCAAATGCCTTTGAATACACTATCGACTCGAGGTATAATCTATTCCACAACCAACTCGAACTCCACCAGGAATTCGTCTTTGATCGCGTTGGAACCCAGGTTCTGAAAGAATTTATCCGAATTGTAGTTGACCCCGAACTCGGTGCAGTCGATACGCACTTCGCCGCCGAGCCGCGTTCCATATTGGGTGCGTACTATCCGGCAGGGTACTTCCACCTTTCTGGTTACACCTTTCATGGTTAGCGCCCCTATTAGAAGCGTATCCCTAATCTCCCGGATTTGAAACGTTGCCGTGGGGAATTTGCGAACATAGAAAAAGTCTTCACTCTTGAGGTGCCTCAACAGACTTTCATTTTCATGAGCCATGCCCTTCATATTGAAAACCACCCTGCCAGTCTCGAGATCTCCCAGGGTGTCCCTCTCGAAGGTAGCCTGCTGAACCGGAAGGCTGCCACTCAGGGAATATCCTCCGACTGCCCCATAACCCGTCCAGCGCACATCGGAACTTTTAATTTTAGATTCCTGTGCCATAAGGCTGCCTGCGCATAGAAGTATGATGATGAATTTTTTCATTAGTCCTCTGTTTTTTGAATTTCTGATTCTGTCTCGATGATACCTACTCCTTTATACAAGTTCCCTGACGAGTCCCGGGCCAGCACATACCACAGTGCATCGCCTCCAAAAAGCTGATTGCTGTACCGTGTATTTCCATCAAAGCAATAGGTAGTTTCTTTCTGCAATACTTCTTCGGAGTTACCGAATCGACGGGCAACTTCCCCAGGCCCGAACTTCATATTGGGAATCCAGCCCGATTGCTGGGTCCATATGAAACTCCCGGCTTCCACCACTTGCAAATCGTCTATTTGAGCGATTACGCACGTACTGTGTACCCATTTGTAGGCGGCGCCTTCCTTTTCAGTATTAACTTCAGGGTAGTTAGGGTTCGGACTGTGATACAGGAGCAGTCCCGTAGGGATATTCCTGAGGCGATCGGGATAGATACGAGACCTGTCTGTCCAGGTTTCCTGGGCGGCGACCATCTGCATGGCGATTAAGGCTAAAAAAATGTATTTCATGACTGTAATTTTGAGGCAAGAATAGTGGGAACATCCGTTCCAATCGACCCAAAACAGGTTTTGAGACCTGTTTAAACCCGGGTCGCAACCCGAATCGAGAACACCCCGGTTTTGGTCCGCTTGTAATGATTATATTCGGTTTAGGACTATGCTTGTATGCGTTTCTTTCACGTTATTGCAATCTTTACATATCGTCAACCTCTGAAGAAGAGGAAAAACCTCAATGATTAACGCTATGAAAACAATGATTAAGGCAGCAGCAATGCCCCTATGCGTACTGACTTTACAATCCTGCAGTACAAGTGAAGACGGAAGTCTGAATCCCGCACCGACGGGTACCGTGACCCTGGAAATCAACGGGGCGGCTCGAACTTCCTTACAGGGTTCAGCTACTGCAACTTTCAATGAAGGCATCGGCGGACAATCCAATACGTTCGCAATTGCCGCTGGTTTTACCGATTTCTCCGGTAATAACTGGACGATTCTTCTTCTGATCTCTTCCGATCAGGCGATTCCGGTGAGCGATGGGCAATCCTGGGATCAGGATACTCTGGGTGCGAATACCACATTCACCGCCACCTATTCTGAGAATTTTGACATTACGAACGATTTCTTTAGAGCCGAGTATCAAAACGGACAGCCGTTCTCGCTTTCGATTACCTCAGTAGATTTTGTCAATGAGACCATAACCGGCGAGTTCTCGTTGGAGATTCGGGATACGGAAAACAACACCTACCAGATTACAAACGGGAGTTTCAACCAGATTGGCTTTATCGAACAGTAATGGGTTAATCGGGCTTCTGAAGAGGCCCGATACGCTTAAGTATTTTGTCCTTTTGGTTCCGGAATCCGGCCATAACAAAGTATGGGTAGCCCAATTCTGGCCCGTGCTAACTACAAAAAGAGAGAGGTATGTTTGTATTATCTACTAGGTTCGCAAACCGGGTAGTTCATTGGACCGGCTGTTTGATGAGTGTGCTGCTCCTTACAGGGTGCAGTAAAGACGAAGACCAGGTGGATCAGGGCCTGCTCACCCCGGTGGGAACCATGACTTTCGAAATCGATGGGGCCGACCGTACATCTACCCAGTTTCTGGCTACCGCCCGGTTTGGTGATGTTAACGGGGTCCCGAATTCCCTGGGTATCACCGCGGGTTTTGCCGGTGTGAGCGGGAATTACTGGATACTGACCATGATTATCAACGACACTGAAAATGTCCCACAGGAGGCGGGCAAAACATGGGATGAAAGCAGCCTGGACCGGGGTGTGGTGTTTTCGGCCAATTACGAAGAAAATTTCGATCCTGAAACGGATGTCTTCAATGGCGTCTATGCCCAGGGTGAACCCTTTTCGGTAACGATCACGGCGATCGACACCATTAACCGAATTATTTCAGGCGAGTTCTCTTTGGTTATAAAACCGGAAAACGAGGATAGCACCTACGAAATCACCAACGGAAAATTTAACAGAATTCCGTACGACACCCGTGAACCCGGGGAAGGAAAGTCCAACTTCTCCAAGGATTTCCCGCTTGAACTCAAAACCCGATAACTAACGGCCGGTCCAGCGGCAGAACCGAAAAGTGCGGGTTCTGTGACAGTATTGGTATTCAAAGGTTCCCTTTTCTTCTTTAAGCCTTATCCCTGACGTTGAGATAAAGCGATTGATACACTGACGGTGCACCTCTAAGGCTTCGGGATGAATGGGTAGCACACTACCCGATTCATAATGTACTAGAATACTAGCCATACCTTAAATATTTTATAAGTTAATGGCTACAATATGAATGTAGATAATGGCGCTTAGTATGATATAAATCATATAAAACCACTTTTTTAGGGATCGTCCGGATAGGCGTGATTTTTATTCAAACTATATTCGGAAGTACATGTGAAAAAATGGAGCCAAAGTCGTCATCCCTTTCCGTTATTTATCATCTTTGCCCCACTAATACCTAACCATGTCCGCTCTGACCGACGTCGTCCGCAAGGCGGGAGAAGACCTGTGGACCGCCATATCCGGGACCACCGAAAACTACACCGAGGGTAGCATCCCCAGGGCCATCTTCATGTTATCCGTACCCATGATACTCGAGATGCTCATGGAGTCGATTTTCGCCCTGGTGGATATCGCCTACGTATCCCGGGTGAGCGTGGAGGCCGTGGCGACTATAGGACTTACCGAATCCGTGATTACCCTATTGTATGCCGTAGCCATTGGGCTCAGTATGGCCGCCACTGCACTGGTTGCCCGTCGGGTGGGGGAAAAGCAGTTGAAAAAGGCAAGGGAGGCCTCGGTACAGGCGATTATCCTGGGTGTGGTGGTAGCGGTGGTTGTGGGTCTGATTGGTATCTTCTTCGCCAAGGAGATTCTCGCCCTAATGGGAGGAAGCGAAACGCTGATCGAGAGCGGTCATGGGTATACGGAGTGGATGCTGGGAGGTAATCTGACCATCATGCTACTCTTTTTGATCAACGCGATCTTTCGCGGAGCCGGGGATGCCTCCCTGGCCATGTGGACTTTGGTGCTATCCAACGGGCTCAATATCATACTCGATCCCATCTTTATTTTCGGACTGGGCCCCATCCCTGAATACGGGGTAATGGGAGCGGGGATAGCTACGAATATAGGTCGGGGAAGCGCCGTGTTGTTTCAACTGTTTATCCTTTTTGGCGGACGCTCCCGCATTCAACTGGCCTGGAGTGATATTCGATGGCAGGGCGAGCAGATGCTGAACCTCATCCGGGTATCGCTGGGTGGAATCGCCCAATTCCTTATCGGAACCTCGAGTTGGATATTCCTGATGCGCATCATGGCCGAATTCGGCAGTGAAGTACTCGCCGGTTATACCATAGCCATACGGGTGATCATGTTCACACTCATGCCCTCCTGGGGGATGAGTAACGCGGCTGCGACCCTGGTCGGACAGAACCTGGGTGCTGAACAGGCCGACCGGGCTGAAAAATCGGTCTGGATTACCGGCAAATACAATGCGATCTTTATGGGCGTGATTTCGATTGCCTATCTCGTCTTTGCAAAAGAGATACTGATGGCATTTAGTCCGGCACCCGAAGTCGTGAAGTACGGCAGCCTCTGCCTGCGTATCATTACCGCCGGATACCTGTTTTACGCCTATGGCATGGTGGTCGTTCAGGCATTCAACGGGGCAGGGGATACACGCACACCTACCCGGATCAACGCCATCGCCTTCTGGGGCGTCCAGATTCCCCTGGCCTATCTGCTGGCCATTACACTCGAATGGGGACCCAATGGCGTTTTCCTCGCGATCACCCTGGCCGAGGTACTGCTTGCTGGAGTTGCCATATACTGGTTTCGACTTGGAAATTGGAAAACCTATCAGGTATAGTCTAGGTTCTGCGCAGCAGGGATTTACTCCCCAATAAGGCGACAGCCACGATCAGCGTCAGAAAAAATACCGTGGTCGTCATGCTCTTTAATACGGATGCGGCCCGCGTAAAGGCTAGCAGATTCTCGTTCAGATCCGGATACGATTGCAACAGGCGAATGATTCCTATGTTCTCCGCATAGTCGCCCAATGCTCCAAAAACCGGCAGCAGACACAGGTAAAACCAGCCCGAATCCATCTTGCCTAAGCCTTTGATCACGAATGCCATGAGCAGCGAATAGCTGATAGCGAAGAACAGGGGGTAAACCATATCTACGGGCAGCTGACGGTACAGATAAGCCGATCGGCCTTCCTCCCCCAGGGTATCAAAGAGGGTGTTCACATATTCCATGTCATAGCCCAGAGGCATCAGGTCGAGTATGGGCAAACCTCCGGAATAGCCGATCACCATGGGCACGGTAACCATCAGCATAAGGACGTACAGCGCATTGGCTATGATAAAAAGCAGGAGAATCCTTCGCCACTTCAGATTACTCCTAACCGTTTCCCGCAGGTCCATCCCCTGTACATTAAATCATTTTCCTTCCCTCGGAGTCCTCGGTGATCACGATCATTTCCACCAATATCCAGACGTACAGGGGAATCAGGGAAACGAAGAGCAGAAAGGGGGAAGTGAGTCCAATGAGCAGCTGTATGACCCCCCAGAGAGTTCGACCGGCGTAGAAATTATGGATACCCAGGGTGCCGAGGAAAAAAGCGAGGAGTATGTAAATGGCCCGGGACTTGTTGGTGGCCGATGCGGACTGCTGTATGACGACGATGTCTTTGGCCTCCGTTCCGTGTGCCTCAAAGTCCACCTCCATGCCGTTGTGAGGTTCGGCAACGGCACCTCGTAAGTCGCTTACCGAAAAATCGTAGCGCTTGCCATCCTGGCCGCTGATTTTTCCTTTCTGAGTCTCTCGGTCGAAGATAATCACAGTGCCTCTCATGGTCGTTGTATTTATTGGCTAAGGTTACTTAAAGGTAAGCACTGCACACCAATTCAGGTAAAAAAGCTTACGCCCCGAATGTGATATTCCATTCTTCCACCCAGGGAAGCTTGGGTTCCCGTTGCCGGATAAAGCTTAGCGAACGGATACGCACAAAACCCGGCAAGGGTAGCTCTCGTATGGTTTCGTATATGCGGTCGGAACAGGTCGCATTTCTCGGATGTATAAGTGTAATATGGGGTCGCTGCTCACGTCTTTCCATTTCCGCGTCAGGGAGCAGGGCTTCCCGCAACTTACGGAAGGCCCCCTGGGTGTCCCTCAGCTCAAGTGCAAGTCCCTTTCCTTCGGCGAATCTGTGAAATGCACCCGTGCGGAGTGAAAAGGCAGAAACCGAAAGTTCCCCGGCCCTGGTCTTCAATCCATCCTCGTCCCCACATTCATCATCGCGGCATAGGGTCACATGTGCGGCGATCAGCCTGTGCTGCTTGGGATTATAGGCCCTTCGAATGGCCTCTATCACTTCAGCATCCGCCGCGTCAAAAAAAAGGGTCAACTGTTTTCGGGGAAAGGTTGAGGTGAGCATAAATCTAGAAGGGGACGTAGGGTTTCCACCCCACTTCAGGATAGTGTACTTCTATGGTCTCCTTCATTCGCTCGATGCCAATGCCCATTCGGTCATAAGGTAACTTTAGGCGATCGGTATGAAAACCCACATCGACGAGTATGTTGGCAAACTCCCGGTTCGCCAGCAAATCGTCCAGGTCGAATTCAAACGGGCTGCCGTGGTACTGAACCATAACCGAATCGGGTTTAGACGGGGCTCCATAGACCTCCATACCGGTGCGGTCGGTATTGCGATTAAGGAAAGGCCGTAGCTGTTGATCGACATAGCGCACCTGAATCTCCTCGAACATGATCAGTTTTTCCACGTCGGCGTGAAATTGCATCAACTGGTCCTGAAGCTCAATAGATTGTATCAGGTCGAAGTCCCCGGAGGCATTCAGAACGCTGTACTGGGTAGTCGGTGTCCCGGAATGGAAAAGCCAGGTGAGCTTGTGAAGGTCGATCCGAATCTCACTTTCCGCTCTCCCTGTACCCTTTTTTCGGCAGTCCTCCAGCAACCGATCCGCTGCTTCCGCTACCTCAGCCATCTGCCGACTCCCATTCGTCTGAATAAATTCGTAGTACGCGAGTTCAGTGACGATTCGTCGGACCGCCCTCAGCTCCTTTTTATCTTCTTCGGCCTTGCGTATGAAACCCGAAAACAGGACGGCAAATACAACTAGGGCCAGGCCAACGAGCCCGAAATAAAATGCAGCTTTGATGTATTGGATATTCTTCTCGTCCATGATAATAGTGTTGCACTCTATTGGTTGTCTTCGGCTCGGATGTGTTACAGCCAATGATTCATTTGCGTGCGAATTTCCTCAGAATAGTTACGGCCTCGCCTCTAATTAGCATAACCGCAACCATTCGCCCCGCCCTATTTACCGCTCCCGGAAATCGCGATGGTTAACCGAATGCCCGGACAGGACGGCTTCGAGCTCCTGGAATCTCTGGACGAGGTCCCCCAGGTGATCTTTGTTACCGCTTATGACGAATTCGCCATCAAGGCATTCGAATACAATGCACTGGATTAACTCAAAAAACCGGTAACCGAGGAGCGCTTGGTCAGGGCCCTGGAGCGTTTGCGGCTTTCCAGAGACCGGGAAAAATCCGTTGCCAAGACCCTTTCCGGAGACAGCCGCGTATTCGTGAAGGACGGTGAAAAATGCTGGTTCGTTCACCTCCGGGACATTCGGCTATTCGAAGTGATGGACAGTTATACCCGCATCCACTTTGAAGAATTCAAGCCCATGATTCCCAAATCCCTGCAATACATGGAGTCCCGACTCGACCCTCAGGTTTTCTTCCGGGCCAATAGGCAACAGATTGTCAACCTGAAATGGGTAGAGCGTATCGAACCCTGGTTCAGCGGAACCATTCGCCTGTATCTCAAAGATGGTACTGAGGTGGAGGTATCGCGTCGGCAGACTGCCCGCTTTAAAGAGCTGATGAGCTTTTAGGTTCCGCTTACGTTGCCTACGGCTTTGTTGAGAATAAACCCTCGTTTTATTCTGCCGGAGACATTGCAAAGAGGTCCTTGTAGATGCATTCCAACCGCTCTGTATTCAGCGGCTTGGATATATGGACTTTTACATCTTCGAACATCTGAGAACGCTTCACATCATCCGGGTTCATGGAGGCCGTAATGATCACTATGGAAGCTAATTCGCGTAAACGGGCATCGAATTGCGCAAAGGCCTCGAGAAATCCCCACCCATCCAAAACGGGCATATTGATATCGAGCAAAATAAGCTGGGGAAAGTCATCGGGTTCTTCGATAGCGGTCAATACATCAAGCGCTTCCTTACCGTTCCATGCGGTGGAATGCTTAATACCCGGACTGACTTTCTCGAGCAGAAGCCTGTGCACGAAGTTGACGGTCTCATCATCGTCAATCATCAATACGTGTTTTAACCTGGATTCCATAGGGTTTGGTGGTTTGGGATCATCCACTTGGATTGGGGCGATCTATACCTCCAACGATGGTTAGGTGGCATAAATTATGGGAGAATGCGGCTATTCGTCGAAGTGCAGCCTAATTCACAGCTTAGTCCCCTATGCATAGCTCTACTCCGTACCCCGTTTCGCCCTCAAACTCCATAGGGGATTTAACGTGGATTTTTACGGTGCGCTGGTACCGCTTCTCATACAACTCAAACATATCCTGCATGATCCGCATGCCGTTACCGGTGGAATACCTGGAGTCTTTTTCGGCTTGTTGCAAGGGGGCATTGTTGAATACCAATAGATGCAACGCTCCTTCCCGATTTTTCAGGTCAATGAACAACAACCCCTCCTCTCCGTTGCGGCTCAGGCCGTGTTTGACTGCATTCTCCACATAGGAATACAATAGGTGCTTGGGAACCTGTAAATCCAGGTTCACACCATCGGCTATTCGTATCTCATGCCTGAAATCAAAACCCAGCCTGAGCTTTTGCAGGCGTATGTAGTTCTCTACATAGTCGATCTCCTCCCTGAGCGAATAGATGATCTTATCCGAGCCCGAAATCGTCCTCCGCATGAAGTCCGAATATTCCCCAATAAACCTATCGGCCTCCCACTTGTCTTCCAGTCGCATATCTGCTATGGTGCTGATCGCATTGAAGACAAAATGCGGGTCCATCTGGTTCTTTACGGTCTGTATCTGAAGTTCGGCAATTTGCCGCTCAATGTCCCTTTTTCGTTTTTCCTGCCAGGACTGGGCCCTCATGATGAGGTTTACGGCCCCGAAAATGATCAGGTAAATCAGGGGATATACGGCCAGTCTGCCAAAGTACCATGGATTAATTCCGTAGCGAAAGTGCATTAAGCGGTCACCACTGTAGATCCAGAGAATCGTACCTCTACCGTGTTGCTGCACTCCCATGGGATCCTTATCGTCCAGCCGGACTGGTAGTCGTATGGAGCTTACATGAGCAAAATCCGGACTGTAAATCTGCAATTCGTCCCGCCTGCTGTCTTTAAATACCCATTCGGCATCTCCATCCCGGTCGATATCCAGACTCTGATATTCGGTCGGTCCGATAACATCCATTTCTTTCTGCAACTGCAGTTCCCGATCGAAAATAAGCAGCCTGCCCTCTTCCAAAACATACACCAGGAATCCCATGCCCTGGTTTTCCTTTCGGACTTTGAGTCTTGATTTCCCGATCACAGTGCTATCCAATTGCCTTCCTCTGGTATCGAGCAGCAGAAAGTGAGAAGGAAGTTCGTCCTGTCTCTTAGTAAGCACAGAGACCAGCAGGCGGGTCTGGTTGTCCCGCAAAATGGTGTCCGGAATAACATTGCTGAATTCGGATTTGAACTCCCTGGGGGGGATAAAAAACTCAAGCTCTGAATCGAGTATCATAAGCCAGCTGCTCTCGTCTGTCCGGTTAAAGTAGGTATCGTGAAACCAGCGGTCATTCGATGAAGAATTCACTATCATCAGGAATTCCGGGCTTCCATTACCATCCAGATCCGCCACATTAAATCCTCCTAATCGATTGCCCAAATGCGCACTGCGCTTCAGGGAACCGTCCTTCAGGTTTAGCCGATACAGACTCCGGGGATAGCCGGAATAACCCGACTCGAGCGAAAAAAAAAGCAGAGAATCGCGTCCGGGTCCCCTATCGTTATAAAGTTGGGTGGAAACCACCTCATGGAGGTCTTCGTATGCCCTGCTGGGAACGTAATTTCCGATGGTGTCTATGAACACCTGAAGCCTGGCAAAACCTGATTCGTTCGAAGGCTGAACCAGGTTGAGAAACACCGAATCCTCTCGCCTGCTAAAGTTGATCACCTCTTTAAACCCATCCCGGTTCACATCGGTGAACCAGGCTAAACGCCTGCGATTCAAAAATGTTCCATCGAAGTTCCACTGATTCAGGAGTTCCCCCCTATCGTTGAACAAATGGAACGAGGCCTCTCCCACAGAGTTAGGGAAAAGGAGTACGTGTTCGGAACTACCATCACCATCGAGGTCCTCCATGTAAAAATTCGCACCTTCCCAGTATATCCTGCTATCCTCCATAGTGATGCGGAACTTTTCGGTACGCCATGGAAACAAGACAACTATGAGTACGGTGATGAGCAAAGTGATTAGCTCGGGCCGGGTAATATAGCGTAAGTATGGGGTTGGTCGGTTAGGTTCCATATCCGGAAACCGGCATTCGGGCACTAGCCAAAGAACCGGTTAAGTCCGAATATACTAAGCGTAGTTATCACTTACAACTCAAGGGTAAGGATACTTTCAAGGACTATTCAATTCCCTTAAGTGCCCTGCTTGATGGCATACTTCTCTAGTACGGCCAGGGATACGGACTCCAGAGCTTTTTCGTGTGTAGCTTCCAGGTCAACAGCAGGTGCGACTCCTGCCCTCTCGGCCTCTATCCATCGACTAACGCATAAGCACCAGCGATCTCCAGGCTTCAATCCGGGAAAGTTCCACATGGGGACTGGTCGAATGAGGTCATTTCCACGTTTCCTGGTAAACTCGAGAAACTCCCAATTAACCACTGCGCAAACCACGTGGGTACCCCTATCGGCCTGGTTTGTGCGGCAATAGCAGTCCCGATATATTCCGGTTTTGGGATCACATCCGCACTCCTTGAGCTCGGTACCCAGTACATTCTTTTCCATAGAAAAAAATAAAAAAGGGAAGCCACCAAACGGTCACTTCCCCACTTTCTTCTCAACGGTTTTCTTTTACTCGGAGGCAGGAAGCACTACGCTGTCAATGGCGTGGATCACTCCATTGGACGCTTCTACGTCGGTCAGGATTACCGTAGCTTTTCCACCATTGGCATCGGTAAGCACCACCTTACCCTCTTCCAGGGCTACCGTGAGTTCCTGGCCTTGTACGGTAGTTAGTGTCAAAGAACCATTATTGTTGTTAATGGCTTCAACCACTGCAGCAGCCTCGAACTTACCGGCAACCACGTGGTAGGTAAGTACTCCCTGAAGAGCGGCCTTATTCTCCGGCTTCAGCAGATTGTCAAGCGTACCCTCTGGCAGAGCGGCAAAGGCGTCGTTGATGGGTGCAAATACAGTAAAGGGACCCTCTCCGCTCAGAGTTTCTACCAGACCGGCGGCCTTAACGGCAGTTACCAGGGTAGAGAAACGTTCGTCACCTACAGCTACCTCGACTATATTGGGCTTCTCGACCGCTTTCTCCTCAACCATTTCAGGCTGGGTACTTTGAGTTTCCTCAGTCTCGCTTTTCTTCTGAGTCTCGGCACAAGAAGCCAGGGTTACCACAGAGCTCAGGGCAATCCCGTAAAGTACATTCAATTTCATAATATGTTTTTAAAGTTTGCTCGAAGATATTCCGGTTAATCCGAGCAGACTCTTAAAAAATGTTTAATGTTTTTATTTTTTTGTTAAACATACAGGTAATTAATTGATTACTAGTCAATACGAATCAGACGCATGGCATCGAGCATGGCCGTGTTGACCTTTACATTCATATTGTTATTCCAATCCTCGAAATGAATCCGTATGGTATTCCTGCCCGGTTTCAGTATGAGCCGGAAGGAATTGGTAAAGCCCCAGTCCGACCATTCGTCCTGTCCTCTTTGGGGCATGACGAGCACGCCCTGGTATTCTCCATTCAGACTAAGG
Organism: uncultured Flavobacteriaceae bacterium; assembly: GCA_964552195.1. Classification (GTDB taxonomy): domain Bacteria; phylum Bacteroidota; class Bacteroidia; order Flavobacteriales; family Flavobacteriaceae; genus CAZKAP01. The sequence continues at coordinate 18,396 of CAZKFM010000017.1, forward strand.
CTACGAATCGCACATTTATTGTCGGTATTCCACCGTCCACTGCCATTAGAGTATCTAAAATCCGCGAGGAAGGTCGCTTCCGCGGGGACACTCACCGGAATAACCAGTTCGCGGTTATGCTTCAGGGAAAGCTCCACGAAACCCCTACCGGAATAGTTCACATAAGGTAGATCTGACGCACGGGCTACATCCTCCATTTCAAAGGCCAGCGATTGTCCCCCCGTAAAAATAGGTTCACTTGCAAACCCCTCACTTCCCAAATCATCCACGGCACTGACCATTAACGATGAGAATTCCTTGGATTTCAGTGTGTATTGAGTATCCGTAAGAATGGTATCAAGCACACCATTTCGGTAAACGCGATACTCGGAAGCATCCTCAACGGCATCCCATTCCAATACCGGACCACGACCGGGTCGGCTTAATACGGTGGCCGGACTAAAGGCATTTTCGACCAGGTTGATTTCGTCGTGGGGAAAATCCCCGTCGGACAGCTCAATCACAATAGTGTATGGACCCTTGGCATCCGCAGGAACAAATGCCTGGTCCTTTTGCTCTCCATTGATGGTTACGGACTTTATCCGGTTACCATGTCCCAAAACGGTCATATCCAGTGTGGCTTTCCGGTAGGGAAAACGGGAAAGTACCTTCTTGCCTCCATATACTTCCGGGACAACGGGATTGAGGTACAAACCGTCCGTTTCGAATTCCATGCCCATAAAGACGCGGTGAACCATGGCCAGATTCCCCGCCATACTCCATAGCATGCGTTCCGAATTAACCTCCGTTCCCAGGAAATCACCTGTCTCGGCTACCATATTCTCGTAATTGGTAAGAAAAAGGCCAGCTGCCCTATATATACTGGCCAGTCCGTGATTGAGTACGGCCTCATTTCCCGTTTTGGCCGCAGCCCAGTTCCAGTACGACTGGACAAAAGGCCAAATGCCATTATTGTGGTAGGGAGGTATGCCGGGTATCTGGGGAAAGATACAGGTGGCCCCGAATTCGGTTAGCGGAGAACGTGCTATAATCGAGGCAGCGCGTTCCTCATCCGCTACACCAAAGAGTATGGCAAGGGCCTCACCCAGAGCCTCAAATCTGGGAGAGAAGATTAACTCGTCCCTCCCATAGCGATATTGCGCATAGTAACCCTGCTCTTTCATCCATAGGAATGCGTTAATCCCTTTCTTGATTCCATATGCGCGCATTTCGTAGGTCTCATGGGGCTCGCCTTTAATCCGCGCCATTTCAGCCAGTATCCGATGTGCCTGATAATGAACAACATTAGTGCCCAAATTCTGAGAAACATAGATGTCCCGGTTGTCCATCCATTTGGGATAGGTCTGTTCCCTCCAGTCCAGAAACGACGATTCTCCGCTATACAAACCCGTCTTGGAGTCGTACAAAGTCTTATAATCGTCCTCCAGAGAGTTTTTAATGATAGGATACACCTCGTCAAGCCAGGCACGGTCGCCGGTTACCTTATAGATTTCCCACGCGGCGAGTACCCAGGTAGTTCGATCCGATGACACCGGCCAGGCACCACCCGAACCGGTATCCTGCACTATTCGGCCCCTTCGCACCTTCCTTCTCAGACTGATCTTAGCCACCTCGGGTTCGTGATAGGCGAATGCCAACAGTATGGAATAGCTTACATCACGGGTCCAGACCCCACCCCATTCCGCTCCGGTGCGCAAGGTACTATCCGGCTCGATATTCTTCCTGGCCTCCTCCAGGGACAGGTTAAATAGTGCATCGACTATGGGCTGATCCGATTGATATTGAGGCTTATCGGTAACGTCCAGTTCCGGCTTCCATTCCTTGTCCTGATAATCCTCTTCGTTGTACGGATTAAGCTGAACCGTTATGGAATAGATATGCGGCTCTTCTGTGGGCTGCATCTGTAGCCCTTGATTTCCGAGGTTAACGAAATCCCAGGTAAGCGGCTCGGCCCCGCCCGCAATAAAAAAACCCTGAAAATCCGCCTCGGCCACACGCGAACCGTCCCAGGCCTCATAATAGCCCTTTTCCTCAAATTGTCGAAACACCGGGGAAACATCCAGCAGAAAAGTGTATTCGTAGTTCGTCGGAAGGTAATCGGAAGGGACCTCGGGCACGGGGCCCGGCTTCTCGCCGAAAGTAACTACCGGGGTTTGATTTCCCTCCCTGATCACCACCCAGTGATCCGCTCCCGGAGGAAGTTCATTATCCTTTTCGTTGATGGAAAACTTAAATTTTATCAGACGGGAAAAGGTCGAACTGGCGGGACTTCGGTAATTGGAAGTGATGTGTTCGCGCGATTGGACCTTAGCCACATTCTTACCCTGTACCACCTTATCTCGGTAGAGGGTAAAGGAATCGGAGGAATACAATACATCGGAGGGTTGTCTCTTACAGGAGGATAGGAATACCAAAATGATCAGGATCAGGAGTTTCTTATACATGCGTTCTGGGGGTTTGTATTTTTGGGAGGTTGGTGAAATTTCTCTTGAAAGTTAGCAAATAAGGCAATTAAACGTCCGGGCGGACATACCCCATTAGACTTTTCCCGACATCCTACACCCCAGAAAATACCCACTAACTGGAGCCCTTGCCTTTACCCTTAAATGACCGGCATCGCCTATTTTCCGATGATGTCACCCAACCCCAGGATTCGGCTGCGCCTGACAGCCGGATGGGCAGGAAATCTATCTTCAGGATCAGTACATCTCGACGAACTACATCCTAACAGGCTGACAAACATCAGTTAACGATTAACCAACAGTAAGAGTAAGGCTTACAACAAATATTTCTCTCCATGCCTTCGGATTCCTAGACTTGCAACTTTTAATAGGAAAAATCAACAAAATGAAACCTAACGTCCCAATCTTCCTGCTTGCGTATTTACTTCTTGTCCCTATGCTTTTGGCCAAGGCACCTGAGCACCCAGGCGCAATCCCCCCTGCGGCGACCGAGCTTTCATCGGATGGAAGCGAATTCATCTTTGCCTACACCAACTCAAGCTATGTGTTCTATTACACTGTCGACCAGCCCATACACCTCAAGGCTCCTGAAGGCATGACCATCAGTATAAAGACCGAGATAACGGGTTTAGCCGGGAGTCCATTCGTGCTGCACACTGAGGAGAATGAAATCACTGATCTCGAGCAGTACTTCCGGGATGTAGGAGAAAATGTAAACGCCAGGGGCTGGGGAGGTATTTTCTACAAGCACAGCGATGGCTCAGGCTCGTGCTGCGACTGGAGCTACTGGACCAAAAATCACATCGCCTTCGCGCGGGAGGAGCAGCCAACCATTACTTCCTTCTCTCCTACCTCGGCCCCGGCCGGGGAGACCGTAACCATCACCGGGACGAATTTCGCCGGAACCTCCCAAGTAACCCTGGCCGGCACTCCGGTTACTTCCTTCACCGTAGTTTCTCCTACCGAACTCACCATAGTGGTTCCGGATGGGGCCTCCGGTACTCTGACTGTGACCAACACCGCCGGATCGGTAGAGTCTGCCGGAACACTCACTTTGATTCAACCTAATGTGTTGCCTGCCGATGGCTCCGATTTCCGTTTTGCCTATACTACGGGTAACAATCTGTTCTACTATGAAGTGGATCAGCCCATCTACCTGAAAGCGCCGGATGGAATGTTCATATCCATACGTACCTATGAATATGGTGAATCCCACATATTGGATACCGGCCTGAATGTTATCTATGACCTTGAGCAATACTTGAGGGATGTAGGTGAAAATGTAAATGCCAGGGGCTGGGGAGGTATTTTCTACAAACACAGCGATGGCTCAGGCTCGTGTTGTGACTGGAGCTACTGGGTCAAGGATCATATAGCAACCAGCTATCACATGGTAAGGAATATCTCAGTGGCTCTGGACGAAAACGGAGAAGCCAGTATTAGTGCCGAGGATATCTACGGGGGTAACTACGTTAATGTCAATATTGCGGATTACGCTATCGACCGAAGCGAATTCTCCTGTCAGGATTTAGGGGAACACCAGGTTACACTAACACTCACAGACATCAATGATCAGGAATTCACCGCAACTGCGACCGTAACCATCGAAGACAACACGCCTCCGGTGCCCGACAGCGCCGAACTCGAGACCATTACCGCTCAGTGCGAGCTCACAGAGCTAACGGCTCCAACGGCTACCGATAACTGCTCAGGGCAGGTTACGGCTACCCATGATGCCCAGCTGCCCATCACCCAGCAGGGAACCACTACCGTCACCTGGACCTTTACCGACCAGCAGGGCAACTCCTCCACGCAGACCCAACTGGTAATCCTCGAAGACACCACCCCACCGGTACCCGACAGCGCTGAACTCGATGTGATCACCGCACAATGCGAACTTGCAGAGCTAACGGCTCCGACGGCTAATGATAACTGCTCAGGGCAGGTTACGGCCACCCATGATGTGCAGCTGCCCATCACCCAGCAAGGAACCACTACTGTCACCTGGACCTTTACCGACCAGCAGGGTAACTCCTCCACGCAGACCCAGCTGGTAACCCTCGAAGACAACACGCCACCGGTGCCCGACAGCGCCGAACTCGATGTGATTACCGCACAATGCGAACTCACGGAGCTCACCCCGCCAACGGCTACCGATAACTGCTCAGGGCAGGTTACGGCTACCCATGATGCCCAGCTGCCCATCACCCAGCAGGGAACCACCACCGTCACCTGGACCTTTACCGACCAGCAGGGTAACAGCTCCACTCAGACCCAACTGGTCACTATCCCACAGGGAGAGGACTTCGACGGTGACGGCCTTTCGGATCGCTGCGATCCGGATGATGACAACGACGGTGTGGACGATCAAATCGATCAATGTCCATACTCCCCCTTGGGAAGCCCGGTCAATGAAGAGGGTTGTGAATTGGTGGTATTTCCTGAAAACGCACTGGTCATTTCATCCATCGGCGAGTCGTGTCAGAATCAGAACGATGGCGGAATAGAGCTTACTTCCGATAGCGAGTATGTATTCATGGCGGAGGCCCGCATGAATGATGAAATCGTCGCCTCGGGCTTTTTGAACGGAAGTCTCGCCCTATCAGGCCTGGGTGCAGGCTCATACGATGTCTGCCTAACCCTGGTGGAAAATCCGGAGGAAGTTCGATGCTATAGCGTGCAGATTGATCAACCCAGAGTGCTGGACATACAAACCCGTAAACTCTCCGGAGATCGTATGGAAGTACTGCTTTCCGGGGGCGAATCGTATTCCGTAGAATGGAACGGTCGTACCACAGTGGTGAGCGATGAACAGGTACAGCTCACCTTAAAGAGAGGTGCCAACACGCTTCGGGTATCAACTGCGCTGGAGTGCCAGGGTGTATATGAAGAAACCATTATTCACTCTAAAGCAGCCATGCTCCACACTAATCCCATTGCAAACGGCAGACTGCGGGTTTCGCTGAGCGATTATCACGCCCGGTCCAATACCTCGGTGCGCATTTACGACATATCAGGCAATACCCTGCTGTATCGCGACTACGATCCGGACAACGGAGAATTGGACATAGACGTGAGTAGTTTGAACAAAGGAGCCTACTTTCTGCAGTTGAAAAATGGCGTAATGGATTCCAGAGAAAAATTTGTGATCAAATAAAAACACGACCCGGCCATTCGATGAATGGCCGGGTCTTTTTCACCAATTTGGTCACTTGCCCGTATGGGCCATAATCTCGACGAGCATGGCGATCTGACGGCTCTTTTGATCTGCCTCCCGAATTCTCATCACGATGTCGGGTGTGGCAAGATTATCGATCAGGGACTCATCGCCAAACAGGTCTACAGTTCCATCCCTACCCAGGGTATATCTTACTTTATCCCGTTTACCTGCATAGGTGAGGACAAAATCGGCAAGGAAATTATAAGCTCCCCGGGTATTCTTAACCCCAGATTTAGAAATTGGGCTAAGATCGGAGGTAGAAGCTGCACAGAAGGGAGTACAGTCTATAAGCTTTCCCTGATGGTTGATGTAACTGTTACCGGAAATGACCTGACAACCCGCAGACCAGTTGCTGCTGCCATTTCCAGACCAATGGATATTAATCGCCATGTTCGGGTTGTTCAGCGATTCGATCCCGGAAGGATTCCTATTGAGCCCGACTCGTATGTCTGCTTCCGTCAGGGCGTCGTCCTTATCCCAATCCCGGTATACCAATACCCCTATGCTATCCGGTTTCAGTGCCTTGTATACGGAATTCAGATTGCTGAGCTTGTGCCATCCGAAGCGATACAGGTGCTGACCCTCTGCCAGATAAGGCTCGTAGCCCTGCACAGCATTATTCTGACTGCGGCTGGGCTTGGGATCAGTGGAACCCCAGAACTTAAATACGTGTCCGTTCATAAGCAGAACGAACAGATCATCATTACCCCGGGTTCGGGAGGGATTGTCATGATCGATTCTCAGACCTATTAAATGAATGTCATTGGAATGGAACTGCCATCGGGATACCGGCAGGCTATCGGTGATCCTGGGATAGCCGGATAGTTCGTGCAGTTTAAACAGGTCCGTATCCCTGTCGAGATCCTCGGACGTACTTAACCTCAGCCTTCTTCCGTATTCCTCGGCTGTCTGCTGCAGCAGGGTGAGCCAGTGCAGGTATTCTTCGCTGGCCGTGGGAACGGGATAAATAAAGGGTTGCCTAGGATCAACCGATGGTCCCCAGGCCGAGTACAGGGATTCCTTTTTCCAGCGTCGCATGTGCCGATGCGTAACTCTGCCCACACGCCCATCGGGCAGTCCGATGTCGAACTCCTCCACGGTGCGCACATATTCCTGAAATACCCGAACGGCTGCCAAAGTACGGTAACCATAGACTCCATCAATCTCGGCATAAGGCATAAATCCGTGTCTGTGGAGGAAGGCCTGCACACGGCTGATGTTATTGCCCTTAATCTTAACCGGGGAAATCCATTCCTTATCGGCTTCGCCGCGAAAACGATTTTCCTTTTTACTCAGTGACCAGCGCTTCCAGAAGAAATAATGATAGTACTGAAAATACTGTTCGCGTTGCTTCTTGAAACGATCCCAGGCCCCCTCGTCCACCATCCCCAGGTGAAGCACTTTTACTTGCTTGAAGTCGATAATCTCGTTCATTTCCGGAGTTTCGTCCGTCGCTAAATCTAGATGCTTTTCGGCGATTATAGATTATCAAAAGGTTATATCCAAACGCCCCTCAGCCGTGATCTGCTCACCGGTCAGGCCCCCTCCAATGCAAGAAACAGGACAGCTATCCTTCTTCTTTTTCCGTATTCTTCAGGTAGTACGCATGGGACTTCTTTAACTCCCGGGAAAGCCTGCGGGCCGCCCTGGAGTCCCGGGGGTAGTAGGCTCTTGAAAATTTCCTCCAATTGCGTTCCCTGAGCCATTCGAGCAGAGTCTTGTCCCGGTTTTTCTTGAATTCCAGGAGCTTCCCCAATATCTTGAGCTGTTCTTTTTCGTGCAGTTTAATTGCATCCACGAACTCAGGCATGCTATCGAAGCCCAGTTGGTTGAAGTGGGATCCCAGGATCTGGTACGAGCCCCAAGTTGCAGCACAGTAGGCAGACGTCTTGACAATACGGGATTCACTCATGGAAAGTGCCCGCTCCAGCCGATCGTATTCAGCCTCTCCTCCCCGGTAAAACTTTTGAGTCCTGCGCTTATAGAGTACATCTTTAAATCTATCCTCGAGTATCAGGCTGGGATTCATTCCCCGAAATTCCAATTCCTTCCAGAAGACGTCGCCATGAAAGAAGATGCATGGTTTTCCGCTTACCAGGTAGCCCCGCCCCAAACCCAGAGACGCATTAAGCGCCTTGGCAATGGGAAGATCCAGTTCGTGCCGAAGGGCCCAACGCTTCAGATCCTTCTCGCTCAGTGACTTTTCGTATATAGGTTTCAAGTCCACTCCTTCGAGTAAAGATGCCCAGGTTATGGGTCCAGCCTTGCCGTCAACGACGAGATCGCTTTTGAGCTGATACTCCCGTACAGCGCGATCTACATCCTCTCCAAACTCCTGGGAAACCAATACATCATACCCCTTTCCCTCCAGAAGTTCGGTCAAGAGGAATACATCCTTTCCCTGAGATCGATAGCGCAATTCCGTCATAACGTTGCCAATGAAGTAATATACCGCCTTTTACGACCTGTGTCAACCCTTTTTTCATCAAAATTTTATGGGTTTCTGGTGACATCTCTAAGAGCTTCCAGGGTAATCGGGTGTCCGAGCATGGCATGCATGAAATCGTAGGCCGGTCCGGCCATGACACGGCTTATGGCGGGCTCCACCACAGGTATGCGCCCCCTTTCCAGTCCCAGACGTGACCTGAGCACAGAATCGATAGTCGCGTTGTTCTCACGAGCAAGCTCGAACAGCCGGGCGTCGATTTGTTCCGTACTCCCTCCACAGACCAGTTCCTTTCCCACCAAATCCTTCACATCCTGGGCAGTAAAACGATGGGGCAGATATATGCTGCGAAACCTAAGCCGGATGTCTTGCACCGAGTCCAGATCCGACAGCACCGACTTGATATAGGTAGGTAGCATTTCGGTAGCGGCAACCGAGCTCAGGAGTGAACCGGTTTCCGAATAGTTATTCAGTTTTCGGGGCTGGCAGCCCAGCTTTTTGCTAAGGTAGTATCGGATGTACAGGTCTTTGTCATTCACGATATTGATGAAAACATGATCCTGTTTCAGAGAACGGAGTCCGGGAATATTTTCGTGATGATTGATCGCCTGCATGAGCTTGAACACGGATAACAAACCCGAGTTTTCGTAAATGCCGCCGTCATTGTAATTGCCCTTGCCCTCGATCTTGGCAGCCGGACTCAGCACCGGGAAGCGGTTCGATGTCGATGCGGCGTCGTAATAGGCCAGGGTTTTAAGACAAGGGTATGACCCGGTCGATTTCGCCTCCGGATTTGACGGTAAACAATCATCCCAGGAGTCTATTTGCAGTATGTCATCTGCTCCCTGATACAGCAAACGGTTAGCCTGCCGGTCCGGGGTGGAAACACTCACGGCCATACCGTGGTTTCCTTTGACGTTGGTGGTATTGGCGATCAGAACGGGATAGTTCCGGTTCCATTTCTCGTAAAGCTTTTTCCAGAAAGCGCGATAAGGAGTACGGCCATGAGAAACATCCTTGTTTCCGGTGAGGTGCCCATAGCGGTCCATGGCGGATTCGGACCGGTTACCCACCGGCCAAAGCCCGGGGTTAAACAGATAGTAAAACAAATCACGCCCTAACATCTGGCTGATGTCCATAGAGAGTATGTTTTCGGTAGATACCCTGCGGATAACATCCCCCCATTCTTCGGGTCTGTCCGGGTTGGCATATTGAATAGCGGCGTAATTCATCCAGCCCATGGTGCCGCCCGAAGCGCCAGAAATCCCAACGGTTCGTCCGATAAATTCCGGCTGTTGCATCTGCAGCTCGTTCAGCACGGACATCGTCCAGGCATTGGCCTTCATCCCCCCACCATAGGCCCCTATGTAATACCTGGGAGCCGATGGATGCAAGCCCTCCACGTATTCCTTAAGGGTAATTTCCTCCTCCAGGTTGCGCTCCACTGGGCTAAGCTCGTAAATGTTATTGCCCAGGCGCCGGGTCTGGTAGAAGGAGAATCCCAGTATCAGGGCCAGTAGTAGCAAGGCATTGACAAACATCAGCGATTTACGGGATTGTTCCTGCCGATAATAAATGTAATTCTTGGTCAGGGCCGTAAACAGGCCATAATAGGTAAACAGGTAGAAGAGTATGAGTAGCAGCGTATTGAACGGTATGGCCAGGTAACTCAGAACTTCCCCGGTAAATAGCGTACTTCCGGACGGGAGTATGCCCGTAGTGAACAAGAGTCCGGCATTCAGATTCAATACCAGTAGGAACAGGAAAATCAGGGTTCCAATTGCGAAATTGGCCCAGAGAAATCCCAAGTTACTACTCAGTTTACTGAAACCTAGATGACTGAAAATCGTGTACGGAGGGTGGAGCATGTGGCAAGGATGTTGTCCAAAAAACCCCCGCACCTCCGACCGCTGCCGCTCGAGTTCAATCCTTGTGGCTTCCGGATTCTTTCGGCGCAATTCCCGAATATCCTCAGTTCGCACAAAGGCATCCGCCGTAAAAGGCAATCTGGGGTGGAAACAGCTAAACCTCAGCAGGGAACGAACCGAACGAAAATACACGAAACTAAATAGCTGTAGTACAATACAGATCAGACTGAGCACTATGGTGATCTCGTTGTACCGCTCAGGGGATTCCGTCCCGAAGAGTTGAGCAAAGAGCCCGATATGGGCGAGGGCCGTAATGATCAGTAGCCAGAAAAAGACCTTGATCGGCAGATGTATCAGCCTGAGTTTCATTCTCCACACGGATTCGTTGGGCCTCAAGTGATAGGGTGCCTCATTTTTCTTTTCCTGTACCTGCTCGGGCAGATAAATGTTTCGTTGGTTCCTCGGGGTATAATCGTTGTCGTAAAAGTCGGGCAGGCCCTTGCTGAGCAATTCATAGGCGTAATCGTACCACTGGTCCTTGCGGTTGGATAAACGGTAGAGGACCAGCGCCCCTACCAGTAAAAGAGACAAGGCGAAATAAGACATCCGGAACGGCCAGTCGTAGTTAATCTGGGAGGTGTAGGATATCATGTAGAACAGGCCCACGTAATAACATACGCCGAGTAGCCTCAGCAAATAATTATAGCTTCCTTCTTTTTTTTGCCTGTTGTCCTTAGACCGATTATTGAGCTTATAATGTACGATCCCGAGAAGGCCAAAAAGCTTCAGGCGGGAAATGTACCAGGTCCTGCTCCCGTTATCGGTGTTGATATAACTCGGATAATGAGTCAGAGTTACGGCGAAGGTGAACGACAAGATAAGCAGCAGAAACATGTTCCAGGGTTCCAGATACAGATCCACCACTATGGAGTTCACCTGGGAGGCCCTGGGAAGGAAAACTCCGATTATGACCAGTATGATAAGACTGTAAACCGAAGAGCGAAGGAAACGCCTCAGGGTGCCCAGGAAATTCCGGACAACGGTTCGAAGGAAAGAATCTGCAAACAATAAGGCGACTCCGGCGTAGGCGGCAATCTTAACCTGAGTGATGAACCCGGGATGTTCGAAGCGGATGGCGTAGGTATAGTTCTCGAATGCATCAAGCAGGAAAGCGGAAAGAGCCAGTATCGAAAACAACCTGAACCGGAACAACGTGAATCTCCGGGGTTGCATCCGGTGCTGGTGGAAGTAGAATTTCCAGAGTACCAGCAACAGGGCCAATGCCCAAATCGTGTCTACCACGAAGTAGGCGTAAAATGCGGTGTAGAGATGCCAGGACTGACGCATGAAATCCGCAAGCAGCTGAAGGTCGGTTTCGGCCCCGAATTGAGGATGGTCGACTATACCCGGCACAAAAAAGGCACTGTTGATAAGGAGCATCACAACGGTAAGGGCAATCAGCAGAACGAACTCCCACTGATAAATAATCTGACGGGATAATGGCAGGCGTGCAGCGTTCATAGTAACGGTTGTTGATATCGATCCAGATCAAATACTGTTCCTAAGTGTTCAATCCTTCTTGGTATTTATACCTGTTAAACTCTGAACGTTAAATGCTCACAAAAGGTATATGCCATACGAAGCGGACAGTACCGCTCATTGTACAAATCCAACTCATGTAAGTTTATTCGTAATCAAGCTGATAAGAATTTTCCAAAAAGTATTCAGAATAGGATTCCTATATTTATAAGTAGAAAAAACCTCAGTTGTAATTTCAACATACATCCGTTGATTCCGTAGATTTGGCTTCGCAGTAAACTGTGGCTTCTGAATTCACAGGCCTTAGGGGACGAGATCAACCTTGTTTTCCCGGGGTATTATCCGATACGAAGAATACCGTCCTTCTCTTGAACAACACTCATTCTTGGGGGAGAATTGTGGCTAGTGATAGTTTGGGACGGTTCTTTTTTCACCCGTATATTATGCCCCACCGATTGGTTCGATGTACACCCGGTAGCGATCCACCCCGTTCAACACCCTGAATCCCTTAGACAGTTCCGTCTGTTCTCTTGTATAGGGATAATGGGAAATAGGTTCAATACACAGCATAGAATTGACTTCCGTCCACAACATGCAGCTTCCAAAACCCTCTGTAGTCATTCGAAGGATATGGGCATCGTGAAGTAAAACTTCATTTGTGGAATCCAGTTCGTAGGCCCTGCTGCCCACAGCCAGGATCTCCCTCAGGGAAACCATTCGCTGGTCCGGTACCGATTCGACCCTGGCATTCTCGCTGTAGAGTTTGAAAGCCGGATGGTAGCCGATCATATAGGGCATCCCTTCCTCCCCGCTGATTTCGAATTCGACCTGAAGACCACCTTCCCTGAGACGGTATTTCTTGAGAAAAGTAAACCCATAGGGCCAGGTCAGTAACTCCTGGCTGGATTTGGCCGGGAACTTGGAGTTCGGCACGGGAGTACCCGCATCGTATATTTTGCGAAAGAACGCCTCAGTTCCAGAATCGAAAACCAGTTCGTAATTCAGTTCCCGTAAGTGTCCGTGCTGATCGAGCAGTCCGTCGCCTCTGGGCGTTTCAATTCGGTAATTCGCTTCACTCAGGGGGCCGATAATGGGAAACATCTCGGTGTCGGACTGCCGCCAACCCGGACTCCCTTTCTGGTGAATAAGCTCATAGCCCCCAATCTGATAGGAAATCAGTTCACCGCGTTCGATAACCACTCGCTGGTCGCCCTTCTCGAGTATGGATTTGGGATAAATCATGCTATTCGGATTCTTCCAGGTAGCCCATGGATTTCATCCACTCATCGTTAAACATCTTGCCTACATAACGGCTGCCATGATCGTGAAAGAGGACCACCACCACATCCTCCGGACCAAAATGATCCGAAAGCTGTAACAGCCCTTTGATTGCCGCACCTGCGGAATTCCCTACAAACATTCCTTCTTCTCTGGCGAGTAGCCGGGTATAAACCGCGGCATCCTTGTCGGTTACTTTGGTGAATCCGTCGATGCCTGCAAAGCGAACATTAAGCGGGAGTATGTCTTCACCTATACCCTCGGTCACGTAGGGATAGATCTCATTCTCATCGAATTCCCCGGTCTCGTGGTACTTCTTAAATACGGACCCATAGGTATCGACCCCCCATACCTTGATAGCGGGGTTTTTCATTTTCAGGTACGAACTCACCCCCGATATGGTTCCTCCGGTCCCCACACCCACCACAAAATGGGTCACCCGACCTGCCGTCTGCTCCCAGATTTCGGGTCCGGTGCTTTGGAAATGGGCCTTGCAGTTGGAAGGGTTGTCGTACTGATTTACATACCAGGAATTAGGAATTTCCTTCGACATCCGGCGAGCCGTGGAATAGTAGCTCCTGGGATCGTCCGGGGCAACATCTGTCGGGCATACTATGACCTCGCTGCCCATGGCTTTCAGTATGTCGATCTTCTCCTTGGATTGCTTGTCTGTGGTAACGCAGATCAGGCAATACCCTTTAACCGTCGCCGCCAATGCCAATCCCATTCCTGTATTTCCCGAGGTTCCCTCGATTATGGTTCCTCCGGGCTTGAGTATGCCGGCCCTTTCAGCATCTTCCACCATTTGAAGGGCCATTCGGTCCTTGACCGAATTCCCGGGATTGAATGTCTCGTATTTGGCTAGTACCAGACAGGGGAGGTCACGCGTAAGTCGATTGATCTTGATCAGTGGGGTCTTCCCGATGGTGTCCAGTATGTTTTCGGCGTATTCCATAGGCTGCAAAGATAGAATTTCAGCTGCGACCTCCGGGTTCACAACGAATTGAAATTCATATAAACCCAAGGGGTTTGTGGGGGTGATCAGCTGAATTTAATTGCCCTAACCGGAGGGACCCGGGAGATCACCAGAGAGGGAATCACCAGCATCAGAGTACAGGCAACAAGCACACCCAGATTGAGTGCAAGAACCGACCAGGGAGTAAGGTATACCGGAATATGCTTCATGTAATACTCCTGCGGATTGGGAAAACTCAGGAGGTGAAAGCGGTCCTGCAATACAATCAACGTGAGTGCAATCGCATTTCCCCAGAAAAGACCTATACCGATCAGATACACCGCATGTATGAGGAACACTTTTCGGATGCTCCAGTTCGATGCGCCAAGCGCCTTGAGAATGCCGATCATAGGAGTTCGCTCAAGTACCAGTACCAGCAGTGCGGTAATCATGTTGATCCCTCCGACAATGATCATGATGCCAATGATAATCGCGATGTTGAAGTCGAACAGGCCAATCCATTCGAATATATTGTAATAGCGATTCAGTATGTTTTGGGTATCCAGATAGGATATGGTCTGTTCGTAAATCTGTCCGGTCAGCTCGTTGACCCGGTCGAAATCGTTTACAAACACTTCGAAGTGCCCCACCTGGTCGGGCTCCCACTGATTCATACGCTGTATATGCCTGATATCGACCAGGACGTACTGACTGTCGAATTCCTCGAACCCGGACTCGTAAACGCCTGTAATGCTAAACCTTCGGGTATTCGGATTCTTTCTTGCATCGTCTTCCTTGAGAAAAAAGGAGTAAAACGTGTCTCCTATACCGAGCTGCAGACGATTGGCGAGTCTGCTGGAAATCAGCACTTCATTATTCAGCTTACCCGAATAGTCCGGCAGTCGCCCCTCGATGAGGAAGGACTCAAAATCGTCCCAGCGATAATCGTCCCCCACGCCTTTTGCCAGTATGCCCTCGAAGGTATTCTCCGTCCTGATTATACCGGCCTTCACGGCCACGGCCTGAACATGTTCCACACCCTCAACCGACTCGAATTCGGGATAGAAATCCTGATTTCGGCTCACCGGCTTCACCGATACCTCGGATCGATTGTTGTCGTAGTTGGAAATTTGAATGTGACCGTGGAAGGCTGAGACCTTTTCCCGAATTTTACGCTGCAGTCCGAAACCTGTGGCCATGGCGATCAGCATCATCAGTATGCCCAGGGCAATTGCGGCCATGGCGAAACTCATGATCGGGGATGAGGCGCTCTGTCTGTGCGTTCGCTCCCGGATCAGGCGACGGGCTATAAACCATTCAAATTTCAACAGATGTGGACTTTAGGCACGATCAAAAATAGCGGATTCCTTTTGCTTTTACTAGCCCTCAGTTGCGGGGAAAAACAGGAAGGCGAAGTGCCCGCAGATTCAGGAAGCGGGGAAGCCGCCCTGGCCGAAACAAAAACTCAGCCGGAAGAATACCCCTGGGTCTCCGGAGCCGAACGCACGTCCGAATACCTCCCCTTGCTGAAGGGAAAACGTGTGGGCCTGGTAGCCAATCAGACTTCTCAGGTGCGCTCGGCGACAGGACAGTGGGTCCACCTGGTCGATACCCTGTTATCTTCTGGTATTTCCATCTCCCGGGTATTCTCACCGGAACACGGTTTTCGCGGCAGTGCGGATGCGGGAGAAAAGGTGGAAAGCGGCAGGGATGCCCGAACCGGATTAGCCATAGTCTCCCTCTACGGCAGACAGCGCAAACCCGATCAGGAGCAACTTTCCGACCTCGATCTAATCGTTTTCGATATACAGGACGTTGGGGTGCGTTTCTACACCTATATCGCCACCCTGCAGTTGGTCATGGAGGCCGCATCAGAAGCCGGAAAGCCTGTAATCGTCCTGGACCGGCCCAATCCCAACGGCCACTATGTCGATGGCCCTACTATGGAGGATGAGCATACAGGTTTCCTGGGCATGAATACCATACCCCTGGTTTACGGACTCACCATAGGCGAATACGCCCGGATGGTACAGAGTGAGGGCTGGATGAAAGGGGCCGAATCGCTTGATCTCACTGTCATTGAGCTCGAAAACTACCGGCATCAGGACCGCGTGTATCTCCCCTTTCCCCCTTCCCCTAACCTGCCCAACGCAAGGTCCATTGCACTTTACCCCAGCCTGGGCCTGTTCGAGGGGACCTATGTAAATGCCGGCAGGGGAACGAAGGCCCCGTTTCAGCAGTTTGGAGCCTCCTTTCTGGAACCCACCGTCTTTACATACTCCTATGTGCCTCGTCCGATGCCCGGCGCCAAATATCCCAAGGAGGAAGGCCGTCGCTGTTGGGGTACGGACCTGAGGGATTATCCCTGGAAAGAGATCAGACGCGTTGAGCTCAAATGGTTGATTCAGGCGTACAACGCCCGGAAGACCGGTGGGTCATTCTTTAAGAGGGGGTCATTCGAAAAACACTCGGGGACTTCCTACCTGCAGGATTGGATCGAATCCGGGAAGTCGGAAAGCGAAATACGCGGTCGTTGGAAGCCGGAATTAGCGGCGTACCGGGAAATCCGAGCAAAATATCTGACCTACCCTTGAATCAAGGATCCTCGAGAAGTCAAATGGTATGCCACTTTGCTTTTGCTTTGATTTTCAGTGAGATTTACAGTATGAAATCAATAACTTCGGTCCACTACCGGTTAAAGGAGTATAGTGCAGAATGCGCTTTACACGTACGTTGGCGGTAATATAAAAAAAGAAAAATGTGGTTTGAACAATTAACTGGATTCAAAGAAGAATCACCTGAAAATGTTAGAAATAATATTAAGATTAATGGAAGTGAATTTGTTTCACTTGTAAATTCTCGAAAGTTTTCTTTTGGTAAGTTAGAAATCCCGACTTTATCAGAACTGAAAAAGCAAAACGAAGAGATTAAAGACTTTAATGGTAGGATTCAAGTAAAAGAAATTGTTGGCGATGTACAAAAATTACATTGTCAAGTTGAAAATTCAAATGCGCTATTTCAAGCCGCATCACAATTTAATTTACTAGAGATGGTTGGCCCAACTATAACACCTGAACAAGGAATAGACAGATATGAATTTGATTACACACAAGGTCCAGCTTGTGCAATTTCTTGCGGGGCTGGTACTATATATCGAAATTATTTCGTTGATGTTGATGGGCAAATTGGACAAACAAAAAATAACCAAATAGATTGTTTAGATTTAATTGGCAAAGAACTTGAGAACGATAAGTTGAATCTATGGAAGATGCAAAATGGTTACGCTTTGGTCAATGAAAACGGACTTTTAGCTATCAATAAAAAGATTGCCCAGTTATCTGAAATTGGAAGAGAAAAACTGAAAGAAAAACTCAAAACTGGAATTCAATGGAATACTGAAGTTACTAAATCGGATACAAAGCATAAAGTTTCTCAAATTTATTGTTCAGCTCTACCAGTAGCATACAGTCAAACAGAACCCTTTTATTGGGAACAATTTGCAAGAGTCATTTTAGAAGCTACCTATGAATCAACTCTATATACTGGAGTCCTAAATATGGAAAACAATAATTCAAATAAAGTTTTTCTAACATTGGTTGGTGGCGGAGCATTTGGAAATAAAGAATATTGGATTTTAGAGTCTTTGCAAAAAGCAATCAGAAAATTTAAAAATATTCCTTTGGATGTTAAAATTGTCAGTTATCGAAAGTCTAATCCAAATTTGATAAAATTCATTAACGAAATATAAATACTACCGCCAACAGCGCATAACAAAAATGGCGAGATTTGTGCTGAAACAGAAGGTTTGTGAATTATTATAAACGTAAAAGCTTAATCGAAATATTTGTGCATTTTAAATCGCCCTTATGTTATGCGCAAAACGTTATACTGCACAAACAATAAAAATGTGAAAACATTAATTTATATCCTTGGTTTGTTTTTAGTAACAACCACAGCAACACCAAATAATAATGCCACCATTGAAGTGTTAATTATTCAAGATGTGGATCATCATGATGTAGCCCTTCAGGTCAATACCTATAAAAATATTTTAATAACAGCTTTTAATTATAATCACATCCGTCCAAAACGCTAAAAATTGGTCATAAAAAAAGGAGCGTTGCCGTAAAGGCCGTATTTTGATTGTTGCCAGACGATCAAATACATACGCTCCATGCTCCAAATTACTCTATTAGCCCAAGTCATTCAACTTTTACCCCGGGATTCTTTCAAGAAGTTGGTGGGTAAATACGACTCCGATAAGCACAGCAAGGGAATCAGCAGCTGGGATCATTTGGTAAGCATGGTTTTCTGTCAGCTCACCGGAGCACAGTCCTTGCGGGACATCACCCATGGCTTGCGCAGCACCTTGGGCAATCGGTCGCATTTAGGTTTGGGTCATGTCCCCAGTAAGAGCAGCCTGTCGTATATCAACGCCAAGCGGCCCTGGGAACTATTCAAGGACTATTACTTTGAGCTCTACCACCATCTTCAACAGGACACCTTGCCCCAACGAACCCCGCTAAAGCATATCCGGCGGAAGCTGTATCTGTTGGACGCTACGGTGGTTCCCCTTTGCCTGTCGCTGTTTGATTGGGCTCAGTATCGCACCAAGAAGGGGGGAGTGAAGCTTCATACCGTATTGGATTACGACGGATTGCTTCCCTTGTTCTGCGATTTGACGGCAGCTAAAA
>CAZKFM010000018.1:0-35659 GCA_964552195.1 uncultured Flavobacteriaceae bacterium
CTGTGTCTCCTTTAAGTTAAACTATTTTAGTTGACACAGTTAATTGAATACTCTCCATGTTGTCAGGTTGTTAGATCTCGTTCTCTCACAGTGAAATAAAATAGGAGCCCCATTTTAAGAACACTAACAATTGTAGTTGCAATGGCAATTCCATAAACGCCATGGTAAGTAATAAGTATTGAATTCAGGGTGATATTTGCAAAAATTCCTATAAAACTTACAATTGCCATCAAATTGTTCTTATTAATGCTCGTCAGAAAGGTGACCAAAAGTAAGCCTACCGTCCTAAAGGGAACATAAACCAGTATAATTTGTTGTATTCTCGAAACGATTTCAGTATCCTCAGGAGTAAAGTTATTGTTTTCAAACAAGAACATTACAATTACGTCTGAAAGCAAGATTACGGCAATAGCTATTGCGGAAGTTACTATTAGGATTGTTTTTATCATCTTGAACAGCTTCTGAAAGGCCAATTTTCTATTCTCTAAAGTGGCCTCAGTAAAATGCGGTAAAAGCACGTTAGTTATTGCAATAATCAGTAAGCTAATTATGAAGGAAGGTAGCTTTATACCATAGTTTAATGCGGATACAGAACCAATTACCAATTGTGCAGCGAAGTACTGATCAACAACTGTTTGCATACCCGTAAGGAAGCTTGAGGTGAGCTTGGCTGGGATTTGTCGGACCATAATCCGAACATTTTCATTCCGGAAATTTGGACGACCTAAAACAATAAGGTTTTTGCTAATGACCAGAATAAATAAGTAAACAAACGAAACTACCGAACCTAAGAATGTGCTCCACGCCAGCAGATATTTACCAAAGACGTCCCTAAAGAATACCAGGCTGATAATAATGGTCAAGGGAATGAAAACTGAGCTAAATGAAGAAAAACGATATTCCTTATTGATATTCAGAATCCCTGATAAAACCGACGATAAACCCCAAAAGAAAACGCTTGGAATAACAATGTACAATTGGTCTCTTACAAGCTGGTAATAAGCTGCGGTATGATTGGGGAAGATGTCCTCAAGAAGATAATCAGATACCAGATATGAGATGAGTATTAGAAGGAGACATGAAATCAAGGTGACAACGAGCAGAACTGATTGAAACGAGCCAATTTTATTCCCAGTTTTTTCTTCAGCCATATAACTAGGCACGAATACAGCCCTGAACGATGCAAGAAATATGGCATTGATTAGACTTGGGATTATAGTAGCCAGGATGAATGTGTCGAGTAATTCAGATAAGCCGTATTCACCGGCGACTAAGACCTCTTTGTAGAAACTAACGGCCTTGATAATAAGAGTAATACCTCCTACTATTATTACATTCTGAACAACCTTATTATTGACAAGGTTTACAAGTTTTGATATTCTCACCAGAAGTTGACTTACACTTTTTGATCAATGATTGTCAAGAAAAGCCTCTTCCAATAAGAGCCAATGTATTCTATCTGATACTTACTGCTGCTCTTCTTTGCGTTTTTTCCAAGAGTGGTTCTAAGTTCTTGGTCCGACATTAATTGGGCAAGGTAAGCCCTTAGCATTTCCAAATCGTTCACGGGGATTAATAACCCGTTGTAATTGTGCTGAATTATTTCAGAGGGTCCCGTTGGGCAGTCTGTAGAAATACAGGCTAGTCCAAAATGCATGGCCTCAATTAAAACATTAGGAAAGCCTTCGAAATTTGATGTAAAAGCAAAAATTTTAGCTCGTCGATAAAAGGATTGAACGTCATTCGAATTCCCCAGTAGCATTACACGATCATCACATCCCAAAGAGTTTATTAATTCCTGTAGCCTCTTTCTTTCCGAACCTTCTCCCAAGATTACCAATTTCCACGAACCAGGTTCAAGTGATGCAAATGCATTGATCAGTAATTCCTGATTTTTCTGTTTATCCAATCGACCTATATTCAGTATCACATCTTCTCGATTTGCTTCGTCTGCACAACGGAATTCAGGATTTAACGGGTTCTGAATGATCTCAATATTTCCCTTAAACCAATCGGAATAGTATCCTCCGATGCGTTTTGTCTGGACGACCAAAGTATGCGCCAATGGATAGGTTCTCCTTCTAAGGAACTTCCAAAATGGCGATAGTGAGCTGTCTTGCATATAGGGGTTATTTCTCTCGCTGATCACAACAGGTGTCGAACATATTCTACCAGCAATAGCAGTAAGTATATTCGCCCTTGTTAAGAATGACACACATAAATGTGGTCTTTCTTTTCGGAGAATTTTAACAAGTTGGGATGCAAGCTTCCAGTTTAAGCTAATCGATCCAAGAAAACCTGAATATCTCGGTTTATCGGGGATACAATAATCAATTTTTATATTCTTATCCAGTGGATAAAACGGATCACTCTTGACCAGGGTAACAATTGTTATATCAAATTCCCGGATCATAAAATTACAGAGCGTAGAGAGCACACGTTCCGCGCCTCCTGGGGATAGTTTGCCAATTACAAAAAGTATCTTGAGACCTTTTGTATTCATTTACCCGAAAATAAAAGGCATTTACAACACAACATAATAATCGGATTACATGTTAATCGGGGTCAAATTATTCTTGAAATCACCAATATTGATGACTCTGTACGAATAAAAACAGTAAGTTAACAGTTTAGTTATGTATCTGTAAACGCTTGTTATTGGGATAACTATTCAATCCTTCATTTCCAGTCAAACGTTAAAGGTTCATTACTTTGACAACTTAACGCCAAAATAATTAAATAATTGTTAAATACTGATCTAATTCACTAGTCTGAAAAGGCTGACTTCAGTATCAGATTGCTGCAGTAATAGCAGTAATCAAACTCGCGTTATATAATTCCCCCCATCTTTAGGACAGGTTATCTTTAAAAATAAATGTGATCATGGTGTTGAAAGAGGGGGGTCCGGGGGGAGACTCATAACTCCCCGTTTTTGTGGAAAACCCTATATTCTCCTTTCGTGCCATCACGCTGCTTTTCTTTTGCTTTGTTGATAAATTGTTGAGGGCGTTTCGTCCTCTAGGCTTTGGTGCCTTGGCTCGAGGTTGTAATGCCTGAAATACTCCTTCAAGCCCTGGTAACATTGTAATCCGTCATCAGAAGGGAACAGGTATACATGTTCGTATTTGACGCTACGCCAAAGCCTTTCGATAAATACATTATCAATGGCCCTTCCCTTGCCATCCATGCTCAGGCGAATTCCCTGCTCAGGAGCAATTACCCAGTTACAGAATTCATGAGCGGTGAACTGGCTGCCCTGATCGGTGTTGAGGATCTCTGGGGTACCGTGCTCTTGGATGGCTGTTTCCAAAGTGCGGCGGCACCACTGTGACGTCATCGTATTGGACAGGGACCAGCCCACCACAAAACGGCTATAGAGGTTAACAATCGCACACAGATACAGATAGCCACCCTTGACCGGGATATAGGTAATATCCATGGCCCATACCTGGTTGGGACGCTCAATCTTCAAATTTCTCAACAGGTAGGTAAACACGTTATGAAGTGCTCCTTTGCCCTTCTTCGAGGTGTTGGGCTTAGGCCCCACGGCCGATATGCCCATTAGGCGGAAAAGCCGTTCGATGCGCTTCTTGTTGACCGGGATCGCCTTGTCTTTGTTGTGCCAGGTGGTGATTCGGGGCACACCCATCCAGGGATGTAGCATATGCTTCTCATCGATCAGACGCATCAGTTCCAGGTTCAGCTCCGATTCTCCCTTGGGGGCGTAATAAAGCCCGCTGCGATGGATCTCCATTAGTTCGCACTGGCGTACCACGCTCAGCTTGTTTGCCTTGTCAATGTGCCCTCTACGTTCTTTGGCACTCTCCTTCATGACAAGGCTTTTTTTAAAAAATCATTCTCCACCTTCAGCTGCCCGATGGTCTTGAGCAATTGTGCCTCCTTTTCTTCCGATTCGCTCTTGGCATCCTTTACCGGTCGGTCAAAGACCCCCTGACCGTTTTTTAAGAACTGTGTCTTCCAATTGGTGATCTGGTTGGGATGTACCTCAGACTTCCTCCCCAGCTCCTGAAGTGAATACCGCTCGCTGAGCGCCTCCAGAACGATCTTGAACTTGAACTCCGATGTGAATTTTCTCCTACTCATTTGACAGTGAATTTAAGGGTAAAAACTAACTCTATTCGCTGTCCTAATTTTGGGGGGAATTATATTAAGACTACTGTTTTGACGAATGAATCTGGGAAAGCCGACGGAAATATGTAGGGAATATAACATGAATTGAACAGGGCTAGGGGAAAACCTTATATGAGATCATTAATTCGGAGGCAATTTTATTGGATGATCGTTTAGGTTTATAGATGCTTGTTGTTATTCCCTCTTTTAGTGCAGTGCAAGAGGTCAGCAATCTCTTAACGCCCCATAAGAATTGCAATATAATGAACGGTCTAACTGCACCTACAAAATGGAAATCCTGGATGCCTATGCCTTTGAAGATCTAAATCAGGCCCGAATCCTTGCCCAATGTTGGTTTAAGATACTTAATAACCAACGATCTCACAGTACTCCGGGCTATCACTTCCGACAACACGTTGAAATTTGGATATCTACCGGCAGTAATCACTTTCCAACAGGACATACAACATCATTATATATCTTTATTTTTAATCACTACGAAAATGGGGTAACTTTCATTAGCGCTTCAGTACTTACTTTCAACCCGGAACAATTTGTCTAAGAATTAGGGAGGCTTACAAATCGTCGCCCTAAAGCGACTTAATCTTCTAATAAATGAAAATAATTCGTGTTTTACAGGTTTTTACTCGCTTAGGTAGAGGTGGGGCTGAATCGATGATAATGAACTTCTACCGCAATATAGATCGAAATAGGGTTCAATTTGATTTTCTGGTGCATCGTGATGAAGAGGTGGGTACTAATACGTTCGAAGAAGAAATTCTTGAAATGGGAGGTCATATTCATAGACTTCCACCGATGACACAACAGAAGAAATTTAAAAAAGAACTTGATCGATTTTTTCGCGAAGTATCGGATTATCAAATTGTTCATTCTCATGTCAATGCTTATAGTTACTGGATACTAGAATCCGCCAAAAAATATGGAGTTCCAGTTCGGATAGCCCATGCTCATACATCTAATGATTCGATTCTCAGGAATCTATTTAGAAGAGAACTAAAAATTACCGAAGTATTAAAAGACATTTTACAGTCACAACTAAAAAAACGTATTTCAAAAGTTGCTACTAATAAGTTTGCCTGTGGTATTAAGGCTGGTGAATGGATGTATGGTAAAAGCGCTGATTTTGAAGTTATTAATAATGCTATCGATGTTTCAAAATTTAAGTTTGATGAAACCGCTTCAAGGGGTTTAAAAGAAGAATTAGGTATAAGTGAGAAATTCGTAGTGGGACATGTTGGAAATTTTAGATACGAAAAGAATCATATGTACCTCTTAGAGATATTTCGAGAGTTCCTCCGACTTAAACCTGATTCTGTGCTACTTCTGGCAGGAGGTGGAGATCTAAAAGATCAAATTGAGGTAAAGGCAACTAAACTCGGGATCGACAATCATTTAATTTTCCTAGGGGTTCGCTCAGATATTCACCATGTACTTCAATCCTTCGACCTATTCCTTTTTCCTTCTGTAAAAGAAGGACTTCCCGTAACGCTAATTGAAGCTCAAGCTGCAGGATTACTCTGTTTTGTTTCAGATGTAGTAACCCAAGAAATTCAAATAACCGATTTAGTTCACTTCGTTTCCCTAAAGAGTTCCGCTATGAAATGGGCCTCAAAAATGTACGAGGCACTACCATATGTGCGATCAGATAGAACAGAAGAAGTCGTTGAGAGGGGTTATGATATAATTTCAAATGCTAGGACCCTTCAAGAGTTTTATGAGAAAAGTTTTGAAGAACTACATATCGATAGGTCTGTTTAAATGCTCAGAACTGATGCTAGTGTAAGCTCCCCTAAAAGTCTCTACGGTTAAAACTTGAGATTAACTATAAATTCAGAGGACTTAAGAAAAATCTTTAGTCTTCCCTGTTTTTGAAGACTTCCCCCTGTTAGCTTTCATCTCGATTAAGTTTCAGACTTAAGTCGTGTTCAAACCTTGTAATACCAGTGATACCAATCCACGAATTTTTGGATTCCCTCTTCTACAGGCGTATGTGGACGATAGTCGTAGTCCCTGATTAGATCATCGACATCGGCCCAGGTTCGTGTCACATCACCAGGCTGCATCGGGAGCATTTCCTTCTGGGCCTGCTGACCTATGCTTTTCTCCAGAGCCTCGATGAAAGAAGTAAGTTTAACGCTATCATTGTTTCCAATGTTATAGATCTTGTATTTCTCTCGGTCTCCAACGGGCTTCACTATAACGCGGTAAACACCTTCAATTATGTCGTCTATATAGGTAAAATCCCTTTCCATTTTACCCTTGTTAAAAACTTTAATGGCCTTCCCATTATAAATCGCATCCGTAAATAGATAAATTGCCATGTCAGGTCTTCCCCAGGGGCCATATACCGTAAAAAATCTCAGGCCTGTGGTCGGTATACCGTATAAGTGGCTATAGGTATGGGCCATTAGTTCGTTGCTCTTCTTAGAGGCTGCGTACAGGCTTATCGGGTGATCGACGTTGTCCTCTGTACTAAAGGGAATCTTTTCATTCAATCCGTAAACACTCGAACTGCTGGCATAAACCAGGTGCTGAATATTATTATGGCGGCAGCATTCCAATATATTGGTAAAACCTACGATATTGCTGTCTACATAGGCCCTAGGATTTTCAAGGCTATATCGAACGCCAGCCTGGGCTCCTAAATTGCATACCACGTCAAACTGCTCATTTTGAAATAAGTCCACAAGTCCACTGGAATTGACCAAATCCATACGGACAAACTTCATTTGATTTCCATACTGAGAGCTGATTACAGGTATATCAAAACTCTCAGCCTCAGAAGGAATTATTCCGAGTTCCTTTAGCCGGTCGTATTTGAGTGAAGTTTTATAGTAATCATTGATGTTATCTATTCCAACAACTTCATGGTTACTTTTTAGTAAACGTTCACATAAGTGAAAACCGATAAAGCCGGCCGCACCTGTTACGAGTACTTTCATGATTGTCCTATTTTGTAAAATTTAAAACCAATTTCATTCATCCTTTCCTCGTCCAGGATTCTCCTGCCATCGAAAACGAAGGCGGGCTTCATCATACGCTCGTATATAGACGACCAGTCGTACTCCCTGAATTCGTCCCATTCGGTTAGTATGGCAATGGCATGGGCATCGGATGCGGCATCCATGGGGTGTTCAGCGACCTTTAGTAGTCGGCGGTTTTCCTCCCGGCTTCGGGAGCCCAGATAGTCCAGGTCCTGATAAATGGCCTCCGCCGGAACCTTGGGGTCGTACACGGTGATCTCAGCCATTTCATCCAGCAATAGGTCGGCCACATAAATGGCAGCCGATTCACGAGTGTCATTAGTATCCTTCTTAAAGGCCCAGCCAAAGAAGGTGATTTTCTTGCCCGAAACGGTATTGTATAGGGTGGAAACGATATTCTCTGCGAAACGCTGTTTTTGGTAATCGTTCATGATAATTACCTGTTCCCAGTAATCAGCTACTTCCTGAAGGCCGAATGTCTTAGCAATATATACCAGGTTAAGTATATCCTTTTGGAAGCAGGAACCTCCGAAACCTACTGAAGACTTTAGAAATTTTGGACCAATGCGGCTATCGTAACCTATGGCGCGTGACACCTCTGCTATGTTGGCATCCGTTTTTTCACAAAGGGCCGAAATCGAATTTATGGAAGATACCCGTTGAGCCAGGAAGGCATTGGCCACTAATTTGGATAATTCGGATGACCATACATTGGTTTGAAGTATACGGTCTTTCGGCAGCCAGTGCTCATATACCCAGCTTAGGGTATCCCGGGCCTCCTGACCCGAGGGGGTCTCGTCCCCGCCGATCAGCACCCGGTCGGCATTCAGAAGATCTTCGATTGCAGTGCCTTCTGCCAAAAACTCGGGATTGGATAGAATTTCGAATTTGACTCCGCTACCAGTGTTATCGAGTATGCTCTTTATCGCCTCGGCCGTCCGTACCGGCAAGGTCGACTTCTCGACAACAATTTTATCGGTCTTAGCCGCCGCTGCAATGTTTCGTGCGCAAAGCTCTATGTATTTAAGGTCGGCCGCTTGTCCCTTTCCTTTACCGTAAGTCTTAGTCGGTGTGTTCACGGAGATGAAGATCATCTCTGCCTCGTCTATAGCCCTGTCTACCTCGGTAGAAAAAAATAGGTTTCTTCCTCGGGTCTCACCGACAATCTCCTTAAGCCCCGGTTCGTATACCGGCAATTCGTCAAGATTTTCGGAATTCCACTTATCGATTCGGTCCTGGTTGATATCTACTACGGTAACCTTTATTTCAGGACATTTATTGGCTATCACAGCCATGGTCGGTCCTCCTACATAACCGGCACCAATGCAACAAATGGATTGTACAGTCTTCATGCTTGGATCGTTATAAACGGATTTTGCGATAATTAATCCCCAAAAATCGCAGTTTAATTTGGATTCAAGGGAAATTTATTTGTCGAATCGCACACGAAAGGGCCTGAATTAACGATTACATTAAACGAGTTTATTCATTTTTTAACGAATTAAGTACGGCTCACCACAGACTATTAGTAAATTCGACGTTGCATTAATACCCAAACCTTGAGCACAACCGACCGCATCTGGCTTTCCTCGCCCCACATGGGCGGGACGGAACAGCGCTATGTTCAGGAAGCATTTGACTCGAATTGGATCGCCCCACTAGGGCCCAACGTCCAGGAGTTCGAGAAGTCACTTCAGTCCTATTACGATCAGATGATGTATGCGGCCGTTTTGAGCTCCGGTACGGCGGCCCTGCATCTCGGGCTCATTCTGCTCGGTGTTGGTCCGGGGGACGAAGTGCTTTGTCAGAGTTTCACCTTCTCGGCTTCGGCCAATCCCATTAAATACCTCGGGGCAGAACCTGTATTTATAGACAGCGAACGGCTCACCTGGAACCTTTCGCCTGAGCTTACCGAACAGGCTATTAAAGACCGGATCGCTTCCGGCCGAAAGCCGAAGGCCATAGTGGCGGTTCACCTTTACGGAATGCCCTATCAGGCCCGGGAGATCCGTGAACTCGCAGATCGATACGAGATACCGGTGCTGGAGGACAGCGCCGAGGCTCTGGGAAGTACCTACCAGGGAACGCCCTGCGGTGCTCTCGGCGATTTGAGCGTACTCTCTTTTAACGGAAATAAAATAATCACCACCTCAGGTGGGGGAGCTTTGTTAAGTCCCCGACCGGAAGATAAGGATAAAGCCATATACCTGTCTACCCAGGCCCGGGACCCCGCACCGCACTACCAACATTCGGAAGTGGGATACAACTACCGAATGAGCAATGTGGTAGCGGGCATAGGTAGAGGGCAGATGGAAGTTCTTCCTCAATGGGTTGCCAATCGAAGACAGAACCACCGTTATTATATGGAGTACCTTTCCGGTATCGAAGGAATTCAATTCCTTCCTGAACCGGATGGTTACTATTCGAATCGCTGGCTCACTTGCATACTCACCGATTCTTTCGAACAGCGAGAGCGCATTCGGACCGTACTTGCCGAGGATAACATAGAATCGCGTCCTCTTTGGAAGCCCATGCATTTGCAGCCGGTATTCAGTAAAACCCCGAGGTTTGCGGACGGGACCTCTGAGGACCTTTTCGACAGGGGCTTGTGCCTGCCGAGCGGATCTAATTTATCGGAATCGGATCTGGCGCGGGTGGTGGATCAAATTCACTTAGCTTTGCGGTCATGATCAGAGAGCAGCTTCAGAAACGGACGAGTCGATACGCCCCGCGCTGGCTGGTGCTGGGGATCGATACTCTCTTAATTGTGCAGGCCTTTATACTGGCCTACCTTATCCGTTTTAATCTTACCCTTTCTTTTGATACCGATAAGCTGCTCATGCAGATACCCCTGGTAGCTGCGGCATCCGTTGTTGCCTTCCTCGCCACGGGTTCTCATAAGGGGCTGGTCCGACATGCGGGGGTCAAGGATATCTACAACCTGTTTAATGCGATCTGCCTGATGAGTATTCTCATCATCATTTCGGTACCTGTGAATCGCTGGATTGGCCTCATCGACAATTTTACCATCCCGCTTTCGATCATCATAATACACAGCTTGTTGAGCTTTCTTAGCCTCAGTGCACTCCGGGTAGTGCTTCGGGCTCTTTTCGACCGTATGGCTCGTAATATATCGGAGGAGAAAAATGTGGTCATATACGGTGCCGGTCAATCGGGCATAGCTACCAATAATGTCCTGACCAACCATCCCAAATCGGTGACCAAGGTAGTTGCCTTTCTGGATGATGATAAATCGAAAATTGGCAAGCGGGTCAATGGCATACAGGTATTTCCAGGCTCCGCCCTTAACGAGGATTTCCTGAGGAGGAGGAACGTCAAGGAGATCATCGTTGCCATTCATAATATAGACCAGAACAAGCTTCGAGAGCTCATAGAGGGTATGGTCGAACTGGAGGTACAGGTAAAGATCATCCCGCCCATACAGGACTGGATTAATGGAGAGCTGAGCGTATCCCAGATCAAGAATGTACAGATCGAAGACCTGCTCAACAGAGCCCCTATTAACATAGTCAACGAGAATGTCTCCAGGGAGCTCGAGGGCAAGCGGATCATAGTCACTGGCGGGGCCGGTTCCATTGGTAGCGAAATCGTAAGGCAGATTTCCCATTACGATTGCGCCGAACTCATTATCATCGACCAGGCCGAATCTCCCCTGTACGACCTGCAACAGGAGCTGCGCCGTGCGGGCTGCGAGAATTTTACGGCCATAGTTTCCGATATACGGGACTACCATCGGATGAGGTATTTGTTCGAGAAACACCGCCCCGAGATACTGTTCCATGCCGCAGCATATAAGCATGTGCCGCTCATGGAGTACAACTACTACGAGGCCGTTAAGATTAATATTGGGGGTACGCGCAACCTGGCCAATCTGGCCATAGAAACAGGAGTGGGCAAGTTCGTTTTTGTATCTACGGACAAGGCGGTAAACCCTACCAACGTCATGGGTGCCACCAAGCGCGTTGCGGAAATTCTGGTCAGCTGCAAGCAAAAAGAAGGAAAAACCAAATTCATTACCACCCGTTTCGGTAATGTGCTGGGCTCGAATGGATCGGTAATCCCGTTGTTTCGAAAGCAGATCGAGGAGGGAGGCCCACTTACCGTTACTCACCAGGATATTACCCGCTACTTCATGACCATACCCGAAGCTTCTCAATTAGTACTTGAGGCCGGTTGTATGGGTAATGGAGGGGAAATTTTCATCTTCGACATGGGTGAAGCCGTTAAGATTTTCGATCTGGCCAAAAACATGATCAAGCTCTCCGGATTACGATACCCGGAAGACATCGACATAAAAATCACGGGACTGCGTCCGGGAGAAAAGCTATACGAAGAGTTATTGGCCAATGGAGAAGACACGCTACCGACCTACAATAAGAAAATCATGATCAGCAAGGTCCGTGATCTGTGCAGCGATGACATTAGGGCCAAAATTGACCAGCTTTGCGAACTCAACCTCAACTTCGACGAGTCCGTTATACCCCTGATGAAAGAAATAGTTCCGGAGTTTGTATCGAATAATTCCGAACTTAGTAAATTTGACTCGAACCGGGAGCCGGACAAAAAAAAAAACTAGGCGTTTGAACACGACCTAATTCGTACCCCGGACGAGAACCTTAAACCAAGCCATATGAAAAATCTGAACAGGATTTTCTTCTCACTGGGGATGCTCGCACTGCTCGCTTCCTGCGCTTCCCGAAAAGATGTAGTGTATTTTCAGAATTCCCAGGATTTCGAGACACTTGTCAATAAAAACACTTTTTCTCCTAAGTTTAAGGTAGACGACGTCATAAATATTCACATTTCTACATTGAATCCTGAAGCGAGTGCCCCCTTTAATCTTTTTCGAGGTGCTCAAGAAGGCGGTATCCGTGCGGAACAGGTAGATTTCCTGGTCGATACGGATGGAGAAATAGATTTTCCAGTGATCGGCAAGGTCAAAGTAGCTGGTTTGTCCCCTGAGGAGGTCCGGGTATTGTTGAGGGAACGTTTAAAGGATTACCTCATAAATCCCATAATAAATATTCGGCTGAAGAATTTTACAATAACAGTACTCGGAGATGTCAACCGACCAGGCACATATCCTGTAGCGGGTGAACGTATTACACTATTCGAGGCCATTGGTATGGCGGGAGATCTCAAAATCAAGGGGCGACGAGATAATGTCATGGTTATACGAGATTTTGATGGAACTAAGGTTTACACAAAAGTTGACCTTACTGACAAGAATGTCCTCAATTCGCCCGTTTATTATTTAACTCAGAATGATATAGTTTATGTGGAGCCCAACAAATCATCGCTTTCGAGTGCCAGTCTGGATAATCGTGCCGGTCTGATCGTTTCTATAGCATCGATAATTATTACCTCCACAGTTATTGTGATTACGAGAAACTAAGAAGCTTATGGTAAATAGCGGTTCGGTCAGCAACAAGCAGAATGTTGATTTATTGGAAATACTCAGTCCATATCTTAAGAAATGGTATCTATTCGTTTTGTCTATAATTCTGTTTCTTACTGCTGCGATGGTCTATCTGAAGTATACCACGCCCCAGTATGAGGCTCAGGCCAAGATTCAAATAATAGAGGACCAGTCTACTAATAGTGGGGCCAACCTCTTTGCCGACATGGGTATCCTTACTGGGCCTATCAATAAGGTAGAGGACGAAATGGAAATTATCGTTTCCCGATCGAATTTAATCGAGGTCGCCCGCAATCTTAATTTGAATATTACAGTCTATAATCAGGGTAATATTGTCAGTACGGAGTTGTATAATAGAGCTCCGGTTAATTTGAATTTTGTTTCAAGTGATTCCACTCTGGGTAAGGCTTCCTTGGAATTCTTTTTAGCCCTGGACGGTGAGACCACATTTACTTATTCAGAGGAAAATGGCAGCACCACTCCTAAAGAATACGTCTACGGTAAGAATTTTATTACTTCTATCGGGTCGCTGGTAATCACTCCGAACGAAAAGTTCTTTGACGATTACAAGGGTGATAAGATTAGAGTAGAAGTACATCCTCTTATCGAGGTTGCTGAACGCTACAGAAAAAATATAACCATTGGGCCGAGTCGGGAATATTCAAATATCCTGAATATTTCTTTAATCGACGAACAGAGTGAGAAGGCAAAAAACATTATTGACGAACTGATAAATATATACAATCGTAATGCCATAGAGGACAAACAGTTAATTGCGGATCGGACTTCACAGTTCATCAACGATCGTATTGCGGATATCTATTCCAATTTGTCCAGCGTTGACCAATCGGCTCAAGACCTGAAGACAAACAGGCGGGTTACTGACCTAGCATCGGAGGCGAGTGTAAACCTCAATGTTGGAGTTGCAAATCGTCAGGAATTGGCATCAGCAGAGACGCAATTAAATATCGCTGCTGGAATGAAGGATTTGGTTGATAATATTGACGGTTACGATGTGCTCCCAACCAATGTGGGTCTGGATGACGGTACCATTGCGGCAACTACAAACCGTTATAATATGTTAGTTCAAGAGCGAAATCGCCTTTTGCAAAGTTCTAACGAGAAGAACCCCATGGTGGTGAATCTCAATGACGAGCTTAGGACGCTTCAAAGTTCGTTGCAGTCTTCCTTGAACAACATGGTAAATAATCTGAGTTTGCAACTTAACACTCTGAGTGGGCAGCAGGCGATTATTAATTCCAGAATTTATAATGCCCCTAAAACCGAAAGGGCACTCAGGGACATTACCCGTCAACAACAAACCACAGAGCAATTATACCTTTATTTACTTCAAAAGAGGGAGGAAGCTCAGATAACCGTTGCCTCCACTGCGCCCAAGTCGAAAGTAGTTGACCGGGCATACTACAGCAATATACCGGTATCACCTAAAAAGAAAATTATCTTCCTCGCGTTTGGGCTCATGGGCTTTGCTATACCGTTTTCTGTGATTTATGTCCGTCAGCTCCTTGACAATAAAATCCACAATATGTACCAGGTAGAGCGCCTGACGGGAGATATCCCTGTACTCGGTGAGCTTCCAAGGATAGGACGGCGCGAGAGCAAAATCGTGATGCACGACGACCGCTCGGTCCTGGCGGAGGCCCTTAGAATCGTTCGAACCAATCTGGATTATCTGATCCGAACTCGTAAACCGGGGGAAACGCACAAGAACAACATCGTTTTCAACACCTCAAGTGTCTCGGGGGAGGGTAAGACCTTCCTTTCTGTAAATTTATCCATGATAATTTCGGCTACCGATAAGAGCGTGTTGCTCATCGGGGCAGATGTTCGTAACCCCAAGTTCAAGAAGTTCTTTCAGAATAAGAGCATCGGGGTAACAGATATCCGAAACAGCCGCGTGAATGCCGGCCTCACGGAGTTCCTAGTGGATTACAAGCTTCAACCAGAGGATATCGTCAACCGGGTTACGCTGTTTAACAACCCCATCGATGTTATTTACTCGGGCAGGATACCTCCAAATCCTTCCGAACTGCTGATGAGCGATCGTCTGGGAGAGCTACTGGAGCAAAGTTCTCAGAAGTACGATTATGTGATCGTGGATACGTCCCCCATGATGCTAGTTTCGGACACTTTGCTTATCGCGCATTTTGCCAATCATATTATCTATGTAACCCGCGCCGAAACCACGGAGACCAAGATGCTGCAATTCCCTATGAAACTGAGGGCCGATGGCAAGATCAAGGGCCTGACCTTTGTAGTTAACGATGTAAAAACCAGTAACCTGGGATATAGGGGCAAGTACGGTTATGGCTACGGTAAGAAAAAGAAGTCCTGGTTTGGCCGTTAGCCCCATCGAATTATTCTCTATAAAAATACTCGAGTACCTGTAGTAAAAAACTTTCCGGTTAGGAAAGTTTTTTTGGAACAAACCACTATTTCTTAACACGCGTAGAAGTGCCGCTAAACGGCATTATTACTATTTTAGACGAAACATTGCTCTTGTGTTTGGTCGCAGACGGTCAACCTAATATTTTTGTTACTTGCGGTAGATGTACCGTTAATTTTTGTAGTTTATTATTCCCTATAGAAGATGAAAAAGAATTACCCCAAATTCCTTCGACCATTCGGCTTTCTTGCTGTTGCGTTCCTTACCCTGTCGGGTAGCGTTCATAGCCAAAGCTTTGAGCAGAGTTTTCTTGATTTTAATGGTTTCGGTGATGCTTCAAACGGCATCACCTCGCTGATGTTTGGACCAGACGGGCGGCTATACACCGCGGAGTATCCGGGTCTTATCAAGGTGTATACCATTCAGCGGGTAGGTTCTCAGGACTATCAGGTTACCGCCGTAGAGGTACTCGATGATATACAGACGATGCCGGACCATAATGACGATGGTACGCCCCATAGCAGTGTTGAGCGACAAGTGACGGGTATTACGGTCGGGGGAACCGCGGCCAACCCTGTGTTCTACGTTTCTTCGAGTGACTTTCGGGTTGGTGCCGGAAGTGGGGGTGGAAACGGAGATGTGGGCCTGGATACGAATTCCGGTGTAATCACGCGCTTTAGCTGGACGGGTTCGGCCTGGAATGTGGTCGATATTGTTAGAGGTCTTCCGCGTTCGGAAGAGAATCACTCAACCAATGCCATGGAACTGGCCACCATTAACGGAACTGAGTATCTGATTGTGGCCTCCGGAGGAAATACCAATGGGGGATCACCTTCCACCAACTTCGTCTACACCTGTGAATATGCCCTATCAGCGGCCATTTTGGCGGTGGATCTGGATGCCCTGAATACTCTACCGATTTTAAACGACAATGGCAGGCAGTACATTTACGACCTGCCTACCCTGGACGATCCAACACGGCCCAATGCAAACGGAATTGACGATCCGGATGACCCGGGTTACGATGGTATTGACGTTAACGACCCCTGGGGAGGAAACGACGGTTTGAATATGGCGATCCTGGATAATAGTAGTCCTGTAAAGATGCTTTCTCCGGGTTACCGCAACAGTTACGATTTCGTCGTTACGGAAAGCCTTGCCTTGTATGTGACAGATAATGGAGCCAATGGTGGTTGGGGTGGCTTTCCGGTAAATGAGGGCGGTGGATCAGTCACCAACGAATACGATCCAGCCGAACCGGGCAGTCAGTCCGAATCAGGCGGAGAAAAGATTGATAATAAGGATCATCTCGAACTGGTTACCACGGATTTGAATTCATATACGTTTGGTTCATTTTACGGAGGCCATCCGGTTCCAGTTCGGGCGAATCCTTCCGGTGCAGGACTCTTTACGGCTCCCGGTGCTGGAACTACCGGTGCGGAATTCCGGACACAGATTTATGATCCGGACGGTTCCACGCCCGGCTCCACTACCGATCCTAGTATTGCCTTACCAGCCAACTGGCCTCCTATTGCAGTGGCCAATCCTGTAGAGGGCGACTGGCGGGGACCATCGGAGCCTAATCCCGACGGGCCAGCCGATAATCCCGTGACAATATGGGGAACCAATACGAATGGAATTGATGAATACACCGCCTCCAACTTTGGTGGTGCCATGCAAGGTGACTTATTGGCAGGAAGTAACCAGGGGCTTATTCGCCGGGTCCAGTTGGATGGTAGCGGAGGTGTACAAGAATTAAAGCAGAATTTCATTTCCGGCATAAGCGGGGATGCACTTGGTATTACCTGTAATGGAGATAGCGAGATATTTCCTGGTTCGATATGGGTAGGCACCCTGGGTGGCACGGATACGAAGAATCCTTCAGGTGGAACTATTATAGTTTACGAGCCAGTAGATTTTCTGGACTGCATCGAGCCAGGGGAGCCTGGATACGACCCGCTGGCAGACGGGGACTTCGATGGCTATTCCAACCAGGACGAGGAGGATAATGAAACGGAGGTGTGTAATGGAGGATCTCAACCTAACGATTTCGATCGGGCGGCCGGTGGTACTCTTATCTCAGACCTGAACGATCCTGACGACGATGCCGATGGTATTCTGGATGCAGACGATCCTTTCCAGTTGGGTAATCCTCAGGATTCAGGATCTGATGCCTTTACCCTGCCCATCAGCAACGCTTTGTTTAACAACCAACAGGGGCTTGGGGGAATATTCGGATTGGGAATGACTGGCCTTATGAACAATGGTGATACCGGTGCAAACTGGTTGAATTGGCTGGATGACCGGGATAATGGTCCGAATCCGAACGATGTACTGGGGGGAGCTCCTGGTATCATGACCTCTCACATGACCGAAGGCACGGCACTGGGGGAGACTAACACTCAGGAGAAGGGATACCAATACGGCGTACAGGTAGACGCTACCACTGGCCCTTTCACCGTAGTAGGAGGAATGAACGGCTTCACTGGACCTCTTCGACTCTACGAAAACACAAACGGGGTAAGTGCAGGAGAACTCGGCTTCTTTATAGGTGATGGGACTCAGAGTAACTACATCAAATTCGTCGTGAACCTGAATGGTTTCGAAATCCTGCAGGAGATAGATGATGTGCCTGGCGCCCCGATTACGGCAACTCTGCCAGTTCAGGACCGACCTACAGAGACTATTAATTTCTATTTCGAGGTCGATCCATCCAACGGACAGGTAGAATTCGAATATCAGATTGACAGTAATCCCAGGGTCTCCTTGGGTACCATAGTGGCCCAGGGAACTATACTTGAGGCTATACAACAAAACAGCCGCGACCTGGCAGTAGGATTTATTGGAAGCTCGAACACTCCGGGTAAGGAGCTCGAGGGTTCCTGGGATTTTCTGAATGTTCTAAACGAAGTTCCGGTAGTGCTTCAAGAGATTCCGGATGTACAGGAAGTAGTGGGGTCCAATGATGTAGTGCTCAATATGGATGAGTACTTCGACGATAATTTTGGAACAGACAACCTTACCTACACCATCGAGTCCAATACGAATACGGATTTCGGCGCCGTAATTAATGCGAATTTACTTACTCTAAGCTTCCCAGCAACGGTAGGTAATTCCGACATCACCATACGGGCAACGGATACCGATACCAATTTCATAGAGGATACCTTTAACGTGTCCACTGTAGAAGGTGGCGAGGTATTATACCGAGTCAATGCCGGTGGTCCGCTGGTAAGTGCAATTGACGGCGGAATTGACTGGGAAGAGGATACCTTAGCGAATCCATCACAGTATCTGGTCAGCGCAGGAGATGCCCAGGTATTTGCCGGAACGGTTTCCAATGTTGATGGATCAGTAAATCAAACCACCACACCTTTTGCGATTTTCGAGACTGAACGCAATGATCTTGAACCCGCCCTCCCCAGTCTTTCGTACTCCTTTCCTGTGCCCCAACCAGGAAACTATGAAGTGCGACTGTATATGGGAAATGGGTTTAGCGATACTGCCGGTCCAGGAGAACGTGTTTTCGATGTTCAACTGGAGGAGCGTAACTATCCAATGTTGCAGAACGTTGATCTATCCGCTACCTATGGACATAACGTTGGTACGGTAATCATCCACACTATTCCAGTTAACGATGGCTCCCTGGATATTCAATTTCTTCACGAAATTGAGAATCCGCTGATCAATGGTATCGAGATTGCCGATGCCCTTGACAACACAACGCCTATTTACGCATTTGATATACCCGATCAGGTTTCCAACAATGGGGAAATACTCAATGGTAATCTTGGCGTACAGGCAGTCGGAGGAGACGGGAACCTGCAGTACGCAGCAACAGGCCTGCCTCCGGGAGTGACACTTGAACCCACCAACGGACAGATTGGCGGTACTCTAGCCGATGACGCAGATGAGGGCAGTCCTTACAACGTAACCATCACCATAAGCGATTCTGATGGCTTTACCGACGATGACGTGACCATTTCCTTTACCTGGAATGTTTTCAAAGCCTTTACCTTCCGGCTGAATGCAGGAGGCAACCAGATTACCTCTACCGATATAGGTCCAAACTGGGAGGAGGATAGTCAGAACGGAGCAGGAAGTGGCGGCAATTTTGCCGTTAATACGGGAACCACGACCGTTACCGGAGGTATTCCCTTTGATGTCCGCGACGCGTCAATACCCGCATATGTCAACGAAATGGTGTTTAACCAGTTGTTCTCTGAGGAACGCTATGATCTTGAAGGAGACCCTGATATGGAATACTCCTTGGATGTGAACAATGGTACCTATGTTGTTCATATGTACTTTGCCAACAGTTTCGAAGGTACGAATCAGGTAGGAAACCGAATCTTCGATATTCTTATCGAAGGGAATTTAGTTCGCGACAATTTGGATCTGGTAGATACGTTTGGCCATGAGGTGGCTGGAATGCTGGCATTTACCGTGAATGTTGCCGATAATGAGCTCAATATTGGTTTTGGAAGGGAAGTGGAGAACCCAGTGGTCAATGCCATTGAGGTCTACAGGGTAGAAAACGGTAATCCAGTTTTAAATTTGGCTCCAATAGCCAACCAGACGAATGAAATTACCAGTTCGGTAAATATTACCGCTTCAACTGAAGGCGGAGACCCATTTTTCGAGCCTACCTATTATATCTCCGGTCAGCCTGATGGAATAAATATTAACCCTGAAACCGGGGTGATTAGTGGTAACATCGCTGTCTCCGCGGCCTCTGGAGGTCCAGAAGGAGATGGAGTTCATACCGTAGTGGTAACTGCAGTTAAACCCAACTCCGCTCCAAACAGTGAATTCTTTACCTGGACCGTTAGTGCAGATTTAATCTGGACTGATAAAGACGAGAATGAGAATTACACTGCCCGTCACGAACACTCCTTCGTACAGGCTGGGGATAAGTTCTACCTGATGGGAGGACGCGAGAACGCCAGGACGGTCGATGTATATGATTATGCCACCGATACCTGGACGAATTTGGTGGACTCGGCTCCGAAGGAATTTAACCACTTTCAGGCCACGGAATATAAAGGATTAATTTGGGTAATTGGGGCTTTCAACACCAACAATTTCCCTGATGAAGTACCTGAGTCGCATATCTGGATGTTTAACCCGGCGACGACGGAGTGGATTCAAGGCCCGGAAATTCCTGAATCGCGTCGTCGGGGTTCGGCTGGTGTTGTGGTGTATAACGATATCTTCTACATTGTTGGAGGGAATACGATTGGTCATAACGGAGGATTTGTCAACCAGTTTGATTCGTTTAATCCGGCTACGGGCGAGTGGACGATTCTACCCGATGCCCCCAGAGATAGGGACCACATACATGCGGTTGTAATTGACGCCAAGATGTATCTGGCCGGTGGACGGCTGTCAGGAGGAACGGGCGGAGTCTTCCGTCCATTGGTTGCGGAAGTAGATGTTTACGACTTTGCGACCGGTCAGTGGAGTACTTTGCCATCGGATCAAAACATCCCCACCCCGAGGGCTGGTGCGGCTGCGGTAAACTTCAATGATAAGCTGGTGGTCATTGGTGGAGAGGTTAGTAATGAAGTGGTTTACGGCGTACTAACCAGTGACGCCTTGAAGATCACCGAACAATACGACCCACAAGCACAGGAATGGAAGCGTCTGGCCGATTTGAACTCAGAACGCCATGGTATTCAGGCCATTGTTTCAGGTCCGGGTATCCATGTTCTGGGAGGATCACCGGCACGTGGAGGTGGCAATCAGAAGAACTATGAGTTTCTGGGAGAGGACAATCCGGTAGGCAGCCCCAGTGTTGCCAGTGAGTTGGTAGTGCCTGATGTGTTAGTTGTAAACGACAACGACAGCGCTACCCTTGATGTGGAAGTTTCCGCGGGTACCACGGGCGTATATGTGCAGTCGGTTGAGTTGACTGGAGCCAATGCCAACGATTTTAATCTGGTAAACGACACTCTAAGTGAAAGGTTGCTCGATCCGGGCTCAAGTACACCGATTGAGATTGAATTGAACGGAACCGGTGCGGACAGAACGGCCTTGTTAACCATTACATATAACAATGGCTCTGTTGAGACGGTGACTCTCACTAACAATGCAGATTTCGAATTTAATGTTTCTCCATTACCCAATCAATTCAATTTCGAGGGCGATGTTGTGGATTTACAGGTTATTGCCGCGAGTACTCAGCCGTTGACCTATTCGGCAACAGGGCTCCCACCTAACCTGACTATCGACCCTAATACGGGAGTGATATCCGGGACTATCTCTGACGGAGGTTGTGGTGCGGAAAGTGATGTTTTCCAGGAGGCAAATGGACTCGTTGCCATCGAGTTGGAATCTGCAGATTTAGTTCCCAACTGGAGTTTAGTGCAGGAGGGCAACATTACCGCTATTCAAGCAAACGAGAACAACTTTGCCAACCCTCTTGGAGGTGGGAAATTAACGTACAAAGTCAATATTAGTACACCGGGTGTCTACAGATTTGATTGGAACAATGCCTTCTCTGGAAGTGATCCCACAGAAGAGAATGACGCATGGTTGAGGATCAACAATACGGAGGATGTTTGGTTTTTTGGATATAAAGGGCCTCTCGTAACGGAAGCCGATATAATATCAAATCTTCAAGGAGCCCAGCAAGGCGTTAAATTCCCGGTTGGGGCCGGACCCGGCGGTATTGACAGGCATACACCCGCGACAGAAGTGGAAGGGAATAGTGCAGATGGATTCTTAAAGATTTATAGACAGGGCGGATCATCTGGGTCTTTTTTGTGGAATACATTTACTAATGATAATAATGCACATCCTGTATTTGTCTGGTTTGTTAATCCGGGTACCTATAACATAGAAGTTGCTGAGCGTTCTTCTGGCCATAAGATTGACAAGTTTGTTCTTTATAAACTCGATGGACCTGCATATACGGATGGTCAGTTATCGGATCTGCCTGAATCGTCCACTTGCACAGGCGCGGTAGGCGCGGCCGAGAACAGCCCGTACAACGTGACCATTACAATTACTGAGAATGGCGGCGCTACGGAAACCATCGACTTCGTATGGACCGTTGGATTGCCTGGAGAACTTCTGGCCGTGATCAATGCAGACGTACTCAGCGGAACCATACCATTATCAGTGAATTTCACGGGAAGCAATTCCGTGGACGACGTTGGAGTCATCTCCTACGCCTGGGATTTCGGTGACGGAGGAACCTCCACAGAGGCCGATCCGCAGCATGTATTTACGACCCCCGGTGTTTATACGGTGAGTCTTACCGTGACCGACGGGGATGGAAATACGGATACCGCTACTCAGGAAATCGAAGTACTCGGTACCGGCGTTGGTCCTACGGCGGTAGTTTCTGCCACTCCAGAATCCGGCGCACCCCCGCTGGAGGTGACCTTCACAGGCAGCGATTCTACCGATGACGTGGAAATTGTGACCTACGCCTGGGATTTCGGAGACGGTGGCACTTCCGACGAAGCGGATCCGGTGTATACTTACGTAAATCCGGGAACCTATACCGCGACTCTGACGGTTACCGACGCCGAAGGCTTGACAGATACGGCTACCATAGATATTGTGGTCAATGCACCTCCGGTTGCCATTCCTTTAGCAGATGTCACCTCAGGAAAGGCACCCCTTACGGTGAACTTCGATGGTTCGACTTCTACCGACGATCAGGACGACATCGTGGCCTACGAATGGGACTTTGGAACCAGTGATCCCGTATCCAATGAGGTGAGCCCACAATTCACCTTCGATACGCCCGGCACCTATACCGTAACGCTGACCGTGACCGATGGTGAGGGTCTCACGGGATCGGATACCCTAGAGATATCCGTATTCGATGAGAATGTGCCTCCTACCGCGGTGGCAGCGGCCAACGTTACGGAGGGAGAAGCACCCCTGACCGTTATCTTTGACGGTTCCGGATCTACGGATGATACGGAGGTGGTCAGTTACTTCTGGGATTTTGCGGACGGTACCACCTCAACCCAAGTAGGACCGGTCAAGACATTTAATACGCCCGGCACCTATGAGGTTACCCTGACGGTAACGGATAATGAAGGTGATACGGGTAATGATACGGTTACCATTACCGTTAGCGTACCGAACGAAGCCCCAGTGGCTGTAATCGAGGCCTCGGTTACCGAAGGTGAAGCGCCTCTAGAGGTGTCCTTTACCGGTTCGGGATCGACTGACGATGTGGGCATTGAAAGCTACCAATGGAATTTTGGGGATGGCACCTCGTCTACCCAGGCCGATCCGACGCATTTGTTTACCGGGGTGGGCGAATTCACGGTTACCTTGACGGTAACCGATGCAGGAGGTCTTACCGACCAGGAGACTCTACTGATTACGGTCAATCAGCCCACAGAGAATGAGGCTCCGGTGGCAGTAGCCAGTGCGGCTCCGATTGCCGGCGACGTACCTCTGGTGGTGAATTTCACCGGAGATGCTTCGACCGACGACAAGGGCATCGTGAGTTACTCGTGGGATTTCGGGGACGGCAGCGAAGTGGCGACTACGCCTAACGCGGTTCATACCTACCTAACGGCAGGGGTATATACGGCTGTATTTACCGTTGCTGACGAGGAAGGCCTGACCGATGCCGAGGTATTTACCATAACCGTCAACGAACCGAACACAGCGCCTGAGGCTGATATCGAGGCATCTACCCTTAGTGGAGAGGCGCCACTGTCAGTTGATTTCGACGGTACAGGCTCAACCGACGATAAGGGAATTACCTCGTACAGCTGGGATTTTGGCGATGGAGCTACGGGTATGGGAAGTAATCCCACCCATGTATTCTCAGAAGCCGGAACCTTCCAGGTGGTACTGACCGTATCGGACGCGGAAGGCCTCACGGATACGGCTAGCGTCACGGTAACCGTAACGGACAACGAGCCCGATATGGGCACGAGTTTCGGACTGGTGGCAGAACGCAACCCCGTGACCGATGGAGTGGCCAGTGTGCAGCTCCTGGACGATCTGGCCAACGAAACACCCCAGGTGTTCTATGTCCACGATTATACAGGCAGGCTGGTCGGAACTTTCGATCCTCAGGATATCTTTGACGGAACGAGCAGTTACCTGATACCCGTGAACGGATACAGGACCTCGGTATACATCATAACCGTGGAGACCTTATCCGGTAAGCGTGCGGGTACGCGCATCGTAATTGAATAAACAGAATTGTTTTTATACGAAAAGAGGCCCTGCTTAGGGCCTCTTTTTTTTTGGTGTGTTTTTTCGTCTAGTGGTAAAAGGTTTCCTCATTCATTCGAAACGCCTTTTCCAACTGGCCCTCCAGCTTAAGGGGTACCTGGCAGTTCTTGATGCGATCGATTTCCTCGACCCGGTGCGCATCTGAACCCAGGAATTCTACTTTTCCGGACTGAATGAGTTCCATGGCGGTCTGTTGGATGCTCTTGCCGTAATAGCCGGTGATGGAAAGCAAATTTACCTGGAAAAACAGGCCCATCTCCCGGTATCTCGCGTATGCGCCACGGTTCTTGTGCATGTAGCGGTAACGTTCGGGATGAGCGAGAATGGGAAATACATTCTGCTCTTTACACAGCTCTACTATGCGGGGCATATTCAGTGAGGCTTGCAGAAAGGGCATTTCGATGAGGATATAAGCCTTACCCAGTGGCAGAAATTCTGCGCTTTGCAGGAGTTGCTCCAAATGGTCGTCCACCATGTGCTCCGCGGCAAAATCCAGTTTGATGTTCAAGTCCTGCATTCCGGCCAACGATTCTAACAGGGTCAGAT
Organism: uncultured Flavobacteriaceae bacterium; assembly: GCA_964552195.1. Lineage (GTDB taxonomy): Bacteria > Bacteroidota > Bacteroidia > Flavobacteriales > Flavobacteriaceae > CAZKAP01. Next base: position 24,752 of record CAZKFM010000018.1, read on the forward strand.
GTGCCTCTCGTATGGTATCCGTGGTATTGGGATAGAGTTCTTTGTAAACGTGGGGGGTGGTTATAACCTGATTAATTCCGATTTCCTGGAATGCGTAGAGCATATCCAATGACTCCTCCACGGTTTTTGCACCATCGTCTATACCCGGGAGGATGTGGTTGTGCATGTCCACAAAGTCCTCGAGCAGGTCCGGCAGAAATGCCTTTTTCTGGAAGATTGAAACCATAGCACCATGGGTTATTTAGTTCGAAAGTACTAATGTCAGTTCAATTAGGATGCCAGGATGAACTTAAATTCTGTTAATCCGATGTATACTCCGACAAAATGGCCTTCACAAGACCTTTAAAGGGAGAAAAAGTTATGTATTCAGGTAATTGGCTACACTCACCTGTATGCGGTCTGCCAGGTCACCCGTGTTTCCGGCAAACTCAAACGAGGTACCGGTTACGATCTCGTACAGCTCCTGATAGCGGGCGGAAACTTCCTCGACAAAGGCATCGGGTAGCTCCGGAACCTTTTGTCCTTCTTTTCCCTGAAATCCATGGGCGATCAGCCATTCCCGAAGGAATTCCTTGGAGAGTTGTTTCTGCCGTTCTCCCCGCTCCTGTCTTTCCTGATACCCTTCCGCATAGTAGTAGCGCGAGGAGTCCGGGGTATGTACTTCGTCGATCAGGACGATTTCCCCAGAAGCGGTCTTCCCGAATTCGTATTTAGTGTCCACCAGCAGGAGTCCTCGGCTTCTGGCCCAGCGGGTTCCCTGTTCGAACAATTTGCGGGTGTAGTCTTCCAGAACCCGGTAATTCTCTTCCGAAACCAAACCCCTGGACAGGATGTCTTCTCGCGAAATATCTTCGTCGTGATCGCCCTTTTCGGCTTTAGTGGCCGGTGTGATGATTGGAGTGGGGAAGGGGTCGGATTCCCTGAGGCCCTCTGGCATGGGTACTCCGCTCAGCAGGCGCCTGCCGCTTTGGTATTCCCTCGCGGCATGACCGGCCAGGTATCCACGGATCACCATTTCTACCTTAAAGGGAGTGCAGTTCTTACCCACGGAAACATTAGGGTCTGGACTCGCCACCCACCAGTTGGGGACTACCTCACTACTCTTACCCAGCATCAAGGCAGACAGCTGATTAAGCATCTGTCCCTTGCCGGGTATTCCCCTGGGCATGATCACATCGAAGGCCGAAATGCGATCGGTGGCCACCATGATCACGCGCCCGTCTTCCAGATAATACATATCCCTCACTTTACCGTGGTAAACGGAGGTCACACCTTCCCATTCGAAGGCGGTTTGGGTTAGGGTGGGTCTCATAGGCTACGAGTTGTTGTGTTCGATTTCCCGGTAGGCATCGATTACCTTCTTGACCAGCTTATGACGGATCACATCTTTGTCATCCAGATGAATGATACCTATGCCCTTCACGTCCTTGAGGACCAGCATGGCCTCCTTAAGCCCCGAAATAACTCTTCTCGGCAGGTCGATCTGTCCCGGATCACCGGTAATCAGGAATTTTGCATTCTTGCCCATACGGGTGAGGAACATCTTCATCTGGGCATGAGTGGTGTTCTGAGCCTCGTCCAGGATCACGAACGCGTTATCTAGGGTTCGACCGCGCATGAAGGCCATGGGGGCAATCTGAATCACCCCGTTTTCCAGATAATTAGCCAGCTTCTCAGCCGGTATCATGTCCCGCAGGGCGTCGTAGAGGGGCTGCATGTACGGGTCCAGCTTCTCTTTGAGGTCACCGGGCAGGAACCCCAGGTTTTCGCCGGCCTCAACGGCTGGACGGGTCAGTATGATGCGACGGACCTGTTTCTCCTTCAGTGCCTTTACCGCCAGGGCTACCCCCGTATAGGTCTTTCCCGTTCCGGCGGGTCCGATGGCAAAGACCATGTCATTGATCTTGCAGGACTTTACCAGTTTGTGCTGATTCAGGGTCTGGGCACGAATCAGTCGTCCGTTGACTCCGTGCACGAGTACTTCGGTTTCCTTACTGGAAAGTTCCCTGAATTCCTCGGACTCCTCGGTATGCAGTAGCCGTTCTATGGTATTTTCGTCCAGCTGATTGTGCTTCGCGAAATGCGAGGTAAGCAGATCGAAACTGTCCTCGAATTGCTCCAGTAGCTTTTCGTCTCCATAGGCCTTGACCTTGCTCCCGCGGGCAACGATCTTGAGTTTGGGAAACTTGCGTTTAAGGTGTTCTACGGTTTCATTTTGAAGCCCGAAGAAGTCGCGGGCATTGATCTCGGTGAGCTCGATCGTGATTTCGTTCAATGCATTCGGGGTGTTAGATAGGTCCTTCGAAATACGTACTTTTACACTACGAAAGTATCAAAATTCTGTCTTAGGCATCCAAAAAAGAACTCCTGATGTATGCCCGTTATTACCCTAACTACTGATCTCGGATACCGCGATCCCTTCCTGGGCAGGATCAAGGCAAAAATCTACGAACATACCAAAGGCAGAATACCCGTATTTGACCTCTCCCATGAGGTCTCCCCATTTAATCTGCACGAGGCGGCTTACATCATTGGGGCGTGTTATAAAGACTTCCCCAAGGAGAGCGTTCACCTGATCGGGGTGGATGCGCAGTCCTCGCCAGAGCAGCCCCATGTGGTTATGCATTTCGATCATCATTATTTTGTGGGCGCTGACAATGGGGTCTTCTCCTTGCTTATTGGCGATCAGCCATTCGATAAGATGATACGGGTCGATGTGCCTCAACTGGTCGAGACTACTTTTCCGGAACGGGAAATACTCGTGCCCGTGGCCACCCACCTGGTGGGTGGAGGCAGCATGGATTTACTGGGCACTCCCATGGAGTACCCCAGGGAAATGGTCGGGGTACGGCCCCAGATCGCCCAGGAGGGAGGGGTTATACGCGGCCATGTGATCTATATCGATAGGCTGGGGAATGTCGTGACCAACATTCGCAGGGACGATTTTGAGGCACGTCGTGGCGGCAGGAATTACGAAATTCGAATACGAAATCATACCATACCCCGGGTGCATGACCATTACCATGCCCGGGTCAATTTTGAACTCGATCCCGGCGATCGGAAAGGCTCCGGGCACCTGGTCGCGCTGTTCAACAGCAATGACCTGCTGGAAGTTTGTCTCTACCGGAGCGATCAGAACACGGTTGGCGGAGCTTCCGGCCTTTTGGGAATGGAGTACAGGGATCAGGTTACTATAGAATTCTTATGAAGATTGAACGCATAGTAAGGCTGCATCTTGCACCGGGAAAGGAAGAGGAATTCAGAAACATTTTCAGGGAGTCTCAGCCTGTTATCAGCGAATTCCCGGGTTGCCTCCGGGTCCGACTGCTGCAATCGACCGACGAGCCCGAGGTGTTTTATACCCAGAGCCTATGGGAAGGTGAACATGCGCTGGAACAGTACCGGCAGTCCGATTTCTTTCGCCGGACCTGGTCCAGGACCAAGGCCCTGTTCGACCAACCCGCCTCGGCCTGGAGTATGGCCATAGTCGATGATTACCTCTAATCGAAAACTGCTGCTTTGTACCAAAACTCACAAGTAACCGCTGAACCTTTAGCATGAGATCTGTTTTCCTACACGAATTGCGCAGTTTTTTCGGCACCCTTTCCGGGTACGTGATCTTGGCGCTCTATAGTCTGCTGACCGGCCTGTTTCTCTGGGTCCTGCCGTCCCCCTTTTTCCTGCCCGATCGCGGGATCGCCAGTTTACAGCCCTTTTTCGAGCTTACCCCCTGGGTCTTTGTGATCCTGGTACCCGCAATCACCATGCGGAGTTTCGCCGAAGAGCGTAACCTGGGCACCCTGGATCTCCTGAAAATAAGGCCGGTGGGTTTGCTGTCCTTACTCCTTGGTAAATTCCTGGCGAACTGGCTGATCGTGGTGCTAAGTGTTATCCCTACATTATTCTATGTGTTCGCACTGAACGACTTGGGTACGGAGCAGGGGAATTTCGACCGTGGCGTACTGATCGGTTCGTACATCGGACTTGTATTCCTGTCCGGCACTTTCACAGGCGTGGGTTTGTTTACCTCGAGCTGGAGTGCCCATCAGATTTGGGCACTGCTGGGCGGTATTTTCGGCTGCTTTCTTATGTATTACGGTTTTGACGCCTTTTCGGGATTGTTCGACAACGGAAGCGCTGAAGCAGCGTTTCAATCCTGGGGTGCGCGGGCCCATTTCGATAGCCTGGCACGGGGCATACTGGATACGGCCGACTTGTTGTATTTCCTCGGGGTTACAGCGATTTTTCTGGGCTTTAGCTATGTCTATCTAAAACACGAAAGCCGATGAAGCTGAATTCTCTCTGGCTGAAAGAAGGCGGAATCGTTCTGCTGGGCGGGTTGATATTGCTATGGATTTCCTCCTTTTTAAGCCTTCGTTTCGACCTGACCGGTGATGGTCGGTTTACCCTGAGCGATGCGAGCGCCCAAGCGGTGGAAATGTTACGTCCGGAAACGGTGGAAATTGATGTGCTCCTCGGGGAGGAGCTTCCTGCTGCCTTCGCCCTGCTGAAGCAGGAGGTCGCCTTATTACTGCAACAGTACGACTCTCATCACGGCAATATCCGTATTAGTTTTTTCGATCCGCTGCAGGGTGAAAGCGATCCTGAACAAGCCTTTAATAACCTGCTTTCCATAGGGGTCAGTCCTTTTACCGTTACCGAAGGCAGCGCTGCGAATGTTTCCCAGAAAAATGTGTTCCCCTGGGCAGTGGTCACTTACGGAGGGCGCTCCGTTCGGGTACCCCTTCTTAAAAAGGCCATCGGGGTCAGTCTCGATGAGCGTGTGGACCTTTCCATACAGGAACTCGAATACGCCTTCGCCGATGCGTTCAGGAAGCTAGGTATAGTGAAAAGGAAAAGATTAGGCCTGGTTGACGGGCAGGGTGAATTCCGGGATCTGTACATAGCGGATTTCATGGGGGCGGCCGCGGAATACTACGACCTGGTCCGGATTTCGCTAGATAGTTCCGGCCTGGAGCCCGAGGCCCTGCTGGATTCCCTCAGGTCACTGGACGCCCTGTTGATTGCCAAGCCCACGGCGCCCTTTACGGAGCGGAAACAGTACCTGCTGGATCAATACCTGGCCAGTGGGGGAAGAGCCATGCTGTTGCTGGAGTCCCACCGACTCATTCAACCCGGTGAGGTCGAGGGCCTGCCCGACAATGGGCAACCCATGGCCGTAGCGGTTCAGAGCGGTCTGAAGGAACTGCTCTTTCATGCCGGGCTCCGTTTTAAACCCGGTATTATCAGCGATATGTACGCCACCCCCATAGTGGTAGCTACGGGAGAAGGAACCGACAGTCAGTACAATCCGCTTATGTGGCTGTACTATCCCATGGTTTTCCCCAATAAGGCGCATCCGGTTTCGGCCAACCTACCACCCCTGCAGCTGCGCTATACCGGTGGCTGGGATACCCTGCCCCGACCGGAGCTGCGCAAAACGGTCTTGCTCCGTTCTTCACCGCTTTCCAGACTGGAGCCCTTCCCCAGGAGTATTGATCTGCAGCTGGCGGGACAGGATCCCGACCCCAGGCTTTTTGAAGGCCGTGGTGATATTCCCCTTGGGGTATTGGTGGAGGGGGACTACACTTCGTTTTATGCGAACAAGATTCGTCCCCTGAAGCTGGGCAATCATAAGGATTCCGGCTCCGGAATGCGATTGCTCGCGGTGGCCGACGGAGACCTGATCGCCAACCAGTTCAACGAACAGGGCAAGCCTCTGGAATTGGGCTTCGATAAGTGGACCAGCAGTTTTTACGGTAATAAGGCCTTTCTTATTAACGCCCTGCACTACCTTATGGATGAGGAGGATTTACTGACCAGCCGGGGCAAAAACATATCCATACCGCGACTGGATGCAGTGCAGGTCAAGGACAGGCTTCCTTACTGGCAGGGATTCACCCTGTTATGGCCGATAGTTCTCATTGCTGCTGCCGCTATCCTGATTCTCAGGTATCGGAGCAGGAGATACAAAAAGCCATTGGTGTAGCGGATTTTAGGGTCGGCTCTATCGTCGTGATTGTGCCGAATATGTTGATAAATTTAGTTTTAGTTGCCTCTCAATTAAGGTAATTTTACGCTCCTTCACCGGACGTAAGGTTCGTTGAAAAAGCCAATAGAAATAAATGTTCTTGGATGAAGTTTATAGTTTCCAGTTCCCTGTTACTTAAAAAGATTCAGTTGCTGTCGGGTGTAGTCAATCACAACAGTACACTGCCCATACTGCAGAACTTCCTGTTCGATATCGACAAGACTCGCCTGGTGATTTCTGCTTCGGATATGGAAACCACAATCAGCACCGAAATGGAGGTGGAATCCAAGGACAAGGGTAAGATCGCCATGTCCGCGCGGATGCTGCTGGAAACCATTAAGACCTTTCCCGAACAGCCACTGACTTTCAGTGCCGTGGACGGTACCAACCTGGAAATTAGTGCCAATAACGGCAAATACTCGCTGGCCTACATCGACGGATCGGAGTATCCCACTCCAGTGAGCCTGGCTGAGGCACAATCGACTACCATAGTAGGGGATGTACTGGCTACAGCTATCGGGAATACGCTGTTTGCCGCCGGTAACGACGACCTGCGACCGGTTATGAGCGGGGTATTCTTCCAGTTTTCTCCGGAGCACATGACTCTGGTCGCTACGGACGCGCACAAGCTGGTGAAATACCGCCGAAGCGATGTTACTGCTGACGAGGTCGTGGAGTTCATCATGCCCAAGAAGCCACTCAATCTGCTCAAGGGGATGCTTCAGGGAAGCGAGACGGAAGTGACGATAGAATACAATGAGAGCAATGCCCGCTTCGCTTTTGATAACACGGAACTGATCTGCCGTCTGATCGATGGAAAATACCCGAATTACGAGGCGGTCATTCCCAAAGACAATCCGAATGTCTTACAGATCGAACGTGCCCCATTGCTTAGTTCGGTTCGTCGGGTTTCCATCTTTTCCAACAAGACTACCTATCAGATTCGTCTGCGACTGGCCGGGTCCGAATTGCAGATTTCCGCAGAGGACGTGGATTATTCCAACAGTGCCGATGAGCGCTTGAGTTGCGACTACAATGGAGAGGATATGCAAATCGGCTTCAATTCCCGTTTTCTCCTGGAAATGCTTTCCAACCTGACCGCTGACGAGGTGAGTATTGCCATGAGCATGCCCGATCGGGCCGGTATCCTCACCCCTATGGACGGGCTCGAAGAAGGGGAGGAGCTCACCATGCTCGTCATGCCGGTGATGCTGCACGGATAAACTCCAACCCATGGACCTCAAGGATACCATCGTAGCGCTGGCCACTGCACCCGGAATGGCGGCGATAGCGGTGGTTCGTATTTCGGGTCCGAATGCCCTAGATATAGCCGGATCGTATTTCGCACCCCGGAACCCTAAGATCTCCGTCTCCGACTTTCGGTCGCATACGGTCCACCTGGGTGAGATTCGCCAGGGCGACCGGGTGTACGACGAAGTCCTGCTGACCTACTTCCGGGGACCCCGATCGTATACGGGGGAAAACGTCGTTGAGATTTCCTGCCATGGATCGACCTATATACAGGAACAGCTGCTCCAGCTCTTTATCCGCGGTGGATGCCGTATGGCCGAGCCGGGCGAATTTACCCTGAGGGCCTTTCTAAACGGCAAGATGGATCTCGACCAGGCCGAGGCCGTTGCGGATCTGATAGCCAGTGATAGTCAGGCCTCTGCCGATCAGGCCCTGAAGCACCTTAGGGGTGGTTTCAACAGCCAGATCGCCGAACTCAGGGACCAACTCCTGAAATTTGCCAGTCTGATCGAACTGGAACTGGATTTCTCCGGCGAGGATGTCTCGTTTGCGGACCGAACCGAACTGAGGAACCTGCTCGAACGCCTCAAGGCACACATCAAGTCGCTCTTGGATTCCTATGCCCTGGGCAATGTGATCAAGTCCGGAATACCCGTTGCCCTGGTGGGGGAGCCCAATGTCGGTAAGTCCACTCTGCTCAATGCGCTATTGAACGAAGAGCGGGCCATAGTGAGTGACATACCCGGGACTACCCGGGACACCGTGGAAGACGAGATGGTCCTCTCCGGTATCCGCTTTCGCTTTATCGATACTGCCGGCTTGCGTATCACCGACGATGCCATCGAACAGATCGGCATACAAAAATCCCTGCAGGCCCTTAAAAATGCTTCCCTGGTGATGCATCTGCAGAACGCCACCGACCTGATAAACAGGGAATACGATCATCACAAGCTGGATGAGTTCTTGAAGTTCGAAGAAAAGCTAAAGACTAAAGACGCTGCATACCCGGACACCGAAACTCCCGAAATGGAGGTGATGGTTGTAGCGAATAAATGGGATCAGCTGAACGAAGATCAGCGCAGGGAACTGAAGAGCAAGTACCCGGACTTCATCTTTATCTCCGCACTTAAGAAGGTAGGGTTGGATGCACTTAAAGACCAATTGCTCGATCGGCTCAGGCTGGGTAGGATTAAGTCCGACGATGTGCTTCTGACCAACAGCCGCCACTATCAGGCCCTGCAGAAATCGCTGGATTCCATAGAGGCAGTTGAAGAGGGTATGGATGCGGACATTCCTTCCGATTTGCTCGCCATAGATATACGTCAGGCCCTGCATCATCTGGGTGAAATTACCGGTAGCATAACCACAGACGACTTGTTGGGGCAGATTTTCTCGAGTTTTTGTATTGGGAAATAACTATCGAGAGTTATACAACACCTTCGGCAAGGCTTTCCTGATTGATGAGTTGTATGTGAGGCTTTATGCTCCATATTTAAAACAGACGCACAGAGGTAAAGTAACTGCTACCTATGTAAGGTTAGTTGATCAAATCAAAGAAAATGAATCAGCTTATTTATGATGATATTATCCATCATTAAATAGCTTTTTCAACGATTATGATGTTTATATACATCATGTTGTCTTTTAGTAAGTAATTCTTTAATATCTTTGTATGATGTAAAATTACATCATTAAGTATTAATATTGGCTATTATGAAGGAATTTTCCACCATAGAATTGAAACGAATGACTGATGACATGATTATTAAGGCCATGGGTGAATACATTCGTTCGGTCAGATTAGATAGGAATTTGACTCAAGAGCAACTGGGTAATCGGGCAGGTGTTCACAGAACAACCATTCGTGACCTTGAATTGGGAAAGAGAAGTACACTGCTGACACTCATACAAGTATTGAGATCATTGGACCAGTTACAAACTCTGAAAAACTTCAAGGTTTCCAAGGAATTAAGCCCACTCGAACTGGCAAAACTTGAGATCAACGAAAGAAAGCGAGCAAGTGGATCAAAATCAGATCAGAAACCTAAAACATCAGACTGGTAATGATTACAACTGCTTACGTCAATATTTGGAACGAGCGAGTTGGTGCAGTTGCTTGGAATGAGCATGATGGAACAGCATCATTTGAGTATGATCCTGATTTCATTGAAACCGGATTGGACTTATCCCCTATCATGATGCCCTTGGGTGGGTCTCGCAATTACAGATTCCCAGATCATCGCAACACAACTACGTTTAAAGGTTTGCCAGGAATGCTCGCTGATGTGCTACCAGACAAGTATGGAAACGCACTGATCAATCAATGGCTCGTAAAGAACAACAGGCCGGCCAATAGTATTAATCCAGTTGAAACCCTGTGCTTCATTGGTGAAAGAGCGATGGGTGCGCTGGAGTTTGAGCCGACTGTACCTAAGATCAAAGGCCACTCCATTAAGCTTGAAATGAATGAATTGATTGACATTACATCAAAGATTCTTTCAGGTCGACAAGAGTTTCTCACCAATCTCCAGCCAGATCAGGAAAAAGCCTTACAAGCGATTTTTAAAATCGGAACATCTGCCGGTGGAGCAAGAGCAAAGGCATTGATTGAATTCAATAAAGGGACTCACGAGATTAGAAGTGGCCAGGCCAATGCTCCAAAGGGTTTTGATCATTATCTGATCAAGTTTGATGGGATTGAAGATGAACAGTTTGGCACGTCAAGAGGATATGGACGAGTTGAAATGGCCTATTATAAAATGGCTATTGATGCAGGAATTGAAATGATGGAAAGTGAGTTACTTGAAGAAAATGGCCGGGCACACTTCACGACTAAAAGGTTTGACCGGGTACATGGAAAGGGTAAAATTCATGTCCAGTCTTTCTGTGCAATGCGTCACTATGACTTCAAAGATATTAATATATACTCCTATGAAGACTTATTTGAGACAATGAGGCTTCTTGTATTGCCCTACCCTCAAGCAGAGCAGTTATTCAGGAGAATGGTGTTCAATGTTATTGCTCGAAACTGCGATGACCACACCAAGAATTTTGCCTTTATTATGGATAAAAGTGGAGAATGGTCACTTTCTCCAGCCTTTGACATCTGTCATGCATATCGACCATCCAGCACATGGGTTAGTCAACATTGCTTGAGCGTTAATGGTAAAAGGAATAACATTGAAAGATCAGACTTGCTTGAGGTGTCAAGAAAAATGAATATTAAAGGAGCAAGTGAGATCATTGATCATGTTGATCAGGTGATTGACAGGTGGAAAGAATATGCAGATGATCAGAAAGTTGATCCAGAGTTAAGGAATGCTATCGATAGTACACTTATTAGAATGAATAAAGCTAAAGCATGATGGAAATAGAACAAGAAACCGGACAATCAGTTAAGCTAAGCTGCCAGTTTTAGGAAGGATTCCTTTTCAAAAACGCTCTCAGATTTATCCAAAAACTCCCGCTTCCATTGACTGATTTGATTGGGATGAACCTGGTATTTCTGAGCCAGCTCAGCCATGGTCGATTGCTCTTTCAGAGCGGATAAAACCACTTTGGTTTTGAATGCCTGGCTATTTCGGAGTGATGGTGCCACCTGTTTCGGTCAAATGGTGCCACTTTGA
>CAZKFM010000019.1:0-19465 GCA_964552195.1 uncultured Flavobacteriaceae bacterium
GGTCACCTCTCCTACAATTTCTACTTTAGCAGGATATCTGGCTTCAGGGTCGCTGCTTGGCTTTTTATTTCCAAATTCACCATAGAGTACAATCGTGTTACGTTCATTAACCTCAATATTTGGAAATACCCCAACAGCCGATATACCAATTTCCTCCCCATTGTTTACGGTGATTCTAAAGTCCTCAAGGTCGATGGTACTTGTGATTACCGGCCAGGTTAATGTCATGGGCAGTGCATCAAGCCCTAGGGATCCCTCTTCAAATTCATCCCTGTACGGATCTCTCACAATATACACAAGCTCAAGGTCATCTCTGGTGCTCGCAAGGGTTCTGGTTCTGATACCACCATCGCATGTAATATTGGAACTCCATGCACCTCCAATACTCTCTATGAATTCTTCTGTAAGAACATTTACTTCAATACCCGAGATATCAGCAAAGCCCATCCCTGCAGATAGAATTTCGGGTTGATTCGACCAGTAATCCGCATCGGTAAGTTGCCCATCAAAAAGTGAATTGCCCGGGAAACCAGGGGTGCTGATCGTCGCTTCGGCCGGCAGGACATTGACGGTGATCACGGCATTGTCCATCCCATCCCCATCGCTTACCTGAACGGAAAGGCTGTACGAACTGGTCATGTCAAAATCAAGCGGACCGGAAAGCGTTAGTTCGCCTGAAAGACTATTTATTTGAAATGTTTCGTCATTATTTCCATTGGTAATACTATAGCTTAATGAGTCCCCATCCGCATCTGAAGCGATTACGGTCCCTAGGGATGTGCCTTCAGGGGCCTGTTCTTCTATTAAAAATGATTGATCAGCAATAGCAGGCGAAGTATTGGTGGGCGGCATCTCATCGTTTTCGGAGCAACCGACAATAATGGCGAGCAGAGCTGTCAAAATTAAGAATATTGAATTTTTCATGATTAACGATTAACTATTTATCTCAAACCTTTTAGGTCAAATTTGTCAAAGAATAGCCATGCTTCCAGGCTGGCGCTGATATCATAATTAGTTCCAGGTTCACCAAACCAGTCGTGTACCCCATTCACGACGGCTAAATGCTCCACTTGCGTCCCATTCGTTCCACCGGAGTACAGAAAACTATTCGTGGTATTGCCATTGGCAGGATCTGTATCCGGTCGCATGCCGGTCACCGGAGTTTGATTGGTTTGATTAAATGAATTCCAAAACGCAATGGTTGCCTGCACGCCATCGTAGGGGACCAGGGGGTCTTCCGTTCCATGCATTTGGATAATGGCGGTCGGGGTCGTTGGATTACAGTTGCCAATCTGATTCGGCGACATATACCCCTTGATGGCAGCGGTAGCCGCAATTCGGTCACTTAACGCACAGGTTATTTGTAGGGCCATAAAGGCACCGTTGGAAGAACCCGCCAGGTAAACTCGACTGAGGTCGATGTTGTAGGTTCCCGATATCTCGTCAATCAACGCATTGATAAAACCCACATCGTCCGCTCCGTCCGGATTACCTTCTTGGTTCCAAACATTGACATTACCGAGTGCTGCGGTGGCTTCCGGTGTTACGAGAATGAAGTTTTCGCTATCCGCCAGCACGTTAAATTCACTTAAGGCATACTGACTTTCCTTCGTGCCTGCGGCGCCGTGAAGACTGAAAACAAGGGGGACTGTCTCGTTACCGGTATAACTTTCCGGGATGTACAAGAGGTACTCCCGTTGAAGGTTATCGTGGCTGATGGTCGCATCGATCAGGCCGGTCTCAGGTGTTTCTGCCATGGCGACTTCATTATCGTCCTGGGCACAACTGGCGAGGAGCGCCAGGGCCCCGATCAGGGTCAGTTTTTTGAGCTGTGATTTCATTTTTCGTCTTCAGTTCAGGTTAAACTCGCACTTAGGTTGAGAAACAGCCCGGTCTCGTCATGCTGAGATCCCGGGCTGATCCCATCCTTTCTCTACCTCTAATTCAAAAACTCGGCAGTCTAGTTGATTTCGAACCTTTTGAAGAAGTCCCAAATCTCTCGACCGGCTTTAACATCCTCATTGGTTTGTCCAAAAATCTGTGGTTGCCTCAGGGCTCCATTCGTAACTCCGGGCCAGGTATGCCCCCCACCGTTTATGCGGTAAAGGGTGACCGCTGCACCGTTCGTTCCTCCGGTATACTCGAATTTGGTAACCGTGGAGTTATCGAACGTATTTGTGTTGGCTAAATCTGTTTCGAGCGGAGTAGCGTCACATTGATTGTTGGTTACCCAATAGCCTACGGATTCTTCTACATTGAGTAAGCCCACGGTGAACATCAACTGATTCTCTCCCGTGATGCCCCCTTCCTCGTATGAGGCGAGCGGATCATCGGTGCCATGAATGAATAGCATAGGAATTGCCCTTCCCGGGTTTTCTGTTGCGTATGGTTCGTGCAGCCCGGCGGCCACAGTCGCCATGGCAGCAAATCGTTCATTCGCCTGAATAGCCATTCGCTGCGTCAACGAACCGCCATTCGAGAATCCACAGAGGTATCTCTTCGACGGGTTGATGGCAAATTCGTCAGTGATCGCATCGACTAATGCATTAACAAAACCAACGTCGTCCAAACTGGCATCAACGGCGCCACCTATTGCACCTCGGCCATCTGCCCAGACAAATACACCCTGGTCTTGCAATTCGAAACTTGCTTCGGCAAAGACCAAGACAAATCCTTCCTCTTCCGCAACTTCGACCAGATCGGTGGTCCGTGGAGCGAACTCTTTGTTTTCGCCTGCTCCGTGCAGATAAACCACCAAGGGTACTTCGCCATCTTCAGCGTAGGAAGTCGGAATATAGAGCTGATATTCCCGGGTTATTGAATTGTGGGAAAAGGTTCGATCGAATGTTCCCGTTTCGGTCGAAGTCGAACCTTCAATCACCTGCGCCCATTCGGCGGTTTCGTTAATCATGTCGCTCACCCAGGATCGCACGCTGGTGTTACCCACCTGAAAGGTAAAATCGCTGATCAGGAAGGTGTGGTCTTCGCCGTTGGCAATCAAGGCGTTAAACCGATCCGGGAACGCCGCCTTGAGTTCTTCAGCCGCCTCGATCAACTCCGTTTCAAATGCCGGTCCACCACCCTGAATCAAGGCCGCAAAGGTGGCATCCTGCTTGGAGCTGATGTATGCCAGCCGGGCATTCGGATCTTCGGTCAATTGATTTTTGTGGTAATCCGTCAGGTTTCCATCTGCTCCGATACAATCCGTGCAGCTCGATGGAAAGAATGCGCCAGCATTCCAATAATCGATCAGCGATTGCATGGCTCCAGGGTTGAGAATCCCTACGCCCGAGTCGTTAATCACATCAATCCGAACATTGGGATACAGTTTTCGAACCAGCGGCAATGCGGCATGTACCGCGAAGCCGCCCGCACTATTCCCCGCCAGCACAATCTTTTCCGGAGATGGATAGTTTTGGGCGATCACATCGAGTGAAGCGGATAGGTTTTGAACGCCTCTAAAGAATCGGTCGTTCACGCCATCCCCATCGCTGTCTACTTCGTTATCGCCCATCATCCCGGAGCCGTCGCAGTAGGGGACGTAACCTACATCAAAGTTTGCCGCTGGATTCTCCGGATCCGCAGGATTTAGAATTCCAAAGGGGACTAATGGGATGATATCTTCAACCGCTTCACAAGAAACGGGACTGCAAAAGCCACCGCCCTGCAGAAAGATCAGCAGATTGTTACTGCTGCCGTCTCGGGTAAACATGGAGAACTCGTTACCCGTATAACATATCGGTCCATTCTCACCGCTAAAGGTGTATTCGGTCAGGCCCGGGGCCACCGCTGTCGACGAAATGGGCGCAAAAGCACCGAGGTATCTATCGATACTTTGATCATCCGGTTCCTCAATCGGGATTTCTTCGATCGAATCGTCGTCTTTGTTGCAACTTACCGAGAAGAACAACGAACTGATAACCAGTGGTAATAAGAATAACTTTTTCATGATTGGATTTCTTTTAATTTTATAAATAGTTGTTTAACAGGCTCAAAACTATTGTGATAGTCAACGGGCCCCTGGGTGAAATTGAGTGAATCGCCCTGGCGGCAATGTGAAGTCTAGTTAGAGGGCAGGTGAAGCTGACTGGGGGTGTTTGGAATAGCTCGAATCAACAGATGGCGATTTGTTTTACAAGCAAAGCCTACTTATACGAACCGAGCGATGAGGTGAAGTGAAACGGGAAGAGGTATAGGGAAATGGTTGAGATCGAAGTGGATTACACCACCCGAAAAAGTCGTTTTACCTTCCTTACTGGTTAATTCAGGTTGATTAAAGCCGTGATACAGCCGAACTTCGTTTTAATTTGGAAGCATTAATCAATGTACACATCCTTAATCCGTTGAATAAATACCGTTAGTACTGAAGTATGCCAAAGAATAAAACGCAAATCATTGTCCTCGGCGCACTGGCGATCACCGTTTTAATGCACTTTCAGCGCGTAATCATGGTATTGTTGAATCGTGAACAATTCTCGGTAACCCTGGGGTTGTCCATCGAAGTACTCCTGGTCCGGATACTATTCTTTTTTGTTTATGCCTGTCTGCTATTGAGTTTTAATACGATTTGGAAATTTGAATGGCACCCCCCTTTTTTGGGGCGCAAATCATTTCATATCCTCGCGAACTTTGGGCTATTTGTTTGGGGGGTCTTCACCACCACAATGGTCATGGCGACTTTATTAGTGGATACGTTGGAAAGAAGACAGGTGTTGGCGATCACCGCCACCGATTTCCTGATCGTTCATCCCATCGTGCTGTTACTCGCTCGCTTCACCAATCTGAGTTTTCAACAACAACAAATCATCCGGGAAACCGAACAGGCCAAGCAGAGTGCACTGCAGCATCAGCTGGAGGCGCTGCGTTCCCAGATCAACCCTCACTTTTTATTCAATGCGCTAAACTCCCTGACGGTGTTGATTCGCACTAAATCCGATCGCGCATTGACGTTTGTAGATCAGTTATCCTGGCTCCTGCGGGCAACCCTACTGCGGAGCGAAGAAGACTTCATCACCATTCAAAGCGAACTGGAATACCTGGAAAGCTATGTCTATCTGCAGAAGGAACGGTTCGGCGAGAAATTCAGGGTCGAAGTTCAAATTCCCGAACAGTGGAAAACGGAATTGATTCCTTCCTTTTCGCTGCAACTGCTGGCGGAGAACGCCATTAAGCACAATGTCGTTTCGACCAATCAACCGCTCTTACTGGAGATCTATCCGAATGACGAATTCCTGATTATCCGAAATCAGATTCATAAGCGAAGAGATGAGACCGAAGGCACGGGGCTAGGCCTCCTGAACTTATCCCTGCGATTTAAACTCCTAAAGAAGAGGGACATTCAAATCAATCAGGACGAGAATTACTTTACCGTAAAATTACCCATACTGAAGAATGAAGGCGATAATCATTGAAGATGAACAATCAGCGGCAGACAACCTGAGGTTCCTGTTACAGGCGGTAGCACCCGATATTCAAATCCTCGAATCCATCGAAACCGTATCGGATGCCATTGTCTATCTCAAGGAAAATAACGGCTACGACCTGGTATTTATGGATATCCATCTGGCCGATGGGAACTCCTTCGAGATCGTCAAGGAAGTGGAACCGACTGCACCCATTATTTTTACTACCGCGTATGACCAGTATGCCATCCAGGCGTTTAAACTGAACAGTATCGATTACTTGTTGAAACCCATTCGGGAGGCCGAACTGGCAAACGCTATACGGAAGTTCAACGACAAGCAACCGAAAACGCTGGTGTCTGCTCAGCAAATCGAGGCCCTGCTGGGCCTGATGAATAGTCCGAAAAAAACCTTCCGGAGCTCGTTTCTGGTGCAGCAAAAGGAAACCTTCATTCCCATTAAGGCCAGCGACTTCGCTTACTTTTTTATCGAGTATGGGGTGGTGCGAGGTACGACCACGGCGAATCAGACATTTGCCTTCAACGAGAAGCTGGAAGATCTGGAACATGACTTAGATCCCGAACTGTTCTTCAGAGCCAATCGGCAGTATTTAATCCAGCGGACAGCGATTAAATCCCTACAGACCTACTTCAACGGCAGATTGGTGGTCAACCTGCAACCCCAGGAAAGGGAAAAAGTTATTGTCAGTAAAGCCAATGCCTCCCGGTTAAAGGCATGGTTGAATAGTGCCAATCATGAGAGTTTATGAGGGTTTGCTATTCACCTATCCCTTAGGGACGGTTTTTCTTGGAGTGGGTTGGATGAGAAAATAAGGATAGCGAAACCTTTCTAATCGCTCGATAGTCAATAATAACGAAGTCAGAATGTTCCTAAGGAACCTGGTTTTCAATAAAGGTTAAATCCATACCACAAAGTTCGCATCTTACATCATGTAGGATATATCGCCTTTTATTGCTGTTAATCACCTAAATATAGGACATGAGAAATTTCGTAATTGGATTGGTTTTAACCGCAATTATGCAATAGGAATGGCAAAGTGATCAAAAATCTTTGAAAGGGAGGAAAAAAGCACGACTTTTAAATAGGATCAACGTTCACCAAAATGGTTAATTTACCAATAGAGTATTCCGACAAACCTGTAACGCCTTATGGAGGAATGAGTCTGATGAAGCGTTTTGTGGATCAGATAGGTATCAAAGACTATATCAGCACCCTTGATTTGCCACAACCGGGATCAAACCGTGGCTATGATCCTACAGATATTGTGACCTCTTTTTGGTTGAGTATTTGGACTGGGGCAAGCCGTTATATCCGTTGTGACTGGTTGCGATATGATGCCGTTTTGCAGTCTATTTTTGGATTGGATCAGATGCCTTCCCAGAGTACCTTATAGCCGGTTTTTTTGAAAGTTTTCCCAAAAAAGAAATACGGAAGTTTTCCCCGTTCTTCAGAACTGGTTTTTTGACCAGATTGGCGTAGACAATCTGACCGTTGATTTTGACAGCACTGTGATTATCCGCTATGGAGAGCAGCAAGGAAGTGCCAAAGGATACAATCCCAATAAGCGGGGCAGGAATTCCCATCATCCACTCATGGCTTTTGTGGGACAGACCAGGATGGTAGCCAATGCCTGGCTCAGACCCGGCAACACCGCTGATAGTAGCAGCTGCAAGATATTCATGCAGGAAACGTTCGAACATGCTTTAATAGGCAAGAAAGTAGGCTTGGTAAGGGCTGACAGTGGGTTTTATACCGAAGAGTTGCTTGGCTACTTGGAGGAGGAACAACTCAACTATATCATAGCAGTGAAGATGTATCCAAATGTAAAAAGTGAAGTATGGGGACTGGACAACTGGGTGGAACTAACCAAGGGCATTGAGCTGAATGAAATGAGGTTTTCTCATGAAAAAGGCAAACCCAGAAGGTATATCGTAGTGAAAAAGCAAGTGGACATCCGACCTAAATCAGGAGGAAAACAACTTTTTGAAGACCTTCCAGGCTATCGCTTCAGCTGTTATGTGACTAATCTGGATCTTCCCTTAGATCAAATCTGGAATGTGTACCACACCCGGGCAGACTGTGAAAATAGAATCAAAGAACTCAAGGATGATTTTGGGCTGGAAAGTTTTTGCCTACAGGATTTCTGGGCTACCGAAGCCTCATTCAGATTCATCATGGTAGCCTATAATCTCATGAGTCTATTCCGACATTTTGCCCTCAACCATCATAACCGGGTCACTTTAAAAACACTTAAATCCTATTGCTTTGCATTAGGAACATGGAAGGTGAATCATGCCAATAAGCAGGTCTTAAAAATCTCATTACCCGCTAAAAAAAGGCCGTGGATGGATGGTATATTCGCCCAAATCCAAAACCTAAGCCCTCCCTTCAATTATTCTAATGCATAATGCGGGTTTATTTTGGATGCAAGAGTGCGAAGCACGGGCAGACAAAAGTCAGCTTTAGCTGAATGGGCCTGAACCAACGGGTAAAGCCCATTGAACACTATCCGAATGCTGGTTAATACAACAAAGAATCATACCACCGTGGTCCAAAGGATGGGGAGTATTTCAATACAGCGAAGGGTGAGTTGTTAAAGTATTTTGAGAACATTTTTAGACCTACCTGAACCCCAGCATCTGAATCCCGCCTGAGCATTGAACATATCAATCAATTCTTGGTCGGATAGTGTAGAGTGGTAAACCAAGTATTTGTTTTGTTCATCATGTTCATTCATAAGTAAATGAGATTGCCATTTAGAATCTAGAAATGTTTCTTGAGACTAACCATCGAAAACCCTTCAGGGACAGGATCTAGCAAGGGCGGAGGGTTAAAAATGCTATCGATAATTTTTCTATGAGCCTCGTCCTGTGCCTCCTTGGAGAGATTTTGTTGGTATCGATGGCTAACGCCCGAAGGTTTGTGCCCCATTATTTGGTTTAGAAGGATTTCGTTCACGCCCAACTTTCCTCCTGCTGTGCGAAAAATTGTCCGTGGTGACTTGGTACCTAGTCCCTCAACTCCTATCTCTTTACCAATCCGGCGAAGGACTTTACCGTGCTGACGTCTCTGCTGATCATATCGCCCCGATCCTCCCTCGGATAACCAGCTTCCAAATACCCTCTCGGTATCAGGACTGCCCCATCGCTTAATGATGGCCTGTGCCTCAGGTAAAAGGATATTATCCACCAACCTTCCCCCGCCTCTGTTGCGCAGCTTCGATCGTCTAATTAGTATGCGATCATTTCTTGTATCCTCCCACTTCATATCGGCCATATCAATAAGGTCTTGCCCACCAACATAGATCTGAAGTATAAACAAGTCGATAACCTTGTTACCCTGACGAGATCTCAACCTCTTGAGCTCCGGCGCCCCCAATGTTGGTTTTTCCTTCCCGTTGGTTGCGATTACCACTTTCAATCCGTCCCAAGGATCCCGGCTCAAGTCGTGAATCAGCTCCCTATGTTTAGCTTCATTGTATACCGTCCTAAGTGTACGAAGAGTCTTCTGGATCATAATCCCACGCCCTTGGGTGTTTTGGCGCTTGTAGTGCTCGTATTCCTTGAGCTTGGCATAGGTTATGTCGTTGAGGTCAAGATCCGGGTTAAATTTTTGCAATTCCCGGATAAGCTCTGAGAAGTGTTTGGTGGACATCCCCACTACTTGCTTTTCGGATATAATCGTCTCCACGAAGGGGATTAAAGGCTGGTCTCTAATATTTTTAAGGCGGTTTAATTCCTTCTCGAGAACTTTTATACGCTCGGCCTTATCGAAGCCTTGATGCTCCGGCGCACCATTGCGGATGGTTTCAATAGCATTTTCCCAGTCCATCCCGTTACTATCCGCATACTTGCCCCTCCCCTCGTAAACCTTCAATCTACCCACCAGATCAGATGTCTCTTTTAGTTTCTTTGTTGATGAGTAGTGCCCTGTTGAGATGAATATCTGCTGGCCTTGGCTATTCACCTGCAGTCGTACAGCATAACCCCGTTTTGACTTATAACGAGTATCCACCGAGAGGCTCATTTTATACCGCATTTTCTTGCATGTTTTTCGCATGAAACATACGGATAATGTTCAAAAATAAGGAAAAAGGAACGCCAACAATGTCCTTGAAAGGACACTGTTGGCGTTGTAACGTGTTGATTTACCAATGTGGGCCCTACTGGGTTCGAACCAGTGACCCCCTGCTTGTAAGGCAGGTGCTCTGAACCAGCTGAGCTAAGAGCCCTTGAATTATAAAGGGAGTGCAAATATAAGGTCAAGTTTCAACCTACCAAAAAGAAAATGCAATAGGGCTTTAAAAGCTGCAACTGCACCCCTGGCTTTGGGCGCGGCACACTACCGCTTAAAACCGATCGATAGGAATAGGGATTACAGGTCGGCCACATCCTCCTCTTCCTGCTTTTCATTCTTCTTCAGGAAACGCAATAGGTCGGCTACCACGAAGGTACTTCCGGAGATCAGTACGAAGTCTTCTGGGGCAGCGGCTTCCATGGCCGCATCGTAGGCCTTCCCGACCGACATATATCGTTTACCGTGGTACCCGAGTGCTTTGGCCTTGCGCTGCAATTCCAATACGGGCATGGCGCGTTCCACGCTGGGTTCGACGAAGTAGTAGGTGGCGTCCTCGGGCCAGAAGGGGGCAACGCGCTCCAAGTCCTTGTCCTTTACTACTCCCAGGACCACATGCAGTTTCTTGTAGTACATGTCGAACATCTGATCCTTGATGGCTTTCCAGCCGTCCTGGTTATGGGCGGTATCGCAGACCACCATGGGATGAGAACCCAATACTTCCCAGCGGCCCCTCAGTCCGGTATTCTGCACCACGAGCTGCAGGCCGTCGCGTATGTCCTTTTCCTTAAGTTTTAATTCGGGTAACCATTCCAGAACGGCCCTGACGCCTGCCTGATTCTTGTGCTGATAATTGCCGAGCAGGTCGGTTGCGTAATAGGAATGCGGATCGTCGGAAGCAAATAGGATGGGGGAACGCATGCGGGCCGCATACAGTTCGAATATCCGATCGATGCCCGGCTGACGTTCGCTGATCACCACTGGGGTTTCCGGCTTGATGATGCCGGCCTTCTCCATGGCGATCTTAGGTAGGGTATTCCCAAGTATGTTCATATGGTCCCAACCGATATAGGTAATCAGGCAGATGCGCGGCTGAATCACATTGGTAGAGTCCAGTCGCCCTCCCAGGCCGGTTTCGATTACACCCCAGTCGATCCCGCTGTCCGCGAAATACTTAAACGCCATGGCCACGGTGAGCTCAAAGAAAGACAGCTGATGATGGCGGATATACTCTTCATTGCGATGTATGAAGTCCTGTACATACTCCTTGGGAACCCGGTGTCCGTTTACCAGTATCCGTTCCCGGAAAGTAAGCAAGTGGGGGGAGGTGTAAAGGCCAGTCTTGTAACCGGCTTCGGCCAGTATGGAAGCCAGCATATGGCAACTGCTACCCTTGCCGTTGGTACCCGCGACATGTATGGACTTAAAGGATTTCTCGGGATTACCCAGATAGGCAAGGAAATCCCGGATGGGATCCAACTTGTGGGAATAGGCCTGGGGTCCCTTGTTCTGGTACATGGGAAGCTGCTTATACAGCCAAGCGATGGTTTCCTTATAGGACTTCGGACTAGCCATATGATACGGATTTCAGGGGGAATCCACGGGTCGGTATACTCCCGACACTCGTAGCGATAAAGATACCCTCAAAATCTGTTTCCGCTTATGAGATTTGTCAGATTAAAGAAGAGAAAGATGAAATATTTAAGGTTCTGCCGGTGCGATTCCTAGTGGGGCCGAACGGCCAGGATCACCTTGTACTGGTTCTGATTGGCGATCTCCATCACTTTAACCGCTTCCTTGATAGCGATGTTTTCCTCGGCCCTGAGGAGTATGGTAGGCTCTTCCTGATCCTCCAGCGCCTTGCGGAGTTCGATTTCCAGATATTGACTGTTGATCTCCTGTCCATCCACAAAAAACCTTAGATTTTCGTCTATGGTAACCGTAACCTTCTGCTTACGAGTAGACTTCCCTTTGGCCTCCGGGAGCGACACATCCAGCGCATTGGGCACGTTGGAGGTCAGCATAAAGAAGACCAGGAGCAGGAACACCACGTCGGTCATCGAAGACATGTTGAATTCCGGACTGATCTTGTTTCTTCCTTTGAGTTTCACATCGTTCTATTTGGAATGAAGCCTGCGGAAAGCCTCAGTTCACATGGGTTCGTTAATCAGGTCGAGGAAATCTACGGCATTGGCCTCCATCTGGTGTACGACCTTCTCGGTACGGATCACCAGGTGGTTGTAACCCACGTAAGCGATGATACCTACAATCAGACCCGCCACGGTGGTGGTCATGGCCGTGTAAATGCCCGCAGCCAGGGCTCCCATCTCGGCCTGTCCTCCACTGGTGGCCATTTGGTGAAAGGCCAGAATCATCCCGATTACCGTTCCGAGGAAGCCAATCATGGGTGCGGCTCCGGCAACGGTGGCGATAATATTTACGTTCTTCTCCAGCTTGTACACCTGCAGCGTCCCCGCATTCTCTATGGCCGTATTGATGTCCTCCAATGGACTGCCGATGCGCGCCACCCCTTTTTCGATCAGTCGTGCCACGGGTGAATCGGTATCCTCGCAGAGTTTGCGGGCCTCCTTAAGCCTCTTGGTGGTCACGTATTCCCTGATTTTAGCCATGAATTCAGGATCGACCACGGTGGCCGCCTTAACGGCTATCAAGCGTTCGAAGTATATAAAGAGAGCGACAAACAGAAGGACAAAGAGGATCAGTATAATGACGATACTCACGGTTCCGCCGGAGAGTATGAGGTCGATAATCGAGAGGCCCTGTGCGGCTCCCGTTTCTTCAATCTGCATAACTTAGAGTCGTTAGTTGAGCTTTAAAAGCAGTGCTTACTTATAACGTAACGTATATACGTTGGATAACGTACACTTAGATTTTCCAACGAAGGTACCTCAAAGAAAATTATTGGACTGCACTGTAAACCAGACCTAATATACCTACATACCTTTAAGACACCTCCATGCGTGGCCGGGTACATTAGAAGATAAAATCCCTCATAGCGACAAACACCAGGGCCCCTGCAACGAATCCGACCAGGGCCAGCCAGGCGATCTTGCGCAGGTACCAGAAGAAGTCGATGCGCTCCATGCCCATGGCCACCACACCTGCCGCGGAACCGATAATCAGCATGCTACCTCCCGTACCGGCAGAATAGGCAATGAAATGCCATAGCGGATGGTTGGTACCCTCAGAGAACATACCCATACTGGCGGCAACCAAGGGCACGTTGTCAATAATGGCCGAAAAAACGCCCAACAGCATAACTACGATATCTGTGTTCGGTATGGCTTCGTTCATGGCCCCGGCATACTTAAAGAGTATACCCAGAGACTCCAATGCCGCAACCGCCATCAATATCCCCAGGAAGAACAGTATACTCGGGAGCTCGATACCCGCCAGGGCACGATGCACCGGACCGTGATGGGAGGCCTCTTTGCTTTCCAGGGAGAAGGTGGATAAGGATATCTTCCAACTACTGAAAATTTCGGCAAAAGTGGCTACTACTGCTAGTGAGAGCATCATGCCCACATACGGAGGCAGGTGAGTTATTGTCTTGAAGAAAGGTACGAATACAATCATCCCCAACCCCAGAAACAGCATACGGGAACTGTATTTGGAAGTCTTCTCATTATCATCTGCTACAATCTCATCCACATTCCCCTGAAACACCTTGAAGAAAGATACCAGTATGGTGGGCACCAGCATACACACAATGGAGGGAAGCAATACCCGCATGACAAGAGAGCCTGCATCCACCTTCTCGGCGATCCACAGCATGGTCGTGGTCACATCCCCTATGGGCGACCAGGCTCCTCCGGCATTGGCGTTGATCACGATTAAACCGGCAAACCACAGTCGGGTCTCGCGATCCTTGATCACCTTCTGCAGTATAGTAATCAGTACGATCGTTGCCGTCAGGTTGTCAATGATGGCCGACAATATAAAGGCCAGTATGGAAAAAATCCAGAGCAATTTGACCTTGCTCCGGGTCTTGATATATCCCTT
This sequence comes from uncultured Flavobacteriaceae bacterium, assembly GCA_964552195.1. Classification (GTDB taxonomy): domain Bacteria; phylum Bacteroidota; class Bacteroidia; order Flavobacteriales; family Flavobacteriaceae; genus CAZKAP01. The sequence continues at coordinate 13,521 of CAZKFM010000019.1, forward strand.
AATGGTCGCAAACCCATTGAAGTAGTCGATCATCTCCACGATGGTCATGGCCCCAATCAGGAATATTAAGATTTCAGCGGTCTTACCCAGGTGATGCAGTAGGATTTCGTCTATGTGGGTTTCCTCAAGTTCTTTGAGCTCCGCATTCACCTCGAAAACGGGCAGGTGGTTGATGGCGATCACGGCCCAGAGCAGGGCCATCATCCCGAGAGCGGGGATGAGTTTGTCAATCTTGAAGGTGTGTTCCAGGGTAATCTGCAGGTAGCCCAACAGGAAGATAATAATGACTATGGTTTCCATATGTACTCGTTAGGTGTTGACAACGGATAACCCGACACGTGCAAATATTGGCTCAAAAAAAATCCTTCTGAAACGCTATATCATTGACAATAAAGCAGGAAGGAAAAATTACAACACCGAAACCACTCGGATATAAACCATTGTTAGTCTAAATATAGCAACTCCGTCAATTCGAAACCAAATTAAGCGCGCGATTTGAGGGGACTTACTTACTCGGAGCGTCCTTTCGGGCTCGCCAAAAATTCAGGGGTAAACGCTGTCCTATTGCTATATTTGCCACAAGCAATTTATTAAAAAAATATCCATGGAACTGACCACTACCTCCCTGGTCACGGAGCTGAGCGAGGAGCATCGAATGGTGCAGCAGGCGGCTCGCGACTTCGCGCGAAACGAACTCCTTCCGGGAGTCATTGAAAGGGACGATCAACAGCGTTTCCCAACGGAGGAAATCAAGAAAATTGGGGAACTGGGCTTCATGGGGATCATGGTCGACCCTTCCCTAGGAGGAAGTGGGATGGACACCCTCTCCTATGTGCTAATGATGGAAGAACTGTCCAAGATCGATGCTTCGGCTTCTGTGATCGTATCCGTACAGAACTCCCTGGTATGCTGGGGCCTGGAGGCATTCGGTACCCCAGAACAGAAGGAAAAGTACCTGCGACCGCTGGCCCAGGGGGAAACCTTAGGTTCCTTTTGCCTGTCCGAGCCCGAGGCCGGCAGCGACGCCACCTCACAAAAGACCACGGCCAAAGACATGGGCGATCACTACATCCTGAATGGGACCAAAAATTGGATCACCAACGGGAATAGCGCCTCCGTTTATTTGGTAATGGCCCAGACCGACCCGGAAAAAGGACACAAGGGCATCAATGCCCTGATCGTGGAACGCGATATGCCGGGCTTCGAGGTCGGACCCAAGGAATCCAAATTGGGCATACGCGGAAGTGATACGCATTCCCTGATCTTTAACGACGTTAAGGTGCCTAAAGAAAACCGCATTGGAGAAGATGGCTTCGGCTTTAAATTCGCGATGAAGGTACTTTCCGGAGGACGCATAGGTATAGCCGCCCAGGCCCTGGGGATTGCCGCAGGGGCTTACGAAATGGCTTTGAAATACTCCAAGGAACGCAGGTCCTTCGGAACCGAGATTGCCAACCACCAAGCTATTGCTTTCAAGCTGGCCGAGATGTACACCATGATACAGGCGGCACGTCACCTGGTGTATCAGTCCGCTTTAGACAAGGATCTCGGGCGCAATTACGATCTGTCCAGTGCCGTAGCCAAGTACTACGCCTCACAGGTGGCCATGGAAGTCACCGTGGAGGCTGTACAGATACACGGAGGCAACGGTTATGTGAAGGAATACCATGTCGAACGCCTGATGCGCGATGCCAAGATCACCCAGATCTACGAGGGTACCACGGAGATTCAGAAGATCGTCATCTCGAGGCACATCCTCAAGGATTAAGGATCAGACCTGAGATTAGCCTTTCGCGCACACAACGGAACGACACCAAATATGGTGGAATTCGCTGCTTATGCCCTTCTCTTAGATAAGCCGGCAGCCTTCTCTCTCTGGCATAAAAAAGCCCTGAAGTGTGCGCTGCTCGACTTCAGGGCCAACCCTAAACAAATCTACAATAACGATTCTTACTGACCTACCACCAGTCGGTAGGTACTGCTCTTATCCGTGGAATAATGGGCCTGAAGGTAGTAGGTGCCTTCCTTAAAGCCACTGACATCTATGGGCTCGCCCAAAGCGTAATTCGCCACCGTGCGGAGCCTGGCTCCGGTATCTGAATAAACGTCGATACGAGCTGTTGCGTAATGGTTATGCTCCAGGGTAACCGAAGAAACCGTGGGATTCGGGTAGATCGCGCCACCTTCCTCATCCTCCTCTTCCTCTAAGGGCGTTCGTGAAGCACTGCCATTTACCAAGGTGCGAATCCGGTATTCAAAGGCCCCTATATCGAAGGCTCCCGCAGAGGGTCTCTCCCTGTAGGCAATATCATAGGCTATACCAAAACCCTTCAGATCGGTTCCCGTGTCGACCAGCAGGGAGCGAAAACTCCCGGGCGCATAATTGTGTTCAGCTGGATTGGCGAGCTCAAGGATGTCTAAATCCCGGGTGAGCAAATTGGTCTGAATGAGGCCAATCATAGCATCACGTGTGCTCTTGTCATTGAAGTCGATATAGCTCTCCCTGTCCTGCTTCCAGGTAGGCCCGCCGGCATAGTCATAACCTGGATCCACCACGAGGTTGTTTACGATATGAACATCGATCTCGTTCTGCCGTCGATTTTCATCGCCCGGATCCTTAAATTCGGTGATACGCGCGTTATAGAAAATACCGGTCTTCTCCGGCTTGATAATGGTATTGTTGGCAATCACATAACCCCAGTCGCCTTGTGCCAGGGGAGCCCGACTATGCACAAAGATTCCGTGATGACGGGGATGCGAGATCACATTGTTGAATATCCTGGTACCGGCCGTGGCGGAGAGCAACTGTATGCCCTGCCCGTAGCCTCCCTGGGTATTCACGATGGTATTGTTATAAATGCTGTACTCACCCGCCCCTATACTCAAAGCAAAATTCTGGAAGTTTAAATCCTTTCGTCCGTAGTTGGTGATGGTATTGCTTCGTATAACCCCACCCGTTCTCGCCAGATTAAGTTGTATGCCATCGAAACCCGTATTCCGGACAATATTGTGGCTAATCTCTACATCCTCCAGCCAGTGGCCGTAAACAGGATCGCCCGAACAGGACTTATTGGTACTGTAAATGGAATTGCCCGTATAGCCGACGTAGATACCCTCTCCCCCAGTATGGTGTATCTTATTGTGATGTATATACAGATTGCGGAGTACGAAGCTATCCCGCCAGGTTTCAGGGCGGTCGCAATCGGGATCGGTCTTGACCATAATACCGGCGAAACCAGCCTCAGCCACCTCGATATGATCGATCTCTACATCGGTGGTCAGGTTGGTGATATTGATCCCCATAGAGTTAGGATTCAGACTCCGAATTTCAATACCGTATTCTATTCCGGGATCACCGCTTCCCGTTAACTGAATATGTGAACTGCCCTGAAACTCAACAGCCGAAGACTGGCCTTCCATTACCTCGACCAAACCACCCTGGTTGATAATGGTAATGGGCAGACCCGGGAGGCCATGGATATCGTAAAACCGGAGTCCCCCATATCGACCTGCAGGAATGGCCAACGTATCGCCCGGCAGCAGATCGAGGTCCTCCCCGAAAATGTAATTCGTATTCTCGGAGCTGAGTCCATCCAAAACTAGGGTTTTGTTCTGGGCAAAGGCCACGGCCGCCAGTCCGAGTATGGCCAGGCCGGTTAGGATGATTTTTTTAAGATGGGATGGCATTAGTAGTAGTGAGTTGTTGTAGGGTTTGGGACTTGATTGTTTGGACTACAAAGGTAAGATATACTTGTAAGATATTTCTGTACTTTAGTTCAAAGGCAGGCTGGACTCGGTCAATAGCTGCTTACTGTAGACGAATCGCCCTTAGCCTCCTGTTAACCGTCTGCCAACCTAACAGAATTAGTGCAGATCTCATCGTTAAACAGACAAAAGGCCTGAAAATACGGATCAATGAAGGAGTCCTTACGCGAAGCGAGCTGTCTATCGTTCGACCGCCAGGAGATGGGTAGTCTTCGAACCATCCGGGTAACGGGCAAGCAGGTAGTAGGTATCTGTTGGTAGGGAACTGACGTCTATCGCATACTGAAGCTCGTGGCTCCTGATATTTGCGACCTGTATGCCATCCATGCGATACAAGGTAATTCTTGCTGAGGTATAATCGGGATTCTGCAGGGTAACCGCTACGGTAGTGGGATTGGGGTAGATACCTAACTCGGTTTCATCCCCCTTTACATCTTCCGTCATGTTGTTAACTTGCTTCTCTGAAACCTGCCGTACCCGGAACTCAAAAGCGCCGATATCGAAGGTGTCACCCGACGGCCTCTTCTTATTGGCAAAATCGAAGTGGATGCCGAGTGCGCTCAGGTCAGTTCCGGCCTCCACGAGTGGCGAATGATATTCAGCCGGCTTGAAGTTATTCCTGGAAGGATTCCTAAGAAGTAGGGAATCCATATTCCTTGTACCCATATTGGTAAACGTGAATGAAGCCATGGCATCCCGGGTGCCTCGGTCGTTGAAGTCGATATAGCTCTCATTGTCCTGTTTCCAGGTAGGACCCCCTACATAGTCGTATCCCGGACTTACGATCAGGTTGTTCGCGAAATAAACCGGTATGCTGTCCTGAATAGCACCCTGGTACATAGGATCCGTGTAATCCGTAATCCGGGCATTGTACTTGATCCCTGCGAACTCGGGATCCACTATGGTGTTGTTAGCGATCACGTAGCCCCAGTCACCACTCAAAGGCGCCCTGCTGTGAACGAAGATTCCGTGCTCCTTTGGCGCGACCAGTATGTTATTGTACACCCGCGATCCCGCGGAGGCCGCCAGTAGCTGAATTCCCCTCCCATTTCCGTTGCTCTTGTTAACAGCCTTATTGTTGTAGACCTGATACTCACCGGCTCCTATGCTAAACGCAAAGCTCTGATAGGTGTTTTCCTTCTTACCGTAGTCCCTGACGGTATTGTCCCGGATGATGCCATTGCGGCGGGTCAGGTTGAGCTGTATGGCGTCCTGTCCGGTGTGAAAAACCGTGTTATGAGCAATCTCTACATCCTCCAGCCAGTGGCCGAAGATCGTACTGCCAATACAACTCTTATTACTTGTATTCACCGCACTACCGGTATACCCGATGTAGATTCCCTCTCCCCCTACGTGATGAATCTTGTTGTGGTGTATGCTGAGGTTTCGCATGATGAAATTTCCCCTCCAGGTGTCCGGATTGGAACAGCTGGGATCGGTCTTCATCATGATACCGGCAAACCCGGCCTCTGCCACTTCGACGTGGTCAATCTCGATGTCTGTGCTGAGATTGGTGATATTGACCCCCTGAGCCCCTGATCCACTCGTCTTAAGCTTAAATCCGTATGTAATGCCCCCAACTCCTGTTCCTGTAAGGCGGATATAAGAACTGCGGAGCATTTCGAAGGCCGAAACCTGATCCTCAACCACTTCCACCAGTCCTCCCTGATTGATAATGGTAATCGGCATCCCCGGCAATCCTGTGACATCGTAGAACCTAATGGCACCGTACTGACCAGCGGGAATGGCTATGGTATCTCCGGGACTCAGGTCCAGGTCGCGGGCAAAAATGTAGTTGGGTGCATCGATTTTCAATCCGTCAAGGATAACGGTTTTATTCTGTGCAAACAGTACGGTATTCAGAAGTATAAATGCAGAAAAAATGAGTAGGCGGGTAGTTTGGTGCATGCGTAAAATTGTAGTAATTCAATGACAAACTTATCCTACAAGAATACGGCTACAGAACTAACTCGTCGTTAAGGTAAGATTACCCGGTGATCAACTCTTTTTGCCCGATCGCTGGTCGATTTCCTGCGACCAGTGGCAGGGACAACTTTCGGTGAATGGCGTTTGGGTTTCGGCGGATGGAACTGTAGGGCAGGTGATTCGCCTGACTTTATCCTACAAAAAAGCCCCTCGCGTAAAGCGAGGGGCTCAAAGAAGGCGGCGACCTACTCTCC
>CAZKFM010000020.1:0-13612 GCA_964552195.1 uncultured Flavobacteriaceae bacterium
CAAAGTGGCACCATTTGACCGAAACAGGTGGCACCATCACTCCGAAATAGCCACCCTCGAATCACCTCTATAACCCTTATAAATATTTTCGTATTCTGGGAAAGTTTTAAAGCAAGTTGAACAAGTTCTGGTCCAGAAGTCTATTACTGATATCCCTTCGTGATCAACTCGGATAGTATCCATTGTTTTACTTATTAAGACTACTTCTTTAGCTGATTCATTTATTCTCGAATTCCTATTCGCGATTAAGTAGAACGTGTTCTTCTTGAGAAATAAAGAAGAACAGACTATTAGAATAGTCACGAAAATGGGCTTCCATAGTTTCTTTTTGGCTCTAAACGAAAAACCAACTGCTGCACATACTGGTGTTAAAATGATGTAAAGAATTGATCGTTCGAAGCCTATAAAAAAAGACGAGATAATAAAAAGAAGCAGAAACGGAGTGTATGCTGAAAAGACAGTTCTTTTAATACTTCCTTTGGGATCCTGCTTGTCAAAAAAGTAAAAGGAAAGCAAAAAACTAGAAGTCAGGACACAGGCAAGCATAAAATCATGGTTGCCCTTAAAAATCCATCCTGAAACCAGGTAAATAAACAGCAAACCAAAAAATCTAAAAAAGTTTTCTATAAGGCGTAAAACGGTAGGTGGAGGATTCATGTATTTTCTACTTGCTACTACTCCTGTAAAATTAACAGTATTCTCCTAATTCAATACAGTTTTCCTTGAACTACTGATGTATAGTAATTCTGATTACAGAGCATTTAATCTCTAAACTGGCTTTTTCAATATAAACCTGATGAAAACCATATAATTTGTCCCCAATATGACAACTCAATACTTACCGAAACCCAATTAATCTGGAGAAGTGGTTATATCCGGTGGGGTCAATCTGCAGTCAAACTCACAACCTTCCAAAAAAAGCCATCCACAGCCAATGGGTGTATCGCCACAGGAAGATACACAGTATTGGCCACCGAAGGTATAACAATAATCACACCATCTTGTATCACAGTCAGGCTCTTCCTGCATCAACGCTAAGGGATTAATTACAAATGAGGCAACATTATATGAAGTGGTAGTCTTATTCTCGTATATAGAACTCAATTCAAGTTAATATTTTCTTTCAAAATCGTACTTATTAAATACTGGAATTTTGACGTCAAAAAAAGCCGAGTATAGAAAGTACTTTGTCCATCCAAAATTTATTTCGCCATATTCAAACCATTTATTGAATCTTTCTACCTCGGAAGGAGACAATTCTTTACCGAAATCTAACTTTTCCAAAAAACCAATAAAAATATCCAAGTGTCTCTTTTCCTCTGATGTTGTCAAAATGTCTCGGATTAATGTACATTTTTGATCCCAAACTGCACGTCGGTGTAACGCATCCATCGTCCTGAAAGCAGCTTTTCTCTTACTTGAACTTAGACTACTCAATTCTTTTCTGTTGTAAGTAGAAATTTCTTCAAAATTTTCCCTTGCCCATTCATCAATACTTGCATCGCAACTGTAACATTCTTCTTCTTTGCATCCCAAAAAAAGAATAGTAGATATGAGCAGAACCAAATAAATGACCGAATACCTACATCTTAAAAAATTAATCATAATTTAAACTGTATGTTTTTTCTTACTTTTTACTTAGTTATTACTGTTTTATTGTGTTGTTATTACCTTAGTATTAAGAAAGTGTAAAACTATATCCTTTGTAATACTTAGCGGAATTGAGACCGATGGTTAAGTTTAATATCTATAAAATCATACCACGGAAAAAATGGGAAAAAGCCGAAGAAATTTACGGGAAAGTTCAAGGCCATGGTGGCCATCGAAACGCTGAAAGAATGTATTAGCCCCTCTCTAGGGTCTGTAACCCTCCCAGAAATATGACAGCCTATTACTCAACCAATCCCAAATACTCAACCAACATAAGTCGCCTTCTTCCCGAATTCAACCACCAAATCATCGTATGTAGGAATTTTTGAGTTCCCCTGACGTTTTTAAGACGTTGAGCACTATTGACCGACTTCCACCCTACCCTTTCGCATAACTCTTGTTGCTCTTTAAGGCTAAGCTTGTCGATCATCTCACTCAGTATGTCTACCGCCGAAGAATTCAATGGAATTTATTCTCCCATCAAAGTAGTCCGATTGGATAGCAGTAATTCCGGCAAAGTCCTGATTTGTTCGTCTAGGGACTAATTTGTGAGGATTTCGACTAATTTGTGAGGATTTCGACTAATTTGAGGTCAGTTTTGTAACCCCGTTCTCCGAAAACCCAATTCACTTTAGTGTACTTTGAGCTCACATTAGTGTATTTTGAGTTCAGCTTTGTGAACTCAAAATGACACCCGATACTTTTCGGTCCAATCATTTGGGAGAATAGATCCCAAATCTCGGAGGTAGTTCCTTAGTGCAGATTCGTCTTTATGCCGGGTAATCGGTAGCATTTGATAAACGGCTTCTTTTTCTGTCAATCCAGACTCGACAAATCCCATAAAGAGTTCAATGGCCGCATTATGTCGCAGACTGTACGTCTTTTTGTTTTCGGAAATACCTAGTTGTTGTCTAATTCGGGCGAATTGTTTACTGAAGTAGGCGACCTTGGGTTTGGCTCCCGTTTCCCACCTGCCTGGCACCCCTTGGGGTGCTAAAAGATAAAAGTCGGAGGGCAGTGCGTCTAAGTTCCAGGAATCCAAAAGCTCGTACAACGGCTGAACTATGCGTACTCTACTCAGTTTCTCTCCTTTGGTTTCAATGGAAATCAAACGATTCTCCATATCGATATGCCCGGCTTGCAGCTGAACGATTTCGCGATTTCTCAAAAACGAATAAAACAGGAACTGGAAATAATGAAACATCGCTGGTGACTCTAAGGATTGAAGGTAATCCCTGAGTCTACTGATCTCTTCCCGGGTAAAAGGTTCGTTTCGCTCCGGCTTATTCTTCGCCGTTTCGATTTCCGCGATGAAATTCTTTTCGGCCCAGCCATTCTTGACCACCTGCCTGAAAATAGCACTCAGATTTAATTTGTGATTGTGAACGCTGGTGGGTTTGAGCCCTTTACCCTGCGGTTTAGGTCGTCCTAGATAGTTGATATACTCAACTACAGAAGCCTGAGTGAGTTCAGATATAGGCTTATCAGCACTCCCTTTAGCTTCCAACCACTGCAAGAACAATCGAAGATAATCCTCGTAGCTTTTGTATGTAACTGGTTTCAGGTAGTGAGTCCGGTCCTTTAACGCCGAAGTAAAAGCTTCTGAAATCGTTGGAATATCCTGAATAGCATTTTTGGCAGAGCCCGGAAGAAAAGGATTGTACCCATTGGCAAGGTGATAAGCTACCACCCGGACCAAAACTTTACCGTAGGCCTTTCGCTCCCTTACTGTTTTGTACCGATTGATATTGAGGTATACCTTAAAAGGCTGCTTCCTCATTGTACCGGTGTCGGGATCTGTATAGTAGAAATAGACATACCACTTCTTCCCGGGCAAAACAGAAGGGACTTTTCGGTTGCCCTTGGTCTCTTTCGGTATAAAAAGCTTCGGATCGGAATAGAGCCTGGCCATAAAAAAATGCTTCGAAACATGCCCCGTTACATGCCCCGCTACGGTTTCTGCCTCTACAAAACTAAGATGGTAACGGGAAACAAAGTCCTGAAACACCCCAAAAAATAAGGGGTTTTGAAGAAAGTACCTTGGGTGGGAATCGAACCCACACTCCCGAGGGAACTGGATTTTGAATCCAGCGCGTCTACCAATTCCGCCACCAAGGCATGTTGTCCAGCGGGTCCAAAAGGGCAACCCGCAAAAGGAAGGCAAAGCTATAAAATAAATGCCAATCACCCGCCGATTTAGGCCGTGGCAAACCCGAAGAATCAATAAATTAATTAAATTTGCACCCTTGAATTTCCGCGCAGGAGACTGCGAAGCCGAACACTATGCCATACCAAGTACCCGAACCTAAGCTATTCGCCTGCACTCAGAGCAGGGCCCTGGGCGAGAAAATCGCTAAGGAATACGGAGAAGAACTGGGTAAGATCAAGTTTTCGCGCTACAGCGACGGGGAATTTCAACCCTGCTTCGAGGAGTCGATCCGGGGTGCCCGGATCTTCATCATAGGTTCGACCAATCCCAGTTCGGAAAACCTCATGGAAATGCTGCTGATGCTGGATGCTGCCAAGCGCGCTTCGGCCCGGCATATCACGGCGGTGATGCCCTATTTCGGCTGGGCCCGTCAGGACCGCAAGGACAAGCCCCGCGTGCCCATCGCCGCGAAGCTGGTGGCCAAGATGCTGGAAACGGCGGGCGCCACGCGGATCATAACCATGGATCTGCACGCCGACCAGATTCAGGGCTTCTTCGAGAAACCCGTGGATCATCTGTATGCCTCCACCATATTTCTTCCTTTTGTCAGGAACCTCAAGCTGGACAACCTCTGTATAGCCTCGCCGGATATGGGAGGTTCCAAGAGGGCCTATGCCTATTCCAGGGCGCTGGATTCCGATGTGGTGATCTGCTATAAACAGAGGGAGAAGGCCAATCGGGTCTCGCATATGGAGCTGATCGGTAATGTCGAAAACAAGAATGTAGTCCTGGTGGACGATATGGTCGATACGGCCGGAACCCTTACCCGGGCGGCAGACCTCATGATGGAGCGGGGCGCAATTAGTGTGCGTGCCATTACCACCCATGGATTGCTCTCGGGAGACGCCTACCAGAGAATAGAAAATTCCAAGCTTAAGGAGCTGATTATTACGGACTCCATCCCGACAACGCGGGAAAGCGATAAGATCAAGGTGCTGACCTGCGCCCCCCTCTTCGCCGATGTAATGAAGCGGGTGCACACCAACATCTCGATCTCGAGCAAGTTTATCATTTAATAGTACTAATTATATTTTAATGAAATCAATTACAATCAAAGGATCCCAAAGAGAAAGCGTGGGCAAGGCATCGTCCAAGGCCCTACGTAATGCTGGAAAGGTCCCTTGCGTATTGTACGGAGGGGAAGAACCAAAGCATTTTTCAGCAGATGAGCTGGCGTTCAAGGACCTGGTTTATACCCCGAATGCACATACGGCGGTAATTGAACTGGAAGGCGGAGAAAGCTACAATGCGGTGCTGCAGGACATTCAGTTCCACCCGGTAACCGACAACATTCTGCACATCGACTTCTATCAGCTTTTCGACGACAAGCCGGTAACCATGGAAATCCCCGTTCGCCTGGAAGGAAATTCCCCCGGTGTTCGAAACGGTGGACGACTCATCTTGCGCAAGCGAAAGCTTACGGTACGGGCACTGCCAGGCAACCTGCCCGACGAAATCGTAGTGGACATCAGCACATTGAAGATTGGAGGTAACATCTCCGTTGAGTCTGTGCTGAACGACGACTTCACCATACTGCATCCGAACAACGTGGCCATCGTTCAGGTGAAAACCTCTCGTAACGTGGTTGCCGTCGAGGATGACGAAGAAGAAGGCGCAGCCGAAGCGGCCCCTGCAGAAGGCGGCGGCGAGGAATAAACCTCCTGAAAATATTATGCGGGCCCTTTTATGGGCCCGTTTTTTTATTTTGCCTAACGCAAGTAGCACAGCATGAAGCCCTACCTGATCGTCGGCCTGGGAAACATAGGAACCGAATACGAAGGAACCCGGCACAATATCGGATTCGAGGTCGCTACCCGCATCGCCCGGCGGATAGATGCCCCCTTTGAAACTGCCAAACTGGGCGAACTGGCCGAGGGAAGCTATAAGGGACGCAAGATCTTCCTGCTCAAGCCTTCGACTTATATGAACCTGAGCGGCAAGGCGGTGCGCTATTGGATGGAACAAAAAGACGTGCCTGTAGAACATCTACTGGTCATCACGGACGACCTGAATCTTCCCTTCGGCACACTGAGACTGAAAATCAAGGGGAGCGACGGCGGACATAACGGCCTTAAGGACATTCAAAACCAGATACAGACCACCAAATATCCCCGGCTCCGATTCGGCATTGGTTCCGAGTTCTCCAAGGGATCTCAGGTATCCTATGTACTCGGTGGCTGGGCCGAAGAAGAGGCCAAATTACTGGACGAGAGGCTGGAGCGTTTTACCGAGGCCGCGCTCAGCTTCGTGTTTGCCGGAGCGGGCAACACCATGAATCAGTTCAATAACACTTAAGAGCCAAGCACCCGATCATTTCAGGGCCTTACGTAGAAATCCCGGATATTGGACAGCGAGCTATTCCCTTGGGAATCCTCCACACGTATCCTCCAGTAATAGCGCGTATCCGGATTCACCAGCACGCTGAGGCTGGTTGTATTGGCCGTAACAGTTTCATAAAGCAAGGGCTCCTCATCGTCCGAGAAATACACCTCTACCCGGGTAATATCGTTGTCCAGGTCACGGACCGACCAGCGCAAGCTGACCTGTCCGCTGTTGATCGGATTGGCCAGTCGCTCCCCCGCGGAAGGGGCCTGCTGGTTGGCCGGGAAAGGTGGATAACTCTGCAGGTTGCCCCCATTGAGGAACATCCACTCTTCGCTACGGGCCGTCAGGCTTTCGTCTTCATTGCGCGAAAGCACACTCCAGCTATAGGCCACGCCCTTGGAAAGAATGACCTCCTGGGTAGTCCCTGAGGTCACCAACACCCTGCGGTCTCCGGGATTACTCAGGTTCTGTACGGTAACTTCATAGTCGAAGGTATTGGCGGCGGCCTGCCACTCGAGGGTAACCCGGCTCTGAGTATTGCCCCGGTCAATGCCGGTGGTGCATTCGGACAGGTTCTCGGGAAAAATCAGGAGGGCGGGCTCGGGGTTCGCCGGACCTTCATTGCGGTTACAGTTCGAAAGGATCAGGGCCATTGCCACGAATCCCAAATGGAATCTATACTTCCTCATTGCTTTACGAATTTAGTGATCGCCCTGAACCCGTCGGAACTGACTTCCAATATGTAGATACCCGGAGGTAACTGACTGGCATTCCATTCGATGGAGCCATTTACGCCGGTATATTCCCGGGAAGCTACCGGAGTACCCGATGGCCCGTACACCCTCATACGGAAACGATCCAGGGAAGGCGGAAGGAAGACCTGCATACTACTAATCACCGGATTGGGTGCCACGTAAACGGCCGATCCATTAATGAAGGCCTGCTGGTACACCCCTTTACATGCAAGTTCCCCTTTGACCGTTACGATATTAAGACCGGGCCTCAGGTCTAGCTGGTACTGCTCCTGGGTGGTCTGAACCTCGACTCCGTTGAGTTCAATGCTATATTCAGCGGCTCCATCAAGACTCAGGGACAACCTGTTTCCATCCTGGGACTGCAAGGCCGATACGCTAAGCAAGGGGGGCTCATCCACCACGGTTCGGTAACAGACCTGCTGATACGCATTCGAACCGTCCGTAGCCGAAATGCAGAGTTCGTAAGCGCCGGCAGTCAGCGATGCAAATTCCGCCTCCTGTGAAAACGCGAGCTGCTCGGTACCTCCGTCTCCGATGAGTACGGCAGTGTAAATCAGATTCGTATCATTTGCCGAGACGACTATGGAGCCGTCGTTATTATCCCTGCAGGACTCGCTGTTGATCGTGATGGTAAAGGCATCGGAAGGCAGGAGGAATACCGGGCAGCCGGTAGCATCTACGTCCTGACCGTTCGGCGTATCGGGGCAGAGGTCACTATCGTTGGGAACACCATCGGCATCATCGTCATCGGGGGGCTGCCCCACCAGACATAGCTCGAGTTCAAAGGCCGTGAGTACGCCCCCGTCCTGATCGAATTGGTCGTCAACCTCGAGTGTCCATATCCCCAGGGCAGACTCCCCTTCGAACGAAGACAAGGGTACGGTAGGACGTATGGTTCCCCCAACAGCCGGATTCGTGCTGCATACAGGCTGCTGCCCGGCATCGTCGAAAACCGCATCGATATCGTCGGCATCCTCACAGAGCTGGTCGATCAGGGTCACGATCGTTCCCTGAGGCGAAACCAGCCGGATCACCAGGTCACTCATCCAGGTGTGCGAGGCCGTTACCCGGACACGAACATCCTCTACAGGGAGATCGTTGGGCACGGTGATTTGGGCCGTACTCAGGTTAGTCCCCGTCTGAGGCAGGGTGACGGGCACGCTGGTACTGCTGTAATTGAAACAGTTGATGCCCGGGGTACGGAACTGCTGAACCGCGCTAAAAGGTCCGGTACCGCAGGAACTGATGGCCCGAACACGCCAGTAGTAATCGGTATTGGAAGTTAGTCCGGTAGCGGTAACGGCGGTATTAAAGGTGGTGTAATCCGTTACATCGGCAGCAAAATCAGGCTGGGTCGATACCTGGGCCTCGTAGGAAACCGCACCCGCTATGGCCTGCCAGCTCAGGGGAATATCGGCCGTTTGCAGGACCTCACCGTTGGCGGGGCTTTGAGGCTCCGGACCTAGAGCAATGGGCTGCCCAAGTACGAAATCGAGGATAGTCTCCTGGGTATATGCCCCCGAGCTCGCCCGAAATGTAATCGGGTAGGTTCCGGCGGTGGCTCCGGCTTGTGCCGTTATCTCAATGATCCCGTTCTGGGTCGCCGAGTTCGTCTGCACCGGATTTATTGAAAGGGTCAGGCCCGAGACGGGTTCTAATTCAAAGTCAACCGCGGCAGGGCTGCCGCTATAGTCCGTATAGGTGAAGGGAATACTTACGGTTACCTCTCCGCAGGCCCCAACCCGGAGTTCATCCAGCTCCACCGCGAAATCCGGTACGCTAACCGCCTGGTCCGCCAGATTTACGGTGAAGAAAATCTGATCGTCGGCCCGTATCATGAACCTCAAAGACGAAGTCGAAATAGCCGGAACCTGTATCAGGGCCGATCCAGTATTATCCAGGCCCGAACGGACCAGATAGGGGAAACTCAGTCCTCCGTCCTCGGAGGCGTACACGGAAACTGTCGAAGCCGAAATGGGAGCGGCATCGGTACCCGCCACATCCCACTGCAGTTCGATCCGGTCTCCCGCCGTCCAGCTGCCCGGACTGTTGAGATTTTCAAACCTGAAAGGGCCGGTGCCTTCGATGACATCCACCGCTGTCGTCCCGGCAACGACCTGCCCCCCCGAGATTTCGTTATCCCGTACAGTAACGGCAAAATTCATGGACCGGCCTACAAGGGAAACGGTCTCCCAGGCATCGCCCGTAGTGGGGTTTATCAGGGTGAGTTCTCCCGTTCGAACCCGATCGAGCCTCGGGAAATACCGCACTCCACCCGTAGTTGGAGAAAGCGATCGGAAGTTGGCCCCGGTATTTCGGGTAGGCCCGAACGTAGAGGAGGTGACCCGACCGTTGTCGATCTGTTCCCAGCAATAAGTAAGCGCATCCCCATCCGGGTCCGTGGCCGAAGCCTCAAGGAAAAACGGGGTTCCGCTGGGTACCGTATATGAGGTCAGTGCATCCAGGGCAGGAGGGTTATTGGCAATGGCTTCCGTTGTACCGCAACTTACCGTCTGCAGGAAGTTCCGGATTTGAACAATGCTGTAGTAATGGAAGTAATCGTCACTCGTGAATTGGATGTTGTTGTCGCCCGCGGCGAATCCCGCATAAGCCATGATGGTGGAACCCGAGGCCGGCTCGGCCTGTACGCCGGTGCCCTCACTCGCAAATGAATAGGTGTGGTTGGCGCCGAATTGATGCCCGAGTTCGTGAGCCACCAGATCGATATCGAAGGTGTCGCCCTCCGGAGTCTGGGCCGAACTGAAGGCAGAACCCTTCTGGTTGTCCCGGCATACCCCACCGATGAAACCCGCATTACCATTGTCGTTATCCCGGTGGAACAAATGGCCTACATCGTAATTGGCCACTCCGATATTAGCGTTCAGGTCATTCTGAAGCTCACTGTTCAGGTTATTATCGTAGGGATCCGTAAGGGCATCGGTGTAGATCACCTGGTCGGTGGTTCCGATGAGTTGTAGTTGAATGCCCAGATCGTTATTAAAGACTTCATTAATCCGGGTCACCGTGGCGTTCATGGCAGACAATGCACCGGCCACGGTGCCCCCGTGATACTGGGTGTACTCTCCCGTGGCTGCGACAGCCAGCCGGAAGGTACGACGGGTACGGTCAGTTACCGGTGTACGTGAAGCCAGGCCCATGGGGACTGCTGCCAGGGTTTCGGGCGTGAGGCATTCAATGGGTTCGCGACCCTCGGGGTCAGAGATGTTGTAAAGTCGGTAGTCCCCTGCGGATCGGTCTTCAGGTTGAAGGAAGAAGAGTTCTCCCTCCCCGGTCCTGTAGGTGGCCTGCACGTCCCGGAACGAAATGCTCAGCCGCACCCCGGTGCCACTCTGCGGATCCTGCGCAATAAAGGAACGAATGGCGGGGTACTTCTCCATCAGATCCGGGTGCATGGATTGGCTTGGGCTGAGTTTGAGCATCCGGATGTTACCGTCGGGCATGGGCAGGGAAACCGAAATGGCCCCTTTGGAAAAAGCAGGGGTGGCAACAAGGCGGTTCAGGCTTTGCGGATCCAGGCGGAATGTCGTTTCCCGGGCTGGTCGGGTCTCCGATTTCACAGTGGACACGGAAGTTTGCGCGGTCTGTGTCCAGCTAAGTCCCTGCTGGGCTCCCAGAGGGAAAAACAGGCAAACTAGGAGAATTGAAAAAACAAGACGTAATTTAGCAACCATAGCAATCCTTTGAGGGGGCAATAAATATAACTTTTTCTTCAGGGTGAAGTCCTATAACGGCATCTCCGAATACCACAGCGACCTTCCTTCCGTACTCACCATCGGTACCTTCGACGGTGTTCATATCGGTCATCAAAAAATAATCCAAAGAGTAATCGAGGAGGCCCGGAGGTTGGGCGGACCCTCCGTTTTGCTCACGTTTTTTCCGCATCCCAGGACGGTCCTCCAGCAGGACAGCAGCATACAGTTGCTGCATACGCTGGACGAGAAAAAGGAAATCCTCAGCCGTCTGGGCCTCGATAGTCTGATCATCCATCCATTCTCCATGGAGTTCTCCCGCCTTACGGCCCTGAAATTCGTACGTGACCTGTTGGTTCATTCCCTTAAAATCCGGAAAATAATTATCGGCTACGATCACCGCTTCGGGCGTAATCGGAACGCCAATATTCAGGACCTTATTGCTTACGGAGACACCTATAACTTCGAGGTGGAAGAAATCCCGGCTCAGGCCATAGAAGAGGTTTCGGTGAGCTCTACCAAGATCCGCAAGGCCCTGTGGGAGGGAAATGTAAAAAAGGCCCATCACTATCTGGGTTATCCCTACCTGGTCAGCGGGGAAGTGGTCCGGGGAAGGGGCCAGGGCCGGGACTTTGGCTTTCCAACGGCCAACATCCGCGTAGCCGAAGACTACAAGCTGATTCCGGCCAAGGGCGTATATGTGGTTTCTGCCGAAATCGACGGCCATTGGTACCACGGAATGATGAACATCGGGTTCAACCCCACCTTCGATGGCACCGAGTTCTCCCAGGAGGTATTCTTCTTCGAATGGGAAGGTGACCTATATGGAAGAGTTTTGCGAATCTATTTCTGGGAACGACTGCGGGAAGAAAAGCGCTTCGGGTCCGCGGAAGAACTGGTCGGTCAGCTGAAGAAAGACCGGGAGCATTCCCGGGAAATCATCCGGAATCTGCCCGCCCAACCCCCACTATGAGTCTGCTCAAACGCATTACGGACTATGTGAACAAGCCGGTGGACAGAGCTCCGCTGGCCTTGTTTCGTATGTTCTATGGGTTCCTGATTGCCTGCGAGGGCTGGGGTGCCATCATGACCGGCTGGGTGCGCCGGACTCTGGTAGAGCCCGGAGAGTTGTTCACCTTCATAGGCTTCGAGTTCCTGGAACACCTGGGAGGCCCGTTGATGTATCCGTATTTTGTCGTCATGGGTGCCACGGGCATCGCGATCATGCTGGGCTGGCGCTATCGCCTCACTTCTGTACTGTTCGCCCTGATGTGGTCGGCCGCTTACCTGATGCAGAAAGCATCCTACAACAACCACTATTACCTGCTCATGCTGCTGGCCTGGATGATGGCCCTGCTCCCGGCTCACCGGTCGCACTCCCTGGATGTGAGAAGCGGCAGAAGCAGCAGGCGCGACCACATGCCAGCAGGAGTTCGCGTTTTGATCATAGTTCAACTCCTGATTGTATATACCTACGCCAGCCTGGCCAAACTCTATCCCGACTGGCTGGACAACACCTTTTCCCGCATGCTGATGAGCGGGCGGGCCGACTACCCGATTATCGGCTCCTTCCTTCAGCAGGACTGGGTGCACACAGGCATCTCCTGGTTCGGCATACTATTCGACGGGCTGGTGATACCCGCTCTCCTGTGGAAGCCCACTCGCAAATGGGCATTTGGCCTGGCGGTCTTCTTCCACCTCTTTAACAGCGTAACGCTGGGCATCGGCATTTTCCCCTTCCTGGCACTGGCGTTCACCGTTTTCTTCTTCGACGAACGAGATATTCGCAGGATATTCTTCCGTTCCACCCTGCCCGAACGAATCCGGTCGGGAGACTTTCGCTTCACACTCAGGCCCCTGGTTTTGTGGGCAGGAGGATTGTACCTCCTCATTCAACTGCTGCTCCCCTTACGGCACTACCTCTGGGAAGGAAATGTGTTCTGGACCGAGGAAGGCCACCGGCTCAGCTGGAGGATGATGCTGCGGTTCAGGACGGGCTACGCGAACTACACGGCCGTGTTCAAGGACGAGGGTACACGCATACCCTTGGACCCCAGAGATTTCGGTCTCAATGCCAAGCAGCTGAGGAAAGTCCAGGCCCATCCTGATTTTATCTGGCAGTTTGCCCAGAAAGTCCACAGGCACTACGAGGCGGAAGGCAAGGATGTAGAGGTCTATGTCCAGTGCCGAGTAAGGCTGAACGACCACGCCTTACAGGACCTGATCGATCCGCAAACCGACCTGGCCAGCGTACCCTGGAATCACTGGACCCGAAATGAATGGGTTCTTATACAGGATCCTTACTTCGACGGTCCAAAACGTGTCATAATGCCTGCTGAAGAAGCTCAGTAAAGCGCCTTGTTTTATTTGCACCTGGAAGAACGTCCACGGCAGAAATATTCCAGATGGATAATGAAGAAGGAAATGAATCCGAAGTAAGGGGATTAATAGTTTTGGGAAGGGTATTAATGGTTAACAACCTAGCGATGCGCAGAGTCCCGAAGGGCATTGTGTATAGGTGTTGTTACGCCTTCGCTATAGACATTTTCTATTCCTTTAACTCCGTGAAATCTAATTTACTTACCCAAGTTATCTGCAAATAGTGCTGATTAAACCAGTCATTTTGAGTATTGTTAATCCAACCCACATAGAGATAGCCAAATTCAATAGCGCTTTTTGAATTGATCTTATAGCCTAGTTGGAATGCAGACCAATTTTCGTTGAATTGGAAGTGAGCGCCTGCCAGGGTATTGAAAAAGAATTCGGTGTAGGACATCAGATAGTACTCCTCACTTAAATCATACGTTGCACCTAATAAATACCTTAGCCTATGACTAAATTCGAATTGATCTGTGCTTATGTTTTCGATAAATCTTTCATCAAATCGCAAGCGCTGTTTGATATTGAAACGATTCAATGGAAGTTTATGAGTGAGTTGCTGAAAGAGACGATGCTCGTTTCTT
>CAZKFM010000021.1:0-10994 GCA_964552195.1 uncultured Flavobacteriaceae bacterium
CAAAGCTGGCCATTTTCAGGAAATTGGACAGGTTGGACATATGCCACTAGGCCATCAACTCTTGGGCGTCCCCTCCCGGTCACTTATAACGATCACATCTTCGTCGTCCTCACGGGAAGCGAGGCACAGAACGAGCGGCAGCGACAGCCCGGTTAGCAGTTTGAGCAGAAAGAATTCTTTGGTGGCTTTTGTGGTATCGATATTCAGATTTAAGGGTTAAATAATTATTATGAATGCCCTGCTCGATGGCGTTTACACGGTAAAAATGAACTGGAATAATACCCTTTTCCGACGGGAACTGGTCGAATTGCACAAATCCGAAACTGAGATGAACTGCGCGGGGCTAGATCGGGGAAGCGGGGGGGATTTCCATTAAACAGGAACCCTCGGTGCTCTTCCGCGAATTCGTTGGTTTACTTTAACGTCAACAGTATTTATTAACAATTGTTAAATGCCCGGGCGAACCGTACAGCATAATTTTAGCTCAAAATGATTTTAGTGAGCGCGAAATTCGATAGACTTCTATGGTTTGTCCTTCTAGGAATTTTTCCCCTCGCCGCCCAAACCCCCACTACCCTTCCTAAGTTCTACCTTGGAGCCTCCTATGGCACTTCGTTTTCTCTGGGTGATTTCGAGGACACGGATATTCAGAATCCCGATGCCGGCTTCGCCCGGAATGGGGACAAGCTGGACATCTTCGGAGGATTCTTTCTGAACGAACGGGTAACCTTCACGGGATTGTTGCGATACCAGACCTTCGATACGGATATAGATAATGTGATTCGCTCCTTTAATGAGAACGAAGACAATCCGGGCGTAACCTTTACAGGAAGCACCGAAGACTGGAAGGTCTATTACCTCCTGCTTGGCTTGGGCTATCGGGTGAATATCTCTAAAACCTTCAGTTTCACGCCCCGATTTGGAATCGGGCCCATGTGGGTCACTACCCCGGGACTCAGCGTGAGTGCTACCGAAGGGACTTCGAGCCAGAATTTCAGCCGCAGCTCGGAAACCGGCGTAGGACTGGGTTACGAATTGGGAATAGGTTTACGCTCTGATTTGGGTAAGCATTTTTCTCTTATGCCCACGTTTACCTTCAGTGGTGGATGGGCAACGATTAACGATGTGGTAACCACCACCAATGGTGTTTTCATTACCCGGGATTATCAACCCGGGGTCGAGTCGTTTACCCTGGGGTTATCGTTAGCCTACAGATTCTATTAGACCGGCCCTTTCGACGAAACCCAATCGTACATGAAATTTTAAAACATCAGTAAATTCAATGTATATGAAAACCATTTTTTTAACTATCGGCATTGCACTCTTGGCCTTTTCTACTCACGCCCAGGAATCCCTAAAGGGGGTTTGGAATACCGGAGAGGACAACACACTTATCGAGATTATCGAGGAGGATGGGGCCTATGCCGGAAAGGTAACGGCTTCGGATAAGACCGAGGCCAAGATTGGCGCCAAAATACTCCAGGATGTGGCTCTATACAAAGGGGAGTGGAAGGGGAAACTCTACAGCGCAAAAAAGAGCAAGTGGTTCGATGTGATCCTAAACGAAGAGGACAATACGCTCTTTCTCAAAGTAAAGGCGGGTTTAGCAACGAAAACCGTAGAATGGACCCGGGAAATGGGGGGTGAATAAGTATATCTTAACCACAGTCCCCAAGGTTAAAATGAGATTGAGGCGTCCTGAGTTTCAAAATGTCAGCCGCCAAAGTTAGCCATGTGGGGGATTTTCTGCCGTCTTATCCCCGTTTCTGGGGATTTGCCGTGTACGTTCTTCATATCCTCAAGGCTCATGATTTTCCGTGCAAGTCGTTTGCAAAGGTTGGGATACCCAACCGGAATAAACAACTTTGAAAACACCTGTAGCATCCCGTGCTATCGTATTCGAACCTGGAAATTATGAATATAAAAAACCTACTGGTCATTATGCGGAACGTTTCGTTAAAGACCTTTGCCAAAGGTGACATTCTGATCCCTGAGGGTTGCTCCAGTAAGCACATTTTCTATGTTCGAAAAGGATTAATACGCAGCTATTTCTCCAACGATAAGTCCGAAGATGTGACCTTTCAGTTGTATCCGGAAACCCAGTTCGTTGCCAATGTCCATTCCATTCTATTTCATGAGCCTTCCCGATTTATTTATCAGGCTACCGAACCCTCCAGGGTCTATTCCTTTGAATACGATACATATTATCAATTTCTTGCGAAGAATCCTGAACTCTTGGACCTCAACCGCAAGTATATGAGTCAGAGAATTATGAAACAAGCCTACCAAAGGATAGAAACATTACTTCTGCTAAATCCTGAAGGACGCTATCTAAAGCTCATTACGGACTATCCCGGTCTGGTGAATCGGGTACCGGATAAGTACATTGCTAATGTTTTGGGTATAACACCGGTTTCATTGAGTCGAATTCGCCGTCGCATTGCGACAAAAAGAACGAATTGAAAGTGCTTTCTTAACCATTGTTAATAGCCGTAGTTCGGACTTCTGAATATTTTTGACGCCAATGTGATCAAATTTTCTCGTTTGTATGAGAATCCGGAAGAGATTCGCAAAATCCTTTGAGAGCCCATCTCAATCACTATGTCAAATAACCTCTAAATAAATAGCTATGAAAACCTTCATGTCCTTTGTTTTTTTCACTCTGTGTTGTGTTCAGTTGTATTCCCAAGAGTTTGTCAGCTCTTATACCATAGGTAATGAGACCAAAACGTATTCCAAAGTACTGGTTATCGTGAAGGTAAAAAGCGATGCACAACGAATGGAAATGGAAGGGGATATCGTTAGGCAATTGGAAGCAAAAAAGATCGAGGCCGTTCCCTCTTACTTACGCCTGACTAACGAAATGATAGGAAAAGGGGAGAAGAACTCCGAAAACCTCGAACGTTTTGTGACCACCCTTAGAGAAAAGGATTTTGACGGTATTTTGGTTAGCAATATGGTAGAAGCAAGCCAATCCGTAAAATATAATCCTGCAGAATACAGCACGACCCGAGTGCCAGTTCGTTATGGTCGATTCGGAAGGTATTATGGTAGCGCCCGCGTCAGGGTATATGAGCCCGCGTCGGTTGAAAAGCAACAGAATTTCGTATTGGAATCCCTCCTGTACGACCTGAGGGCAGATGCCAAAGAAGACAGTTTGCATTGGATCGGCACGATCAAAATTTCTGATCCCGCCAGTTTTGATAAGGCGAGTGCTAAGTATGCTAAGACCTTGGTTAAGCAGCTCAATAAAGAGGCTTTCGAATAGTCCGTCGAAAGCGTATGGATTCATTATGTACCAAGCATACAAGACTGGACATCGTTGCGAATAGGGTTGTTATCCCTAATCCCTGTGATTTTGGATGCAGCGGCCGATATAAATAAATACTCGTGCACACGAAGCGGGTGGTTGGTCCAGAATGAATAATATTTCCGATACCATGGCCCGTTTTATAACCTCGCTTTTCCTCGTTGCTTTTTGTTCGATGACTTCCTTTGGTCAGAAAAGCGTGGGAGTGATCACCGATCTTTCCGAAACTGAGCGAGTTCAGTCGATTATCGATTCCATCGTTCGCGAAATTGACAATACCACCGGCATTAACCTGAAGATTGCGTCCCCCAATACGCTTCACGTTTTCGGTATTTCCTCAGAGTCAGCAGCCCAGGAGGCCTATCAGGGGATTCAAGCCGATTTAATCGTATCCATTGGCAGCGTCTCCACTAAGGGAATTTCGAAGCTTTCGATCCTCCCCATACCGGTAATCGGCCTAGGCATCGTAGACCCGGTCTTACAAGACATGCCGCATGTGAATGGCCGATCGGGCAAGAGCAATTTTACATACATACTTACCTCCAGAAATTTTATTAAGGAAATCGAGAGTTTCAAGAATATTATCGATTTCAAGACCCTTACGGTGATTAACAATTCCAGTTTCCGTGGCAGTATAGATCCTGAAAAAGCATCGGCGCTGATTGATTCGCTGGAGAACCGGCTTAATATTAAAATTCGAAGCATTCAGGCCGAAGACGATGTGTATAATACCGTATCCAAAATAGGCGAAACAGATGCGGTCTTCCTAGCTTCACTTGTCGGAAAAAGTGAAGCTTATGTGAAACAGCTCAGCGATTATTTTATCCAGGAGAAGATTCCTTCGTTTTCCAGCTTAAGGCAACACGTAGACGCAGGAATATTGGGCACTTCTTCGGGAGATAATCGGGACCAGCAGGTGTATCGGAGGATCGGGCTAGTGGCAGACGCGATTTTCTCGGGCATTAATGCCTCAGAAAATCGCGTCGCGCTCAGCCTTCGTGAGAATACGTATCTGAACATATCCACGGCGAGAAAACTCGAGTTTTCTCCTCCATTTGAAGTGATGCTAACGGTGAATCTGGTAGGGGAAACAGATCCGGAAACAAACAAGTACTCTTTCAATGAAATCGCGCGAATTGCATTAGAAAAAAATCTCGACCTGAAGATCAGTTATAAGGATATTAATCTTTCGGAGCTGGATATCCGCTCAAATCGCTCACTTATACTTCCTTCCCTTTCTTCCGGTCTAACCGCTATTCAAATCAACGAAGAAAGAGCCAATGCCATTGTCAATTCACCAGAACGGGCATTGAGCCTGGATTTTGTGCTCTCTCAGGTCATGTATTCAGAAGAAGCCCTGGCGGCCGTAAAGATCGCGAAGTATTTGAATAACGCACAGCAATATCAGACACAGTCCGATGTGCTAGACGTGCTTTTCGAGACCTATTCACTCTATTTAAATGTCCTTTCGGCGAAGACGAATTTCAATGTACAAAAGCATAACCTGGACAATACCAAAACCAACCTCGAACTGGCTAAAATTCGGGTGGAAATCGGAGAGGCCAACAATAGCGACCTGTACAGATGGGAGAGTGAGGTCGCCCGGGCTACCCAGTCACTTATTGAAGCACAAACCGTATTGCTTACGGTTAAGCTGCAACTCAATACCCTTTTGGCCAATGCGTTAGAAGAGGAATTTCAAATAAAGGATGTAGCACTGGAGGACGATTTGTACAATTCTTTTCGGCAGAGTCCCCTAACGGATCTCCTCACAACACCCGACGATTTGAAGCTGGCTTCCGATTTTTTGGTTCAACAGAGCCTAGAGCACAATCCCAACAAAAAACAGCTTCTGGAGAATATCAAGGCTGCGGAAAGAAAGTTGAAGCTGAACAGAAGGCTCCTTTATGTTCCAACAGTCGCCCTTCAGGCAAATTATTCGGAGGTCTTAGCACGAGGGGGAGAAGGTTCCGAACAACCCGATTCGAATGCGCTGATGCTCGGAAACGGTCTTCAGGATAACTCCTGGTCGTTAGGGATTAACCTCAGCTATCCCCTCTTTACCGGTTTCAGCAGACGTATAAACAAACAGAAGTCTCGAGTAGAACTGGAGCAGCTCGAATTTGCCAATACCAGCCTTGATCAGAATCTGGAATTGAGTATCCGAGCCAGCACAGTGAATCTGCTCAGTACGACCACGAATCTTCGATACAGCAAACAATCCGCCGAAAGCGCCAATCAGAATTTCCTCCTCGTTCAGAACTATTACCGTGAAGGGGCTGTTAATATTACCCAATTGATTGACGCACAAGAGGCATCGCTAAATGCGAGCCTGCAGGCGGCTGTAGCCGTATACGAATACGTATTGGCCAACCTTCAATTGGAATATGCCATAGGTCAATTCAGCATGTTTCTTACCGAGAACCAATTGTCAGAGTTCAGGAGTCAGTTTTTAAAATTCGCTACGGATAATAAAAAATGAAGTATGAGCAGAGTATTATTCCTTGCAGGCGGCATCCTCCCCGTCCTGTTCTTGAGTTGTATAAACGAGAAAGAACAAAAAAAAGAGGTTTTCACATCTCCTAAAGCCGTAAAATACGCAGCCATCGAACAATCCGGGGGTATTCAGGAACGAACATATTCAGGGATAACCCAATCCGCTTCGATTACTGACTTGAGCTTCAGATCGGGCGGTTTGCTGGTAGAGCTGAATGTCAGAGTCGGTCAAAGGGTCAAAAAAGGTGAAGTTTTGGCCCGTCTGGATCAGAAAGATGCTCAACTGGCTTACGATCAGGCCCTTGTGGATGTGCAAAATGCAAAAGCTCAGTTTGACGCCGCATCCTCCAGCTTTGATCGCGTGAAGCAGTTGTACGAATCCAACAATGCTTCATTAAGTGACTACGAGGCGGCAAAGAGCCAGTATTCCAACGCGCAATCTTCATATCAGATATCCCTGAAAAGATTGGACCTTCAAAAGTCTAAAATCGATTATTTGGTAATCAGTGCGCCCATGGAGGGTATCGTTTCGGCCATTAACAGTGAGATCAACGAGGTGGTTCAGTCAGGGCGCACGATCATTGTGATGAGCAGAGAGGGTGAAGAGGACATCGAAATTCAGGTTGGTATCCCGGAAAGATACATCGATGAAATACATAATGGAGATAAGGTGGGTATACAGATAGGTTCGATAGATGACACATATAGTGGTACGGTTACCGAAGTAGGCTATGCGTCTTCGAATACGGGGGCGACCTATCCTGTCACGGTCTCCCTAAGTGCAATGGGAAGTTCTGCCATTAGGCCGGACATGCCCTGTGAAGTTACCTTTACTTTTGGTTCCGCGAATCAACAATCCTTTTTGATAGCACCGATCAAGGCCATAGCCGGTGGTGCGGAAGGGAATTATGCCTACAGACTTGTATCCAGTGAAGAGGAGGGAATGTATTTGGCAGAAAAAGCGGATGTCACACTGGGTGATATCACCAAGGACGGCTACATCGTTTTGAGTGGCCTGAACGAGGGCGATCGGGTCGCGGTCGCAGGCCTCAATTCCATGTACGAGGGACAAAAAGTTATGCTTTTAAAGGAATAAAGGGATGAATCTCACCGGGTTTTCAGTGAAAAATAACCGAATCACCATCCTATCCCTGATTGTGATTCTGGTTCTGGGGCTAGTAGAGTATACCAATCTGTCGAGGGATAGCATGCCCCCCTTCACCGTCCGGATCGCAACGGTTATCACACAGTTCCCCGGGGCCAGTCCAGAACGCGTGGAGTCCTTGATCAGCAGTAAGATTGAAAAGGCCCTACAGGAAATCCCGGAAGTAAAAACCTTGACCAGTGTCAGCAGGACAGGGGTCTCCATCGTTAAGCTCACGGTAAACGACAATATCCCGGAACGAAAGCTTCAGTCCATCTGGGATTTGGCAAGGAGAAAAATCGAAAATATCAGGCCGGATTTGCCCGATGGTATTTATGGGCCCAATCTGGACGACGAAGACATCGGCGTGGTCTACGGCATTTTTGTGGGACTGGAATCCGACGGTTTTGAATATCCCGAGTTGAAGAATTATGCGAATCAGCTCAGGGACGACATTATTGCCCTGAACGATGCGGCCAAGGTGATCATTGGAGGGGAAGTGGAAGAACGAATATATATCGATTACAACGAGGCGAAATTAGCCCAGGTGGGGCTAACCTCCGGTCAACTCCAGAGTATCATCTCTTCCAGCAACATCATAATTCCATCCGGAGAGGTCAATCTAGGAGAGGAACGACTTATCCTTGAATCCTCGGGAAACTACGAATCCGTGGACGCCGTCAGAAATTTATTGATTCCACTGGGCAGTCAGGGGGAAACCGTACCCCTTGGAGATCTGACAACCGTCAGCAGGGACTACATATATCCCAAAGAATCAATCGTGCGAATTAACGGCAATCAGGCACTTGCCCTTTATATTTCCTTGAAAGAAGGAGCAAACATCATCGACCTGGGCAAGGATGTGGATGCGCTAATTCAAAACTACAATCAGACCGAGCTTCCTCTGGGAATCAGGGCCACACGAATCGCCTCACAGGACAAGGAGGTGGAGAAGAAACTCAATGTATTCATTGTGAATTTGATACAGAGTATTGTGATCGTACTCCTGGTTATATTGCTGGTCCTGGGGTGGCGGGCATCTGTGATTATTGCCAGCCTGATTCCAGGGACAATGATCCTAACCATGCTGTTGATGGGTTTATTCGGGGTGGGGCTCAATCAGGTCACACTTGCCTCTCTGATTATGTCACTGGGCTTATTGGTCGACAATGGTATTGTCATGGTGGAGTCCCTATTGGAAAAGTTACAGTCCGGTCGTTCGCGATTCGATGCGGCTGTTAGCTCGGCAAAAGAATTCATGACCCCACTTCTGATTTCTTCCCTCACGACCTGTGCAGCCTTTTTATCGTTCTATTTAGCGGATGGGGCCATGGGCGAAATGATGGGGAATATATTTCTAGTGATCACCATGGCTCTCCTGTCTTCATGGCTTTTCGCCTTCACGATTATTCCACTGTTTGGAACCGCTTTGCTTAAGGTAAAGCCGGGAGAGCAAGAGATGAAAACTATATTCGATGCCATCAGGGGACTCTACAATCGATTTCTGAATGCTGCCCTCAAAGTTCCGTTGCTGACTGTGATTGCGATCGTCGGTTTATTTGTGGCTGCCCTTTATGGATTTTCTTTTATACCCAACACCTTCATGCCGCCGAGCGACCGTAACCTAGTGATCGTCGACTTCAACCTACCATTGGGTACCCGCATTGAGACGACCGATTCCAAAATCGCCGAGATCGAAAACTTCATTAAGGACAGTCTGCAGGTCGGTCCGGATAATCCACAAGGGATCGTTAGCTGGTCGTCCTACATCGGGAAGGGTCCCGAGTCCTATGACCTCGGGTATTTTGCTGGCGAGCCCAACTCGTCCTATGCGCATATGCTGATCAACACTACCTCCAATCTGGCTAATGACATGGTGATTTCCAGGCTGAGGGATTTCACCGAGCGAACGATCTTCGATGCAGAAATCAAAATCGACCGACTCGTCGGATCGGGAGGGGCCGAGGCGCCCATTGAAATCAGGATTTCGGGAAGAGAACCGGACGAACTTTTCAGGATTTCGGAACGAATCAAAGCCCAACTCTTTCAAACCCCGGGCCTAATCAATATTACGGACGATTGGGGACCGAGAATTAAGAAGATATATGTGGACATTGACAATAATGCCTTGTCCAGATCGGGCCTGACCCATCAGGATGTAGCACTCTCCCTGCTCACTGCCTCAACGGGTTTTGAAGTGGGCGAATATCGCGAGGGAGACGAAACCGTTCCTATAATGATGCGGCAGGAAGGGAACGAGGATCTGGGGTATAACGACCTAGAATCCTTGAGTATATTTTCCCAGACAAAGGGGACAAGCAATCCACTGGCACAAGTCGCGGAGATCGAGGTTCCCTGGCAATACGCTAAAATCCTGAGGCGAAACCTGAAGCGGAGCATGACCATCCAGGCCGGGGTAGATGAGGGTTACCTGTCCAGTGAGATATTCCAGCAAACCATACGCCCGCTGATGGAGGAAGAGACCAAAAATTGGGCCAATGGGTATTCGTACGAATTCGGAGGAGACGCAGAGGGAAGCAACGATGCTATGGGGGCGGTACTGCTCAACCTGCCGCTCTCGTTTTTCCTGATTATTCTTTTGCTCGTGATTCAATTCAACTCCTTTCGAAAGGCGACAATCATACTCTTGAGCATACCTCTAGGCATCGTTGGGGTAACAGGTGGGCTTTTGGGAGTGGATTCGGTGTTTAGCTTTACCGCTTTCCTTGGGGTGATTTCCCTGGCGGGAATTATTGTGAATGATGCGATCGTACTGGTAGATAAAATTGGATACGAACTAGAAGAAGGAAAGGGATTGATAGATTGCATCAAGAAGGCCGCTAACGATCGGTTCAGTCCCATACTGCTGACTACGCTTACCACCTCTTGTGGTATGGTCCCGTTATGGACCGGTGGCGGCAAATTGTGGTCACCCATGGCGATTACCATCATTTTTGGGCTGCTCTTCGCCACCGTTATATTGTTGATTTTCGTACCTGCGATTTACAGATTATTATTCAAGGAAAAACTCAAGGTGCAGTCTTAATTTCCAGAATCTCTGAAACAACATTCCCAAACTCTGGTATAGGATGAATTTCTTTGATGTTATTCACCGTTTGCCATGATCGTGCGTAAGCTGGAGCAAACGATCGTCCATAGTTTATTCAAGGGAAAGGCCATGAGATCGTCCTCATCGATGAAGCCCAAAGAATAGGGGGTATCGGTGTCATCCTAAAAATCATCACCGATAAGTTTGAGCATGTACAACTGATCGCCAGCGGATCCTCGGCTTTCGAACTAAATGAACAGAACAGCGAGCTGCTTACCGGCAGAAAGTGCGAACACGCCCTCTATCCCATTTCGTGGTCGGAACTGGAAAAACACTTCGGTTTCTTGGTATCGGATCAACAGCTACCTCTACAAAGATATCCTCGCCTTAAGCGGAGTCCGAAAACTGCAGGTTTTGGAGAAGCTATTGAACGCCCTGTCGCTGCAGGCCAGAAGCTAAGTCAGCTACAACGAACTGGCTCAATTGACCGGCGTGGATAAAAATATCATAAGCAACTACATCGACATGCTCGAGAAGGGCTTCGTGGTTTTTCGTTTGGGCAGTTTCAGCCGAAACCTTCGAAACGAAATCAAGTCCAATTAGAAGATATACTTCTACGATACCGGCCTACGGAATGCCGTGTTGGGAAATTTCAGCGCACTAGAAGACCCCACGGACAAGGGAGCAATTTGGGAGACCTTTCTGATCAGCGAACTCCTGAAAAAGCTTTCCTATAATGCATCTCTGGCCCGCCCCAAATTCTGCACGACTCACCAACAACAGGAGATCGACTATGTAAAAGAACTATCCGGACAATTCCTAGGCTTCGAGTTCAAGTGATATCCCAGGACCAGAACGAAGATTCCCAAAGCGTTCACAGCCTCTTATAATACCGAAGTAGAAATAGTTAACCGGAACAATTTTTGAGAATTTATCGGTTAGGTGACAGACCCTTCTGGCTAAGACAGGACGTTATAGCCAGACCGATAGTGGGT
>CAZKFM010000022.1:0-8002 GCA_964552195.1 uncultured Flavobacteriaceae bacterium
AGGTGACAGACCCTTCTGGCTAAGACAGGACGTTATAGCCAGACCGATAGTGGGTATAGCGTAATCAATGCATACTCGAATTCGAAGTACATACTGTCCAGACCCCCGGGCTACTCGATTTCCTCGTAACCCACAACGGCCTCAGCCTTTCCTTCCCTGTTGGGGTCCAGATACAGTTCCTGTCCTTTGAGCAGTTTGATCCTTTTCACCTCACCGACCAGTACGGGAATCTGTTTCAATATATGGCCCTGCTGCTGTATCCGAATGGAAAACGTACGCTTGCCCGCATTTTCGACTACGGCATAACAGTCCTTTCCATAGTATGGATTTACGGTAGCATCCTGCCCCGGTCCCTTCCCCGTCATAATCATGCTTTGAAGCCGGTCCAGGTTGAATCGGGTTTGCGCGAAGCCCCTGGTTTGTGCAAGCAGTATTACTGCCAAAACTACCATATTTGTTCTCATGAACTTCAATCTACTCTTTAATGTATTGAGTACCTGTACTCATATCCTGTATGTTGGATAAGCAATCTCCCATTGGGCCGCATGCCCTTTCACCGTAACCCATGTAGGCTGCTATTTGTGGTTATGGCGTTTTAGACGAACCCTGAGATTTCAATAAAGCGTGGAATCCTTCTTCTTCAATCTGTATACAGTATCGGTCCTCTTAATTCCGCGCATTATCTGATCCTCGTTGGCGGGTAAATGTATCCCTTGTTCCTTGGATTTATAAAAAAAATAATGCCGCAACTGCCAAGATCGCCGTGAACATGGCAAGGGTTGCATGCAAGGTTTTTTCAGACAAAGTGCAAATAACATAATTTTAAAGTCGCATCGGCTGGCGATAAGGTCCTTTCACGCCAGATTGTACACCCCCCTCCTTTAAGTGGTGTTGAAATCATCGTATATGCTCCAGCAGTATCAACGCAAAATAATTATCTATCCCGCTTTCGCAGGGCGCTGTGGAAAATTCGTTTATTCAGGGACGCAACTTCCAACTGTCCGTTAACATAGAGACTAATACCCCAACAGATACGCAAAGATCAACGGGGCCACGATGGTGGCATCCGACTCAATGACGAACTTGGGAGTATCCTCGCCCAGTTTTCCCCAGGTTATCTTTTCGTTGGGCACGGCACCGGAATAGGAGCCATAACTGGTGGTGGAATCACTGATCTGGCAGAAATAAGACCAGAGTGGCGTTTCTGTTTCCTCCATGTCCTGATACAGCATGGGAACCACACAAATGGGGAAGTCACCGGCTATTCCGCCACCGATCTGAAAGAAGCCCACTCCCGGTCCGGATTCCTTTCGGTACCAGTTGGCCAGTTCCGTCATGTATTCGATTCCCGTTTTAACGGTCTGTGCCCTGAGTTCGCCTTTCAGTACATAACTCGCGAAGATGTTGCCCATGGTACTGTCTTCCCAGCCCGGCACTACTATGGGCAGGTTGCGTTCGGCGGCAGCGTACAACCAGGAATCCTTGATATCAATCTCGTAATACGGCTCCAGTACCCCCGAAAGCAACAGCTTGTACATGAATTCATGAGGGAAGTACCGCTCTCCTTTTTCGTCGGCCTCCTTCCAAAGCTCAAATATGTGTCCCTGCAGCCGGCGGAAGGCCTCCTCCTCGGGAATGCAGGTATCCGTTACCCGGTTCAATCCCTGTTCCAGTAAAGCCGTTTCGTCGGCCGGGGTCAGGTCCCGGTAATGCGGAACCCGCTTGTAACTCTTGTGGGCCACGAGATTCATCACATCTTCCTCGAGGTTGGCCCCGGTACAGGAAACGATGTGAACCTTATTCTGCCGGATGATTTCCGCAAAGATCTTACCGAGTTCCGCCGTACTCATGGCACCGGCCAGGGATACCAGCATACGAGATCCCTGGGCAAGCTGCTGTTCATACCCCTGAGCGGCATCGACCAGTGCGGCCGCATTGAAGTGAAGGAAGTACTTTTCCAGGAAGGAGCGTATGGGCTGTGCTGTCATCATACAGTATTTAAGTTTATTGTGATTTTTTGGACTCCGCGAACGCGTAGGATAACATCTTGTAATAGAGCTTCGCAGCCGTGAAATTGGAAGACCTGTCGTAGGGATTCGGACAGAGCTCGACGATGTCGAACCCGACTACCCTGCGCCTGGTGAATACCTCCTTGAGCAGTCTGAGGGTAGGGTGCCACAATAGCCCCCCGGGCTCGGGAGTACCGGTCGCAAGGAGTACGGAAGGATCGAAGGCGTCCAGATCGAAGGTGATGTATACCGTTTCGCCCAGTCGCGACAAAACCTCGTCTATCCAGCGCTCCTGGGGGTCGAGTTCATGGGCGTAGAACATCTTAGAGGGTTCCACCTCTCTAAGCTCATCCGCATCCATACTGCGTATGCCAACCTGAACCAGGTTGGTATGATGCCGGGCCTCGTATAAAGCGCAGGCATGATTGTACGGAGTTCCTTCGTATTCCTTCCTCAGGTCGGCATGTGCATCGATCTGAAGTACCGTTAGGTCGGCCCATTTCTTCCTGAAAGCCCGTATGGCTCCAATCGAAATGGAATGCTCCCCCCCGAATAGGGTGACAAACTTGCTCTGTTCGAGATGGTGCCTCACCTGATTTTCCACTGCATCCACCATGCGTTCAGGAGTTTCCATGTCCTCAGGCTCCGGGGCCAGGTAAATACCCTGCCGATACACCTCCGAGGCCGTTTCTATGTCGTAAAGCTCCATATTGGCAGAGGCCTCGAGAAAGGCTGCGGGCCCTTTATCAGCTCCTTTGCCCCAGGTACTCGTTCCGTCGAAAGGCACCGGCAGGAGTACGATGCGGGAGGCCTCATAGCTAGAAAACTCGGAGGGAATCCCCGCATAGGTTTCAGGTAGTTGCTTATCCATGTTTTTCATGCGTGGGTTCGTTGTGAATGTGCTCTGATTCCGACTCGGATACCATGGACGCTTGCGAGCGCTTGTATCCCAGTATATCCAGGAATTGCTCAGGTGTCTGTTCCTCCCTGAATAATCGGGTGCTTAGCGATCCGTCCGGGTCGCGGTCGATAAGGATGTGCTTAGGCGCCGGGATCAGGCAGTGCTGCAGTCCCCCATAACCCCCTATGGATTCCTGATAAGCTCCGGTGTTGAAAAATCCTATGTATTGTGGATCCTTGGGATCAAATCTGGGCATGTAAATGGCATTGAGATGCTGCTCTGAGTTGTAATAATCATCACTGTCGCAGGTGAGTCCGCCCAGCAATACCCGCTCGTAGGTGTGGTTCCACCGATTGACAGGGAGCATGATGAACCTCCGGTTGATGGCCCAGGAATCCGGTAGCGTAGTGATAAACGAAGAGTCGATCATGTTCCACTTCTCCCGATCGTTTTGCTGCTTCTGGTAGAGAATCTGATAAACCGCTCCTCCGCTTTCCCCTACAGTAAAACTCCCGAACTCGGTAAATATATCGGGGACTTCCACATTATCGGCCTCGCAGGCCAGCTTGATCTGGTTGACGATTTCCTCCACCATGTAGGCGTAGTCATATTCGAAACCCAGAGAATTCTTGATGGGGAACCCTCCACCGATATTGAGGCTGTCCAGAGTGGGGCAAATCTTCTTCAGGTTTATATATACCTTAAGACACTTGAGCAATTCGTTCCAGTAGTATGCCGTATCATTAATGCCCGTGTTGATAAAGAAGTGAAGCATCTTCAATTCTACCCGGGGATGCTCCTCTATATACTCACGGTAGAAAGGTACTATGTTCCGGTATCCGATCCCTAATCTCGAGGTATAAAACTCGAACTTGGGCTCTTCCTCCGAGGCGATCCGAATCCCTATCTGAAAGGGCTTCTGGGTGGCCTCCGCCAGGGCATCCAACTCGACGAAATTATCGACTATGGGAATACAACGGGCATCCCCCCGGTCGATCAGCGATCCGATCTTACGTATGTATTCCTCCCTCTTAAACCCATTGCAGAGGACAAAAGTCCCCTTGCGAATGCGGCCATGGTCCAATAAGTGGTGTACGATATCGATGTCAAAGGCCGAGGAGGTCTCGATGTGGATATCGTTTCGGAGCGCTTCCCGGAGTACGAATTCGAAATGGGAACTCTTGGTGCAGTAGCTGTAATAATAGTTTCCGGAATAGTCGAGCTTATCCTGCGCCTGTTTAAACCACCCCTTTGCCCTCTGAATATTTTCGGATATCTTGGGTAAATACGTGAATTTAAACGGGCTCCCGTATTCCCGAATCAGCGACATAAGGTCGATTCCGTGAAATTCGAGCTGGTTTTTCTTGAGCCTGAACTCTTCCTGAGGAAAATCAAATGTCTGCTCAATAAGGTCTATATACTTGTTCTTCATTAGGTGCATGGTTTTAAAATCGTTGAAATCCTGGTTCTCGAGTGGATTTTCAACTAGATGCGAATGGCATATGAAGTAATGGAGCAGTATTGCCGCACGGGCACGGACGCCTCCTCTGGCCTAAGAAAGGGCCAGAAGGGGTCTATAGATAAGGAAACCAAGTGCCGGAGGCTTGCACCCCGGAAAACAATCAACAGGCAAGCATTCATAACGGCGCAAAAGTACGATTAAGTTAAATACGCTGGACTCTTGATTCGCAATGCCATAAGGTTTCCCGTACGTCCGGATGCCTGTAACATACTCTCTTAGAATCGACCCCATCCAAATGCGCTGACTCAGATACGGCAAATGCCTGATAGTTACAGTTCGTCATCTGACCGACCTGCCCACTACAGGGTAGATCTGAATTTCTATTATTTAATGTTTTTCATTAATTATAATATGTTTTTCATATCTTTATAGGTGATACTCAATAATTTTTTAATCATGAAATACATTAAACACGTTCCCCGACCACAGGACATACTGATCTGGGTCACCGTTTTAGCCGTATTGTTGGCTGCGGCGTTTCTAGCCGGCTACCTGAGATTCTAGGTATGAAAGGGAACTCCAAAGGCCTGAGCACAGTGGTGACCATACTGGCGCTAGTGATATTGATCATCGGCATACCCATATATGTGAGCACTCAACTCGAATCCGGCAACCCACTCCTGATCCTCTCGGGATCTCTAATCGCAGGATTCTTCCTGTTTCATTTGATATACAGGCGATCACTCTCCATGGAAGGATACTTCAGCAGTCCCTACAATCTCTTTACCTCCCAGACCAGAGAAACGGTTGCATCCGATGTGCCCCGGGAGTTATTGTTTGCCAAACGGATTGAAGTGCTCGACGAGTCGAAGTTTCGTCTAATCGAAACGGACAAGGAGAACTACCGGCTACTGGCGATCACGGGCATGAGCCTGTTGTCCTGGGGAGAAAACCTGTATATCCGTCAGGTACCTGACGAAAACGGGACCAGCATCCGTTTCTGCTCGAGTACCTTGTTTCAGCTTTATTCCTGGAACAAAAACAGGGATAACTTTCGGGTTTTTATAGAGGACTTCGAGCGATCGCTAACCATTTAACTCAGGATATGGCTATAGTAGTTAATCTGGACATTATGCTGGCCAAACGGAAGATGAAGCTTAAAGAACTCTCTGAGATCGTGGGGGTTTCCACCGTAAACCTCTCGATACTGAAACAGGGGAAGGCTAAAGCTGTGCGCTTCTCCACCCTTAATGCCATCTGTTCGGCTTTGGACTGCCAGCCCGGTGACATACTCGAATTTGAAGAATCCGAACCCGTAAATAACAAAACATGAAAACAAAACTTCTCTTTCCTGCCCTCGGAATAATCCTGGCCGGAACTTCACTGGTCTTTATCAATGAATTTACCCCAATTAAAATAGCCGGCACGTATGCCTATATGATCATTGTGACCGCTATGTTAACGGGCTTCGGAATTTCCAGTCGGATGAATCCATCGCAAAAACGCTCCTCTTAATCCAGGAGTTCACACATTTTTTGCAGAATTACGTATCCGTTAACATACTGTTCCAAAGCATTTTCATAATTTTACAGCGTTTGTAAGTAGTCTTTCCCTGTTTTTCACCGGTATTTTCTTCTTCTCAAATAACCAGGATCCGAAAGGTCAGGGTTTTGCTGTGATACCTGCCAGCTTAGCATATATGGTCAGATACACAATTCTAATAACTGTACATGAATATTTTAACACAATTATGGGGCGCATTCTCCCCTAATAAACAGGATGCAGAAGGCGGTAATTCGCCGCATAGTTTAATTCAATTTACCAGAATGAAAGAAGGAACCGTAAAGTTTTTTAACAACAGCAAAGGCTTTGGCTTTATCCAAGGCCCCGAAGGAAGCGACATTTTCGTGCACGTCAGTGGACTTGTGGATGAAATTCGCGACAACGACCGCGTATCTTATCAGGTCGAAGAGGGCAAGAAAGGCCTCAACGCTGTCA
Source organism: uncultured Flavobacteriaceae bacterium (assembly GCA_964552195.1). GTDB lineage: Bacteria > Bacteroidota > Bacteroidia > Flavobacteriales > Flavobacteriaceae > CAZKAP01. The sequence continues at coordinate 6,371 of CAZKFM010000022.1, forward strand.
ACGTAAGACTGCTGTAGTCAAAAACCAAAAAATAGTCAGGCCCCTTCTTACAAGGGGCTTTTTTTATCCCAAAATCGGAATTCCATGCTCATTATCACCGTCAAGCCCAACGAAAATATCGACCGCGCCCTCAAGCGATATAAGCAAAAATACCGTCGTACCAAGGTCAAAGAACTCATTCACCAGAATTCCCACTACACCAAAAAGTCGGTGGAACGACGAGAGACCCTGAAAAAGGCCATTCACAAGAGGGAGTACCTCGAAGGAATGGAGGAATAGACCCCAGTCCTATTCCAAAGCAAGTCCACCGTCCTTATATTACAGACTGGTGGTTTGCTATTCGGGCCCTTTGGGGGGCACTTTCACAGTCTAAGGCACAAAAATCGGCAGCATCTGAGTGGCCAGGTAATACGTGTAGCCCACCCAGGCTGCGTAGCCCAGAGACAGGAATACGACCCCAAGGATCTGTATTCGGACGGGCAGCTTTAAACGAACCAGGGCCAGGGCCAAAAGCGGAAGTAACTGTAAGGCGTGCAGTCCGAAGAAATGGGCTACCCTAAGGTCTCCGGCAATTGTACTCCAATTCAGAAACGGCAGGCCTTCACCCCCGTCGGCAGCGCCTACCGTATGCCCCATTTGCGCGATCATCTGCCCTCCGATCCAACTGCTCCATATGGCTGTGATCCACCCGAAAAATATACCCCATTGCACCGAACGCGGCACGTTTAACCGAAGCCGAAGCGCATCCAGGGCAAAAAGGACCATAAGGAATACATTAATTCCTATCAGCATTCCCATCAGTGAAAAAAGAATGCCATCCAGAGGGGTAGCCACATTGTAGTGCGACTGTACCCCGCGATATGCCTGCAAAACGATAATTCCGTTTTCCGCCAGAAGGGTGAAAGCCACTATGTTCCTCAATATATGCTTCTTGCGATCGGAATACGGATAGAACGTAATCAGGTAGCCTACGGTAAGTATATAAATCCCTACGGATAACAGGAACTTAATAGGCTTTACCCATACATTAACCCCCATAAGTGTTCGATCGTCCAGCCACAGACCAGACAGGGCAGCGATGGCAATCAAAAAGTTCAGGATTGCGATCCCGAAAAGGATGGGACTCTCTCTGCGAACGGTTTTAAGCACAGCTATCATGCTTTTGAGTTTTTAAAAGCGCGGATGATGCTAAAAAGCAAAAACCCCAAAGGCCCGAACATAAAAGCACCGAGCAGACAAGGAGCCATAAGCAACGGATGTATGCCCAGTGTGCGGTTCTTATCCAGCATCCACATCCCTACCAGAAGGTCAAAAGCCAGGTAGTGAATCCAACCGGCAAGAACGGCATCTTTTTCTGTAAAGAGTGACATCACAGATTCAAGACTCCCGAAGTCAAAGCTGTTCCCCGACTGGAACGACAAGGCGATATAGGTAACATAAATCAATGAAAGGAGTATGGGCAATACGCGAAAGTCAACCAGAAATCGGGTAACCCTCCACTTAGGCAGCGCAATCATGAGAAGCCACATGGGCAACACGCTGGTATTGGCAATAGAAAATACGGTATCTGCATTCATAATCAGGTTGTTTTGTTGGGTGTAAAGATGAGAACAATTTGAAATACCGGGTTGA